>CAZGQV010000001.1:0-8727 GCA_964527365.1 Candidatus Woesearchaeota archaeon
TTGCTAATGAAATTAATAAGGCCCCAATTAAATTAATGTGTATTCCTGGAATTAGTCCAGTTATTGTTCCTAAAAAAATACCTATTACTAAAAATAAAAATATTTCAATTAACATAAATTAAATTATCTTTTCTTGATTATATTGTTTAGAATTTTTTTTGGATAATTTTTAGATATGTTCTTTTTCAAAATATATTTTTTAAGATATATTTAAAAAAAAGGATTTTAGAATATGTTCTTCAAATGAGGTATATGTTTAAATAAGTTTTTCAATATTTCTTTTCAGGTGAAAAAATGAGGTTATCAAAAAAATTTTTAAGGAAACATAGAATTAAGCTTTTTGCTTTAGCTTTTATTGTGTTACTTTGTGTGGGTTTTGCTAGTGCTTATTTTACTGGGAAAAAAATTACTGATGATGTATCAATGCAATGGGTATCACATACAGAATATTGGAATAATGATTCCGCTTCGACAATTGTTAGATTGGCAGATTATAGAGGAAATGCCTACAATGTAGATTCTTGTAAAGTTACAATTTTATATCCAGATAAAACAATTTTTGTTAATAATCTTGATATGTTACAATCTAATATTGCTGGGAATTGGTATAAAACAGATTCATTGATGGGAGAACCCCTTGGAACATATGAACAAGAAGTGACTTGTATGAAGGGTCCAACTATCATTAAATCTTCTCAATCGTTTCACTTAAATCCTGCTTTAGAAGAAGTAAACACAATTTCAAATAATCTTAATTTTGCAAGGGATGAGCTAAGTAATGTAAATTTAACTTTACATGCCAAGGTTGAAGAGACAGGTGAAGAAATAAATGTGAATTTGAATTCAACTGAAACATCTCTTACTAATTTAATGAATGCAATTGAGTTATAAATAACAAATGATATTAATTCTACAAAAGCCGATTTATCTACACAGTTAACTAATGTTGAAGTTACATTGGCTGGAGATATTGCTGATACTGAAGCTGCTGTCCTTTTAGAATTATCAGATGTTAATGGAAGTATTTCAGATTTAATTAATAATAAACTTCAACCACAACTTGAAGATAAGATTGAACAACAAATTGCAATAGTTATGGCAGAATTAAGTGCAGTGAATGTTTCAATTACTGGAATTGTTGAATCGACTGGCGAGAGTATTAATACAAATGTTGATTCTGCTGAAACATCTCTTACTAATTTAATGAATGATGTTGAAACAAATGTTCTTTCAGGTATTGACAGTACTGAATCTAATTTAGATACTGCTTTAACAAATGTAAAAGTAACTCTTTCAGGGGAAATTGCTGATACTGAAGCTGCTGTTCTTTTAGAATTATCAGATGTTAATGGAAGTATTTCAGATTTAATTAATAATAAACTTCAACCACAACTTGAAGATAAGATTGAACAACAAATTGCAATAGTTATGGCAGAATTAAGTGCAGTGAATGTTTCAATTACTGGAATTGTTGAATCGACTGGCGAGAGTATTAATACAAATGTTGATTCTGCTGAAACATCTCTTACTAATTTAATGAATGATGTTGAAACAAATGTTCTTTCGGGTATTGACAGTACTGAAGCTACTTTGGACACTTCTTTGACTAATGTTGAAATTAATTTAACAAATAGTTTAATTGGGACTGAAAACACAATCACAACCCAATTAACAGCTGTTAATGCGAGTATTAGTGGATTGTTAATTGGAACTATGCAACCTGAATTGGAAGCTTTGATGACCCAACAATATAATTCAATTATGTCTTCTGTGGCAGATGTTTATACTGACACACAATGGATTGTTAATAATGCTATGAATAAAGAGGATATGGTGGAAGTTGAGAATAGATTTAGTTCTCTTGATTCTGATTTAGATAAAGTTTTAGCTTTCTGTGGAGAATCAGTTACTAATTCGAGTGTTTTATGCCAAGAGATTTATAATATTGAAGTAGCAATTGAAAATATGAGAACAGAACAAGAAGCTCAATTTGATGAGCTAAATCAAACAACGTATACAACTTGGCAATATTTGAGTGGAAGTATTTCAAATAGAATTGATAATATTTTAGTTGCGCTTAATGTAATTCAAGATCAGAATGAAGAAATTAATGCAACAACTCACGAAATTTTAGATGAAATCCAAGGCGAAATTAGGGCGAACATCATTTCTTAGTTTTTTTTTAATTTGTTTTATTTTTTTGAAGGTTTTTTAAAATGGAATCATATGGAAGAAATTCAAAAAATTTTTTAGAGAAAAATAAAAAATTAATTTTTGTTTTTTTAGCTATTGCGGTATTGGTTTTTTTAGTATATTTCATTTTTATTAAAGTTAATTCAGCTATTTCTATGGTTTCGGGTACAGAATATATTAGTGGAGAAGAGGGTCAAGTGATTGTTAGGTTACATGATACAAAAAACAGGCCGTTAGATAATGCTAATTGCATAGTTTCTTTATTGTACCCAGATAAAACTTTTTTTATTATTGATAGAGAAATGATTCCCACATCTGTTCCTGGTAATTATTATATTTATTTTACAACTCCCGAAGCTCCAGGAATTTATGAAGAACATATTAATTGTAATGTTGGGGGAAGTCTTTTGTTTATTTCTTCCTCTTTTCATGTATCTACGGGATTGAATATGGTTGCTGAGATCTTTGCTGCACAGCAAAGCCAGTATCAAAGGATAATGGGGGATTTTTTGACGACACAGGAGCTCCTACAGCGAAATTTGATTAACTTGTCTTCAAGGATGGAAGGTGTTGAAGGAAGACTAAATCAAAGTATTGAAGAGAATCAAGCTTTACTTTTAGATAAATTTTCTCAGATGGGGGGATCTATGTATACTATTTTTGGAAATAGTTCTTAATTTTTTTAAAAAAGAAGGGGGACAAAAATAAATCCTTGTCCCCTGAATAAACCCGAAGGTTAATTCTGTTGACCGAAGTCAACGCGATTTAGTTATAAATAACTAAATCGATTGTCATAAATGACAATCTTTTTTTGTTTCTCTGTGAAGAGAAACATGGAAGTCAATCCGAAGATTAACACCTGATTAATCCGAAGATTAATCTTGTTAACCCTAAAGTTAACAAACCTACCGAAGTAAGTAGTTATCGAAGGTATTTTTTTCTTATAAAGTTTTATTTTAATTTATTAGGGGTCCTAATTTTTAGTTAATTTTCGAAAAGTTTATAAGTAAGTATATATATTTGTATATATGACAACAAATAAAGTTGAAGTTTTGGTAAATCAAATAAAAAAAATAAATGATTTGATGAGAGAATTGGATGTTCCTGAACAGGTTTTAGAAAGAGAAGTAAAAGTTTTTGGAAATGGAAGCCATGTTGTTTTACCTAAACAACATTTGAATAAAAAAGTTAGAATTATTGTAAGTTGATTATATTTTTTTTCGTAATGAAAAGATTTTTGGGTAAGAGAGGTGGACCAGGGATTTTCCCTGGTTCTTTTTATATATAGAAATATTTAATAAGTTCTTTTGAGAAAGTTTAATTATGAATGTTGAAGAGAAAATGGAATTAATTAAAAGGAATATCCAAGAGATACTTGGCGAAGAGGATTTGAAAAAATTGATTTCTGGAAAAAAAGAAGTTTCTCTTTATTGGGGAACAATGCCCACTGGAAGTATTTCCATTGCATATTTTTTTCCCATGATGAAAATTGCTGATTTTTTGAAAGCAGGAATTAAAGTTAAAATATTACTTGCTGATGTGCATGCAGCATTAGATTCTGTTCCTTGGGAAGAATTAGAAAAAAGGACAGCATATTATAAGAAAGCAACAGCCACGATGCTTGAGACTCTTGGTGTATCTGTGGATAATTTGGAATTTATTTTGGGGAGTGATATCCAAACTACGAAAGAATTTTATATGGATTTATTGAAACTTTCTACTATTGTAAGTGCCCATGATGCAAAAAAAGCTGCTAGTGAAGTTGTAAAATTGGGAGATAGCCCAAGATTGTCTGGACTTATTTATCCCTTAGTACAAGTATTAGATGAAGAATATTTGAATGTTGATATGCAATTTGGGGGAATAGATCAAAGAAAAATTATGGTTTTGGCGAGGGAAATTTTACCCAAGCTAGGTTACAAACCAAGAATTGAAATCATGAATCCAATGATTCGGGGATTGGTGGGCGAGAAAATGAGTTCAAGTATTAAATCAACAAAAATTGATTTAATGGACAAAAATAAAATAGTTCAAAAAAGAATAAATAAAGCAGATTGTATTGAAGGAGATCCCAATAATGGATTAATGGCATTATCTAAATATTTGATTTTTGGAATTAAAAACAAATTTGTTATTGAAAGAAATGAAAAATATGGGGGAAATTTAGAATTTAATTCTTATATGGAATTGGAAAAAGCATTTGTTTCCAAATCTTTACATCCTATGGATTTGAAAATAGGGGTTGCAAATGAGTTAAACGAACTCTTGGTCAATTTTAGGGATAATAAAGAACTTTCTAAATTACATAAAGAAGCTTATCCCGGTTTTGAGTAATCTTACTTAGTTGTAAACTCAACAGTATCTAAATCTTTTAAGACATGATTTAATCCAACAATTTGTCCACTAAATTTTGAGGAAGGTCCCCAGATTTTTGTTTTTTTAATTTTTTTAGAAAATCCTTTTAGTATTTTTTCGGCGATGTCTTTTACAGTAGAATTTGGTTTCATAATTACTGGGTTGAGTGATTTTTCTTTTTTCGGTTCTTTTGTACGAATTCTAATTATATCAAAAGAAGAAAATATTTTTTTCTTTAATTCTTCTATATTGTTATCTGACCAAAAAGGTATACAAGAAATTATTTCAAAGTTGTATTTTTTACTTTGTAATCTTGCCTTTATTTTTCTTTTTTCAGTTGATTTTAATTTATCTGATTTATTTAGTACAATTATCCTCTTCCCTGTTGTCATCTTTAGTTGTTGTTCAATTTTTTCAATATCTTCAAATTTTTCTATTAAAATTATTACTGTGTCTGCTGTGTGTGCTAAAGACTTATCAAAATATTCTCCTTCAATTGCTGGAATTTCAATTAGTTGTATTTGTGTATTCAAATAAGGCATCATTCCAATAATTGCTTCGTTTGTTGTAAATTTTGTTCTAGTTATTTTTGGTTCAGCATTTGTTAAAAGTTTTAGAAGAGTGGATTTTCCTGAATTTGTTTTTCCAACCATAATTGCTTGCATGTCTCCTTTTCTTATTCCTCCTTTTGTTCCTTTTCCAGATTTTTTCTTTTTGTCAATTGTTGCTTCTAATTTTTTTCTCTTTGTTGTTAATTGTTGTCGAAGGTTCTCTGCACCTTTATGTCCTGGCATATGGGAAATCATCTTTTTCAAAGCTATTAATTGTTCTTCTAGAGTATTGGCTTCATAGTATGCTTTTTCTGCAGAGACATATTCTGGATCATTTACATTGATTGGCATAAAGATTTAAATCTATTTTTACTTAAAAACTTGATGGCACAAAGAATAGAATTGAATAAGAAAGAAATAATTGATAAAATTATGTTAAAGAAAGAATTTAGCGATTTACCTAGAAAAGATGTCGAATTAGTTTATTCACAATTTGACAAAAAAGATTTATTGGTGGAAGAGAAAATTAAAAAAACGAGAGATTTGCTTAGGAAAATGTATACAGCCTTTGTTTCTGGAAGGCTTCTCACAATTAAGGATAAAGATTCTGCTTGGTTTTTAAAAAAACACATTTCTACAAAAGAGAGAATGGGATTTTATGAAGATGTTTACAAGAAATGTTTAATTGGAATGAAAAAAGGTTGCACAATTATTGATTTTGGGTGTGGAATTAATGGATTTAGTTATGAATATTTCAATAAAATAGGATTTGATGCCAAATATTTAGGAATTGAGCCTGTTGGACAATTGGTTGATTTACAAAATAATTATTTTAAGAAAAATAAAATTTTTGATGCTAATTGTGTTAAGGCAAGTTTATTTGATTTGGAAAAAGTTAAAAAAATCATCTCTGAAACTAAAAGTTCCCGAATTGCTTTTTTCTTTAAGATACTTGACAGTTTAGAAATGCTTAAAAGAGATTATTCTAAAAAAGTTTTGTTGGAGTTAATGCCTTTTTTTGAAAGAGGTGTTGTTAGTTGGGCAACAAAAAGTTTAGTTTCAAAAAAGAAATTTCATGTAGAGAGAAAATGGTTGAAAGATTTTTTACAAAAGGAATTTTTTATAATTAATGAATTTGATTTTGGAGTAGAACATTATGTTCTTTTTTCTAAAAAATAGATTTATAATCTCTTTTTTTCTATATTAATTATGAAAAAAAATATTCAAGAGGATTTAACTTTGCCGGATGAAATAGAAGGAAAGAGCACCATGGTTGAAGATTCAATTGAACAAAGTCCAAAAGAAAAGGAGCTTTTTGAAAAACAAAAACAATTTGAATTCAAATCTAAAAAATTGGAACCTGGAGAGAAAAAAGAACTTGAGAAACAAGACAAAAAAGAGAAAATTATTGATTGGATTATTATTGGAGTTGTTTTTTTAGGTTTGATTTTTTTGGGATATCTTTTACTTTGATACCAGTATGTTTATATAATTAATTTGGTTTTTTTAAAGATGGAAAAGAATTTTAAGAGGAAAGTTTTGAAGAGTGGATTTACAATTATTTTTGAAAAAAGAGATATTCCGGTTGTTAGTTGTGCCATCGCTGTTCGTCAAGGGGGAATCAATGAAACAAAAGAGGAAAAGGGAATTAGCCATTATATTGAACATATGTTATATAAAGGAACCCCTAGCAGAAATGCATTTCAAATAGCTGAGGAAATTGAAAAAAATGGTGGTGAATTAAATGGGTTTACTTCTGAAGAATTAACAGCCTTTTGGTGTAAAATGCCAAATCAACATGCAGATGTTGGATTAAATGTTTTAACAGATATTGTAAAAAATCCTTTATTTTCTCTAGAAGAATTAGAAAAAGAAAGAAAGGTAATTTTTGAAGAAATAAAAATGAGGAGAGACAATCCTCGAGGATATGTGCAGGATAAAATTCATGGATTTTTGTATGAAGAGCCTTTTGGAAGTGATTTGATTGGAACATATGAAACAATGAGGAGAATTGACAGAGAAAAAATTTTGAAAAAGTTCAAAGAAGCATATGTTCCGGGTAACATGATTTTATGTGTGGTTGGAAATTATGATTTTGAAAAATTAGTTAAATTTGCAGAAGAAAATTTTGGAGAAGAAAAGAAAAAAGTAACTTCTTATAAAATTAAGAAGAAAAATGAAAGTTTAGTTGAAAAACGAAAAGGTATTGATCAAGCAAATTTAATTTTTGCATTTCATATTCCTTTAGCAGAAGATCCCCGAGCCCACTCAGCTGAAATTTTAATGACTTTGATGGCGGGAGGAATGTCTTCAAGATTATTTTCTGAAATTCGTGAAAAGAGAAATCTTGCATATGCTGTAAAGGGGGATGTTAGTATTGCTAAAGATTATTCATATGCAATTATTTATGTTGGAACAACGAAAAAAAATGTTTTGGTTGTGAAAAAAATTATTTTGGATGAATTCAAAAAAGCTGCAAAAAATATTGATTCTAAAGAATTAAAACAAGTAAAAGAACAACTTTTGGGGAATTACCAAATTTCTATGGAGGATTCTCAAGTTCAGATGACTAATTTATTGTTGCATGAAGTTGAAGGAAATGCTCATAAATTTTATGAATTTGAAAAAAATATTTCTGGAGTTAAGTTGACTGATGTAAAAAAATTAGCTTCTAAAGTTACGGAAGGAAATTATAGTTTTTTAGCTTTGGTACCTGAAGATAAATAATCTTAAAAAGTTCTATTTTTATTCTATTTTATGAAAATAATTGAAATTCCATTGGTTAATGGATTAAATAAAACAAAAGGAGTAGAAGAAGCTCCGAAAAAGATTTTGAAAAATATTGATTCAGAAGAAATATATTTTGGAGAGAGAGATTTAATTGAGATCAATGAATTAATTTATAAAAAAGTTTTTGAAAGTTTTAAAGAGAAACTCTTGTTTGTGGGTGGAGATCATTCGTCTAGTTTTCCTTTGACCCGTGCATTTTTCAATTATACAGAAAATGAAGGGAAAGAACCTTGTCTGATAATTTTTGATGCCCATCCTGATTTGATGGAGCCAGTTGACAAAAAAATTCCGACTCATGAAGAATGGCTTAGAGCATTAATTGAATATGGTTTTCCTATTAAAAATATTTTGCTCGTTGGAGTTAGAAATATTGATCCTGCTGAAAAAAAATTTATGGGAGAAAAAATTAGGAGTATTTCTATTGAAGAGCTGATGTTTGATTTAGAAGCGAAGACAGATGCCATTATGGAATTTGGATATGGAAAAGATGTTTATGTATCAATTGATATTGATTTTGTTGATCCTGCTTATGCTCCCGGAACGGGTTATTGTGAACCAGGAGGAGTTAGTTCTAAAGAATTTTTGTATATTCTTCGACGAATAAGTAAGATGAAAAACTTGCGAGCTGTTGATTTGGTTGAGATAAATCCTTCGAAAGACGAAGGAAATAAAACTGTTGAGTTGGGCCGAAGAATAGTTAAGCAGTTTTTGTGAAATTTTAAAATAACATACAAATTTTTTTAAAGTCGGAATTCTTGATATTTTGGCATTATTATATATAATATGGAAAGGAGGAAAAATAAATTATGAAAAAAATTATATTAAGTTTAATTTTAGG
>CAZGQV010000001.1:8827-71364 GCA_964527365.1 Candidatus Woesearchaeota archaeon
ATGGAAAGGAGGAAAAATAAATTATGAAAAAAATTATATTAAGTTTAATTTTAGGATTTGCAGCAGCTGCGATTTCAGGAATGGCTGTTTCTGTTTCTGAAAAAGAACAGAAAAGTTTTTCTTTTCAAGAAAAAGATTATTCTGTAGAAATTCAACAACAAGACGATGGAACCATGAATTTGGAAATTAATGGTGAAACTTTTGAAGCTGTTGAAGAAGGGGATGTTGTTGTTGTTAACGGTGCTGAAGTAGAAGTTAATAATGTTAAGGCTCCCTGGTTGTTTAGGAATGAATATAAGCTTGATTTGAAAGTGAAGGAATCTGAAAAAGAGCTGGAAGGTGAATTGGATGGAGGAATAGAAAAAAATTCTATTTATCCTATTTCAACTATAAATTATTTAGGAATTTTAGATATGTTTAATAATGCAAAATATTATGGTGGAACTTTAGACGAAGGACAATCTTGTAATGATATCTGTGAAAATCCGTCTCTCTGGGGACAATCAGGACCTTCTGGCACATGCATTCTATCAGAATTTGGAGTTGCAGATTTTAGTTCTTATGCAAAGAGTTTTGTAAGATGTGGGTTTTCTGAGGCAGGAAGAGATTTGACTTGTGTTTGTGCATCTATCCCAAATGGAGGAGATTTAGAATATTCAGATGTTGGACTAACTTCAACGAACCAAATTAAGGTAAGGGATATTTATGTGGATAAAATTCATGAGCTTTTTAGTGGACAAAAAATTAATTTTGTTGATAAAGTTAGTTTTGAAGAAGGTTTTGAAGTAAATACGATTAACAATCCTTTAGTAGAAGAACTTAAGATTAAAGGTAAGATTATAAAATTAATTGCTAATCCTGGACAAAACGATTCAAAAATTACCCTTCAAGCTAATCATATTTTCCAAAGCTCTCAGGGAAATATGGATCTTCAAGCAGATAATTCATTGCATATTTATTCTGGTGGTGGCGTTAATATTAATACTGCAAACCAAGATGATGATGCTACACTTTATTTGGCAGGAGATAATATTAAAATTTATACCCATAGCGAGAATCCCAATAATGGAATATATTTTACTAATCTTGTAGGAACAGGAAATGCTTATGCTTGTTTAGATTCATCTGGAAAACTTTACAGAAGTGAAAATCCTTGTAATAGTAATGCAATTGAATCGATCGAAACGGTTGAAAACAATCTTAACTAAAAAGAAACTTTATTTTTATTTTTTTATTTTCTTTTTAATATTTCTTGAAATTTGTAGGAATTTTTCCCGAGAAAAGGAATCAATTCTTCTTCGGTGGAATTAAAAATTATCTTCAGATTTCCAAATTGTTTTAATAATTTTTTTGCTGTAACCGGCCCGATATTTGGAAATGATTCTAAAATATATTGAATTTGTTCTTTGGGAGATAAATTATTTTTAGAAGGATTCAGGGAAATTTCTCTAGTTTGTTTTTTTGCTAGAAGAGAAATATATGTTGCAGTTTCTTCTTCATCTTTTGTAAAAATTATCGGAATTTTATTTCTTAGAGTTGTGGAGAGAATGAATCCCCTTATCGCATTTGGATGCATCTTTGTTTCTTTGAATTTACCCTCGACAATTAAAAGATAATTTGGATATTGCTTTATTTCTTTTAATTGATTAAAGATTCTTTTATTGATAATTGATTGAATAAAGTCTGTTGTTGTTTTTCTTTCAATTATTGTATCTTTAACAAGATAATCTCCGACTTTCAATTCTTTGAGTTCAATTTGAAAATTTTTATTTATTAATTCTGCTGGAACTAAAGAATTTTTCTCACGGTAATCAATTATTATTTTTTCTTTTGGAATGGGCTTGGAAATGGTTTTTTTCTTTGATGCAAAAATGTCATTAATCATAAAAGGGAAAGTTGAAAAAAGTTTAAGTTTTGTATTGAGAGAAAAGGATAAAAATTCAGATTAAATTTCTTTTTGTCATTTCTTTGAGAATTACTTTTATTACTTGTCTTTTTGATTTTTTTGTTGTGTCAACTGCAAAATCATAATTTGATTTTTTTAAAAAATTAATTTCATATGCTTTTTCAAAACCTTTTTTTGCATCAAATAATCTTTTTTTTGTTTTTTCTTTAGTTTCTTTTAGAGAAAAATATTTTATTTCTTCTGGACGTTGGTTTTTATAAATTCTTTTTGCTCCGATTTTTGATGAAATGTCTAGGAATATTTTGAAAGAATCTGGAATAAAATTATATGCTAACCAACTTGAAATAATGAAATTCTCATTTTTTTTGCCATATTTAATTATTTCTTTATCAATATCTTTGTGAATTTGTGAGTCAGTTTTTGCTTGTTCCATCAATTTGTTGATTGTAATGTTTCTTTTTTCAGATAGAATTCTTGCAAAACTCCTATTTTCTAATTTTAAATTTAGTTCTTTTGCAAGAATTTTTGCAATTGTGGTTTTTCCTGCCCCAGGCATTCCACCCAATGTTATTTTCATGATAAAGAAAATTCTGTTTTGTTATAAAGGAAGCTTGTTCTTGAAACTATATTTTTGACTTTAGAGTTTTATATAAAGAAAAAAGTTGTTTTTTTGTTATGGCTTTGGAATCAAATATAAAAATGGTCTTTTTAGACATGGAAGGAACAATTTTTCAAAAAGTAGTTAAATCTACTCATGGGATTGCTCCAAGTTCTTGGACATACATTGCAGATACTTTGGGTTCAGACGCTAAGGCTCAAGAGGAGCTAACAAAAGAGATCTGGAACAGGGGAGGATATAAAAGTTATTCCCAGTGGATGGATGCAACAGTTATGATTCATAAAATGTTTGGGCTTGAAAAAAAAACTTTTGATGAAGCGATGAATGTAGATTATTGGCCTGGAGTTAAAGAAACTTTTGATTTTTTTAATAAAAAAGGATATAAAACGGCATTAATTTCTGGTGGTTTTAAGGCTCAAGCAGATAAAGCTCAAAGTGATTTAATGATTGATTATGCTTTGGCTGGGTGTGAATATTTTTGGAATGAAGATGGGAAACTTAGACATTGGAATTTAAATAATGCTGATTATGAAGGCAAAGTTAATTTTTTGAAAGAACATTTGAAAAATGAAGGAATTTCTGCCAATCAATGTGCTTTCATTGGTGATGGGCCCAATGATGTTTTACTTGCTAGAGAAGTCGGACTTTCTATTTCATTTAATGGTGTTAAAGAATTGAATGAAGCAAGCAATTATGTTATAAAACAAAAACCAGGCAAAGAAGATTTTCGTGAAGTAATTAAGGTATTTGATATAAATGCTTATCAAAAATATATGGAAAAGTAATTTTCTTGTTTTTGAAAATATAATTTTTATTTTAGAATGTTATTTAAATAATTTTTTTCTAATTATTTTATGTTTATTAAAGATAAAAAATATGTAATTACTGGAGCAATTGGTTCTGGAAAAACAGCCATAATTAATGAATTGAAGAAAAGAGGATTTTTTATTGTTGAAGAAGTTGCTGAATCTTTTATTAGGGAACTTCAAGAAAAGGAAAGTAAAAATCTTCCTTGGCTTAATCGAATTGGTTTTCAAAAAATGGTTTTTCCACTTTTGGTTCAAAACCACGAAAATTTATCTTCGGATGAAATAGTTTTTTTTGATCGGGGGTTTCCAGATGAAGTGGCCTTTTTTATGCAAGATGATCTTCCCCTTTCGGATAATTATGGTGGGGCTTGTAAAAAATATGGATATGAAAAAGTGTTTTTGCTTCCCCCTTGGGAAAAAATTTATGAAAAAACTTCTACTCGACCTTGGAGTTTTTTTGAAGTAAAAAATAATTATAATTTAATTATTAAAGCATATAATTTATTTAATTATAATTTAATTGAAGTTCCAAAAAATTCTATTCAAAAAAGAGTAGATTACATTTTGTCTAAAATTTAAAATAACTTCTTCTGAATTTCTTTTTCTTTCAAAGTTCCTTTTAGTTGTAATTCTTCTTTTATTTTTCCAATTTGTGTTGCCATTTTTCTCTCTCTTGAAATGGAAGCGTAGTAAGAATATTCGTCTTTTGTACCTTTTGTAATTAACATAATAAGTTTTCCTTTAGAAAGTCTTGCTGTTCTTCCTCTTCTTTGAATTGAACGAATAGCTGAAGAAACTGGCTCATAGAAAATAACTGAACTTACCTCAGGTATATCTAAACCTTCTTCTGCAATGCAAGTAGCACATAAAATATTAATTTTTCTTTCTCGAAATTCATCAATTATTTTCTTTTGATCTTTTTGTGAGAGCCCTTCCCCTTCTTTTTTTGCTTGGCCAACAAAAATCTTTGATTCAATCCCAGCCAATTTATTTAAATTTCTCGAAATAATTGTTGCTGTTTCTCTAAATTGAGTAAAAACAATTATTTTTGTATCGGGATTATTATTTTTTTCATCTCGGACAATTCTTATTATTTCTTCCACTTTTGGGTGTTCTTTCCCGTTAATTAATAATTTATTTGATAAAGCAAAGGCCACATTAAATTCTCTTTTTGAAACTAAGCGAACAACCCCCCGTGATTGTTTTTTTTCTGCTTGATTATATAAATTTTTCATATATTTATGAAAAGATTCAAGAGTTTGTGTTTCTAATAATTCCATTGCATGCGAAATTTTTATTGCTTGTGCACAAGAAGACATTGCCCTGTAGCTTTGAGGAGTATGATAATTTCTATTTATTTGATCTGCTATTTTTTTTTGAAGTAAAAGAAGAGTTATTTTGTTATCTGTACCATATAGGAAATTTTTCTCTCTCAATTCGTTCGTGTAGGAAGTATAAATGTTTTTTAGAATTGAATGAATTTCAATAAATTCACTAGGCAATTCAAGTTCTTTTTTTTCAAATTCAAGTTCTTGTAAATATTCTTTAACATCTTCTGAATCTCGTGTTCTCAATTCAACTTTTTCTATAGAAAGATTTTGACAAATTTCCCTTATTTTTTGACCGTCACTCCCCGGAGAAGCTGTGAGACCAATTAATCTGGGGTGTTTTGATTTTTTCATGTATTCTTTGGCAATAAAATTATAATCATAATTTTTCACACAACGGTGAGCTTCGTCTTCTATTAATAAAGATACATTTTCTAAATTGTATAATTTTTTTTGTATATCATTTGTAATGCATTGTGGAGTTGAAAATATGATGTTAGCTGTTTCCCATATTTTTTTTCTTTTTTCTGGTTTTACAGTTCCAGTAAACAATTCAATATCTGCAAAAAGATCTGGGAGATTTTTTTTAAAATATTCGAGATGTTGTTCTGCGAGGGGTTTTGTTGGTGCCAAAATTAAAATTTTTTCTAAGGGGAATTTTTTTATTCTTTCAATTGCAACTATTAAGGCAATCAAAGTTTTTCCAAGCCCAGTTGGTAGAACCACCAAAGTATTTTTTTCAAAACAAGTTTTTGATATTTCTTCTTGATATTTTCTTGGACTTATGTTTTGTAGGAATTCCATTATTATTTGAATTTTGTATAGATTATAAATTTTTAGAACTAAATTGCAATTATTGTTGCAATTGTTGCAAGAGTGGTAATGATCGTTATGAAGGCCCAATTAGGAATGTTTCCGAAAAAGATTTTTGCTCCATCTAAATCTGAGATTGGAATTAGGTTGAAGAATGCGTAAAGAATATTTAATTTAGCAAAAACTGGTGCTCCCAATAAATAGGCCGCAAGAGCGATAATTAAGTTTGCCCAAATTCCAGTTGAAGCAATCCAGCCCATTTCTTTTTCAGTTACTTCTGAGAATGAATATAACCCATATCTTTTGGCTGCCTTATATGATTTTCCTTCAACTTCAAAAGTTAAACAAGCCATCCAGTTTACTAAACCAACTGAAACAAATTTAATAAGTAGCGGAATTATTATTCCAAAGGGAATCATTCCCGTAAATTTGTGGTGGGGCTTGTAACCGAACCTTCGCCATTCCCACATTTTAATTTCAACGTCTGTGTCTAATATGTGTCCTGCTATTTTTTTAGCTAAAACGTTAATTCCAATCACTCCAAAAATAGCTAAACAAGTCATTCCAAAAATTTCCCAACTTTCAATTAATGAAACTATAATTCCCAAGGTTAATGTGATGCTTAAGATAATTGTGATTTCTTTTTTGTTTAACATATTATTTATTGGTTTAATTTTTTTATAAAACTTGTTGGGATGAAGAATAGATTTGGTTTGTTGGATTTTTGATTTTATTCTTTTAGTATGGAAAACTATTTAAATAAAATAACATATTTTCTTTTATGAAAGTAGTGAAAATAACAGATGTGATCGGAACCAAGGTTTATACAGATTTTGGAGATTATTTTGGAGAAATCGAAGAAGCCAATTTATTTGAAAATAAAGTTGATGGTTGGAGAATAAGAATTGGCGGCCATTTAACTGGGCTTCTTGGAGGAGCGAGGGGAGTTATCATTCCACACCAATTTGTTAAAGCAGTAGGAGATATTTTTATTATAAATAAAGCTGCTTTACCAAGTCAAGAACATCCAGATTTGGAAGAAAGCGCAACTGAATTGATCTAAGAATGTCCACAATATTACAATCTTCATTATTAACTGATTTTTTATATCCCTTTTTATTAATTTTCTTTATTTGTTTTGGTATTTTAGAGAAGACATCTATTTTGGGTTCCGATAAGAAACAATTGAATGCAATGCTATCTTTAGTAATTGGTCTTGTGTTTGTTGGAGCTGTTTTTCCTAAAATTATTGCGGCTAATTTGGTACAGTTCATGACTGTTGGAATGGTTGTGATTTTTGTTGCTATTCTCCTTTGGAATTTTGTTTCTCAAGGAAGTGGTTTTGCAAGTGAAGGGGGAACAAAAATTCACAAACTTTTTGTTTGGTTGATTGGGCTTGGTTTGTTTTTTGGTGTTTTGTGGGCAACAGGGATTGCTGAAGGATTTGTTAATGGATTACAAAAGGTTTTCTTATTCTTATTTGATTCTTCTTGGAGTGGGGGATTTTGGACAAATACACTCTTTGTAATTTTCATTGCTCTCGCGATTGCACTTGTGCTTGGTTGGAATCCATTTAAAGGTGGAATGAATTGGTATATGAAATTGAAATAAATACCTCCTTATGGAAATATATTTAAAGTAATTTTGAGATAATAGAATAAGATAAAATGGCAACAATATTACAATCTTCATTATTAACTGATTTTTTATATCCCTTCTTATTAATATTTTTTATTTGTTTTGCTATTTTAGAAAAAGCTAATATTTTTGGAGAGGAAAAAAAACAATTGAATGCCTTGGTTTCATTAGTTATTGGACTTATTTTTGTGGGGGCTGTTTTCCCTAAAATAATTGTTGCTAATATGATCCTTTTTATGACTGTAGGTTTAGTTATAATTTTTGTAGGTTTAATGCTTTGGGGATTTGTTTCTGGAGGAAATATTACTGTTGGGAAAAAAATGCAGATTTTTTATGCTTGGTTATTAGGGATTGCAATTGTTATCGCAGTAATTTGGGCAACTGGAATTGGAGAAGGATTTCTTAATGGTTTAGAAAGTATTTTTAGATTTCTTTTTGATTCTTCTTGGAGTAGTCCTTTTTGGTCTAACTTTTTGTTTGTAGCATTAATTATTATTGCAGTGGTTATTGTTATTAAAGCAAAGAGTGTCGTTGAAGGCGAGAAAAAGGGACCATAATTTTTTCAACGAAATCTATTTAAAGAATATTTATGTTAATTTGTTATGTTAGAGGGATTTATTAATTTGGCTTCTTATGGTCTTGGAAGTGGGGGAACTTTAGGGAATATACTTTTTAGTTGGGAGCAGGCAGGTATTTTTAGTTATGCTTTACCTTTTTTACTTATCTTTGCAATGCTTTTTGCTATTTTAGAGAAGACAAATTTATTTGGAAAGAATAAAGCGATAAATGTTATTCTTTCTGTTTCAATTGCTTTAATGGCTTTACAATTTCATTTTGTTTCATATTTCTTTGCAGAAATTTTTCCCAGAATGGGTGTTTTGTTATCAATAATTTTAGTTGGAATGATTTTGATGGGATTATTTTTCAAGTTTGAAGATGAAAAGGGTAAATCTACCTTAACTGCAAAGATTTTTGGGGGAATAGTAGTTTTAGGAATAATTATTATTGTTTATCAAAGTTTTAGCGGTCAATTTGGTTTTGGTTGGGGCCTTGGATCTGCTTGGGGACTCACTTTTTGGTTCCAACAATTTGGATCAGCAATATTGGGAGCAATTGTAATTGTCGGGTTACTTATTTGGGCAATTGTTGCATCTAAACCAGCAAGATCTACACCTGCACAGAGTTTTGGTCCAGCAGTTAGAGCTTAATTTTTTAAAATTTTTAATTAATAGTTACAAGTAATTCAAATTAATTTTTAGAATTAAATTTTTGAATTCATTTTTGAAAAAGAATTTTCTACCATGTTAATTTCTTTTTTCAAATGATCTATGTTTTTTCCAAATGAACCAACTTTGTCTAAAATAGCGACTTGCATTTTGTCAAATTGGTGTTCCATTCTTCTAAGCCTCTCATGAATATCATCTATTTTTGAAGTATAAATTGTTTTGAATTCAATTAGGGAATTTATTTTTTTTGACAATTCTTTCATTTTTTCAGAAAATACTTGTTCAGCTACTTCAATCATTGTATCTGTTCCAGAATAACTTTCACTATAATTTCCATCTTCTTCTGCATAATTTTCTTCTGGAGGATAATAATTGGATTCTTCTTGGAATTCTCCATAATTTTCTTGTGGATTGTATTGTTCTTCTTCTGCTTGCATTTGGGGTTTGTATTCTTGAGCAATAGTTTCTGGAGCTTGTGCTTGATTCATGTTTTCTTCTTCTGGAATTGGGGCTGGAATCTTTTGTTTATCCATCATGGAGGGTTGCATACCTTCAGTCGGACTTTTCTCTTCAATTGCATCTTTTATTTTTCCTTGGTTTAATGCGTCATTAATTTCCATCGGACTTATTCCTTCTGCTTTTAATTTTGTGATGATATCTCCTTCAGAAGCACCTTCTTTTTTAAGTTTATTAACTCTTTCAAATATTGTCATGTTGTTTATAGGATTTATTTCTTTTTTAACTTTTCGAGCTCACTTCTTCTAACAAATTCAAGCGGTTGAAACATTTTTGCTTGTTTTGCCAATATTTCAACATCTTCTTTTTTTGCAAATTTAGATAGTTCACCAGAAATTGTTTCTAAAAAATCTTTAATTTTTTCTAAATCGTTATTCATTGAATGAACTTGTTTTTTCAATTCTAAAACTTCTAAATCATTTTTCTCTCTAAAATCGATTAAATTTTGCCCGATTAATAAAAGTCTATCTTTCAAGAGTCTTTGTTTTTCTTCCAAATCTCTGAAACCTGAATTATAAGGGTCTGCTTGTGGGACCTTAACTTCTACCATATTTATTAAATGTTAAATTGGTTTAAATTTGTTTTGTCCTGGCGCAAAATTAATATAAACTATTATTACTTCTTTTCTTTATGCAATTTGAAAAAGGGGCTAAATTATATTCTTATTTAGTTGAGCGAGAAGGGGCAGAGGATATTTTGTATTTTAATTATCAAGGAGCACCATATTCTCCTAGTCTGTCTGATCATCCAGAAGTTATGGAAAGAACGGTTGATGCATTAATTGAAAATTCTAATGTGAGTAGAATTATTTTTGTTCAAGAAAAAAATTATAATTATGATTTTAAGGAGACTAGTTATTTATTAGAAATCGCTTCTTTGTATGTCTATTTAATGAAACAAGAAAAAATTTTATCTCATTCAAAAATTGCAGGGCAAAATGATTCTCTCTTTTCTAAAAGATATAATGATCTTTTTGGTTTTTTATATTTTTTAAAAAAAGATCCTATTTTGGCTTATTTTGAATTAAAAAAAATATTGATTGAAGCGAAAATTCTTTTGAATAGGTCAAATGATATTTCTAGAATTGATCAAGGGAATTATGTTAGATTGTTGGAAGGTATTTTTAGTTTAGTTGAAAAAACAAAATTAATTCAAGCAGCATTGGCAGATCTCGGGAAATATCACCGAGGGGAGAGAGCAATATATCATAAGTTTTTTCGTGTCGATATAATTCCTAATTTTACTTTTACAAGGTTGGTTCAAGATTATTCTGCTAATTCAGAAATAATTGACCAATACGAAATTTCAATTAATGAATATGATAAAAGTACAGTTACAATTTTAAAAAATAAAAATGAATCAAAACTTTTTTATCACATTAATCCTCCTGAAAATTCTCTTTCAGAAGAGTATAATTCTTTGTTGAATTTGGCTCGAGGTGTTTTAATTGAACACCAACCTAAAGCAGAAGAATTTACAGACACAGATAGGACTAGGCAAGTTTTTTTCAATGTCGCTAAAGATTTGCTTAGAGATTTGGCTAATAGTAAAAATTTGAAATTAGATTATTCTAATTTGAATCGTCTTGCAACAATTTTAGTTCGCCATACAATTGGATTTGGATTAATAGAAGTTTTACTTCAAGATAAAAAGATTCAAGATATTTCTTTGAATGCACCAATTTCCCAAACACCCATTTACATAAAACATCAAGATTATGATGAATGTTCTTCTAATATTCTGCCTAGCAAGGAAGACAGTGATTCTTGGGCTGCTAAGTTCAGAATGATTTCTGGTCGACCCCTTGATGAAGCAAATCCTATTTTGGATACTCAATTAGAAATTGGGCGTCTTAGGGCGAGAATTGCAATAATTCAAAATCCTTTAAGTCCAGATGGTCTTGCTTATTCAATTCGAAGACACAGAGAATCTCCTTGGACTTTACCCTTATTTATCGAAAATAAAATGATGAATCCTTTAGCTGCTGGCTTATTAAGTTTTTTAGTGGATGGATCAAGAACGCTTCTTGTTGCTGGAACTCGTTCATCAGGTAAAACGTCTTTACTTGGGAGTTTAATGTTAGAAATCAATCCCAAATCCAGAATCATTACTGTGGAAGATTCTTTGGAGCTTCCGATTGAAGCTTTGAGAAGATTGAAATTTAATGTTTTACGAATGAAAGTTCGTTCTGCATTGCTTAAGAGTGGAGCAGAAGTTTCTGCTGAAGATGGAATTAGAACAAGTTTGCGTTTAGGAGATTCTGCTTTAATTGTGGGTGAAGTACGTTCTAACGAGGCTGTTGCATTGTATGAAGCTATGAGGGTTGGAGCTCTTGCAAATGTTGTTGCTGGAACAATTCACGGTGCATCTCCTTATGGTGTATTTGACAGAGTTGTAAATGATTTGAAAGTTCCGGCCACTTCTTTTAAGGCAACAGATATTATTGCCGTTGCTAATCCAATAAAGTCTGCTGATGGACTACATTCTTGGAGAAGGTTACTTGAATTAACTGAAGTTAGAAAACATTGGACTACTGATCCCCTAGTGGAGGGGGGTTTTAAGGATTTGATGAAATATGATGTGCTTAAAGATGAACTTGAGGCAACTCCCGATTTGATTAATGGTGATAGTGAGGTCATTAAAGATATTGCTTCAAAGGTAAAAGGTTGGGCTGGAAATTGGGAAGCTGTTTATGATAATGTTTTACTTCGTGCGAAAATAAAAAAAGAAATTGTTGATGTTTCCAAAGTTTTGGGAAAACCAGAAATATTGGAAGCAGAATTTAATACTCTTGCAAATCATGAATTTCATAATATTTCTAATGAGGTTATTCGGGAAATTGGAATTCCACTAGGAGAGCAAGTATTTCCACGTTGGCAGCGTTGGCTCAATAATGAAATTAAAAAAATAAAGATTTGATCCAGCATCACCTCGTTTAGTTATTTGGGAGTAAATTTAATGAGGCATAAATGGTTGAATGAAGAAGTTAAGAAAATAAAGGTTTGAATTTTCTTTTTATTGGAGTAATTCATTTATTCTAAACATTTATTAATTATTTTTCTTTCTTTTTAATGAAGAGTTGATACAATGGAGTCAAGAAAACCAACGGTTGATGAAATTTTGAAAAAATATGGTGCAAAGATAGAAGGTCAAATCAAATCTTCTTCGAATGCTCCAGCTGAATATAGCCAATCTTATAAAAAATTTAAACAAGAGCTTTCTAAAGAATATACGGGTTATGAAAAATGGTGTCATACCCTTGGAAACACTATTAAATTGAAGCCTTCAGAGAAAGATGAAAAAAGGATAAGAAAATCTTTAGAGACTGCACATGTTGATGTTGAACCTTGGCAAGCTTTGGGACTTAGTGTTATGTCTTTTGTTAGTGTGTTTTTTTTAGGATTATTTATTTCTGTTGCAATTGCATTAATTAAAGGAGATTTTGCAGAATTCCCTTTGTTGTTTTTTTTCCTAACCGTAATTTTTTCAATATTTTTATTTTCTTTTATGAATTCATATCCTGAAAGACTTGGAAATAAATGGAGATTGAAAGCTTCTAGTCAAATGGTCCCTGCAATTCTGTATATTGTTGTTTATATGAGACATACTCCAAATTTAGAAAAAGCAATAGCTTTTGCATCAAAACATTTGCAATATCCTCTTTCTCTTGATTTTAAGAAAGTTTTTTATGATGTTGAAATTGGAAAATATTCCACAATTAAAGAGAGTCTTGATGTATATTTAGAAAATTGGAGAGGTTATTCAACAGAATTTATAGAAGCATTTCATTTAATTGAAAGTAGTTTATTTGAACCAGAAGAGGGAAGGAGAATTTCTACTTTGGAGAAAGGACTTCAAGTTGTTTTGGATGGGGTTTATGATAAAATGCTTAAATTTACTCACACAGTTAGAAGCCCAATTACTAATGTTTATATGTTGGGAGTTGTTTTACCAACCCTGGGGCTTGCATTAATTCCTTTGGCTTCGGCAATGGTTGGTGGAATGCTTAATTTTATGCACATATTTGTAATTTTCAATTTGATTGTTCCTTTTTTAGTATTTTATTTAACTGATAAAGTTTTAATGTTGCGTCCAGGGGGACACGGGGAATCAACATATTTGGAACAAAATCCATTGTATAAAAAGTTTAAAGGAAAAGAGGCTTTTAGGAAAGCTTTTGTTTTAGTTTTACCTTTACTTTTGATTGGAATTCTACCTCTTCTTTTTGGATATACTCCTTTACCTGAAATGGTTGGATTACAATCTGATTATACTTTTCAAGAATTAGGTTTAACTTTTTTAGGAGATGGGAATTTTTTCGGATATCTTGAAACACCTACTGGAGAAATTAAAGGACCTTTTGGTCTTGGTGCATTGCTTCTTGGAATGTTCTTTCCTTTGGGAATTGCTTTACTTTTTTCTATTTCTTATAAGGAAAGAACAAAAGAAATGATTATTGAAAGAAATAAAACAAAAGAGCTTGAAAAAGAATTTAATAATTCATTGTTTCAATTAGGGAATCGTTTAGGAAATGGTGTTCCTCCCGAACTTGTTTTTGGAAAAGTAGCTCAGTCAAGTAAGGGACTTAGGGCAGGAGATTTTTTTGCTCGTGTTAATTATAATATTCAAAGTATGGGGATGAGTGTAGATAAAGCAATTTTTGATAAAAATCGGGGAGCAATCAAATCTTATCCGAGCGATTTAATTGCAACATCGATGAGAGTTTTAATTGAATCTTCCAAAAAAGGATTAAAAATTGCAGCAATTTCTTTGATGAGTATTTCAGAATATGTGAAAAACATAAACAAAATTACAATTAGATTGAAAGATATGCTTGCCGAAATTTCTAGTGATATGAAAAGTAATATGACCTTTTTAGCTCCATTACTTTCTGGAATTGTGATTGGCCTTGCTGCAATGATTACTGCAATTCTTGGAAAATTACAATTGTCTAACTTAGGAGATGCCGGGGGAGCTGGGCTTGGAAATATGGGGAGTCTTTTGAATATTTTTGATTATGCGTCGATGATTCCCCCTTATTTTTTACAAATTTCTGTTGGAATTTATCTTGTCCAAATAATTTTTATTTTAACTTCGACATTAGTTTCAATTGATTCTGGGAAAGATGATTTAGAACAGACATATAAAACTGGACTTAATTTGAAAAAAGGAATTGGGTTATATTTTGTTACTGCTTTAATTGCTGTTTTGGCTTTGTCAATCTTGAGTTCTGTTGTTTTGGGAAATTTGGTTTAAGATAATAATATTTAAATAAGATCAAATCTAATTAAGATTATGAAGAGGAGAATTGAGTTTGGGATTGTAATTTTTTCTTTAATGCTAGTTTTATCATTATCTTTTGTTTCTGCAGGATTTTTTTCTAATATTTTGAATAAATTTACAGGTGAAGTTTCATATGGGGAACCCTTTCTTGCAGAAAAAGTAATTTCTAGTTGTGTTGAAACAGATAAGGGATTAGATTATGATAAATTGGGAGTGATTGTTGTTGGAGATAAAAAGAGAGAAGATTTCTGTTTAAATGTGGGACCAATTAAAGAAGTTCAAACACATATTAATGAATATTTTTGTGATAAAAATGGAGAGATTAGTTTTGAAATTTATAAATGTCCTAATGGCTGTGTTGGAGGTGTTTGTGTGAATGTTGAAGAAGAAATTGGAGTTTTATTGAATCAGGAGAGTTCTGATTTTGTTTATGGGAAAATATCTTTTTGGTATGGAAAAGTAAATGTTCATACAGAAAATGAAGTTTGGGTTACAGACCCGGATGGAACAGCAGGAGCTGGAACATTTTCCCAATGGGGTGCAGATGGTTGGTTTGATAGAAAATTAGAATATTGTCAAAGATTTTGGCCGAATACAGTTGAAGTTCAAGAAGCTGAAAAAGAAAATATTTCAGTTTGGAGAAACCAAGGGAATGTTGGAGGTCCTTTCACTACGACAAAGAGGACTTATAAATGTGTACAAGAAAATTCAATAAATGCTACTAATAATAATACAGCCAGGTGTGTTGATACGGATGGAGGAATAAATTATCTTGTCCAAGGAGTGGCTTCTGGAAGAACTCTTAATAATCCTAAGCTGAATGATTTTAAGGATGTTTGTTTATCTAACCTGTCTGTAGGAGAGTATTTTTGTGAAAATAACTTTGTAAGGAAGAAAGAATATGGTTGTTATTTGGGGGGAGGATACTGTATGGGGGGTGCTTGTAAAGGGATGATAATAGATCATACTAATCAAACAAATGAAACTAGAGTAGATTTAGATAAGAATTTAGAAATTGATTCTCTTTGGCAAGATGATGAAATCGGTTGTGTGGGTGATAAATGTTTAGATGCAAATTTGGAGGGAGATTCAAAAACTCCTGCTAAGAAAAAGGTGAAAAAGAAGTTCAGAAAAAGAATTGCTGATTTCTTTAGTGGTATTTTTGGGAAGCCTGAGAAAGTTGGAGAAACTGATTCAACTAGGGAAATGAATGAAACTGTTTGTACTGATAGCGATGGTGGAATTAATTATGTTGTCCAGGGAGATGTTTTATTTGGTGAAGTTAATAGTTCTATGTCAAATTATACTGATTATTGTACTGAAGAAACTTCAAAATCTTTGAGAGAATATTATTGTGGTGAGAAATTTGAAGGAGAATTAATTCCTAGAGAAGTTCTTTTTTCGAATGAATCGGATATAATAAGTTTTCCAGATAGCATTGTTATTGAAGGAAATTATGCCTATATTTCTTCTAGAGCTGCGTCTTTTGAAACTAGGTCCATAGTCGTTTTAGATATTTCTGAATCTATGCCTTCTTTTGTAGGAACATATTTTATGTCTGATTATTTTGAAGGAGATTATATTCCATCAAGTCTTCTTATTGAAGAGGATTTTCTATATGTTTTAGTTAAAGAATTTGGAAGCTCAGAGGGAGGATTTTTAATTTTTAATATTTCGGATCCGAGCAATTTAGTAAATGTCACATATGTTCCTTCTTTTGCACCTTCTGCTCCGAGAGACTTATTTTTAGATGAAAACATTCTCTATATCTTAAATATGGATGCATCTGGGAATAGTTATATAACTATCTTTGATGTTTTTGATCTTGAAAATCCTTCTTTTTTAGGAATGAACAATGAAAGTTTTGGAGAAGGAGGCTTGACGGACATTTTTGTTAAAGAAAGTTATGCTTATGTTACAGATTATAACGATGATAGAATTATTTTATATGATGTTTCTAATCCGAATAATATAAATTTTATTAAATATTATGAAAATTCTCTTATTAGAAGAGATGGAGTTTTTATTTCAGATAATTACCTTTATGTGCCGATTGTAGAAAGAAGTACAAATAAACCTGGAATTGAAATAATTGATATTTCGGATCCTCTTAATGAAAAATCTATTTCTGTAGCATATAATCCTTCTCAGATATTTGCGTCTTCATTTGCTTCTCCCAATATTGTTCTTGATGGGACACTTTCTTATGTTTCTTATTATGACTCCACATCTGATTCTCATTCACATGTGAGTTTATATGATGTCTCTATGCCAAGTAATGTTTCTTTTATAACACAAATAGTAGATGAAGAAGGAGTTTACTTAAGAACTCCACAAGATATTGAATTGGGAGAAAATTATTTATATGTTTTGTCAAATTCTATGGAATATAGTGCTGTGCAAGTTTTGGAATTTATTGGAGAAACCTTTTTACAAGCAGAATTTGATTTTTATTCTTGTCCAATAAATTGTGATGAAGGAAAGTGCGTTGATTATGTGAGTACTGAATCAAATGGTTCCTTGTCTTATTAAAACACTTCTCAAAAGATTTATTAAATAGATTTCATTATTTTTATCATGAAGGGGTTAAACATATTTTTTGGAAAAAAAGGAATTGTTTCAGAATATCTTCCATGGATTATAATTGCTGTTGCATTGTTGGTTATATTGATGTTAACAATTTTTGTTTTGAAGGGGAAAGGAATTGCGATAATAGATAATCTAAAAGATTTGTTTAGATGGAGATAAAATGGCTGAATTAACAATAAATCAAATAATAAAATTAATCTTGGGTATTTTAGTAGTTGTGGCAGTTATTGGGGGATTGTATTTTGTTTTTAAAAATAAAATTGGTGGTTTTTTTACAGATTTACCAACAGACATAAACATTATTCGGAGTTTATTATGATGAGAAAAAAGGGAATGCTTCTTGCTAGCGAAACTTTGAAAATGGTTTTAGCCATCATTTCTTTAGGTTTTTTGATTTATCTTTTAACTGCAATTTATTTTTCAAATGTAAATGATAAAAAATTAATTGAAGCAGATTCTGTATTAGAAAGAATTTCAAATATTATAGAGCATTCTCTTTTGCCAGAATTTACTAACGAGAAAGTTACTGAAATTACTCCTGCAGGTTGGTATATTTTTAGTTTTACCGAAGGAGTTAAACCTAATTCTTGTGTTGATTTGAGTTGTTTTTGTATTTGTGATTCTGTTTGGGGGATCCCCCTGGTTGGGAATACACAAGCTGAAGAATGTGATAAGGATGGTGCTTGTGTAATTATTCAAAATTTGATGGAATTTGATGAAATAGAAATAGGTGAAGCTGATAATCCCACAAGTATTGAAATATTTAAGAATGGAGATTGGTTGGGGGTAAAGAAAGTATGAATTTAGATAGCATGATTAAATATCTTTTATGGATTGTTTTATTTGCAGCAGCGCTTTTTGGATTGTATAAATTATTTTCAGGGTTAGGAGTAATATAGATGATAAACAAATTTAATAAAAAAGGAGAAATGACAACACAACAAATTGTTGTTTTAATTATTTTAATTGTTAGTTTTGCTATTTTGTTATTTTTTCTTGTACGACTTGGTTTTGGAAATGAAACTCAAAAAGAAGTTTGCCATAATTCAGTTGTAACTCGAGGGAGTGCAATTGTTCCAACGGAAGTGACTCCTTTAGATTGTCAAAGACAATATGTTTGTATAACTGCAGATAATAATTGTGATGCTCCTTTAACCAATCCTGTAAAGAAAAAAGTGAAAAGTAAAGAAGAATTTTATAATGTTTTAGCAATGGAGTTAACTGATTGTTGGTGGATGTTTGGAGAAGGTAAAGTAAATTATGTTGGTAAAGATTTAACAGAGAATTTGTATTGTTCTCTTTGTAGTCAGATTGCTTTTGATAGTTCAATTCAGGATTTGATGGGCGCGGGAGTAATTCAAAAAGAAGAATTTTATAGGCATATGACTTTAACAAATATGACTGGAAGTATTCAAACATATGCAAAATATTTGTTTGGAACAAATAATTTAGAAGAAATTTCTGCAGGGGCTTCTTTTGGTGAAATTAATTTAGAAGGTCCACAATATTATTCTTTTATGGCAATTACAAGTGATGTTAATACTTTTGGATGGGTTGCAGGAGGGGCTGCAGTGGTGGGGGCTTTAGCTTTAGCTATTCCAACTGGAGGTTCAAGTTTAGTGGCTTTAGCAATTGTAACTGCGGGAACAACAGTTGGGGGAATTGGGGCTGGAGCTCTTTCTCAAAAATATGTAGCTTCATTAAAAGAAGGTTCTTCGGGAAGCGATTATCTTTTGCCGTCTTTAGTGGAAGCGGGTTCAGAAGAATTTAAACAATTAAATTGTGATTATATTGTGACTAAATCTTAGGTTAAAAAATGTTAAAGAAAAATAAAAGAGGAGAAATTTTAATTGAGAATATTATTTTCATTATTTTGAATATTGTTTTTTTAACTATTTTAGTTTTGTTTTTAATTAAACAAGGAACTGGTGTTGTTCTTTTAGAAGATGCTTATGCAAAACAAATTGCGTTGCTCGTCGATTCAGCGAAACCGGGAATGATTATGCAAATTGATATGGAAAAAGGATTGAAAGTAGCTGAGGAAAAAGGAATATCTTTTGATGAAATAATCACAAGAAATAAAAATTATTTGACTGTCAAATTAAGTGAAAAAAGTGGAATCGAATATCCATTTTTTAATGATGTTGAGGTGGATTTTTATTCAGATAAAATAGGTAATGAACATACAGGAAAATATATTATTATCATTTCTAGGAGGAGTGTATGAATAAACGAGGCGGAGATAAATTAATTTCTATTTATTGGTTTATTGTTTTAACTATTATTGCAGGAGGGGTTGTTGCGATGGTTGGAGTCTTTTATAATTCTCCTTATGATGTTAGGAGTGTTGAAGCCGAAATACTTGCGATGAATATTGCTGATTGTGTTTATCCTGGAGGAACTTTGGACACAAGACTTATTGCCAGTGGATCTTTCAAAGAAGAATTCAGAGATAATTTTATGGATAGATGCAAATTAAATTTTGAATCTAAACAAGAATTCTATTTCGGGCAATATTATTTTGAAATAAATTTTTATGATTCTCAAAATTTAGATAGGTCGATTTTTAATGTTTCAGAAGGAAATCAAAATTGGATAGAAGATTGTGGTATTGAAAATATTGGAAAGGAAAAATTAGTAAAATGTAATGAAAAGAAATTTTTTGCGAAGGATAACAGTGATAAGGTATATTTTGTAAAGATACTTTCAATTGTGAGGAATACAGAAAAAAATGTTAAATAAATTTAAACAAGGACAAATTGGAGAAACGACGACATGGTTAGTTGCTACAGTTTTAATAGTTGTTATTTTATTATTTTTTATTTTTGGTTCTTCTCTTTTAGCGGGAACAAAAAATCTTAAACCATTCAAGGAAACATTATTTTCTGATTCAAATTTGGGAGAAGAAGATTTGATTTTGAAAAAATCTGTTATGACATATTATTCCACCCAAGCAGAATCTATCCGAAACAAGATTAATATCGAATTAATGGAATTAGAAAAAAATGGAGAATTTAATTTGGAATTAGAAGAAACAAAGATTAAAATTAGTGCAGGATTAAATCAATGAATATGAATAAATTAAAGAAAAATAGAAAAGGAGATATTGGAATTACAATTTTGGTAATTGGAGTTTTTGCAGTTTGTAGTCTTGCACTTTTAACTTTTTATATATCTGATTATAAAATTAGTAACTCTTTTGTGGGATTAGATGTAATGCATAAATTAAATGCAGATGTAGATTTGTATAAATTTTATAAATCCGAGGGTATTTCTGAAGATAAACTTAATTCTTATTTTAATTTGACAACGAAAGGAAATGATAAATATTTTTATCGGGAAATTACTGGAAATAAGTTTAGTTTGTTAAATTTGAAGTCAGAAAAAATTCTTTTATTTTCTGTAGAGTATAAAATTCCTTCTTAAAGTAAGTTTTATAAACTGTTTTAACTATATTTGAGTGTAATTAGAGGCTAAAATGAATTTTTCAAAAAACACTAAAGGTCAAGGAATGAGTACGAATACAATTGTACTTTTAATTTTAGGATTAGTTCTTTTAGTTGCATTGATTTTTGGTTTTGCAACAGGTTGGGATGCTTTTAAAAATATTGCTAATCCTACAAACGTTGATTCAATAGTTGATGATTGTCAAACTGCATGTTCATTAAATCAACAATATAGTTTTTGTTCTTCTGAAAGAACTTTGAGAATTAATGAAGAAAATATTGAAATAAAAACGAGTTGCTATGTTTTATCTGGAATGGACAAATATAGTTCATATATAGATGGATGTCCTGCAATTAAATGTGATTTAAGTTGTGAACAAATTAAAATTAATGATAAATTTGGAACAAGTGTCTCTGGAATTTATGATGTTAGTGGTTTGGTTGATGGGGCTTGTTGGGTTCAAGACTGATTAATTTTTTAGAAATAGTTTTAAAGTTTTTTTTCTTATAATTATTATGTCAGATTATGCTTGTGGAGAAAGTAGGAAAAAAAAGAAGGATAAATTAAAAGAAAAGAAGAGGAATCCCTATAAAACAGGGGGAAGATTTCGAGGATCTTTCATTAATGATACAGATAATTCTTCAAAAAAAGTTATTAATTTGAAAAAAAGAAAAGCAAAGAAAAAGAAATAAATTTCTTTTTCATGCGACATATTAATTTGCAATACATCGGAACAAAAGTTTAAAAAAAGAATTGATTGTTAGTTTTATAAATTCTCTTTTCTATTTTATTTTATGTTAAGTTTTGAGGTGATTTTTTTATTTGTTTTGGGATTAGTTTGGATTCTCTTTGCAGTGTTTGAAGATTTGAAAACAAGAGAGATTGCAAATTGGTTAAATTTCAGTTTGATAATTTTTGCTCTGGGATTTAGATTTTTTTTCTCTTTATTTGAAGGGGGAGATTTTCAATTTTTTTATCAAGGGATTATTGGATTTGGAATATTTTTTGTATTGAGTAATTTGTTTTATTATGGAAAGATGTTTGCAGGAGGAGATTCAAAACTTATGATGGCTCTTGGAGCAATTTTACCTTTTTCTACAAGTTTTCTATTTAATATGAAAATATTTCTTCTATTCTTATTCCTATTTTTAATTGTGGGGGCAATTTATGGAATTTTGATTAGTTTTTCTTTAGGAATAATTCATTTTTCAAATTTGAAAAGAGAATTTAAAATACAGTTAAAGAAAAATAAAAATATCTTATACTTTCTGCTTTCACTTGCAATTATTTTCTTAATTATTGGGTTTTTTACAAAAATTTCTTTTTATTTTGGATTGATTTTATTTTTTATTGCTTATTATTATATTTATGTTAAATCTATTGATGAATCTTGTATGGTGAGGAAAGTAAAATCTTCTAAATTGACTTTGGGTGATTGGTTATACAAAGATGAACGTGTTGGAAAGAAAATTGTTAAAGCTACTTGGGATGGTCTTGGAGAAAAAGAAATTAAATTATTACAAAACAAAAAATTTGTAATGTTAAAGTTTGGGATACAATTTGCTCCAGTGTTTTTGATTAGTTTTATTTTACTCTGGTTGATTTTAGAATTCAATTGGTTTGGTTTTTTAATTGGGCTGTTTTAAGGAATTCTCCGAGGTAACCAAGTATTTTCTTCATTAATTTCTTCTTCAGGTTTTTTCCCTTCAGGATTAATTTCTTTTGTTGTTGTTTCAATTAATTCTCCTTGAATTTTTGCTAATCCTTCTGGAGTTTCTTTTTGTCTAGGAGAATCAATTTTTTCTTCGATGTAAACAGGAAAAACGTTTAATGCAAAATGTCCCATTATGTTTCCAGGAACTATTTCAATTTTTTTTGGTGTGAATGTTTTGTTTAGTTTTTCTTTTATTTCTTCAGCTAAAGAATTTACTTCTTTTGGAAATTCTTCTACAGATTTAATATGATCTTTTGGGATTATTAAAGCATGTCCTTTTGAAATTGGATTTATTTCTAGAATAGCAATTGCTTTTTCATTTTCTCCTATTTTTGTTGTTGGAATGTCCCCAAAAACCATTGAACAAAAAATACATTGTTCTTGTTGTGCTTCTTTTCCTAACATTCCTTGCTCTTTTAGGAATGCAATAAATTCTTCATCATTCATAGAATTAATTTTCGTTGTGAATTCATTTGCTTGTGTTTTGTCATATGTTGTTTTGATATGCCCAAGCAATTTTACTTTAATGTTCTCTAAGTCTTCCTTGGTTTGTTCCATTTTTATTTTAAGAAAAAAGTATTAATAAATATTTAGATTTTAATTTTGAAAAATTATTTATGCAATTTTTCTCATGTCCATTAATTGAACAGAATTAACATTTTTAATTTCTGAAAATTTTTTTTCTACTTCTTCAACTTCTTTGTCATCTGGATAGAAAAAGAATGGAAGTATTGCTTTTAGACCGAATGCAACTGGTTCTTCAGTGTATTCTTTGTTAGTTCCACCAAAATCTTCTACAATTTTTTTTGCAGCTTCTTTGATTTCTTCTAAATTCACTTCTGGTGAAGTAGGCATAATTTTGTATTTTGCCCCATTTATTCCTGTCATGTTAAGAAATATCTTTATTAGTTTATAAAAGTTATTGTAACATAATTTTTAATTTGTTATTTCTCAAAAAAGTTGCAAAATACTTAAAAAGAAAGAGCAATTATTTCCCATATGGAAGAGAAAAAACAAGTTTATCTCATGCATTCAAAATTTATTTGGAGGTTATTTTGATGGAAGGAAGTTATGATAAAATTATTGCAAAGTTGGCACAAGTTTCTGATGTTTCTATAGAAGAAATTGATCGTAGAGTTGAAGCGAAAAGAGCAAAATTATCTGGATTAATTAGTCGTGAAGGAGCATTACAGGTTATTGCTGCAGAATTAGGAATTTCTTTTGATAATGAAAAATTAAAAATAGATGAATTGCTCCCTGGGATGAGAAAGGTGAATTTTACGGGAAAAATTATTACTCTTTATCCAATTAGGGAATATACAACAAAGTCTGGTGATACAGGGAAAGTTGCTAATATGGTTGTTGCTGATGATACATCAAATATTAAAGTTGTATTGTGGGATATAAATCACATAGGTTTATTAGAAAAGGAAGAAATTAAGGAAGGAACAGTTATTGAAGTTATTTCTGGAAATATGAGAGATAATGAAGTTCATATGGGTAGTTTTTCAGAATTAAAAACAAGTTCTGAACTTTTTGAGGAATTGAAAACAGAAAAACCTGTTAAGGATAAATCAATTGAAGAATTTTCTCCAGGAGATCTTATCAAAACAAGGGCATTTATTGTACAGGCTTTTGATCCTAGATTTTATGAAGCTAATTTGAGTACTGGAAAGAAGATTACTGAAGAAGAGTTGGCTAATGGTGTTCCCTCTGAAAAAAAAGCAATTTTGAATGTTGTAATTGATGATGGGACTGAAAATATAAGGGCAGTAATGTTTCATGAAAATGTTCAGAAACTTGGACTTACAGCTTATGATGATGTGGAAGAACTACTTAAACAAAAACAAAATATTTTAGGAAAAGAATTTATTTTCAATGGAAACATAAAAAGAAATTCTTATTTTAATAATTATGAACTTGGAGTTAATTCAGTTGAAGAAATCAATTTAGATGAATTGATTGCTAAATTAGAATAGTGTGGTCTAGAATAACTTTCTTTATAATGAATTTTTTATTTAAATTTATATGCCTAAAGAAGATTTAGAATTTTTGGTGTGTTCCAGTTTTGAAGATAAAGATGTTTTTGATAATCCTTATTATCTTCTTGTAAAAAAATGTTTAGAAATTTATGGGGATGAGGTAACTTTTGATAAACATGGAACTGGAAATAATCATCCTTTGTATTGTTTTGGAAAGGAAAAAGATTTTATTTCTTATGTAAAATATGAGGCGGCAGGATTAAAAGTGAATTCACAAATTTATAAAAATGAAAATTTATATAAATTGATGATAAGAGTTAATAGTAATTTTAGTCACCGTGAATTGAAGACTTTTGTTCATGATTTTAAAAAAATGTTTAATCAAAAGGCCAAAAAAAAGTTTGTTGATTAATTTTTTTAATTTATATTTTCTAGAGATATAATCCTTATAAATGAAGTATTGTTTTTTCTTTTATGCCAATCAAAAAAGATGTTGATAAAATTTCTGAAGAAATTATAAAAGAAAAATTGAATAACAAATCTATTAAAAAAGAAAAAATTGAAAAGGAACCAGAATTAACTGATTTACCTGGAATTGGTCCGGCTGTTTCTGCTAAACTTGAAAGTGCAGGAGTTTTTGATATGATGAGTTTGGCAGTGATGAGTCCTGCTACTTTAAGTGATGCTGCTGGGGTAAGCAGTGCTGTTGCACGAAAAGCCATTCAGGCAGCTAGAACTATGTTGGATTTGGGTTTTAGTGATGGAATGGAGTTTGCAAAGAAAAGAGCTAACGTTTCTTATATTACTACAGGAAGTAAAAATTTTGATGAACTCTTGGGAGGAAAAGGTGTTGAGTCCAGAGCCATTACAGAAGCATTTGGTGCATTTGGTTCTGGAAAAACTCAATTGGGTTTGTCTTTAGCTGTTCATGTGCAGTTACCGGCTGACCAAGGGGGTGCTGGAGGAAAAGCGGTGTATATAGATACTGAGGGAACTTTTAGGCCTAGCAGAATTAAACAAATTGCTGAAGGAATGGGGGCTAATCCTGAAATGGTTTTAAAAAATATTTTAGTTGCAAGAGCCTTTAATTCTGACCATCAAATGCTGTTGTTGGAAAAAGTTGCAGATTTAATAAAATCAGGAGAACCAATTAAAGTAGTAATAATTGATTCTTTGACTGCACATTTTAGGGCAGAATATGCTGGAAGAGGGCAACTTGCAGATAGACAACAAAAATTGAATAGATATATGCATGATTTAATGAAATTGTCCGAAACCCATAATTTGGCAGTTTTTGTAACAAATCAAGTAATGGCAAATCCTGCGCAAATGTTTGGTGATCCCACAACTGCTATTGGTGGAAATATTGTTGGACATGCTTCAACTTTTAGATTATATTTGAGGAGAGCAAAACAAGGAAGCCGTGTAGCTAAATTAATTGATAGTCCAAATTTACCTGATGGAGAAGCTGTTTATTATGTGACTACGCATGGAATTAAAGATAAGGCTTAGAGTTTTTATGAGTTTTAAATTATCTTTAAGGAGTTTTTTTGAATTTAATGATATTTGTATGTTTGAGAAATATTAAATAAATAATTCATTAACTGTTTTGTATTCCCAAAGTTCTGAATCACTGAACCAAAGTTTTATTTCATGTTCTGCATCATTTTCATTTGCTGATGCATGAACTAAATTATAAACAGATTTGATGTGGCTTTTAGGATCATCAGCTCTTTGATAAGTCATATTGGAATAATCTCCCCTAATTGTTCCTGGTTCAGCTGAATAAGGTTCTGTTTTTCCAATCATTTTTCTTATTTGTTTGATAGCATTTGGTCCTTCTAAAACAAAAGCAACCACAGGACCCATTCCTAAAAATTCTTTTAGTCCATTAAGTACTTTTTCTCCGTGTCTTTCTTTAACGTCGTGATAATGTTTTTCTGCAAACTCTAACGAGGGTCTAACCATTTTCATTCCAATTATTTTCAATCCGACCTTTTCAAATCTAGAAATAATTTCTCCCGATACTTGTCTTTGAACAGCATCTGGTTTTAATATTACTAGTGACCTTTCCATGATTTGTTCAATTTCCTTGGGTTTAAAAATTTATTTGTCAAAATTAGTTTTTTCTAACAATTTTAGGATCGCTTTTTGGAGCATCTTTTATTTTGATGTATTTGTAATGAGCATCTTTAGAATCAGTTTCACATTTTGGACAATTTTCATTTAAAGTGTATTCTTTGCATTCTGGACATTTTCTTAATTTCATTTGAGAAATAATTACCCTAAATTTGTTATGTATTCGTGAAGTGTTGAAGGAAGTTTAACTTGTATTTTTTCTTCAACTTCTGAAGGTTTAACCCAAAGAAGTTCATCTACATTTTCTCCGGGTTTTTCTTCTCCGGATTTCACTTCACATAAAAAGTGTAATTTCACTTTATTTTTATTTTGTAACATGTTTTCTGCATAAATTGCACCTAAATTGTGAACTTGATATCCTGTTTTTTCAGTTACTGTTCTTTTTAGACAAGCATCTAACTCTTCAATTTGTGTCAAGTTTCCTTCCAAAAAAGAATACTTTTGTTCTTCTTTATTTTTTCCAATCAAAACTTTTCTATTTTTTGTATCAAAAATAATCCCTACGATTTTTATGTAAAATTTATTTTCTTCCATATTCTTTTGTTATTTTTTCTCTTTTTAAGGATTTCTGTTCTTTTTTCAGTGATTTATTTTTGAGATAATTCTAATCTTTTGCTCTTTGCTTCTGTTTCAATTTCCAAAATTATTTGTTTCAACTCTGTATCAACGTCTTTTATGTTATCGCCTTGTTTTTTAAGAGAATATTTTCCAGCAGCAAGATATTTAATTTCAACGCCCTTTATTTTTTCTAAAATTTCTTTAATTAATTTGAGACCATTTGGTTCTTTTGTTGTTAATTTAATTTCTTTTTTGATAGTGATTTTTTTATTTTTTTGTAATTTGAGGATATCAATTATTTTTTGAGCATTTTCTTTTCCCACTAATTTTTCTAATTCTTTACTATTTTCTTTTGCTCTTTCTAAAAATATGTATAAACTTTCATTGATTTTTATTTTTTCTATTGTTTGTTGAGTTTTTTCTTTTAGAATTGTTTTTAGAACACTTTTGTAACTTCTTTCTATTTTGTATTGTCCCAGCACTTCTTTTTGTTCTTTTTGATTTACCCTCCTTAGAGATAGTTCAATGTGATCATTTAAGATTCTTAATACTTTACAACAGATAGTTTTTTTTGGAACAACATAATCTCTCAAGTTTCGTATTCTTCCTGGAGCAATTTCGGAGAGGATTATAGTTCCTTGTTTATCAAAATCTTCTATTTTTACAAATACAGTTGTTCCAGATATTTTTTCTACAGTACATAATACTACGTCTCCTTGTTCTAATTCCATAAAATATTGAGAAATACGAGGGTTTTAAATGTTGTGGGGTGATTAAAAATTATATTTGGACAATTTCTAATTCAAATTGTTTTTTCAATTCTTCAATAAATTCTTCTTCTTTTTCTTGTGGAAAAGTACATCCTGCTGCAAATTCGTGTCCCCCAACTTCTCCCTCAAAAGAGTTCATTATTGTCGTTAAAAGTTCTCTAGAATTTCTCCCAGTTCTTCTAACATTTCTTGCAGAAATTTTAATTTGATTACTTTCATTGTGACTCATTCCAATAAGAATAGTTCCTGGTTCATGCATTTGTGAATTTGCTAAAATACTTATAATCGTTCCAATCATACTGTCTTTGATTTTGTCTTTTGCATTAATTATTACGAATCCTTTACCTTCAATTTTTTCTATTTCTTGGGCTAATTTTAATCCAGCAATTAATTGTTGTTTATATTTAACATGGATTGATTCGGCTCTTTTTTTTCCTTCTATTTTTTCAAGACATAATTGTATTGCAACGTCACTTCTTCCACCCTTTGAACAAGCATTAATTTTTGCTGAAATTTCTCTTGCATCTTCTAATTTTCCAAATAGCTTGATTAAAAATAAATCTCCAATTATTTCCTTATCTTTTTTTTCTGGGTTTCGAAGAATGATTGCTGTTACAAGTCTTTCCATTTCTTCTTCTGTTAAATCGATTAAACTTTTGTATTTTCCATTTTCTGGCGAAAGTCCAGCTTCTCTTAAGAGTTCTAATACTCCCCCAATGTTTCCAGTCACTCCCGGAATAAAAGGATTTGAAGAAAATTCCAAGGTTCTATTTAGGGGTCTTGTTGAAGGATAAATTAGCAATCCTCTTTTTCTTTTTATTTCTCCGTCCTCTAAGATGCTATTATTTAACTTATCAATGTCTTTTTCTAATTGATCTCCAATCATTCCCAAAATTGCTATTTTTGCCAAATCTTTATTTCTTTCTTCAATTTCTTTACAAAATAAGTATGTAAGTCCAGACCCTGATATTTTTTGTTTTTCCCATAATTGTGGATTGATGATTTCCACGTTCAAAGGAATTTCTTGATCTATTTCATGGTGGTCTATTATGTATGTTTTTTTTAATCCTACCTCTTTAATATGATTTAAGCTTCCAGAAGCTAAATCTAAAAATAATGTTATTTTGTTTTTATCCAATTCTTCAATTATCTCTTTTGTTAAACTTTTTACAATTTTTAATGAGAATTTTTGATCTCTTCTTTTTAATGCTTGTAACATTATTGTGGCAGAAGTAATACCATCTGTATCAAAATGACTTATGATTTGAATGTTTTCGTTTTGTATGTCTTTTAGAAAAGATTTTGCAATTGTTTTAATTTTCCATTCAAGTATGTTTTCTTGGTTTTCCATTATAATTCCTCTTTCTTAAAAATTAAATTGGTTCAGAATTTATAGAATTATTTCTTTTTTGGAATAAGTCCCATATATTTTTTCACCTTTCTTAATTGGGCAAATATCCTATCTTTTTCTCTTTTTGCTCTCTTGTCTTGTTTATTGTCTATGTAATGTGTCTTTACTTTTTCTAATTTTTTTTCAATATTCTTTAAATCTGGACTAACAAAATCTTTTCCCAATATTTTTGAAATTTTACTTGAAAATTCTTTTGGATGAATGTCTTCTCGTTTCAATTTTTCTCCTATTTTTTCTGCTGTTAACCCTTCTTTTGCTAAAGCTAATATTTTTTGCTCGTATTCCTTTTGAGTTAATTTTACTTTTTCCTTTTTGGGAGTTTCAGTTTTTGTCATGATATTTAGTTGTAATTTTCATTTTTAAAACTTTGTGTTCTAAATTTTGAGTAATTTTGGAATTGTGTTTTTAGCTCCAAAAATATAAAAAATGATCAAAGATATTAGAATTTTTTTGCTGGTACCCAGTAATAACAATGAGAAATTATATAAATTGTTTTTTATTGTATATTGTATGGGTAAAATTATTGGGGTGTTGAGTTTAAAGGGGGGAGTAGGTAAAACTTCTAGCGTTGTTTCTCTGGGGTCAGCACTTTCTCATTTTGGAAAGAGAGTTTTACTTGTTGATGCAAATTTTTCTGCTCCTAATTTGGGAATTCATTTGGATATTTTAAATCCAAAAAAAACAATTCATCATGCATTATCTGGAGAACATTTGATTAATGATGTTGTTATTGAATTAGAAGATTTTGATATTATTCCTGCGAGTGTTTATCCAACAAAAAAAATTAATCCTTTGGAATTAAAAAATAAATTGAGAATTTTGAAACCAAAATATGATTATATTCTAATTGATTCTTCTCCTGCTTTAAATGAAGAAACTCTTGCCACAATGAACGCTTCAGATGAATTATTTGTAATTTCTACTCCAGATTTTTCGACGCTTACTATGACATTAAAGGCTTCAAAATTAGCGAAGAAACAAGGAGTACCAATTAATGGAATTATTTTGAATAAAGTACATAATAAAAATTTTGAATTATCTTTGAATGAAATTGAAAGAACAAGTGAAATGCCTATTTTGGCGGTTGTGCCTCATGATTTAGCTGTATTAAAATCTCAAGCTAATTTTGTTTCTCTTCCAAGATATAAACCTCGTTCAAAAGGGAGCACAGAATATCTTAAACTTGCGGCTTCAATGGTTGGAGAGAAATATGAACCTTTTAATTTAAGAGAAGTTCTTAGTGGTTTTAATCCTAAAAGGCAAGAAATAAACCGGGATTTATTTTATCAATCTGTTTTTTGAACATGAAATGTATTCCGAAATATTTTTTTCAAAAATGTTTATTGGAAGCAAAAAAGAAAAGGCCTTTTAGTTTAGAAAAAAAATAAATTTTCTAAAAGGCAAATTGTTTTTGAGTTTATTTGAGAGCAGTTTTATTTTTTTAGTTTAAGTGATGAACTTCTACTATTGCAGTATGTTTTTCACCTTCACGTAATATTTCTGGAAGAAGGATTAAAGCTTTTTCACCTTCAACACCCAAAATATTTACTTCAATTTCCAAGACATTGCTGGCCTGGGGGGAATTTTCTCTTGGTATTACTGGAGTGTAAACCATTCTCCCATCGATAAAAACTACTTCTCTTGGACAAGAGAGATTTGCTTTTTTCATATCTTGGTATATACATTTTCTTTTATATTAATTTTCGAGTATTTTTTGGGGACAAGGCACAGTTAGGATTTTTTAGTGAAAGATACGTGTTCTTGTTTCTAAGTTAAAGTGTTGATACAATTTTGTTCTTAAAACTTTGAAGAGTATTGGGGTCTAGTGAAAATGACACCTTTTTTATTTTTGTCAATCAAAAATCTTATAAATCGTTCATAAGTTATTTCCATATAGCCCCGTAGTCTAGTGGTCAAGGATACTGGCCTTTGAAGCCAGTGACCCCGGTTCGAATCCGGGCGGGGCTATTGATTTAATGTTTATATCTCCCTCTTTTCTCAATTGCTTTCATTCTACTAAAAACTTTCTCTGCTTCTAAAGGTTCAATTGATCTATAACCTATTTCAAATTTATTGAAAAGTATTTTCCAATTTTTAAAATGTTTTGCTTCCAGGGCTTGTTTTAGTAAATGAATGTCGACTCCCTTATCTTCGTATTTTCCATTCAAATATCCGAGTCCAAAATCTATTATGAAAACCTTCTCTTTTTTCAAAATCATGTTAGAAGTTGTGAGATCTCCATGAATTATTCCTTCTTTGTGGATTTTTGCAATTGATTGTCCTATTTGAAACATTATTTTTTTTTGTTTTTTTTCATCATATAAATCTAGTGTTAGGGAGAGTTTGTCTCCATCAATAAAAGGCATTTCAATTAGATTATGTTTTTCTTGTTCTTTTGGTTTTGGAACACTAATTATTTCTGATGCTTTTTTTAGAATTTTTGTTTCGGCTTTTGTTCTTCTTTTAATTATTTTTTTATCTAACTCTGGATGCCGATATCCTTTTGATATTCTATTTTTTGTTACTTTTTCTTTTTCTTTGTAGATTATTGCTTCTGCTCCACGACCAATTATTTTTTGGTTTGTCATTTTATTTTTTATTTTTGAAATCAATTGATTCATGTATTTTATATGCTCCAAGGAGAATGAATGTTATTGGGAGAGCATATTTGAATAGGGAATCATTTGTGAATATGAATAGAGCTATTGCAACTATGAATGAGCATATTGCTTCTAAAAGTGATTTGTATTTTTGTTTCATGATTTTAGAAATAAAATGGTTGTTTTAAGTTTTACGAATTATTTATCTTTCACAATCAAGAAAATTGCAAGAGAAAGAAGAATTCCAATATCTGTTATCATGCAATATTGACAGATTGCTTTTAGGATGAAAAATTGTACGAAAAGAAAATATAGGGCAATTACTGAACCAAGAATTAATCCTGATGCAATTAGTTGTTTTCTTTTTTTTGTTGGTTTTTTGTCATGTAAGAATGTTATTAGAAACAGGATTGCAAAAGCAACTAATCCTAAATGCGCGTTTTGGAATCCGAATGTTGTTTCATAAGGAGATGTTTGAACTGCATAGCATCCAGAATCTTCTAAACCACATGCTTTATCAATTGGAATAAAACTTAAAATTACTGAAGAGATTAATGCTAGGGCAATTAATAGTAATATTGATTTATATTTCATAGGGAAAATAGGAAAAAAATAGTTAAAAGGGTTTGGGTGAAATTGGTTATTTTGTTTTTTTCCATTTGTCTAAGAAGAATTGTTTGTAAGAATTTGCAATAACTTTACTTTCTATGACTACTGCTATTGGGGAATCTTCCCATTCTGTGATTATGATTTTATTTTTGTGAATAGCTAATCCTGTTGGGAGAAATTCTTCTACATATTTTACTTGAGTGTTTGGTAGTTTCTCAAATATTCCTTTTGTTTTTTCTTTTGTTTTTTTCATTGCAAGTCCTTTAACTTTTATTCCTTTTTTTGAACGCTTCAAGTGAAAATTTCTGAAGAAAGTAAAAAAATTACCTTCTTCTAAAATTTCTTTATGTACTTGAAAGAAATAATATTCTTCCCCTTTTTTCATTGATGTTAATATTTCTCCAAATGCTGTTTGAAGGCCTTTTATTCCTTTGTAAATTTTTGCTGTTTGTTTGTATTTTGAGAGGATTTGTTTTTCTTTTAATTTTGGAAGTATTTCAAGGAATTCTTTTTTCTTTTTTTCATGTAATTCTAAAAGAATATTTGGAGATTCTGCAGAATAGGTTTTTATTTTTCCTTCTGAAATAAAACTAACAATTCCTTTTTCAATTAAAGCACCTAATGCGTGATAGATTGTACTGCTTTGGAGATTTGTTTTATCTATGAGTGTTCCTGCTTTTGATGAACCGAGTCCTAAAAGAGTCGAATATATTCTTGCTTCTGCGTTTGTCAATCCTAATCCTTCTAATGCTTTTTTTTCCATATTTTTATGGAGAAATTTTATTTTAAATAACTTTCCAATATTGGAGAGGAGATTGATATAAGGGAGAGTTGGGGTTGAGGATAAAATAAAATGAATAAAATATTTTTAAAAAAATTAAATGAAACTTTTACTTATCGACTTAGATTTGTATAACGTTCTTTACTTATCGCTTTAGATTTGTGAAGTTATTTTGTTTTTCGATTTAGAATTGTGAAATATATTTGTTTACTGTATTAAGTTTGCAAATTTTGAAGAATTTCCGTTTAGGATTTTTTTCTCTAAGTAAGACGCAAAGGCGTTTTTCTAGTTTTTACTTTGTAAATTATTTTATCAATTAAATAAATTATTAATCTTAAATCTTAATGTTATGAATGTATCTTTAGAATTTTTACAGTGTTTATGGTCTTCCCTCCAAACTGGAATTGTACTTTCTTTTTTGGTAGCTTCTTTTTTTCCCGGAATGGGGATTGGATTTGAAATTCTCGAAGGGATGAATATTAAAGAATTATTTCAATGTTTTTTGTTTTTTATTATTGTATTTGCCATTTATGTTTTTATGTGCTTTATTTTTAGCTTGTTATTTTGTCTTTTATGATTTTAGTTAATCTTAATCTAGAAAAGAAAATTAAATATCCTCTCCTGAAAAGGAGGGGTTTTTACTTTGTTTTATTTTTTTACCTAAAGTTTCATACCTTTCATTCCACGACCAAATTTCTTCATCATTTTTTGCATTTGTTTTTCATTCATACCTTCACCAATGTCCATTCCTTGAGTTCCCTTAACCATTCCTGAGAGCATATCATATTGTTTTATTAGTGAACGAATTTCAGAGTTGTTTACTCCTGCTCCTTTTGCAATTCTTCCAATTCTTGAAGTTTCTTTTTTAATCAATTCGGGATTTTCTTTTTCTGCTTCAGTCATGGAATTAATAATGTGTTCCCATCTTGTAACTTTTTTTTGTTGTTCTTCTAATTGACTTTTGTTAATTTTTGCTTTACTAGCCCCTGGAATCATTGACATCATTTTATCCATTCCACCCATTGAATTCATAGATTTAATTTGCTCAACCACGTCAGTTAGGGTGAATTTCCCTTCCTTTAGTTTTTCTTCGAGTTTTTTTTGTTTCTTGTCATCAGTTACTGATTTTATTTTTTCCATTAATGATTCTAAATCTCCCATTCCCAAAAGACGAGATAAGAAAGATTCTGGATTGAATTTTTCCAAATCATTAATTTTTTCACCTGTTGCAATAAAGTAAACCTCGGATTTTGTTTCTGCACATGCAGTTAGAGCACCCCCCCCTTTTGCGGTAGAATCCATTCTGGAAATTATTACTCCTGTTATATTTAGTATATCTGCGAATTTTTCTGCTTGATTTTTTGCAGCTTGACCAATGTCCCCTGGCATTACCAAAATTGTTTCATCTGGTTTGATTAATTTATTTAAATCTTTAATTTCTTTTGTTAATTCTTTGTCTAAATCATGCCTTCCCGCAGTATCCACAATTATCAAATCAAATTTGTCTAATTTTGGTTTAATCTTTTTGTAATTTTTTACTGCTGAATCGTTTTCTGGAACGGTGAACACTGCAAGATTATTTTGTTTTCCTAATTGTTCTAATTGTTCTTTTGCTGCGGGTCTCCAAACGTCTAAACCCACTAATGCCACTTTCTTTCCTCTTTTTTGGAAGTAATTACCGATTTTTGCGGTTGTTGTAGTTTTACCTGCAGCATAAAGTCCACACATAATTATTTTTGTTTGGCCTTTTTCTTTTAGTGTTAATTCTTTTTTCTTCCCCAGAATTATAATTAATTCATCGTGTAAGGCTTTGATTAAATGTTCTTTTTTCTCTATTCCTTTAATTTTTTCATCATAAGCTATCTTTTTTATTTTTTGAGATAATTCTTTTACAAGTAAAATTGAAACATCTGCTTCAATTAATGCACGTTGCAATTCTCGGACAATTCCATCTACTAAATTCTTATCCAATAGAATTGCATTTGATATTTTGTCAGTTGCTTTTTTTAATGCATTTCCCAATCTTTCTAACATAGAAATAAGGGGAATTTAGGATTTATAGGTTTTTTGGGTTTGAAAAAAATTATTCTTTTAATATTATTCTATATTGGTTATTTTCGTATTGGAATTCTAGTTCAGTTGATTTGCCCCTTTCTATATATGTGCTCTCGGAGGGCAAGTTAATTCTTCTATCTGGCTCTGAGGAATCTTTAAGATAATTTATTGTCAACTCTTTTAATTCCCCTCCACTAGATTTTATTAGATTTGATTTTAACATTATTTTTTCTCCGATTTCAGATTCTATGCTTGGAAAAGTGCTAGGAGGTAATTTTTTCATCAATTCATGAATTTTAAGTGCTTTTTCTAAAGTTCCTTCAACATGGACCTTATCCTCAAAATTATTCATATAAATTAAAAGAGCGTTTTATTTATAATTATTTTTGTTGTAAGAGAGTATGTTTTTGTTTTTATAATCCTAATTTCTCAATGAATAATTTTTTATCGAATTTCTCAATGTCTTCGTAGTTTTGTCCAGTTCCAAGATATATTATTGGTTTTTTTGTCACATAGCCCACAGAGAGAGCAGTTCCACCTTTTTCATCAATATCTGCTTTTGATAAAAATATCCCGTCTATTCCAATATTTTTATTGAATGCTTTTACTTGATCAACTGCGTCGTTACCTGTGATTGATTCTCCGACAAAAATAGTTCTATCTGGATTACAAACTCTTTTAATTTTGGCCATTTCTTGAAGTAAATTTGTTGCAGTGTGGATTCTTCCTGCTGTGTCAATTAATACAACATCTATTTTATTTTTTTCTGCATATTTTATTGCATCAAATCCTACTGCTGCAGGATCGCTCCCGTAATCATGTGCAATTACTTTTACATCTAAATTTTCTCCATGTTTTTTTAATTGTTCAACTGCTGCAGCCCTAAATGTATCTCCCGCAGCTAGTACTGAAGTTAAACCCTTATTTTTTAGCATACTTGCAAATTTTGCAATTTGTGTTGTTTTTCCAACTCCATTAATACCACAAAAGATCATTACATAAGGACTTTCTTTCTTTTTTATTTCTTCAAGAATATTGAATGGTTCAATTAAAATCTTTTCAATTATTTCTTTTAAGGATTTTGTGGTTAATTCAATTATTTCTTTTTTATTTAATTCTTTACCAACAATTTTTAATTTTAGCTTACCTATTATTTTTTCTGCAACTTCAAGTGCAACATTATTTTCTAAAAGAATCATTTCTAAATCCTCTGAATATTCCATAAATTCATTTTCAGATATTATTTTTGTTTTGGAAGTTAATTTTTGCAAAAAAGATTTCTTCTCTTTTGGTTTTTTCAGTTTATCTAAATCTGGTTGGTAGGATTGTTGAGCAATATCAAATTTTTTCCTTGGTTCAATATATTCTCCTGTTTTTAATTCTTGTTTTAATTTTTTTTCAATTGTTTTGTCGATTTCTTTTTTTTTAGTTTTTTTCTTTTTTGAAATTTCTTTTTTCTTTTTTGGTTTTTCAATTATCTCTTCTTTTGGTTTTTCTTCAATTTTTCTTTCTTTCTTTTTTGAAAATACTTTTTTTAGAAATCCTTTCTCTTCGTTTGTTTCTTCGACAACTTCAGTTATTTCTTCTTTTACTTCTGCGACTTTTTTTGTCCATTCCTTTAATTTGTTTTTTAATTTTCCGAACATGTTTTTTAAAATCTCTAAACATTTATATACTTTTTTTTATTTTATTTCTTATGGAATTTTGGGGTTTGGTGATAGCCATTTTCTTAGGAGCATTAATTGGGCTTCAACGAGAGTTTTCTCAACAAAAAGAACACATTCAAAGATTTGCAGGTTTTAGAACATTTATTTTAATTACTTTGTTTGGGGGAATGATGGGGTATTTATCCGAGGGAATAACTTCAATTTTTGTAATTGTAGGTTTCATAGGAGTAGTTTTGATAATTGCAGTTTCTTACGTTTTGGGGTATATGAAATCCAAAGACATGTCTGCTACAACTGAAATTAGTGGAATTTTGGTTTATATTCTTGGTGTGATGTGTACAACAGGTTATATCCAATTGGCAGTTATTTTAGGAATAATTATTACGGCAATTTTAACATTTAAAGAAAGATTTCATCAAATTGCTCAAAAAATGGAAAAGAAAGAATTATTTGCAGTAATCAAATTTGCAATTGTCTCTTTAGTTGTTTTACCAATTTTACCCAATAAAAATTATTCCCCCTTGGATATTCCGGGATTAGGTGATCTTTTAATAGGTATTGGTTTGAAAGGAAATTTTCTCTCACAATTAACAGTCTTTAACCCAGCACATATTTGGTTAATGGTAGTTTTTGTCTCAGGGCTTAGTTTTTTAGGTTATTTTTTAGTTAAAATTATTGGCTCAAAAAAAGGTTATGGGGTTTTAGGTTTTGTGGGGGGGCTCGTTTCTTCAACTGCAGTGACTTTATCAATGGCTGGAGAAAGTAAAAATAATAAAGGAAATTATTTTCCATTCGTTCTTGCAGTAATTTTAGCAACAGCTGTAACCTTTATTAGGATTATTTTTGAAGTTGCGGTTGTAAATAATTCTCTTTTATCTACTTTATTTGTTCCCATGATATTTATGGCTCTTGCAGGGTTTATTGTAGCTTATTTTTTCTACCGACGAAGAGATAAAAAGAAGAAAGCCAAAAAAATTGAATTTAAACAACCTTTTGCATTAAAACCAGCAATAAAGTTTGGATTGTTTTTTGCTTTTATCTTATTAATTTCAAAAATTGCCCAGTTATTATTTGGTTCAATAGGAATTTATGCTACAAGTATTTTGTCTGGTCTTGCTGATGTTGATGCGATTACATTATCTATGGCTTCGTTAAGTAAAAATGGAGTGATTAGTAATTTTGTAGCAACAACTGCGATTATTTTAGCCGCAGCTTCAAACACTTTAGTTAAAGCTGGTTTGGCATATTTTCTTGGGGGGAAGAAATTTGGAAGAATGATTGTTTGGTCTTTCTTGTTTATTCTGGCTGTTGGGCTTTTGGTTTTATTTTTGTTTTAACCTAAATTTTTATAAACAATAACTTCTTTTTTAGAATATGAAAAAAGAGGTCAAAATGATGAAGGGGATTTTTGTTATACTATTTTTCATAATCTTTTTTCTCGGACTTGTTAATGCGCAAGAGTCTTCTTGTTTTAGTGAAGGCAATTGTGTTTTGTATCTTGAAAAACCAGCAAGTGTAATTGTTCCTGCAGTAAGTTTCGCGCAACCTTTTTCAATGAGTTTAAATTTTATTGATTCTGAAAAAGTTAAATTAAATTTAAATGGAAAAGATCTTTTTGAAGATACACCTTTTCTAAAAGAACAAGAATTTTATACAATCGGTAATGGAAATGTTAAATTAAAAATCGAGAAAATAAATTATTATTCAGAAAATTCTGAATTAAATAATGTAGAACTTGGTTATGAAATTTTGGCTTTAAATAGAGAATCTTTTTGTTCTAAAGAAGGCAGTTGTGAAGTCTATTTTATGGGAGGAATTTCTGCGTGGATTGACCCGGGAGTTTTTTATGAGATAAGGGCTTGGGGGCTGATGAATTCTTCTCATGTTGAATTAATGGTTGGGGGAACAACCCTTCTAGAAGATTCGGAAACATTTTTGCTTGTCGAAAATCAACAAATTACTTTGAAAGATGGATCTTTTTTAATAATTAAAGATATTGATTATGATCTTTTAAAAATTCACAATAGTAAAGTATTGTTTGATATAATTCCAAATATTGATGCTAATTCTTATTGTTATTCCAAAAAGGAAGATACGAGAGTTGATAATTCTACAAAGATTTGTAGGTTTTATCTTGGAGGAGGAGATGTAGGGCTGAATCTTAACAATAAGATTTATGAGATTTTTTTAGAGGATCTTTCTGAAAATTCGTTTTCTTTAAACATGAATGGAGAGATTGTTGAAAGGGGGTCTTTTTTTGAAAATATTTTGGTAACTGGTCCGATCAATTCTAATCAAGGACTTCTTTTTGCAGAAGTTACTTTTGAGTCAAATTTTTTGAAAAGAACTTTTTATTGGTTTAGATGTGTGTTTTCTAAATCTTGTTAATTTTAATTTAATGTAAATTTTTATAAAGAATCTTTTATTTTTTAGAATATGAAAAAAGAGGTCAAAATTAAAATGAAATCGAAGATTTCTAATCATCCAAATTTTAAAGGAATTCAAATGAAAGGTATCTTTGTAATTATGGATGGGGTGGGAGATTTAGATAATAAGCAACTTGGGGGTAAAACGCCTTTGGAAGCTGCAAATACTCCCAATTTAGATTTTTTGGCAACTCGGGGGGAGATGGGTTATATGTATCCGATTAAGCCCGGTTATTCTCCAGGTTCAGATGAAGCCATTGTAACCTTTTTTAGGAATGAATTATCCGATTCTACTAGGGGGAGGCTCGAAGCAGCAGGAGCTGGTTTGAAATTGAATAAGGGTGATTTAGCATTAAGAGTTAATTTTGGAACAATTGGTAGTTTAGAAAAAGGAAACGTTGTAGGTCGCCGAGCTGGTAGAACTTTAAGCAATAAAGAAGCAAGGAAATTGGCAGAATCAATCAATAAAATAGAATTTTCCTATAAATTTGAATTTGTTCCGACAGTTCAACATCGGGCAGTATTAGTTATTCGTGGAAATTTTTCAGATAAAATTGCGGGAGACGATATAACTTATCAAAAAGGGATTTCAAAAAAAATCGAAAAAATTGTTCCTTGTCAGCCTTTAGTTAAAACAGAAAATGCTAAGCATACTGCAAATGTTTTGAATGAATTTTTAATTTTAGCTTATGATGTTTTAAGAAATCATGCAGTAAATATTGAAAGAAAAAATAGGGGACTTTTGCCTGCAAATTATTTATTGGTTCGAAATCCTGGGGTGGAAAAACCCAAATTAAAACAATATAAAAATTGGATTTCAACTCATTCAATGCCTTTGGAAGTTGGATTTTCAGAATTGAGTGGAATGAATAATTTTTCTTTCACGTATCCTTCTTTGAAAGGGCTTGATGCATACAAAAATTTATGGGATGGATTAAAAAAATCAGTTAGGCATTCAATCAAGGTTCTTAAAAAGAATTTTAATAAATCAGAATATTGTTATATTCATTTTAAAGAAACGGATCTTCCTGGACATGATAATAAGCCTCTAGAAAAGAAGGCAATGATAGAATATTTGGATAAAACTTTTTTTAAATTTTTAGTTAGGAGTTGTCCTCAAAGAAAAATTAAAATTTTAATAACGGGAGATCATTCAACTCCTTGCAAACTCAAAAATCATTCTGCTGATCCTGTGCCTGTTTTATTATATAATGGAAAACTTCCCCAAGAAAGAAAATATTTTAATGAACATGGGGCTCGTAAGGGGAGTCTCAAAAGAATTTTAGGGAAGGATTTATTGAAGAAGGTTGGTTTTGTTAAATAATTGTTTTTATCTTTTAGTAGGACAATAATAATTAAAAGAGAAGAGATTTTGATTAATGCATGATCACGTACAAAGATATTTATGAAGCAGCAAAAAAAGAGAGATATTCTGAAAATCTACAGCCAATTCAAAAGAGTTTCGTTAAAGAAGTTGCTATTTATTTGAAAGAAAAAAGAGATGCAGCTTCAAAAGAAAATGATGTTTTTTCTGATGTTTTATTGAAGACAAAGAAACAATTAGAAAATGCTATTACTTTATTTCAAGAATTACTTCGACGGAGAAGAAAGAAAATTTTAAATTTGGTTTTGATTGCAAGTGAGACAGGTATTTCTAAACAAGATTTTGATAATATGCTCTTAATTGAAAAAAGTTTATTTGAAGATTTGATGCAATGTATTGAGAGGTCTGACAAGAAATTAAATGAAATTTTAACCGGGGAAAAAGATGAAGATTCACAGAAGAATGATTTAATTGTATTTTTAGAAGAAATTGAAGAGTTTGTTGCTCCAACAGGCGAAAAATTTGGGCCCTATAATGTTGGCCAATTTGTAAATCTTCCAAAAGAGATTGCCCAGATTCTTGTTGAAGATAAAAAAGCAGAAAGTATGGAAAAATAATTTCAAGTTGTGTTAAATTTATTGTTTATTTTACCGTTCTTGAAAGTCTTTATAAAGTACTGCAATTTAAATGCAGTATAAGGATTTGAAATTACGTATATCTTTTTGATTTACTTCGGTCCCAGGATTGTTTCGCAATCCTTTGCGGAAATATTTTCGCTAACAAAATATTAAGGAGAATAAAAAATGACAGTAAAACAATTAAATTTGAATAATTTTGAAGAAAATGTTGTAAATTCAAGTTTTCCAGTAATTATTGATTTTTATGCTGATTGGTGTGGTCCATGCCAAATGATGAAACCAGTTTTTGAAACTTTGAGTTCAGAATATGAAGGAAAATTAAATTTTCTGAAACTTGATACTCAAGCAGAAGAAGGATTGGCTATGAAGTTTGGTATTCAGGGAATTCCCGCTCTGGTGGTTATTAAAGACCAAAAAGAGGTTGGAAGAATTATTGGATATGTGGGTGGAGATCAGTTGAAAATAAAAATTGATCAAATTTTTAAAAATTTGAATTAAAAATGATAGATTTTGCATGCAAAAAATTTGATTTGGAAGAAGTAATCAAATGTAGTTTGGGCTTGAGCAAATCGGAATTTAATTTATTAAATTTTTTGATTGAAAATGATCGTGAATTTACTACAGAAAATTTATCAAAAAAATTAAAATTAGATAAATCAACAATTCAAAGGGCTGTGAAAAAAATGCACGAAAAAGGACTTCTTAGGAGAGGACAAATTAATCAGTCTGTTGGGGGGTATATTTTTTTATATCAAATAAAGAATAAGGAAAAAATAAGAAAAATTATTTTAGAAACTGTTGATGGCTGGATTAAAGTATTTCATGAAAAGATTGGTAAATGGTAAGGTTTATTAATTTTTGAGAAGTTTTTTTATTATGAAAAGGAGAATCATTTTTGGATTTTTTGTAGGATTATTTGGTTTTTTGTTAATGGGTATTCCCTTATTTATTGAAGGAAAAGACACTTTCTTTTCTTGGGCCCATGGTTTACCTATTTTTGTTATTGGTCTTGTAATTATGTTTAACAAAAAAGAAGATCAAATTGAGCAAATAAATTTCAAGGAGGTTAAAAATGAATAATAAAATTATTGTAACTACTGGATTAGAAATTCCGGGGAAAAAAGTTGTTGAAATTTTGGAGGTTGTTAAGGGAAATACTGTTAGGGCGAGAAATATTGGTAGAGATATTGGTGCTGGTTTTAAAAGTTTAATTGGTGGGGAAGTAAAAACATATACCGAAATGACGACACATTCCAGAGAAGAATCTTATAATAGGATGATTAATGAAGCAATAAAATTGAAAGCAGATGCAATTATTGGAGTTAGATTTATGACTTCGATGATTATGCAAGGAGCTTCAGAAATGCTTGCATATGGAACTGCAGTTAAATTGAAATAATTAAATTATTTTTCTTTGTTTTCTTTTTCTTTTTCTAAAGTATATAGATAGAATATTTTGGAAGAAGTTTCAATTTTTTGATAATTCAATTTTCCTGAGTGTTTTTTTCTTGAACGGATACTCAAGGGAATTTTGAAATATTTTGTGACCCCTTTGTTTCCCCGAGTATTTATTTGTGATTCATGGGAACATAATTTTGAACTAAATAAATGAATATTTTTCATGTGGCCTTTTAAATTATATATTTCTTCTTGATCTAACATGATTTTGTAAAGAACTGTTTTATCTGGAAGTGTTTTTGAATTAATGATTTGTCCCATTGTTTTTTAAATAATGCAAATTTTTCCCCTTTATTTATCCCTTAAATCAAATATTATTTATATATTTGTCTATTTTTGTATAAAATATAGAGAAAAGTACATTTTTTAAACTTTGAAATATTAAAAATAAAATGGGTTCAATAATGGGAATAAAGACTACAAGGGATGACAAGGTTACAATCGAAGTTCAATTAGATTATGAAGAATCTTTAAAATTAAAGGGACATATAAAAAATATTCATCTTTTTTCAGAAGATTCTGCGGAGATAAAGGCAAATTTATCCCAAAGAGGAACAAATGAAGCAACAAAATATTTTTTAATTCCCAGGGAACTTCGAGAAAATTTAACTTTTAATGAAAAAGTTAAATGTCAGAGGATTGATACTGAAAATAGGATAATTTTTATATATATGGTTGATAAAATTAAATTATGAATATGGAATCTTATCTTACTGGGGAAAAATTGAAATGAAAAGAAAAAATATAGGAATATTGGAAATTGACGAAATGATTGAAGGAGGTTTACCTCAAGGTAGCGTTGTTGGAATTTCTGGTTCTCCAGGGGTTGGAAAATCTATTTTTGCTTTGCATTTTTTACTTGGGGGGGCAAGAAATGGGGAAAAATCAGTATATATTAATTTAGAAGAACCTAGAAGAAATATAGATAATATGATTAAAGGGTTTGATTTTTCTAAAGAATTTTTTGAATATGAAAAAAAAGGATTAATTATAATTAAATGTTTTAATTATTCAGAATATGAAAAGATTAGTTTTGATCTTTTGGAAAAAGTAAAAGAAGATGATAAAATAGAAAGATTAGTTATCGATAGTTTTAATTGTTTTTTTGATTCTTTGGAAAAAAATTGTGGAGAGGGAGATTATTTGGGTGCTCGAAGAATGATAAATTCTTCTTTTTCTTATTTCAGAAAAGAGAGTTTGAATACATTGTTAATTTTAGAAAAACATGAAAATACTTTGATAAATTTAGATTATAATATCCCTTACTTGGTTGATGGAATCATTAAATTAGATTATTTAGATTTGGGAGTTATTGAAAGGAGAATTATTATTCCCAAAATGAGGTGGACAAATCAGCATAAAGAAAGTAAATTTTATGAAATCAATTCAGAAGGAATAAAAATTTTGAGTGAAAATCAAATTTAAATAGATATTAAATAGTTTGGATTCTTTTATTTTGTATCATTTTTTTTGCAAAATGGATAATAAAAATGAAATCTTTGGAGAAACGGATCAAAGAATTTTATTTAATTGGATTTTTTCTAAAATTCTTATTTTAAATAGGCCTGGTGTTTTAATTAATCAATTTGCAAATGATTCAAAAAATCAAACAAAGAAACGTCTTGTTTTTGAATTTGAAGATGTTGTTGTAAAACTTCAAAAAGAAACCATAAAAAAACTAGGTATAGAAAAATCATTTAATTTCTGGTATAATCTGGGGAAAGAGTGGGGGTTTTATTATTTTTCTTCTATTGGAAGGAAATCTAAATCTATAAGAAATTTGGAAATTATCTTTAAACATTGGGGTTCAATGGGGGATAAAAATGGGACTTTGCTATGTAAAAAGGTTTTTTTTGAAAAGGAGAATGGGGATCTTTTTTTAGAGGGAAAAAATAAGCTTGTTTGTAAATTTAGTGAAGAAAGGGGACTTTTTGTGGGTATTTTTGCTGGTTTTTTGAGTTTTTTAATGATGAAACCGGTTGAAGGATTTTCTAATTGTTCTAAGCACCCACAAAAATGTCGAGCATTTTTTAGGGTTGTTTCTCTCGATGAAAGTTGGAAATTTCTCCCTCTCAAATCCATTAATAATTTTGAAAAATTAAATTTTCCTAAACCTCACATTCTTAATAAAAAGATTCAAACAACACAAGATTTTATTAAATTTAAAAAAATCTCTTTCGAAAAAAAAATAAATACATTTAAATTGTTAAATAAAACAGTAATCCCTTTTGATGGAAGTTTTATGCGGTTTGTTATTGAACATTTTTTTAGAATTAATCAAAAAAGAATATTATCAAAAAATTTGATAAATAATTCAGAAAAAATAGCAAGAAAAATAATTACCGGCAAAAATTTATCAGAAAAGATAAGATGTTTTGATAATCTTTTTTCTGCAATGGGGCAAGGAATACCTTATGTTAAAAGAGAAGATCAAAAGATTCTTTGTACTTTATTATTTCCTCCAATAGATAAAAATACGGAATTTTATCAAGCTTTTTTAATAAATGGTTACTTGAATTATATTTTTGAAAAAAAATTAAAACTAGTAGATATAAAAATTTTTAAAAAACCTTTTGCAATTAGATTTTCTTATTTGTAAAATTTATTTTAATTAATGTTGTGTCATGATGTTATTATACAATTTTGGTTATCTCTATTTTTAATATTTTGGCAAATGATTTGTTTTTTTATGATTTAGAAAGAATTAAACTAATAAATTTTTTTTAATTGTTTATGATGTTGGTTACAATCTTGTGATTAATAATAAAAATAAAATGGGTGATGAAATCATTAACAAAATTGTTTCTTTATTGGAGAGCAGAGTTGAAGGTTTAACTATTACTGAAATTGTTAAATTATCTTCTTTTTCTCGTTCTTCTATTAGAACTGAACTTGCAAAATTAGAGGGTGCAAAAAAGGTTGAAATTCGTAAGATTGGGATGGCAAAAGTTTACAAGTTGAGGAAAATAAAATGAAATTTTGGACGAGTTTTATTATTTTTTTGGGAATTCTTTTTCTTTCTATTTTGGGCTTTTATTTTTTTGATTCAAATGAAATTCCCATAACTGGAAATGTTCCTTTGACGGGGATTTTGGAAAAACAAGGAGATCAATTAAATTTTACTTCCACAGTCATGAATATTTCTTTTGAAATGAATGAAAATGAAATTTATCGACTTTGGGATTTAAATTATGCATTATTGTTTGAAGTCAATTCTATCCAACCCGTTAAGGTCAAATTAAATTATTTAATTCTTGATGATTTAGGAAATCCAATCTATTTTGGTGAGGAAGAATTAATTGTCTCAGAAAGTTTTATTTTTGAAGGCAATTTTGATAAAAAAGCTACTCAGGAAATAAATTTGGATTCAGGTAAATATTTCCTGGTTTTGGGGGTGTCTTATCTGAATATTGATGATTCTTTCAAAGGAGATTTTGAAATAAAAGAGGCTAGTTCATTGGGATATTTATTAAAACAACTTTTTGATATTAAATTAGAATTGGAAGAGGATGTTGTTTATTCTTCTAAGGATTTAGTTGCAAATGTGGTTTTTGAAAATTTTGGAGAAGGAGCAACTCTTGTAAATTTAACATTTATCATTTTTGATGAAAATGATTTAGAAGTTTATCGTGATAATCTTGAAACTATTGTAGAAACAGAACAATTGGTTAAAGAAAGTTTTCTGGGATTAGATATTCTCCCAGGAAAATATGTTGTTATTTTAAGAACAATTTATGGTGGTGGAGTAGAAGATTATTTTGAACAATCTTTTGAATTGAAGAAAAAACAAGATTATTGGTTTTTGGTTATTTTTGGATTTATTTTATTGGGGGGAATTTATTTTCTTTTTCGGGAAAGATTTAAGGGAAAGAAAAAATAAGCCTGTAGAGGGATTCAAACCCACGACCTACTGCTTACAAGGCAGCCGCTCTATCACTGAGCTATACAGGCATAGAATATTATTAGAAACAGGTTTTTTAAAAGTTATTGTTCAAAACTATTCAGTTTTTTCTTCTTTATCTTTTTCAACTTTCAAAACTCTTATTTCACACAAGGATAAAGGGTAAATTTTTTTCAAGATAATACTCAATTCTCTTTGAATTTTATTTCTTAGAACGTCAGCATATAAATTTTCTGATGAATTTTCTTTGGCCCATTTAACTAATTCTTCTTTTGCTTTATTTCTTAAAGCTTTTCTTACGGCTCTTGAAACTTTCCTTCTTGTAACTAAAAAGGGTTTTATTCTAATTATTGCATCTTTACATTCTGTTGAAAATGAATCTTCAACATAATTTGTTCCACGTCTAACCATTCTTCTTAGATAATAAGGCATTAATCTTAATTCTCTTGGTTGAGTTATTACTTCTTCGCCAATAACTTTTGTTTTGAATGTAATTAACATGGATTTTCCTTTGAAAATTCTAGTTAAATCATATTTAATGAATCGATTATCCAAATCTTTTATTTCATATGCTTGAAGTTGAGTTTGTTTTTTTATTAAAGGCATTTCGATATTGAAAAACCTTTTTTTCTTTTTTGCTATTGCCATTTTATTCTTGTATTACTTTTCCTGCCCTTTGTCCTTTTTTCTGATATTTGGATTTTTTACACTCTTTACAAGTGTACATTATGTTTGTCTTTTTAGTTGTTTTGGATTTTCTTTTATTTTTTGTAATTGCGGGTTTAGAGCCCCATTTTCCCAAGTTACCAATTCCTCTTCCAATCCCTCTTAATTTAGCTCTTGCTTTTCCACCACCACGAGTCATGGTTCCTCTTGCAAATCCTGTACCGATATTTTTTATTTTTTGTTCCGTTTTTTTCTTACAATAAGGACAAAACCTGTTTGTTGTTTTTGGAATCTTCATATTTTTAATGTGAGGAATTAGTTTATAAAGTTTTTGTTCGTAGTGGTCCCGTAGTTAAAATGAAAAGAATAAAGTTTAAAAAAGGAGAGCAGAGAAAATTTTTAAAAAAAGTTTTGGAAGAACTTAATTGTCCTTCTTTACGAGCATTAAATCAATTTGGATTTGATATTCCTTATTCGACTTTGAAGAATTATTTTATTGAATTAAGGGTTATGCCAAAGAATTTTTTTGATGATTTATGTTATTTATCTAAAGTAGATGAGAGAGATTTTGAATTTGAAGTGTTGGATGAAAATTGGGGACAAGTTCTTGGGGGATCAACGAAAAAGGTTAAATAGTTTGTTTTTATTATTATTTTATGGCTAAGAAAAGGGGTTTTAGGAATAGGATTTTATTATTTGCAGTTTATGTCATATTTGCCATTTATTTTATTAATCTCCAAATATCTTTCTTGATTGTTCCAGAATTTGTTTTAAAATTTAATAATTTGATTTTTTTTGTTGGGGGTTTATTGTTGCTTTTTGCTGCATTTAAACAATTAATGAAAACTTCTAGACGAGATTCAATCCTTTAGAATTCAATAATATTTATATAGACGTTTTTCATTTTTTAGTTATGTTTAAGGGGTGTGAAAATAAGAGGGGACAAGTGACTATTTTTATAATAATAGCTTTGGTTATTGTTGTTTTAGTTGGAGGTTATTTTGTTTTTAAGGATACGCTTCGAAAACAAGTTATTCCAGAAAATATTTCTCCAATTCAATCAAGTTTTTTATCTTGTTTAGAAGAGGCAACATATACGGGAATTTCTTTAGTTGAAAGTACGGGCGGATATATTGATCTTCCAGATTTTAAACCAGGTTCTCGTTATCAACCATTTTCATCTCAATTAACTTTTGCAGGAATTGAAATTCCTTACTGGTATTATGTTTCTGGTTCTAATATTCCTAGAGAAAATGTCCCTTCTAAAAAAATGATTGAAGGAGAAATTGCAAAATTTGTTGAGGAAAGAATAATTTCTTGTAATTTGAATGATTATGTAGATCAAGGTTTTCAAATTTTTAGGGGGGAACCTAAAGCAGAAGTTATTATTAAAGATGAAACAGTAACGGTGAATTTAGAAATGGATTTATCTATGGAAAGAGATCTTGATACTTTCTTAATTAATGAACATGTAATTGAAGTTAAATCTCAATTGGGTGAACTTTATGGGGCTGCCATGGCTGTTTATGAAGAAGAACAAAATAGTTTGTTTTTAGAAAATTATTCTGTTGATGTTTTGCGACTTTATGCTCCAGTTGATGGGGTTGAATTAACCTGTTCTCCATTAACCTGGGGAGCAGAACAAGTTTTTCAAGAAATAAGGGAAGCTTTAGAAGTGAATATTTTATCTTTAAAGAATATTGGTGGTAAAAAAGATTATTTTTTAGTTGAAAATTTACCTACTAATGTTAAAGTTAATTTTGTGACTTCACAAACTTGGCCAAATTATTTGGAAGTGAATCCCACTGAGGGAAGTTTATTGATTTCTAAACCTGTGGGGAATCAAAATGGGTTGGGTATTTTAGGATTTTGTTATGTCCCCTACCATTATGTTTACAATGTTCGTTATCCCGTTTTAGCTCAAGTCTCAAAAGGAGATGAAGTATTCCAATTTCCAATGAGTGTGGCAATTGAAGGAAATGTTCCAAGAAAAGCAAAAGAAGGTGTTTCTATTGCTCCCGAAATTATTGATTTATGTTCGGATAAAAACACTTTAATTACTGTTAATGTTTTTGATACAAATCTTGAGTCCATTGATGCAGAAATTTCTTATGAATGTTTTGGATCTACTTGTGAAATTGGAAAGACTGTTAATGGTGAATTGAAAGACCTTTTACCCCAATGTGCTAACGGTGATTTAATTATCAAATCGGAAGGTTATCGTGATTTGAGGCTTATGTATTCTAGTGTTAATCCTGGAAGCAGCGTTGCTGTTTTATATCGGGAATACGAAAAAGAAATTTCATTAACTTTGGAAAATCAACCTTTTTCTAAAAAAGTAATAATTAGTTTTATTGGGGAGGAAGATACTCAAACTCTTATTTATCCGGAAAACAATAAAGTGAAGTTGAGTGAAGGAAATTATGAGATTCAAATTACAATTTATGGGGAATCAAGTATTAGTTTTGGTGAGACTGTTCAAGAACAATGTGTGACTATTCCAAGCACAGGTGTTGGAAGTTTGATTGGACTTGAAAAAACAGAATGTTTTGATATTGTATTTCCTGAACAAGATATTAGTGATGTTTTAATTGGGGGAGGAACTATTGATTATTTCTTTTTAGATTCAGAATTGGATGGGGAGGGAAGGATTTTAATTAATTCCCCTGGACTAAATATTCCAAAAACATTAGAAGAATTACAACAAAACTATTTACTCTTTGAAGTGAGTGAATTGGAGGTGAATTTATGAGATTAAATAATAAATTTCTTTTTGGAATTTTATTAGTTTTTATTTTATTAATTGGACTTGGTTCAGCGTATATGAGTTCGGATTCTAAATTTATTGAATCTAGAACCGGGGTTTTTCAAATGGATGAATTAATGTCTTTTAATACAGATATGTGTCAGGAAGGAACAGATTTTGTTGTTCAAATTCCTCTTTTGGGTTGTACGCCAGCAGTAGTTAGAAGTGATTTACTTGAAGAACAGGATGTGCCAGTATTTTGCGAATTGAGTGCAATTAAAATTAATCCTTTGGTAAATATTGAAGCAATAGATTCTATTAATTTTGCTGGAAGCATATATCCTCCCGAAGTTAGAACAATTGGTTTTCATCCTAGTTATTCTGCACTTGGAGAAAATAGAAAATTGAATAACATGATGTGGGATAATATTGGTTATGCAGTTATTTGGTTAAGGCAACAAAAAAATGAATCCGCTTTAATAAATTGTAAGAAGGAAGGATTAAGTGAAATTTGCCGAGTTAATGGAACTTTAAGTGCAAAAATTAGGTACGATTTGGAAGGAGCTTTTGGTTTGAGACGTCATTCATTTTATCTTCCTGCAATGAGTGATTCTGAATTTAGTTCTCGATATGGACAATATGCTTTTTTTGATAGAAAAGGGTTTTTGAGAGCAGAAAATGTAGATAACACTGGTGCTTCAATTGTAATATATTCTGGAAGAAATGAAAATCTTGTTGGAATGAGTTCTTCAGGACAAAATGATAAACAAAAAGTTGCTCAATTAAATTTGGATGTTGGGGAAACTTCAGGGGATATGTTTTTACCAGGGTTTGATTGTTTAGCAACGGTTAAATTTCGTTTAGATGGAATTGAATCTCCTGATGCGAGAGCAAAATTACTTATTAATTCTGAATCAATTGAATTAAAGAAAGGAGAAACTTTTTTAGAAAATAAATGTAAAGTTGTTGATCTTGAAAAAATTGGTTTGAATCAAGTTGTTAAATTAAATTGTAATGACGATGAAAGAATGGGAACTTTTTCTTTAAGAATTACACCCAGTATTAATTTGAGCGTTAATGGAGTTTCTAAAAATTATAAAGTTGGAGAGAAAATTTTTAATACAACTGAGGGAAAATATGTCTATTTAGCTTACGTTTCCACCAAAAGTGTGGATGGTTTTGAAACAGGAAATCCATTGGATCTTGGAGCTTATCTTATTGCTATTCCTAAAAATGTTCCTGTTTTGGGAGATTCTGAATTAAGCCAAGCAGCTAATTTGTTTGATAGTTTGACTTTAGAAGAAGGAAATTTTGAAGATATTGCGAGTCTTTTTTCTGGAACAATTTCAAATTTTTGGTATTGGATGCAAGCTGGATCAAATTTTAAGTATGTTCATTTTAATAAGGGAATAAAATTTGATGATAAGGAAATAGAAATTTTAGGTTTTGGAGAGGCAGGAAATGTCTTTTTAGAAGAGGTGTCTTCTGAGTATTATACTTCTGCATTGAGTGAGTATGATCTTGTTTCAAATAGTTTTTCTAATGAGAAATATGATGATAAAACTTACCAAGCAGAGATTAGTTTGGGTGAAAGGTCTTTATATGGGAAAATTAATTTGGCAAATGCATTACATCAAAAAAGTGATGTAAGGATTTTTTGCGAAGAATTTATGGGTTCTTATTCTGAGACTAAACTTGATTTATCAATTTGCGAGGATTTAGAAAAGATGGCGAATACAGATATTTCTACAAAAGATGTTTTAATTGATGGGAATTGGAAGAGGATTTCTTTCGAAAGAATTTATGAACCTTCTTATGAAGATTATGGGATTGAAATTAATGTTCGGAGTAAAGACGGAGCCACAAATGAAGATTATAAAATGAAAAAAGATTCTACAATTCTTTTGACAGATTTTATTAAAGAAAATCATGTTTTTATGGTTGAGTCTTCTTTGGAAGTTAATGTATTACATATAAAATATTCTAATGGTGGGTGGATTTGGACACCAGATAATCAAAATTGGATGAGTGTATCAAAATTAATTATTTCTGTAGGAGAATCATCTGGTAAGTCGCTTTCGGCAAAAAATCAGGAATTGTTTACTTCAATAAAAGATACTGATTTTAAAACTGGAAGTAAAATTCTTTTAAGGGCACAAGGGACATTGGATTCAATAAAATTAGTTGAAGTTCATGAGGATGAAGCAGTTCTTGAATTTAATTTATATAATAAATCAAAAATTCAAACCACATATGATTTTTTAGGAAGCAAAAAAAATGTTCTGGAAAAAGGAGTTCAAGTAAGTTTTGGAAGTGATTATATTTTTACTTTAAAGAAAGCTAATATCGAACAATTAGCCAAGGTTTCAGTTATTCCAAATATTAATTATGCTGGGAGTGAAGTTAATTTTTCTTTTAATATTGGTGTTGAAAAAAGAGCTATTCAGTTATCTCCAGAAAAAGCACAAAATAGGGTTGATAAATTAAATAAAACAATTGAAGATTGGAGAAAGAGGTCAGAGTCTTTAGGTGATGTTGTTCAAACAATGAAAACTGCTTGTTTGGGAGTTGGTGCTGCTTTAACTGTTAAGAATTTAATTGGGGGAGCTGGGGGAAAAACAATTGCCCGAGAAGATGTGATGTATGGTTCTGGAGGTTGGTATGAAGAATGCGCGGACAAGAAAATTGGCGATGTAACTTATAGTAGTGAAGAAGATTGTCTTTTCAAAAATGCAGATAAAATTGATGCAGAGGTTAATCAAATAACTGCTGCAATTAATAAACAAAATAGTGAAATTAAACAAATACAATCTCCTTATACTGAAGAAAAATTGTTAGGCCAAAATGTTGTAGATACTGCAAAATTTATTGGAGATTATTCTATAAAAGTTAATGAAAGTTTGAATTGGATTAAAGGGGCAGATGTATATGAAGGGGAGAAAGAAATAAAAACTTTAGATAATGTTCAAAAAGTTTTAGATGGGGAGAACTGGGAAAGTGGAATTTATAGTGTAGAACAAGCAAAAAAAATTGAATTATATTCTGAGTTATTAAAGGAAGATCCAGAAAATGAGGCATATAAACAGAGGTTACTGAAAGCGTTAACAGATGTTGGAGTAAATAGTGAGAAACATTTGGCTTTGCAAAATTTGCAGAATAATGTTGTTAATTCTGGTTTAGAAAAAAGTATTGTTAGAATTTATTCTGGTGAAGGTGCAAAAACAGAAATTTATGATGGAGATGTGGTTCCAGCAACAGATTTTGGTTTAATGCCCGTGGGTAAACCGATACAATCAATTTATGTTGATGGTTCACTTCATTATGTTATTTTAAATGTAACAAAAGAGAACAAATATTTTATCTGGAAAGTATATAATGAAAGTAAGTTGGAGGTTTCAAAAGGTAAATCAGATATAATTAAAAGTAAATATGATTATTTTCAAAAATATGATTCTAAAAGTTATCACAATGCTTATGCAAAGGATGCAGAACCAAAAGTGAAATATTATGAAAATGATCCTTACAAAGGACTTCCAGCTTTGGTGCCTTTTGACCGAATAAATGGATGGTATGTTTACATTAAACAAACAATTCCAACTGGAAGTACAATTAGAGCATATGATGATTCTGGAAAAGTAAATAGTTTTTGGTTATGTAATGTTGGACAAAATGGATTAGAACAATTTGATAATAATTTGGGAGATGATATTTGTCAAATGATTAATCTTGGAACTGGTCAACCGTATAATCAATTTCCTGGTTTGAAAACTTCTGAGGCTAAAGAATTGGTTGATGATGCACAAAAAGCAATTTATGAATCATCTAGACTGTATGGCGAGGGAGTTAAGAAAGCAACAATTTTAAATGAACAATTTGAAGTTGGTAGTCCAGCACTTGATATTCCTGGAATTAAATGTACTGATTATATGTCTCCTAAAGATTGTAAACTTTTATTCAATGTTTGTGATCCTGTTATTTGTCCAAATAGTCGATGTGATTTTGGTGGAGCATATCCTGTTCCCGACGTGATTCAATCTGGAATTATTGGAAGTATAGCTTTATGTTTACCAAATTTTAATGAAGGTATTTATGTCCCAGTTTGTTTGACTGGTGTTAAAGCTGGAATTGATGGTTATTTATCTATTGCTCAAGCTTATCAAGATTGTTTGGTTCATAATTTGGAAACTGGCGAAACTATTGGGGTGTGTGATGAGATTCATAGTATTTATTTATGTGAATTTTTCTGGAGACAAGCTTTTCCTTTGGCTAAACTTGCTATTCCAAAATTAATGGGGATTTTAACTGGACAAAATAGCCGGGGAGGGGGAGAATATATGGGCATAGAAGCAGCTTGGGAAAATGCTAAAAATTCTATTAGTTATTTTACACAATTTTATGCTACAAATTCTTACAAAGCGTTTAAAGCAAGGAGTACTGAAGAGATTGGAAGTGCTGCTTGTGGAAGTTTTGTTTCTGTCGCTTACCCTAATGGCCAGGGAGTTTTGGATGTTTTAACAGAATCTGATAGCCCCCCACAATTTAATGCAAAATTTGATGCAATTCCCTTTACAACAACGACGGTTCCTCCAATTAATCAGTATAAGGTCTTTTATCATATTTACGCTGGTAATGACCGTGGAGCTTATTTTAAAGTATATTTGAGGGGGGATCCTGGAGGATCTTATTTTCAAGGAACTGGTTTTGGAAAAAGTGTTGCTTCAGGTTATATTGCTAAGGGAGAATATGCAAGTGAAACGGTTGATTTTACTGCTCCAGAAGGATATAGAGAATTATGTGTTGTTGTGAATGATCAGGAAGAATGTGGTTTTGCCCAAGTAACTAGTAATTTTGCACTTGATTATATTAAGGATCAATATATTAAGAATCAGGCAACAAATGAGGATATTAAAACTGAAGAAGAATGTATTTCTGGAACTCCAAATGTTTATAGTTTATTGAACCCCAATATCCAAGAGGGGGTTGATAGTTTAATTGATCCTGCAATTTATGAAAAGGGGATAATTCGAATTTGTGCAACGGATAGTCCTGGAAGTGGGAGTGATGTTTTTGATGGAAAAGAAGGCAGCCGATGGGAAGAAGTAGGTTATTGTGGAAATGAAAAAATGAGGTGTTGGATTGATACAGAAAGTATTAAGGACGCTGTTGAATTTGAAACAACTTATAATCAATCTATTACAGAATTAGAAGGAGATGTTAGTGAGTTTTTGAAAGATAATAATTATATGACTCCTGAAAATTTTTCTTTGTTTTTAGAAAAGTTAAAAGCGGAAAAGGATGCAACAAAAAATATTGAATCTATTAATGGAATTTTTGAAAAAATATTCATGAATAATCAAAATGGTTATTTGCATTATTTGCTTGGGGGATTTTATGGGGAACTTGCTAATATTTTACATAGTAAAAAAGTAGTAGATTCTAAAATGTCTCCTTCAAATCTTAGAGAAAAAATTATTGAATATGCAGAATTAAAAGTTGGAAAAGATTGTGGTGAAGATTGTTATGCTTCTGTTAAGGCAATTTATGATGAATTGGGAATTAATGCCCAATGTGTTTATTCAATTTCTTCCTCTACTGAGTTAAGTCAACCTCTTTGTTCAAAATGTGGTTGTGATAAAAATGAGGATGGGAATTGTGTGAATTGTCCCCGTGAACAATATGAATTAAAGTCGGCCGATTTAATTCAAGTTTATAATGCTAATGAAGTTTCATCCACGGGCGGACATAATTTTATTTTTGAAAGTTGGAAAGATTCAAAAAATTATATCGCAAATATTTTTAGCCAAAATTATGATACTCGACTTCTTGAAAAAAAAGAATATGAAATTTCTCCAATTTATCGTCCTGTAACTGTTATTTGGGAACCAGAACTTAAAGGTTATGGGGAAAGTTGTAATGAAGGTGTTGAAGGAACGTGTTTGAGTACTATCTTAGATAAAGATGGATGTACAACTAAATTTGAACCTAAATTTTGTGAAGGTCCAACTCATGTTCAATGTTGTTTGGCTGAGGAAAAAGATGAATTTTCTGATTTTGAAAAATCTTTAGATTTAGTGAATCCAATTTTGGAATTAGATAATGTCTGTTACAATTTTTTAGGGGGAGATTGGAAATGGACAAAAGAATGTGATCTTGCTAGAGAAGGATATAAATCAATTGGGTATGTGGGGGGAGTTAATATTGTCCAAGCTAAATGGTTAGACACAAATGTTTTTAAAAATCCTTATGGTTCTGATCCTACTGTGAATTCAAAGGAAATTATTTTATTATTGGAGAGTAAGAAATCTTTTGATGAAGGATTGGATTTATTGATTAATCGTGCAGTGGATTCAAGAAAAGTTTTGAGTACTTCCTTTGTTGAAATGAATAGAAATAAAATATTTGAATTGACTGGATTTAAAGATGTTGAAATAGTATATTTTTATTATCAAAATGATGCATGGTATTGGAGTCCAGACAAATTAGATTCAACAGAGGGTGGTTGGATATTAATTAATGAAGCGGGTGTTCGGGGTGGAAAAATTTCTACAAATATTTTAGGATCAATTGTGAATTTTGCTTCTTTTGATTTTTTTCCAGACATAGATGTAACAACCTTGCTTTTAGGTGAGGAAGATTTTATTGAATTATTTGAGAAGAAGGATTTTAAGGAAGGTTCAAAATTACTTTTTTTTGTAAATATGGATAATTTAGAAGATGTTATTTATGGGTTGGGGAGAAATGTTGTTCCCAAACAAGACGTGGTTGTGGGGGAATTGATTACTTTGGAGGAAGCAATGAAGAAAATACTTTTGCTGGAAGGAGATTATTCTGACAATAAAAATAAATTGTTAATTGATAATATGTATAAATCTGGAATTTTGAGTGAGGAAGAATATTGTGATGTGGCTGGGAAAGATATCAATTCTAAGAGTGCTTGGAGCAATACGTGGAATGTTGAAGAGGATATGGATTATGTTAAGGAAATTTTAATTCAAAAGAGTTTAGAAAAATATAATCAAAAGTGGATTGTATCTGCCATTTTATTGAAGTTAAATTTAATTGAAAAAGGAAATTATTTTGATAACAATGTTTTGATAAATGTTTGGAAAGATCAAGGGCTTTTAGAAGAAGAAGAATATGCTAAGATTAAGGAGAACCCCTCTGATGATAGGATTGTTTACAATTTGATAAAATATTTTGAGGGAAGAAAAGATTTGACTTATCCAGCGGTTTCAGGAGAAAGTTGTGTTATTAATCCTTCGAAGAGAAATATTAAAACAACAATTAATTATTTAGAATCTCAGGAAGTAGATGTTTCTATTGTTGATAAGGAAGTTGAACAAATTTATCAGAGAGAAATTACTAGAGAAGAAGGATATAATCCTCAAGAAAGTACTATTTCAAAAATTGAGAGGTTGGAAGAGGAAAGGGTTGATTTAACATCAATTGAAAATAAAATAGATTCAATTATTGTTGCAGAACGTATTTGTATACAAGAGAATGTTTTTGAAGAAGAAACAGTTCCAGAAGAAACAATCTTAGAAGAAATTACTATTTCTGATAAAGTAAAAATTTTACAAAATTATTATCAAAATTCTTTGAAATTATCTGGGAAATATTCTGAAGGAGCAATAATGGATTTTGTTGAAGATTTAAAATCCGAGAGAATATTATATCCTGTTGAATATGATGATATTAGGGGGGTGATTACTAGAAATGAAGATATGAATTATGTTCAAAGGCTTTTGGCAGCTAAATTAGCAAAGATAAAAGCTGTTTCAACTTATGGGAAAAGAACTTTATCTATTTCAGAAAGAGATTCAATTTTTGATAATTGGATTCCTTCTCAAGATTATTTAGGATCAGTTCCCCCAGCAAAATGTGATATGTGTAAATCTGGAACATTTGATTCATGTAGTCTTGAAGAATGTTATGCCATTTCAGTTTTTGGGGGATTAGATTGTGCTTTTTACGAGGGATATTTTTCTAATTCTTGTGAAAAACAAAATTATTTTTTTGGTGATTTAATTGTAATTGAACAGGAAGAAGTTTTGGTAGAAGAGGAAGAAGAAATAATTCAAGTTGGAATTGCTAAAGTTTATCAAAATGAATTAAATATTTTTCAATCTTTTGTTGATTCAAATGGGTTTAATTTTGAAGAAGAATTTGACAATGTTGTGATAAAATCAAATCATTTTGATAAATATACAATTAATAATAAAAATTTTGTTGATTTATCTGGGCTTTCGGAATTAACCTTTTTAGAAGAATTAAATTTACAAAATAATAAAATTATGAATCTTTCACCCTTAAGAAACTTAAATAATTTAATTTATTTGAATGTTGAGAAAAATTGTTTACAAGATGAAAATGAACTTAACTTTTATTCTCAAAAACTTAAAGAGAGTTTTCTTTATGGTCAGAATCCTAGGTCTGATTGTGAGGAGGAAATAGAAGTTTGTGAAATTATTCCCTCCTTATATGAAATAATTGAAGATGATGGTCTTAGTTGGAATGAAAAAGTTGCAGATTCTACAAATTATTTTTTAGGTAAACCCGTTCCTAATGCTAACAAGGATAATTGTTTTACTTCTGCAAATGCTATTTATTTTGCAGTAGGTTTTGGAACAACCTGTAAATATTCTGACCTTGTTGGAAAAAATTATCAAATTAGATCTAACACAATAATTACTAAATCGTCTGGAATATTTGTAGTAAATCCTTCTGCATGTTCAAAAGCGGGAGGGAAAATTGATTTAAGTCAAGAAGAAAAATTAAATTTATTGAAACAAGGAGACATGGTAGATTTAGTATATGGCGGGCATTTACAACACACAGTTATTTTTAATGGTTGGGAAAATAAGGGAAATTATGATGCAAATTTGGTTGATTGGAATGGAGGTTCTTCTGGAAACAAAATATATAGGGAATTTAGCGCAAATTTAGCAGATGATGAAACTCCAGTATATCTTATTCGTGGACCTTCTCCTTTGAGTTCCTAAATTATTTATTTAAAAATATGTAAAAGAGCAATTTTTACTTCGTGAAATCTTCTTTAAATTTATGTTGTTTGCTTATTTGAAATTTCAAAAGATGTTTGGAATTTGAACAAATCCTGTTAAAAAAACATGCAAGGGACAGGATTTGAACCTGCGTAAGCATTACACTACTGGAGCCTAAATCCAGCCCGTTTGACCACTCCGGCACCCCTGCACATATTTGTGGTCAAATGGTTTATCGTTAGGTGTGAAGTCAGAGACTTTACGCCTGGCCGAATGCAAATGAGAGCCTGACCACTCCGGCACCCCCGCATAGGATAATAAATTGAGAAACTAAGGGTATAAAAATGTTTAGAATTTATTTTTCTGAGTTGTTATGAAATAATATTTTGTATGAGAAAAAGTTATTCTCCTTTAGCAGCCTTTTTCTTCTCTTTATTTTCAGCTTCTTTTTGTTTGATTTTATCTTCTAATTTTAGCCTATCAATTAGTTCTTTGTATCTATTTCTAATTGTAACTTCTGTAATTCCCGCAATATCTGCAACTTCTCTTTGAGTTTTCTTTTCATCATTCATTAAAGCAGCCACATAAAGTGCTGCTGCTGCAATTCCTGCTGGGCCCCTTCCCGAAGTCAATTCAACTTCGTGTGCTTTATCTAAGATATCCAATGCATCATTTTGTGTTGCTGGAGATAAATTTAATACTGAAGAAAATCTTGAAATATAATCTTTAGGAGAAGATTGTTTAACTTTTATTTTCAATTTTCTAATAATGAATCTATAAGTTCTTCCAATTTCTTTTCTTTCAACATCAGAAGCTGTTGCCATCTCATCAAGTGTTCTTGGAATGTTGTATGATCTACAAGCGGCGTATAAACAAGCCGCTATTACTGATTCCATTGAACGTCCTCTAACTAATCCTCTTTGTAAGACATAATTATAAATTCTTGATGCTTCATCTTTTACAACGTTTGGTAAATTCAAATAAGAAGCAATAACTCTTAATTCTGCCATTGCAAGTCTTAAATTCCTTTCAATAGAAGTTGAAACTCTTTCTTGCCATTTCTTTAATCTTAAAAATTTTCTTGTTTGTTTTGGTTCTAACCTGTAAATATCTGAAATTTCTCCAACATTTGTTGTTAATCCCTTGTCGAATTTTTGCATAGAAATTGGAGCTCCTCCACGTCCTTTTTTCTCTCCTTTATCAAATTTACCAGATAAGTCAATTCCTGTATCAACCATTTTGTCTTCCACTACAAGACCACAGTCGTTACAAATTACTTCTCCAAGGTTAGAATCAAAAGTTAAATTAATTCCCCCACACTCTGGACACGCACGAATATTTGACATTTTATAGAATCTTCTTGATTATTTATAGTAAAGTTTATAAATGATTTTCATTTATAAAGCTTTCGTTTATGAAATTTAATTATTTTATAGACGACAAATTGATTTTTTTATAATTATTCAATTAAAGATCCGTTAATGTTTCCTTCTTGAGTGGGTCTATTATTTACTTTTATTTTTCCTTTTTCAGTTTCAACAATTGTACCTTTAGTAATGATATTTTGTCTAGCAAAGAATCTATTTGAAGGTGTTTCAAGGACATTTTTTATTTCAAGTTGTTGTTTTTTCCCTTTTATGTCAACATTTATGGTTTTACCTCTTAAGAGAAATGTTTTTTTATTTCCGCCTTGAGTTTTAACAGTTTTTCTTTTGTCTTCACCCAATTTAACAATTCTTTTTTGTCCCGTTCTTTCAAACTTTTTCTTTTTTCTTTGTTTTAGGTATTTCCCACCAGTGAGCTTTCGTCCGAGTTTCATAATGTTTGAATTCAATTTTGATTTATAAAGTTTTGTGTTGATTATTTTTATTTTGAAATATTTTTATTTTTCATCACAAAAAAACTTATAAACTAATTAATCACAATTAAGGTTATGGTAAACGGAATTGAAAGACCCTTGGATTTGTTGAATACGTCTAAAGGTAGAGAAGTTTTAGTGCATTTGAAAGGCGACAAAGAGTTTGTAGGAACCCTCTTAGCTTTTGATATCCATATCAATTTGGTATTGGATAATGTGAAAGAAATGGAAAATGGTACTCAAAAGAAGTCATTAGGTTTGACTTTTTTACGAGGAGATACTATTATTTATATCTCTCCAGCTTCAACTGCACTTAAGTAAATTTAGCGTTTTGTCTTGTTGTTTTTCGCTGAGACAGAATTCTTTGGAATTAATGATTAGCTTTTGCTCTGAAAAAGTTTTTTAAACGCTTTTACGTACTTGGTAGTATGGTAAAAGTAATTTTTTTGGGAACGAGTGCACAAATTCCTACTGCAAGGAGAAATCATTCGGCTATTTTGATTAATCATGGTGGAGAAAACATTTTGGTTGATTGTGGAGAAGGAACCCAAAGACAATTTCGTAAAGCCAAATTGAATCCTTGCAAAATAACCAAAATATTAATTACTCACATTCATGGAGACCATATTTTTGGTTTGCCTGGTTTGTTATCTACTTTAAATTTCAGTGAGTATGCCAAAGAACTTCATATTTTTGGTCCAAAAGGAATCAAGAAATTTTTAGAGGGATTTTTGAATATTTCTGGAGTAAAAAGAAATTTTAATTTTAAAGTAGAAGAAATTTCTGGCAAATTTTTTGAGTCAGAAGATTTTTATTTGGAATCAGAAAAAATGGAACATGGAATTAATACAAATGCTTATAATTTTGTTATTAAAGATAAATTGAGGATAGATAAGGATAAAATGAACAAATTAAAAATTTCTTCTGGACCTTTCTTAAAAAAATTAAAAGAAGGTAAAGATGTTTTGATTAAAGGGAAGAAAATTAAATCAAAAAATTTAACTTATTTAGAAAAAGGTAAAAAAGTTTCAATAGTCTTAGATACATTATATAATAATAAAATTGAGAAATTTGTTAAAGATGCAAATTTGTTGATTTGTGAATCTAGTTTTGGGAGTGATTTAAAAGATTTAGCTAAAGAGCATTTACATTTGACTGCAGAACAAACTGGGAAAATTGCAAAGAAAGCTAAAGTTGATAAATTATTATTAACACATATTTCTCAAAGGTATGAGAATAATAAGAAATTTTTATTAGAAGATGCTAAGAAGAATTTTAAAGATGTTCAAATTGTAAATGATTTAGATATTTTTGAAATTTAGAATGCCCCGGACAGGATTCGAACCTGCGACTTTCAGCTTAGAAGGCTGACACTCTATCCAGACTGAGTTACCGGAGCAGTTATAATTAAATATTATATTTCATTTAAAAGTGTTTTCTTTTGATTTTATGAAATATCTTTTTATTGGGATTAATGTTTTTTTTAGTCTTTGATTTTTTCTTAGAAGAGTGTTTTTTCTTTTTTGGATTTTTTTGTTTTATTAAAGCAATAATTGTAATAATAATAATAATACTAATGATACTTATTTTAATTATGTTCATTGTTTTATTTTCTTCAATTTTAGCTTTTTTTGCGTTTTCATTTATTTGTTCTAATTCGGTTTCATTAATTTCTGTTTGTCCAATTTCATCCATCCCGTCAACGGAAAAACCACTTATTTTTTCTTTTGGTGTTTCTAAAGAGAGAATGGTGTAAAATAATTCATCAATTATAAATGTTCCCCCAGTTATTTCTACATTTAATAAATATGTTTGGTTAAAGTAATTTAAATCTTTTATATTACAAGTTTCGGTACATTTTGATTCAAAGTTTATTGTATTTTCTATGATTGTTTCGTTTGTTTCATTAATCACAACTTCTGTTTCATTTTCTTCTATTGTTTCTTCTACTATTATTTCTTCTTCCTCTTCTGTCACAACTTCTGTTTCGTTTGTTTCATTAATCACAACTTCTGTTTCGTTTGTTTCATTAATCACAACTTCTGTTTCGTTTGTTTC
>CAZGQV010000001.1:71464-82258 GCA_964527365.1 Candidatus Woesearchaeota archaeon
ATTAATCACAACTTCTGTTTCATTGTTTATTACTAATCCTGTAAGAAAACTTTGGCCATTTGTGGCATCCTCTTTAATTTCAATGATTGTTTTGTTTTGAAAAGAAATTTTTCCAGTTCCATTATTTTTAAATGAACCAGTTATTTTTAAAGAAATTAATTGACCTTTTTCTGGAACTTCTACTTTGTATTCTGTTGATTGTGAAAATTGAAGATTTAGTGTTTTTGAATATTCTATTCCTTCATCTCCTATTACCTGTCCAATGATTTTTGTTTGTGGTAAAAATATTATTCCTGCTATAATGATGATTGCTGTTAAAATGATAATTGTTGCAGGAATATTTCTTTTTTTCATTATACTAATTGTTTTTGTTCTTTTTTAATTATTTTGTATTTTTTCTAATCATATTTATCAATTTGAAGTTCAGTTAATTTTAAATATCTATATTTACCAATAATTAGATGCGGAGGTGGCACAGCGGCTACTGCGGTCGGCTGCAACCCGGCTTTTCGTGGGTTCGAGTCCCACCCTTCGCTTTTTTTTTAGCAAATTTTATTATTTGGATATTTAATTTTTTTATATTGATTAATTTTATAAATTCCGTTTTTTTCTAAATTATATGACTGCTTGTGTTTTTTGTAAAATTATTAAGAATGAACTGTTTGCCCATAAAATTTTTGAGGATGATAATTTTTTAGTTATTTTGGATGCTTTTCCCTCTATTTTGGGACAAGTTTTGGTTATTCCAAAAAAACATTCTATGACTAATTTATTTGATTTGAACAAAAAGGATTATGGTGAAGTTCTTTTAATTACAAAAAGGGTAGCTAGAGCAATTCAAAATGCATTGAAACCCATTAAGGTGGGTTTGGTAGTGGAAGGTTTGGAAATTGAACATCTTCATTTAAAATTATTTCCTTTAACACTAAAGGGACTTATTTTAAAACCCCTTACAGATAAACCTTCTGAAGGGGTTATGAAGGCTTTAGCTAAAAAAATTTCTGACTCTTTTTGATTTAATTTCATTTTAACTTTATACACAGACGCTAGTTAATCCACAAAGTATTTTTAATCAAAACCTTTAAAAAAGAAACATTATACATTTAAATATGGGAAAAATAAAATCTAAGCAAGTTAAAAGATCTGTACATGCTTTATTGAGTGAAGACATAGAGTTATCTGAAGACTTTGAAATGAATAAAAAAATTCTTGGACAAGAAATGCCTTCAAAAAAAATGAGGAATAAAATGGCGGGATATGCTTCAAGATTCAAAAAACAAGAGACCAAAGAAAAAGAGTCCCTAAAAGCTTAAATTTTTTTATTCTGCGTCAATTTTGTTAATAAAGATATTTTTAAACCTCAAAAATCTTTTAAACTAACATTTTCTAATATCCTTATATGGCTCTGTAGCTCAGTGTTTAGAGTGCTGCTCTCATGAGGCAGAAGTCGGGAGTTAGAATCTCCCCAGAGCCATTATTCTATTTTAGAAATGTTTTCTAGTTGTTTTATTGCTTCAATGAATGCATTTGTTTTTTTCAAGGGTTCACCAAAACTAAGAATTATGTACTTCAAATTAGTTTCTTTTACTTTTTTGTGAGCTTTTATAATTTCATCTTCAGAAATTCTTTTTTTATTATAAGCAATCAATATTTTTTCTTCATTATTTATTTTTATTTTTAACATTAAATCATCTTTACTAAACCCTTCTATGTCTAAGATTTCTATTTGTTTTGATGTCAAATATTCTTTTACAATATTAAAAAATTTTTCACTCTTTTTTTGAACAGATTTTTTCTTTTTTTTAATCTCGCCTTTTGGCGTACCATTAATTGCGGAATGCTGGGGTATCTTTTTTCCTATTTTTGGATCTTTTATTGTTTCTTGAGTAAGAATTTGTTTTTCTTCTACAGTTATTTTTGGAATTTGAGTTGTTTCTTCTTTTTCTTTTTGAATAGGTTTTTGTTCTATTTCTTTAGAGATTTTTTCTTTAGGAAAATAATCTTCTTGAGAAACGGTAAAATATCTCCAAATTAATTTATTATTGATTACGAAATTTTTTGCAAAATCAGGAATTGATTTTAATGCTACTTTTATTGCGGGATGTTGGGGTTCATCCAACAAAAATTTATTTTGTTTTAGCAAGTTGCATGCTTCTTTTTCTTTAAAGTTTAAGTGTTCAGAATATTTTTCTAATTGTTTTTCTGTTCCTTCAACATAATATATTGGGCTTGTTCCTACTCGCATCTTTGAAATTTTAATTTTTTGTTCTCTTAATAATTCTGATAAAAATGCTGAAGCAAACATTGAATCCATTCCGATTTCTCTTGAAATTCTAATTGGGAGATTTGGACCCCCTTCTCTCAAAAAACTAATTATTTTTTCTTTTATGTGTGTTGTGTCTTGAGTTACCATATTAAAGAAAAGTGTTTAGAGAATTATAAATGTTCTTCTTGGAGTTAAATTTTAATCCAATTAATTTCGTAATAAAGGGGTTGTCCTTCTTCATCTACAATTGCTAAAAGTAATTTTTTATTGGTTGAATGTGCTACCCTATTTTTCGCTGCAAAGTCATGCCATGTTGTTTTATTTTCTTCAACATCTGTAAATATTATCCATTTAGCATGTGATTTTCCTATTTTTTTCCCTTTTTCATAAGCCCTAAATTCTGCTCCAAATTTCAATGCTGTTTTAACAATATACCCTTTCATTCGTAAGTCTTTGAAAACAACATATTTTGTTAAGAATTTTTTGTCTATTCTTAAAAATTTTTTTGTAACTTCCTCTTGTGAGATTATTTTTTTATTTGAGTATAATTTCATTTTTCCATTTTGAATTAAAAACATTGTTTCTGGTAAAGAATATTTAATTTTATCTTCTATTTTTTCTCCAAAAGAAAATTGGTTGAATTCAGAGTATGCTTTTTTTGAATTACTGGTTATGTTATTACCAAGTAATTGGGCTTCTATTATTTTCTTTTCCATGCATTATTCAGAGAAGAAGAATATTTAAAACTTCTTTGGTATTGATTTTTGTATGATGGAAATTGATTTTAAATCTATTGAAAAGAAATGGCAAAATAAATGGGAAAAAGAGAAAATTTTTGTAGTTGAGGATAAGAGTAAAAAACCTAAATATTATGTCCTTGAGATGTTTCCTTATCCTAGTGGAAGTGGCCTTCATATGGGGCATGCTTGGAATTATACTATTGGAGATATCCTTGCAAGATTTAAGTTAATGAATGGATTTAATGTGCTGCATCCGATGGGGTATGATTCACTTGGGCTTCCTGCTGAAAATGCCGCAATTAAGGAAGGGGTTCCCCCTGGAGAATATACTGAAAAAGCCATAAAAAATTATGTTAAACAACAAAAATCTTTGGGTTTGAGTTACGATTGGTCGAGGATTGTTGTGACTTCTAGACCAGAATATTATAAATGGGATCAGTGGATTTTTTTAAAAATGTTTGAGAAAGGTCTGGCCTATAAAAAAGAATCTGCAGTTAATTGGTGTCCTAGTTGTGCTACTGTTTTGGCAAATGAACAAGCACAAGATGGCAAATGTGATCGATGTGAAACTAAAGTTGAAACTAAACATTTGAATCAGTGGTTTTTGAAAATTACAAATTATGCAGATGAACTTTATGAAAATTTAGATAATTTGAAAGAATGGCCAGAAAAAACTAAAAGTATGCAAAAATATTGGATTGGAAAAAGTTATGGGGCTGAGATTGATTTTGAAATTGGAAAAGAAAAATGGCCTGTTTTTACAACTCGTCCAGATACAATTTTTGGGGTGACTTTTGTTGTTGTTTCGGCACAACATAAAAAATTAATGAGTTTAGTTATAGATAAACAAAAAAAAGAAGTTGAAAAATTTTTGAAGAAATTAAAATCTGTATCTGAAAAGGGATTAGCGGATATGGAAAAGGAAGGAGTTTTTACAGGATCATATGCTATTAATCCAGTTAATGGTGAAAAAGTTCCAATTTATGCAGGGAACTTTGTTGTCACTGATTATGGTTCTGGAATGGTTATGGCTGTTCCTGCACATGATAAAAGAGATTTTGAATTTGCTAAAAAGTACGGAATTGATATTCGATTAGTTATCAATCCCAACGATTATGAGATCAACGAAAAGAAAATTATTGAAGCTTACACGGAAAAAGGCACACTTGTGAATTCGGGAGTATTTGATGATTTGGATAATCAAGAAGCTAAAGAAAAAATTACTATTTTGTTGGAGAAAAAAGGAGTTGGAAGGAAGATGATCAATTTTAGGTTAAGAGATTGGGGAATTAGTCGTCAAAGATATTGGGGAACTCCAATTCCAATTATTCATTGTGATAAATGTGGAAGTGTTCCTGTTTCTGAAAAAGATTTGCCCCTTGTGTTGCCTAAAGATGTTAAATTTGGAAAAGGAAATCCTTTGGAGACAAATGAAGAATGGATTAAAACAAAATGTCCTAAATGTGGTGGTGGAGCTCGAAGAGAAACCGATACAATGGACACTTTTGTAAATTCTTCTTGGTATTTTATGAGATATTGTGATTCAAATAATTCTAAGAAAATTTTTGATACTAAAAAAGTGAAGAATTGGTGTCCCGTTGATTCATATGTCGGGGGAGCAGAACATGCTTGTATGCATTTAATTTATTCTAGGTTTTATGTTAAATTTCTCCGAGATTTGGGATTGGTTGAATTTGATGAGCCTGTAAAAAGATTGTTTCATCAGGGAATGCTTCATGCTGAAGGTGGAGAAAAGATGAGTAAATCTAAGAATAATGCGGTTCTTCCTGAAACCGTTTCAGATGTTTATGGAATTGATACTGCCCGATTCTTTTTATCAGGTTTGGCTTCACCAGATAAAGATATTGATTGGAGTGAAAAAGGAATTGTGGGTAGTTTAAGGTTTATTAACAAGGTTTTTGATTTTGCCAATAAATTTAAATCCGAAGTAGATTCTGAAGAATTACAAATTAAATTAAACAAGGTAATTAAAAATGTCACAGATTATTATGAAAATTTTATTTATAGAAAAGCCACAATTGAAATAAGGGAATTATTTAATTTGATGGAATCAGGTTGCAGTAAAAATACTTTGGAAAAGTTTTTGAAACTTTTAAATCCAATTTGTCCCCACATTACTGAAGAGATTTGGAATAAATTAGGAAATAAATGTTTTATTTCTATTTCAGAATGGCCTAAGTTTGATTCTAAGAAATTAAAACTTAAAATAAAAGAAATTGATTTGAATGAGAAAGTTCTTGAAGAAGTTGGCGGGATAATTAAAAGATTGGAAAAAAAAGGAACGAAAATGAAGAAAGTTTATTTGTATGTGATTCCATTTGAACTATCCAAATTAAATATTAAAGTTTTGGAGAAAGGTTTTGGGAAGAAGGTAGAAATTTTTTCTGTAAAAAATGGGGATAAGTATGATCCTGAAAATAAAAGTAAGAAGGCGAGACCTGGGCAACCTGGAGTTTATTTTGAGTAATCTTTAAATAAGCAATTTTTCTTAGTTCCTCATGATAGATAAAAAACATTTGATTAAAGAAATGAAAGAGGAATTTGAAAAAGTAAAAAAGGAATTGAATTTTAATTCTACTTTTGAAGAATTAGATGAATCATTTAAGATACAAGATGCTGTTTTTTCTGCAGGGTTTGTAAGTCAGAATTTTTCAAGGCAATTATGCTCTAGGATTTTGGATAATTTTATGAATTGGAATGGTTATTTGAATGGACTTTTAATGCCTAGCCCAGGATATCTAGCTAATCAAACTGAAGCAAATTTATTTGGTGCAAAAGAAGATAAAGAGCTTATTTGGAAATTGACTAAAAAAATAATGGCAATGTCTTCAGAACATTCTATTATTGGTTTGATCGGAGATAAAGTTAGGGAAGCCAAATTTATTGATGAATCTTTAATTTATTGGAAGGCAGTTTTTTTTCCAGGGCTTGTTAAGATTTTAGATAAAGTTAATTTTGGATGGGTTAAAGAATAGATTTTTATAAGATATTTTGTTTTATTTTGAATGGGTGATAAATTTTCAAATAAAGAAGTAGATTTAAGCAATAAAAAATTTCCTTTAGTAAACTTGTTAATTTATTTTTTTATTTCATTTATTGTTATTTTGGGAATAATTGTTTTAATTTTATTAAATAATCCAACAAAACTAATCGAAACTTGTGGGGATTCAACCTTTTATGAAACTTGTTCATTATCTAAACCCTACTTTTGTGAGGATGGATTTTTAATTAGTGATTCAGTTAAATGTGGTTGTCCAAGTAATTTAGATAAAATGGAAAGTTCTTGTGATTCTGAATATTTTATTGATCCAAGGGAAATAATTTTGAATTATACATTTAATGGAGAAGATAATTTCCTTGTTTTTACTTATTATGGAGGAGTTGTTGATTATTTGACTTCTTTGTCCCGTTCAATATATTATGGGGAAGGAGAACTTCCTAAAAGAGCTGATTTTAAATTGATGAAGATTGAAAATGAATTGCAGAAAGATTTATTGATGCCCTTAGTTGTGAGCATTCAAAATTTGGCCCCTTATTCAAAAGACGACCAAGCAAGAATTGCAGTTAGTTTGGTTCAAAATATTCCTTATTTAGAACCAGAATCTGTGTCTGTTTTTGGAGGCAAATTTAATCTGAGAGTTTCAAGATATCCATATCAAACTATTTATGATTCTGCCGGGTCTTGTGAAGGAAAATCAGAACTCTTAACTTTTTTATTAAAAGAAATTGGTTATGGTGTTTCATTATTTTATTATCCTGTTGAGAATCATGAGGCTGTGGGAATTGCATGTCCCGTTGAAAATAGTTTTAAAGATACGAAATATTGTTTTATTGAAACAACTATGCCAAGTCCAATATCTTATAGTGAAGGAAGATATTTGGGACCTCTTGGAAGCAATAAGCTTGCTAGTAATCCAGAAATAATTTTAATTAATGAGGGAATTTCTCTTGGAGAAAATTTAGGGGAATATAAAGATGCAGCTGCTTTGACTAAAATTATCAATCAGATTGATCGAAAAGGCAAGATAAATTATTTTCAAAAAAACAAGTTTGATAAATTGAGAGAAAAATATAGTTTGTTATATTGATTATTCTAAAACAGCTTTAATTCTTCGAACTCCAGCTGAAGAAGATTGTTCTTTTTTTATTTTGAAGGTTCCCATATTTTTTGTGTTATTTACATGTGGTCCCGTACAAATTTCTTTTGAAAATTTACCTATTGTATAAACTGAAACTATTTCACCATATTTTGAATCAAATATTCCTGATGTACATTGTTTTTTTGCCTCTTTCAGAGATATTTCTTTTCTTATAATTTTTTGGTTCTTTTGTATTTCTTTATTTACAATTTCTTCAATTTGTTTTTTTTCTTCATCTGTCAATTTTCTTTCAAAACTAAAATCGAATCTTAATCTTTCGGAATTGATGTTTGAACCTTTTTGGATTATCCCTTCTCCAAAAGTTTTTTTTAATGCAGCTAATAATAGGTGTGCTGCTGTATGGAGTTTTGTTGTTTCTTCAGAATTATCTGCTAATCCTGATTTGAATCTTCCTGCCGATGCTGTTTGGGAAAGTTTTTGATGTTTTTTTAGTTCAGCATAAAAGCCTTTTTCATCCACTTCAGTTCCAGTTTCAATAGCAACTTCTTTAATCATTTCAATTGGAAATCCAAATGATTGGTAAAGTAAAAAAGCTTCCTTCCCTGAAATTTTTTTATGAATGCTTTTTTTTAAAGACATTTTTTTAATTTCTTTTAATCCTTTGTTTAATGTTTTTTCAAATTTATTTTCTTCTTTGTTCAATTCTGAGAGAATTAATTTTGAATTAAGGTTATATTCAGAATATATTTTTAAAATTTCTCCCACCAGGGGAGTTGTCAAATCTTTTTCTTGTGGGATTTCTAATACTTTTGAATAACGTATTGCTCTTCGAATCAATCTTCTCAACACATATCCTTGTTCAGTGTTTGAGGGAATTATCTTTTCATTAATTATAAAACATGCCGCTTTAATGTGATCGGCGATTATTCGCATCTCTTTTTTATTTTCCTTGTAAGTTTTATTTGAAAGTTTTTCTATTTGTTGAATTATTGGGAACCATATTTCTGTTTCATAATTATCTAGGAATCCATTTACTATTGCTAATGTTCTTTCAACACCCATTCCCGTATCGATGTTTTTTTGTTTTGCTTCTTTGTATTTTCCATTTTTGTCTTTGTTATATTCCATGAACACGTCATTCCAAATTTCTACCCAGTTTTTATCATTGGGATCAAATTCTTTTGGTGTTGATTTATCTTTAGCTTTCCAATAAAACATTTCTGTATCGGGCCCACAAGGTCCCATTTTTCCTGCTGGGCCCCACCAATTTTCTTCAGTATTATCTGTGAGATTTATGATTTTCTTATTATCAATTCCTAATTCTTCCCAAATTATCTTAGCTTCTTGATCTTTTGGAACTTCATCATTTCCAGCAAAAATTGTAACTGCTAATTTTTCTTTAGGAATTTTGAGTTTTTTTGTTAAAAATTCAAATGAATATTCTATTGCTTCTTTTTTCCAATAATCTCCTAAGCTCCAATTACCAAGCATTTCAAAAAAGGTGTGGTGGGATGAATCTCCCACTTCTTCAATATCTCCTGTTCGAATACATCTTTGAACATTTACTAATCTTTTTCCTTGAGAGTGAGGTTGTCCTAAAAGAAAAGGAACTAAAGGGTGCATTCCTGCCGTTGTAAATAGAACTGTTGGATCGTTTTCAGGTATGAGAGAAGAGTTTGGAATTTCTTTGTGTCCTTTTGATTCGAAAAATTCTATGTATTTTTTGATTAGTTCTTTTCTGTTCATGTTAATTTGAAAGAAAAAAGATATTTAAAAGTTTTTTATTCCTGAAGTTTTTGTAATTTGGCTTTTATTTCTGTAAGTTGTCTTTCAAGATTAGTTGGACTTATGCTTTTTGTTTTTATCACTTCACCAATTATTTCTGTTTCTCTTATGTTTCTTTTTTTTAATATTTTTGGAATTTTAACTTTTGGAAGTATTTTTTCTAAACTGATTATGTTTAATTTTAATCCTTTGAGTTTTTGATTTATTTTTTCTTTTTTTTCTAATTCTTGAATTCGAAATTTTTTATAATTCAATAAATTTTTTTTTATTTGCAATAAATTTAATTCAGAAATTAAAATTTTTCTTTTAGCTTCTTTTGCTGAAGGGTATTCAAATTTTATGTGGATATTTTCAGTCATTGTATTTTAGAAAAAATATCTTTGTCGACGTGTTCAATTTGTTTTTTCAATTCTTGGATTTCTATTTCCCACAAAGATAATTCTTTATCCTCTTTTAATTTGAGTTCTTTTGTTTCTTTTAGAAGGTTTTCAATTTCCTTAATTTTTTCTTTTGATTCTCCAAATATTTTCAGGCTTTCTTCAAATTTATCAATTCTTATAAAAATTGGTTCAGCAGAAATAATCTTTTTTTGATAATTTGGTGTTGTTTGTTTCATTGTTGATGAAGGTATTGCTGGCATATTCAAATCATAATTTTCAGAGAAATTTTCTGGAGGATTTATTTTTTGTATTTGGGGTTCCATTTCAATTGATTTAGCAATTAAGGGATTTTCTGGAATTTCCAGATTTTCTCTTTCATCACCTTCAACAGCATTTTTTATTATATCTTGAGAAAATTTTTCTCCAAATTCACTTGTTGGAAAACTAGGAAGTTGGTGCAATTCTTTTGAATATTCGTCCTCGCTGTCTGGAAAATTTTGAAGTCCAGGAAGTGTGGGTAATTCAGGAAGTCTAGGTAAACTAGGTGTTTTTTCCCCATGTTTTTTTTTCGAAAATAATCCCATTATGTAACCTCTATTGTATATTTTAGCAAATATACTTTAAAAATGTTGTTTTTTTAAAGATAAAAACCGAAAGCTATTTAATTTAAGATTTTTTTAATAGAAACATGTTAGATAAACTTCTTCGTGAAATCATTGTAATAACTGTTGGAAAATTGGCAGAACCAATAGCTGATTTACTTAATTCTCCTAAGAAGTATGTCAATGAATTTGTTATTGCAAAAAAATTGGACATAACAATCAACCAGACAAGAAATATTTTATATAAAATTTCTGATTATGGTCTTGTTTCTTCTGAAAGGAAAAAAGATAAGAAAAAAGGATGGTATACATATTTTTGGAAATTTGATATCTACAAGTGTTTAGATTTTTTAAAAAATAAACTTCTAGAAGGAAAAAAACAATATGAAGAAGAACTTAAGAAAAGACAAACTCAAAGTTATTATTTTTGTGATTTATGTAATGTTGAAAAAGAAGAAAGTGAAGCTCTTTTGATGAATTTTACTTGTGATGAATGTGGAGAACTTTTTGAAGCTTCAGACAACTCTAAATTAATTAAAGAATTAGAAAGAAATTTGGTTAAGATAGATGATAAATTAGAATTAGTTGATATTGAAATAGAAAAAGAGAATAAAAAAATTGATAAGAAAAAACAGCTTCAATTTAAGAAAGAAGATAAAGAAAAAGAATTGAAAAAAGAAGAAGCTAAATTAAGGCGGTTAGAAAAGAAGAAGGAAAGAGAAAAAGAGAAAGCTAAAGCAGATAAGCTTGCAGGTAAGACTGTGAAAAGCTCAAAGAAAAAGTCTTTAGCATCGTCCACTCTAAAAAATAGACGAAAGAAGGTTGTGAAGAAGAAAATTGTGAAAAAGAAAATTACAAAAAAGAAAATTGTTAAAAAGATTGTGAGCTCAAAGAAAAAGT
>CAZGQV010000001.1:82358-85376 GCA_964527365.1 Candidatus Woesearchaeota archaeon
AAGAAAATTACAAAAAAGAAAATTGTTAAAAAGATTGTGAGCTCAAAGAAAAAGTTTTTAGTATCGTCCACTTCAAGAAATAGACGAAAGAAAAAAGTTACAAAAAAGAAAATTGTGCACCGCTCGGCGCATCCCAAATTGCGGAATGCTGGGGCAAAAAAAGTTACAAAAAAGAAGATTTCTAAGAAAAAAAAAGTAATTTAAATTAAGTTCTTGTCAAATTAATATGTCAATATATCAAATCCCCATAAAACAGAAGAGAAGTATTTTTGAAAGAATGAATTTAACCACAAAAATTGTGATTATTAATATTCTTTGTTTTATTATTTTTGTTTTTGTAGATAGTGTAACAAAAATAAATTTTATTCAAAATTATATCGCTGTGAGTTTAGAAAATATTCAAAATCTGAGGTTGTGGACTTTTTTATCTAGTATGTTCATGCATGGAGGAATATTTCATTTGTTTGTGAATATGCTATCTTTATTTTTTATTGGGAATCTTTTAGAGAAAATTTTGGGAAAGAAAAGATATCTTTGGTTCTATCTTTTGTCAGGAATTTTTGCTGGAGGATTATTTGTTTTAGCTGGATTAATTGAAGGTAGTTTACCTGCAGTTGGGGCTTCAGGAGCCTTGTTTGGTCTAATTGGGCTTTTGATGATTTTAACACCCAATTTACCAGTATACATGATGTTTATTCCAATTCCAATTAAAATGAAATATGCTGCTCCGGGAATGCTTGTTTTGTTATGGATAATTTCTATTGTGGGGAAAATAGGAATTGGGAATTTTGCTCATCTTGGAGGTTTTATTGTAGGAATTATTTATGGGTTTTATTTAAGAAAAAAATTTCCTAATAAAATAAAACACCTTGGGAAGTATTTTGGCGGATGAAAAAATTGAATGCATTTAAAAAAAATTATTTGGAATGTTTTTCTTTTTTGAAGGAATCAAAAAAATATATTTATTCAATTTTGATCGTGTTTTTTGTTTTTGCTCTTTTTGGTTTTTTTTTCCCATTCTCTGAAAGCATCATGGGAAAATTATTAGAATATTTTAAAGAAATTTTAGAAAAAACTCAAGGCTATAATTCAATAGAAATGATCGGTTTTATTTTTTCAAACAATTTGAAAGCTACTTTGTTTTCTATGCTTTTGGGTTTTTTCTTAGGTTTTTTTTCAATATTTAATGCAATTTTAAATGGTGTTATTTTGGGTATTGTAGCTAAAATGAGTGTAACTCAAGTTGGAATTTTGTCTTTATTTCGGTTATTACCCCACGGTATTTTTGAACTTCCAGCAGTATTTATTTCACTTGGTCTCGGGGTTAAATTTGGATCTTTTTTATTAAAAAAAGATCGAGTTAAATATTTTAAAATCTATTTATTAAAATCATTAAAAGTTTATTTTTATATTGTTTTGCCTCTTTTGATTTTGGCTGCAATTATTGAAGGGTTATTAATTACTCTTTGAATTCAAGAAAAATTTAATTTTTTATTTCATTAATTCCGATTGTTATTAAAATTAATCCAATTAATAATACTAAAATTGTGATTCCGCCCTTAATTAGGTTTAATGCTGCTATTCCCCAATTTTCTAAGGGCATTCCTGGGAAAATAAAATAGATTGGCACTACTAGGAAAATTAAGCCTAAAAGTATTTTTAATATCTTTTTCATAAAAAAATTAGGCTTGTTTGTTTTAAAAATATTGTTGTTGTTTGTAGGTAGTTTGAAAGAGTAACCTTTAAAAAAGATTGGATGTTTTTTTTCTTATGAGAAAAATGTTTGATTTAGCTATACCAATCCCAAGGTACTAGATAGTTTCAATTTTTTTTAATTAAATTCTTTCGAATATTTTATATTAAGATGGTTAAAGTTAAAGATTTTTTATGGCATGGGGGCATGAACGTTTCTGAACTCGTAGAGGGACTTGGTCAAGTGGGTTTTCAGAGTGTTGAGTTGGCTAAAGCAAAAGAAGTTATTGTAAAAATGAAAAAAGAAAACGCGAAGGTTTTTTTGACTTTCACTTCAAATATGGTTACTTCTGGTTTAAGGGGATTTTTTGCTCAACTTGTTAAAATCGGAATTCCAAATTTTTTGGTAACTACTGCTGGAGCGATAGAAGAAGATGTTATGAAATCTTTAGGAGAAAGTTTTCAGATTGGAAATTTTGACACAGATGATGTTGAATTGAATGAAAAGGGAATTAATCGTGTTGGAAATTTGATGATTAAAACTGAGAGTTATATGAGATTTGAGGATTGGGTTACTAAAGCACTTGAAAAATGTTATTTAAAAAAAAAGAGGTGGAGTGTTTCTGAGTTATTGAAGGAATTTGGATTAATGTTGGAAAGTAAAAATTCTATTTTATACCAAGCAGCAAAAAAGGATGTTCCTATTTTTTGTCCTGCAATTACTGATGCTGGGTTTGGTTTTCATTTATATCTATTTCAACAGAAGCATAAAGACTTTATTGTTGATGTTGTTGAGGATTTTGGAAATATTTTATTATCTGTTGGTTTTGATGATAAGAAGGCAGTCATTTCTTTAGGGGGTTCTATTTCAAAGCATCATGCAATTCTAGCAACTTTACTTAATGGTGGCGCAGAATACGCTGTTTATATGACTACTGCTCACAAATCCTCTGGTTCGATGAGTGGAGCTACAACTAGTGAAGCTAAATCTTGGGGGAAAGTTAAAGATGAAAGTGACGTTGCTACAGTAATTGGTGATGTGACCATCATGTTTCCTTTGGCTATGGTTGCGGCACTTGAAGAATTAAAGAAGGAAGGTTTATTGGAATGAAACCAAAATTTATTTTATCAAAGAAAATTGTTTTGGAAAAATATGCTAAAGCAAGAGAGTTGGCTGATATTGTTTCATATTCGTCTAAGACAAACACCATTGTAACTGAAATTTTAGAAGATGAAACTTATTCTATGTTTAGTGTTCATTCAATTTCTGAATTAAAAAATATTAAAGATAAATCCAGAATTATTTTTTTAGCTCAAGGTTGGAAT
>CAZGQV010000001.1:85476-89917 GCA_964527365.1 Candidatus Woesearchaeota archaeon
CTTGTGGTAGATTAATTTTATATACTATTGAATATTATTTTTTTTATGAAAAGAATAATTGTTTTATTTGTTTTTCTTGTTTTAGTTTTGCCTTTTGTATTTGCATTAGAAAATGAATCTTTAACTTCCTTTTTTCAAGAAAAAATTGAAAATGAATCTGGTTCTCCGATTCTTAATGATACTTCCCAAACTATTTGGACATTTGAAGAAGTTGTAACTTATGCAGTTTATTTTATTGTGGGATTAGTTGTTTTGGTTGTTTTGTATTTGTTATATAATTTTTTCAGAAGAAAAGGAAATAGGAATCGATATAAAAATCACTATGAAGACTTTAGTGTGAGTCAAAATAAAAGTGAAAAGAAAGGTCAAAACCAAAACCAAAATTTGAATCAAAGTCAAAACCAAAACAGGGATAAGAGTAAAAATAGTGCTTAAGAACAATACCAATAAGATTATATATCTTAGATTTAAATTTTTTATATGTTAATTGAAAAAGAAATTAATGAAATTAAAGAACATCTAGAAAGAGCGCAAAATCCTTTGTTTTATTTCGATAATGATCAGGATGGTTTGAGCAGTTATCTTTTGCTCCGAAGGTTTATTGAGCGAGGAAATGGGGTTCCAGTTAAGACATCTCCATTGGGAATGGAATCTTATAGGAGGGTAAATGAATTTTTACCTGATTATATATTTATTTTGGATCAACCAACAGTTTCAAGAGAATTTTTTGAAAAATTGAGAGAAACAAATTTACCTGTTGTTTGGATTGATCATCATGAAAATAATTTGGATGAAATTCCAGATTGGGTTAATTATTATAATCCTTTGTATAATGAAACTAAGTCAAATGAACCTGTTACGGCTCTCGCATATCAAATTACAAAAAGAAAAGAAGATTTGTGGATTGCTGTTCTTGGTTGTATTGCCGATAAGTATATTCCTCTTTTTTACCCTGATTTTTTAATTAAGTATCCTGGTTTGGGAATAGAATCAGAAGATGCTTTTGACATTTTATATAATTCGTCTATCGGGAAAATTGCAAGAATAGTTGGAAGTGGACTTAAAGATCGGACTAGTTTAGTTATGAAGATGATTAGGTTTTTGATTAAAGTGAAAACTCCCGAGGAAGTTTTAGAAGAAAAAATTGATAATACTTTTTTTCACGAGAGGTTCAATGTTATTGATACAAAGTTAAAGAAATTTCTGAATAAAGCAAGAGAAGATTATTCTGGGGGAAATCTTTTATTTTTTAAATATGCAGGAGAAACGAGCATGAGCGCAGATATTGCTAACCGTTTAAGTCATGAATTCAAAGGAATTGTGATTGTTGTTGCTTTTATTAAGGGAGTAAGGGTAAATTTATCTATTCGAGGAAAAGGAATTAGGGAGAAAGTTTTGGGAGTGATTAAAGAGTTGTCTTTTGCTACAGGGGGAGGTCACGAAGATGCTGTTGGAGCTCAAGTGGATATGGATCAATTGGGTGAATTTAAAGAAAAATTAGAAAAATCTTTAGAATAAAAAAATTTAAAAAGAGGGTTTTGTTATTATTTTTATGAGTATGAATCTGAATTGGCTGCATTATGCATGTTTTGATTTAGTGATTACCTCAATTATTAAACAAGCTTAGTTTAATTCAAAGTTACCTCAAAACCTGAATTAAATTAAGAAACTGTTTCTCAAATTTAATTGTAAGGGTTTGGTAATTTGGATTTTATTAGGAGTCAAAAAGATGGAAAAAAACCAAATGGAAAAAAAAGACGTAGAAAAAGAATTGAGTTCTTTGTTAGCTAGAACTTTGTCTTGGGAAGATGAACTTAATCAATTACCCATAATGAGTAATTAAAAAATATTGAATGGTTTAGATTTTATAGGACGAAGTTTCGCATTTTGATTTTTTGAAATGTTAATAGAAATTAGTTTTAAAATAATCAGTAACTCTTAGAAAAATACATTTTTTCTTTTGCTTTTTTGTCACAGTAAATACAATTTCCTTGTGCTTTTTTTTCTTTTAATAAAACACATCTTGTAGAAGCACCTGTTTTGTCTTTAATGTTTTCTTCACAAGAAGTTTCTCCACACCAATTTATTTTTATTAATTTTTTATTTTTTATTGCTTCATCGAATTCTTCTTTAGAATTAACTTCCACAGTTTCTTCATCCATTTTTTCTTTTGCTTTTTTTAACATTTCTTTTTGCATTGTTTCTAGAATTTTTGGAATTTCTTTTTTTAGGTTTGAAATTTTAATAATTTGTTTTTCTTTTCCAATCCTTGTTTTAATAATCACAGAATTATTTTCTAAATCTCTTGGACCTATTTCAATTCTTATTGGAGTTCCTTTTAGTTCGTGTTCTGAATATTTATAACCTGGAGAATATTCTTCGCTGTCGTCTAGGATTGGGTTAAAGGATTTTAGTTGTTTTTGAATTTCTTTTGCTTTTTCTAAAACGGGGTTTTCTTTACCTTTGAATAATAATGGAATTATTACAACTTTATTCTCTGCAACCTTTGGAGGTAAAACTAATCCATTATTATCTGAGTGAGTCATTACTAATCCCCCAATTAATCTTGTTGAGAGCCCCCAAGAATTTTGAAAAGGGGTGTGTTTTTTTCCGTCTTTTCCTAAATATGAAATTCCGAATGCTTTTCCAAAACCATTTCCCAGGTTGTGGCTTGTTCCACATTGCAATGCTTTTCCATCTGGCATGAATGCTTCTATTGTATAAGTGTGAATTGCTCCTGCAAATTTTTCTTTTTCAGATTTTTTTCCAATTAATACTGGTATTGCCAATAAATTTTCACAAAGGTTAGCATATCTTTTGATAATTTCAATTGTCTCTTTTTCACATTCTTCGTTTGTTTCATAAACATTATGTCCTTCTTGCCATAAGAATTCTCGGGAACGCAAAAAAAGTCTTGTGGCTTTTGTTTCCCAACGGACTACGTTACACCATTGATTAATTTTTAAGGGTAAATCACGATATGAACGTATCCACCTCGAATAAGAATCATACATTATAGTTTCGGAAGTTGGTCTTATTGCTAATCTTTCACCCTCGCCAGTCAATTTTTTGTCTATCCATGCAACTTCTGGAGAAAAACCTTGTGCATGTTTGGCTTCTTTGTGGAAAAATGATTCTGGAATAAATAATGGAAAATATGCATTTTTTACTTTAAGGGGTTTATTTATTGTTTCCTCAAAATGTTCTTTTATTTTTTCCCAAATAGAATATCCTCTTGGCCTAATTACCATACATCCTTTAACTGTTGAGAATTCCACCAGTTCGGATTTTAAACAAACTTGTTCATACCATTCTGACATGTTATCTCCTTTCTTTATTGTAATTCCTTTTTGTTCTTGTTTTGCCATATTGAGAAAAGGTAGAAAGGGTTTTTATGGGTTTTGGGATTAATCAATTAAGGTTCTGTTGAGAAGTTCTTGGCTAATTTGGTTTACACCTATTTTGATATAATTTGATTCAAGTGCAAAACCCAATCCTTCAGATTCAACCATTTTGAAGTTATTCATTCCAATTACTTTTCCTTTTTTGTTAATCAATGGGCCGCCAGAGTTTCCTGGATTTAATTCTGCATTTGTTTGAATATATGCTTCTAGGTTGTTTAATCCAATTCTATTTTTTGCAGATACAATCCCATCTGTTACCGAGAATTGAAAACCTTCTGGATTTCCAATCGCAATTACTTTTTCTCCAATTTCAATCGTATCCGAATTTTCAAGTTCCAAAATTTGTCCAGAGTAATCTATTTTTAATAATGCTAAATCCAAATTCATTATTCCCCCAACATACTCTGCAGAATAAACTTCATTTTCTTTTGTTACTGCTTGTATTAATTTTGAGAGTTCTCCTTCAGGGTTAGCAAGAACATGTGCGTTTGTCATCAAATATCCATCTTCTGTCAATAAAAAACCAGTTCCCTGACCTGTTAGGGTTCTAATCGTAAAAATTGATTTAATTGATTCTTCAATTATTCCAGAAAAGTCTTCATAAGAATTTGCTTTCAAAAGATTGATTTCTTTATTTATTGTTGAATCCAATCCAGCAAAATTAGTTTCCAAGGAATGTCTTGTATTTATCATTGAAACTGCAAGTTCATTTATTTTTCCGTCTGTTTCTGATTGTAAGTTTTCAATTTTTTCTTTCAATTGATTATTTTCTATTGTTTGTTTTACAATCATACCATTCATTAAAATTCCCATGATTACCATAAAGACAATAATTACTGTTCCAAATCCTCCCAAAACTATTTTGTGGTGCCTCTTCATGAAATTCTAAAGAAAATTGAAATATTTAACTGTTTTGTTAAAGAGGAAATGTTTTAAAATCAAGATTCTATTTATTTTCATAAGGGCCTGTAGTTTAGTGGATAGAATAACAGGTTTCGGCCCTGTTGACCGGGGTTCGAGTCCCCGCAGGCCCTTTT
>CAZGQV010000002.1:0-77087 GCA_964527365.1 Candidatus Woesearchaeota archaeon
CCTGCCTTTCACGCTGGTGACCCGAGTTCGAATCTCGGTCGGGGCGCTTATTTTTCTAAAAGATGAAAATACAAAAAGACAAACACTACAAAATAAAACTCAACCATTTTGGTAGAGAATTGAACTATGAAGGAAAAATAACTTGCTTAGAAAAAGAAGAATTCGGACTTAAAGTAAAAGAAGAAAACTGCCCTTTACAATTCAAAATTAAAGATATTGTAAAAATAGGAGAAATAGATGAATCAAAAAAAGAAGAAAAAGTCTGGAAAATCTCAAACAAAAAGAAATTTACTAATCTAAAGAAAAGTGAAAAACCTGAATTTTAATTTAAAGAATATTTCTTAAAAACACCCTTACAAGGACATCCAAAACTTATTTTTAAAAAATCATCTCCAGAAAAATACAAGACTGAAGCCAAAGTTAAATTAAAATCACCAAACTCCTTTCCATGAGAACACACACAAGAAGGCCTATTTTCATGAGAAGATAATATCTCAAATATATCGTTTTCATTTTTTACACTTTCAATTCTCTCAGATACAAATTTTGATCTCAAAAAGGTTCCCTCTTTTTTAGAAGTTCTTCTCTCAAATTTTTTCATTTTAGAAAATAAAAAATTATTTGCATGAAAAAAATTACTTTTAACATTTTCAAGTAAATATTCTTTCACAGAACATTCAATATTAAAAACCTGTTTTTCAAAAAAAACCATAAAATTTAGAGCTTGTGCACGATTAACACTTTTCAATTTAGACATAAATTCATCAAAATTTATTGATTCAATCAAATTTCTCGTTAAAAAATTCTTAGGCATTCCAAAACTATCTCCCTTGCCCTTTAGAGAATTGCAGGAAAAATATAAACCTGAATCATTTAAATTTACAGCCAAGCCCAAAAGCATTCCAAAATATCCTAAAGATAAAACTTTTCTCCCAGAAGGTAATTTTGCATTAATCAAATAAGCTCCTTGATTCAATGGCCCATCTTCATTATGACCAAAAACAAAACCATTTCTTTTTTTTACCACCAAAGTTGTACAAGAATCACAACTCTCTTCTTGAACAATCTTTTTTTTATAATATTTTGTAAGAATAATCATATTCAATTTCATAACTTTCTCAAAATCAGCATTAGCCCCATCACTAATTCCCCTTATTTCTTCCACATATTGCGGAAATTTTTCCGAAACCAATTTTAAATATTTCAAATATTTTCTTTGTAAAAGTCCAGAAGAAACATGTACATATTTTGTACTCCCAATTACAGATTTCACCCCTTCTTTTGTTTTTTTTCCAATACAAAACCCCAACTCATAATGATTTTTTGCATTCACTTTAAAATATTTCATTTTAATTATTTTCTTTTTCCATTTTTCCCAATAAATCTTCAACAATAAATCTTGGAACTTCAGCCATTTTATCAACAAACTTACCATTTCCTGTAAAAACTAACACTGCATTTGTTTCAACTAATCTTGAAACCCTCTTACCTGAATAATCTAAATCATCCATAATATCTAATCCAACTGCATACAATCCAGAATTCTTGGCAACTTCCAAACAAAGTTCTTTTTCATCTTCTCTCAAAGAATCAACTTCCACAACTTTTCCGCCCTGAGACAAATTATCTTTCCAATTTCCCTCAGAAGGTTTTCTCCCATAAAAATGAATTATTCTATAGGAATCCCTCTTAGCAATATCTCCAATAACTGCGACTCTTTTACTTCCCTCGTGAGCAAAATGCATAAAATCTTGAGCCACAATTGATTGTGTTCCATTTAAAGTCAACCCTTTCAATAAATCCAAATAATTTTCATCTGTAGTTTCAATTTTTTCAATTCCCCGGCCACAACTCCCAAAAGGATCTTTCACAATCATTCTCCCCTTAAAAATTTCATTTAAACTTCGTTCCAATTCATTAATATCAGAATGAACAACAGTTTTTGGTATAAAATGCGTATATTTTTCAAGATAAGTTCTTTTATCCGCAGATCTGTATGTTGCTAAAGGATCATTTACATGCAAAGTTTCAACACGACTCAAATTTTTTGCGAAATTATAATCAACTATATCACTTAAATCCATAATTACATCAAATTCTTCCAAATTTTTTACAAGTTTAGAATCATTTCTGCTTATCAAAGATCCTCTCCCTGATTTGTTCAATTTATACACATTCCCCACTCCTTTTTCAAAATCAATAGAATATGGATCTAATTGAAAAGTTTCACACCCACAATTTTCAAATTCAACAGCATAATATTTGAAATTATCTCCTTCAGTAAAAAAACTTCCAAATTTATCCATCAAAGCTATTTTTTTCATTCTTGAACACCCAAACTATTTCTAATTTTATCTGAATGATATTGAACTTGTTTTTGTACATCAAACGAATTGTTTGAAACTAACAATAAATCTCCCAAGCAACCCTTTCCTACAGAGCATATTTCTGTTCCCTGGCCCATATTGTGGTAAAAACCATTTGCATTCTGAGAAAATGCTTGTTTTGCACTTATCGCATATCCCTCCAAATTATTTTTGATTATAGTTCCACTTGGAGCTTTCAAAACATTTCTTGCCCAATAAAGATTATTCCTCTCTTGAACATCTCTTAAAAAAACATTAGAATCCATCACAGAATAATAACCTATTTCTGCCAAAGACAATTCACCATTTTTCTTAAACGCCTCATTTGCTTCAGAATACTCAACAATACTCCCAAATTTACGGGGATTAATTTCAGCAACATATATTTCATCGTTTGGAGTTACCATAAAATCAACATTATAAAAAGAATAATAACCCTCTCCAGATAATACTTTTCCAATGTCTCGAGTCATTTCTTTAATTTGCCTTTGAATATTGGGAGATAATTTTGAAGGATATTCAACTCCCGTAATTTCAGTTCCTTCTAAAGATTGGTCGGTCAAATAAAAAACAGAAACACCCCCATTTTTACTAATACATCCTGAAATGGTTGGAGAACTTGCAATATCTACTTTCTTTTTTACAAAATATTTCTCATCATTTCCCAAAAAATCAGAATCCATAATCTCTTTTCTATTGTTAAAAATTCTACACCCAGAACCCGCCCCAGATTTATTTTTGCTAACAAAAATTCCTTCCTTAAAATTAGAATCAAATGCTTCTAAAACTCCTTTCCTACCTTGAATCCGATAACCTTCAGGCATCAAAAATCCTTTATTTTCCAAAAAATCATACATATTAAATTTATTCACTAATTTTTCAACAATTTCTTTTGGGGGACCAAGAACTTTAATTCTATCATCTAAAGAAGATGAAAAATTATTTTGAAAAACATCCATAATTAAATCTCCTTGATTTTCAATTATCTTGTCAGTCAACCCGCGAAAATATTCACTTTCAAAAAAAGAATTTAATTGTTCAACAGAAGGGGACCATAACCACTTATTTGTTTCTTTATTTTCCATAAGCTCATCTATTTTTGAATGTGTTGCAATTATATTTTCTTCAAGATTTCCCACCCTGTTTGCAATTTTAATAATCTCAACTGGCTTTTGATATTTATTATTCAAAATTGGAACCAAAGCATCAGTTAATTCTGAAAAATCATGATTTCCATAAAATAAAGCATAAGCTTTATCAGAATCAAATTTAAAATTAGACCAAATATTCTCTCCTTGTTTGTCAAAACTGAAAATATTCTTAGATTTCATTTTATATGTTGTTCATAAATATGATTTACAATTAAATCAACCCACTTTTCTTCACCAAGATCATAACCAGGAGTTAAATTATTTTCAATAACAACTGGACCATTTTCTGTAATTTGTATATCTACTTCATTTAACTTCGCACCCAAAGATTTAGATGCCATTACTGCCAATCTTTTTTCTTCTTCAGTTGCTACATGGGAAATAATTTTAGAACCATGATGACAACTTCCCATCCAAGAATCACTACTACTTCCCTTTGAAGCTAAAGTTCTAGCATAACTGATTAAAGGTTCCCCATCAACAACCCCCACTCGAACATCATAATTTTCTGAAGGCTTGACAAATTTTTGTACTAAATATTTTCCAGAAAAAATATCTTCTGTATCTAAAATTTTTTCTAACTCTGACAAATTATTTATCCTTTCAACTCCCAAACCTTTTCCACCAGTATTTGTCTTAATTATTAACGGAAACCCATATTCTTCCTCCAAAGATTTACCATTCATTTCTTCAACAATTATTTCAGTTTTTGGTGTTGCAACATTCCATTTAGCCATAGCATCGTAAGCAAAAGTCTTATCATAATCTGCAATACACGCAGGCAAAGGATTAATTGTTGTATAATTTCTAGCACTCAACCAAGAAATAATATTCAAACCCTTATTAATAATTGAACTTCCAGATTCACTTGGATAAACTCTATTCATCCAAATAGTATGTCCATCATTAACTAATTCTTTAATTTGAGGCAAATCAATTTCTTCAGAAGTCAAAAAATTAGAATATTTTTCATCCAATTTATTTACATCAAATAATGCAACAGGAATTTCTTTATCTTCAAATCTTTTTTTAAAATAATCAATGGCCCAATCTGCTCCTTTCATTCCATTATAAATAATTCCGACCCTCGTTTTCATTTTTTCCATTTTTAAACCTTTCTTTTATTTTGTTGTAATTATTTAATTTACACTAAAAATAAAGTGTTTTTATATATAAAGCTGCTGTAACTATTTTTTAATTAATTGTAATATTTAATAAAAAAATAAATTTTTATATCTCAACTATAAAAAATAATTCTCCTAAATATTCTCCTTCCACGACGATAAAAAACATATATATTCCAAAATAACATATAACAAAAAATGACCAATTGAAATGAAACAAATTTCATATGAAAATGCCCCAAAGTAATACTGTAACTAAAAATTAGAGACAAATTTTAGTGATTTTCCTCTGAAAATAGCAAAATTTTATCATTTTTTCAAATTTTAGTATTTAAAAATTTAAAAATTTAAACTAAAAAATATACAAATTCACTAGAAAACTAAACAAAAAGACAGATATAAAATTGAGTCATCCCCTGGAATCAAAGACAAACCTTATAATCCAAAATTAACTCAATTTTTCATGGTACAATACAAATTTTCCTCACATAGAACAAGACATATTGAAAAAATTAGAAAACAAAGAGTAAAATATCCAGCCGTAGCTAAAAACATTGTGGACACTTCAGACATAATTTTAGAAGTTTTAGATGCCAGATTCTTAGAAGAAACAAGAAATAAAGAATTGGAAGAAGAGATAAAAAAACAAGATAAAAAAATAATTTATATATTAAACAAAGCAGATTTGGTAAAATCAAATAAACTTCAAGAAATTAAAAGAACTCTTTATCCATATGCTATTGTTTCATGTATAAAAAGAACTGGAATAAAAGATCTTCGAGATTTAATTAAAAGAATAGCAAAAACAGTTACAAAAAGAGAAAAAAGAGAAATATTGAAAGACAAAGTAGTCATAAATGAAGAAAACGCACAAAGAATCAAAGTGGGGGTAATTGGTTACCCTAATGCGGGAAAATCTTCTTTACTAAACCTTTTAGCAGGAAAATCAGCTGCAGGAGTGGGTGCTGACGCAGGATTCACAAAAAATATCCAGAAAATAAGATTATCTGAAGATATAGTTTTGATAGATTCTCCAGGGGTGATTCCAGAAGAACAATATTCAGTTTCAGACAAAGAAAAAATTGCAGAACATTCTTTAGCTGGAGGAAAAAGCTACACTCAAGTGAAAGAACCAGATTTAATAGTTGCAAAATTATTTCAAAAATATCCGGAAGAACTTCAAAAATTTTATAACTTAAAAGTTGAAGACTCGGATGATTTGATAGAGAAAATTGGAGAACAAAAAGGCTTTATGAAAAAAGGTGGGAAAATTAATGAAAATGCAGCAGCCCGTCAAATTCTAAAAGATTGGCAAGTGGGTAAAATTAAAGTATAAATAAACTATACATCCTCCAAAATATCCTTTATCTAACAAAATACATAAAAGAAATTAGAAAAAACATCTTCAAATCTTAAATCACTTGAAGAATTATTTTTTATTTTATTTCCAAATCCAAAATTCATTTTTCACAATCAAAAATAACAATCATATTATCCTGATAATCTTTCTTTATTGGATATTTTTTTACAATTTTACATTCATTTAACAAAAAATCAGAATCAACGATTTTTTCCAAATAAACTATTTTGCCATTTGTATCCACAAATGTTTTCATGATAACAAATTTCACTTTTCCCCTTAATTCCTTAGTTCTTTCTCCCACATCAACCACTTCCGTTAAAAAAACTTTTTCATTAGTATCAATATAATTATTTATTATTTTTCTTTCAGATAAAATTGCAACAAGGGGCACAATTTCAAAACTCCCATAGATTACATCAGATTCATTACTATTAGTTTTAACATAATTTGCAATTTCTTCTAAAGAATCAATTTTCGCAGTAGAAGCATGATCTTTAAAATAAAAAAATGAATTATGAAAAATTACAAAAACTAAAACCAAAATTAAAATAATATAAAAATATTTTTTATAATTTTTTGAGACATTTTCAGCCAATTCTTTTAATGTTATTCCTGAAAGAATTGCCAAAAATGGGAGCAACAATCCAAAATACAGATAATAAATGTCAGAATAAAAAAGAAAAAATAAAAGAGTGGTTCCAGCAGGAATTAAAAAAGGTATTAATTTTGCTCTATTTTTCATAAAAATTGAAATCAAAGATAAAATAATCAATAAAAAATCCCATTTTATGAAAAATTCAAATATTGCCAATTTTGAAATTCCTGCAGTTTTTGAAAGATGATAGAAAAATATGGAATTTAAATAATTCTCCCTAAATAAGAAAAATAAAATGAGATTTATTGGAACAAAAATTATTAATCCACCCAAAAAATACTTCCAAAAACTTTTTTTATTTTTTAGAAAAGCTACTAGGACAAATCCAAAAATTACTGGAAATGCATATAATCTGGTGAGCAGAGAAAATGCCCCAACACTCCCAGAAAGAATATATTTTTTTCTTTGAAATAAATAAAAACTTAAAATTAAAAACATCGTTGTTAAATGAATTCCCGTTGAATGGTCTGTGGTTGTTAAAATAACAAAAGAAAAAAGATATAAAATAAAAGAAATAATTGCAGATAATGAATCAAATTCTTTTTTAACTATTAAAAAAATCAAACTTCCAGTAATCATTACAGCAAAAATAGGTATTAATTTTAATAAAATCAATTTTGAACCAAACAAAAATGATAAAAAAGAAATGATAAAAATTTGTAAAGGGGGACTAGCAAAAAAGAAATTCGAATAAGGCATTATCCCATTTGAAATGAGATTTCCCATATAAAAATAAATATTTTCATCACTAAACTTAAAACCCATTTGAGAAATTTTTATTGCAAAAAATAAAACCAGAATAAAAACAAAAATTAAAAAATATTTATTTTTTATAAAATATTTTTTAATCTCAACAAATTTCATAAACAATATACAAATTTGATAATTAAATATCTAACGGAATTTTTATTTTAGGTTATATAATTTTTTAAACTTCATAACCTATCCAAGAATATGAAGAAAATAGAACTCTCCCTTGTGATTCCCACCTATAATGAAAAAGAAAATATTCTGAAACTCATTAAACAAATTCAACTTGAATTTAAAAAAAATAATATTTCTGGGGAAATAATAGTTGTAGATGATAATTCGCCAGATGGGACAGGGAAATTTGTGGAATTATTAAAAAGTAAACAAAAAAATCTTGAAGTGATTCATAGAAAAAGTAAATTAGGACTTTCTTCTGCCGTTTTGGAAGGGTGGAAAATTTCTAAAGGAAATATTCTAGGAGTAATGGATGCAGATTTAAGTCATGCTCCAGAAAAAATAAAAGAACTTTTTTGGTCAATTAAAAAAGGAGAAGTAGATTTTACTATTGGAAGTAGATATATTAAAGGAGGAAAAATAAAAGGGTGGAATTTGAAAAGGAAATTGATGTCTAAATTTGCAACTCTTTTAGCGAGAGCATATACTAAAGTTAAGGATCCAATGTCTGGATTTTTTATGATAAAAAAAAGTTGTATCAAAAATAAAAATATAAATCCCCAGGGATTTAAAATTCTCTTAGAATTAATCATCAAAGCAGATTATAAAAAAATAAAAGAAATTCCTATTAGTTTTATAAATCGTAATAAGGGAAAAAGCAAAGCAGGAACAAGAGAAATTTTTTATTATCTTCAAAATTTAATAGGTTATATTTCTTATAGAAAAAATCTTTCAAGGGAATTCTTAAAATTTGCAATAGTTGGGGGAATTGGAACAATTGTTAATCTTCTTTTTTTGTATTTTTTAACTGAAAAAGTGGGAATTTATTATTTGCTTTCTGCAGTTTTTTCTTTTGTTATTGCTATGACAAGTAATTTTATATTGAATAAAATTTGGACCTTCAAAGAAAAAATTAAATTAAATTTTGGAAGAAAATACCTTCAATTTGGATTGATTAGTATTTTTGCCCTTTTAATAAATTTAATTTTCTTATATTTTTTTACAGAAATATTTGGAATATATTATTTAATTTCACAAGTGTTAGCCATAGGAATTGCTTTAGTTGTAAATTTTTTGGGAAATAAAATTTGGACTTTTTAGAAAATCAATCACAAATCTTTAATCATATAATATCCAACTAAAGAATAACCTAATTTTCTGTAATAATCTCTAACTCCAACTCCAGAAATAACTGCAATTTTCCCATAACCGTTTTCCTTTGCTAATTTTTCAGCTTCATTCATTAATTCTTTTCCCATTCCCAAATGCTGGCCTTTTTCTCCTTCCTCTCCCAACTTCAAAGCTTGACCATAAACATGAAGCTCTCGAACTATTGCACAACCTTCAAGCTCATCAATAAACCTTTCCCCACCAACTCTTAATCTCAAAAGTCCAAATAAAATATCCTCCCGATTTACCATTTCTAAAAAGAATTCTTTTCCATCGGAAGCCAAATATTCAATTGTTTTCAAATTAACATCCAAATTAATTTCTCCTTTCTGGTGTCCAATTTCTCTAAGTCTAATTTCTTTAATTCCCCCTTCAGCTTTGAGTTCATTAGTAATATCTCCCCTCATTGAAGTAGATGCAACATCTGTTTGTTCCATTTTTTCTTTAGGAATTTCACGCATCATTCTCATAACTCTACAATATTCAGGAATTTCTCTCATAATCCATTTAATCAAATTTTGAATTTCTTCGTTTGTATAGGGAACATAACCAATTTTTTTATAATTTTTTGCCAGAGGACTTGACTTAACAATTTGACAAGGATAAAGTTTCAACTGATCAGGTCTAAACCTTGAATCATTAAAAACTAATTTAAATTTTTCTTTGTCATTTTCAATAGATGAATATGGTAAACCGGGCATTATATGGTATCCAACTTTAAATCCTGCATTCCTTAATCTTTTTGTAGCATTCACCACATCTTCAATAGTATGTCCCCTATTAGTTTTTTCATACAAATAATCATCAAGCATTTGAACTCCAATCTCAACACGAGTACAACCAAATTCTAACATTCTATTTATTTCTTCTTCACTACAATTATCAGGTCGATTTTCAATACAAAGTGCAACTATTCGATGCTTAGCTGTTTCATTAATTTTTTTAGCCCCAGCCAAATCTTTTGAAATAATACCATTCAAAGTATCATAAACACTTTTAACATAATCATACTGAAATTTCAAATCATACTCTAAAAAAGTTCCACCAATAATAATCAATTCAATTTTCTCAACAGGATGGCCCATTCCAATTAAATTATTCAATCTTGATTTAACTTGTTCTTTGACATCATACTTTAATGCCATTGCCCTCATAATCGCGGGAGATTTATCAGTATAAGATTGTGGAACATTGTCACCGCCCGGACAATAAAGGCAAATCCCGTGATTACATTTTTTTGGAGGAAGAACAACTGTCAAGGGTGTAATTCCGGATTTACTTCTTATTGGTTTTTTTATTTTCTTTTCCATTTTTATTTCTCAACAATAAAATTAATCATCATCTCACTATTGTGTGTTGACAAAATTTTAAATCCAACTCCTTTAAATTGATTATGAATTTCCTCTTCGTCATACAAATAATAATATCGATTCCCTTTTCCAGACCACCCAACCAATTTTTCCTTCTCATCGTTTCTTGTCTTTCTCTTAAATCTCTTTGATTTACAATTCCAAACTCCAACATAAGCCTTTCCACCTTTTTTCAAAACCCGATGCAATTCCGAAATAACTTTTTTCCTAACTTCTTCACCTGGAATACAATGCAAAGCAGAAATGCAAATTGCAAAATCAAAAAATAAATCTTCTTTTGGAATTGTTTCCATGGATGAATGAATTATTTCGTGTTTTATTCCAAGATTTTTAGCTTTTTCATGAGCCAGCTTTAACATTTCATTTGAAATATCTTGTAAAAAATAAATTCCATCAATTTTTTGTAAATGTCTTCCCGAACCACTTCCTAAATCAAGTAAATTGCCATGAGCCGCTTTCACAAATTCAGCCGAACCAACAGAAGGAATTTTCTTATATTCATGCCATTCTGGAGCAATTCTATCCCAAACATATTCTTGATTTTCATATTCCATGATAAATTTGAGAAAGGGTAGATTAAAAGTATTTAGTTTAAGTGTTACCATTAATTAGGCACTACAAATAAAAACATTTATATAGTATTTTTGACTAAAAATAGTATGAAAAAAGAAATAATCTCTTCAGGAAAATTAGAAAAAAAACTGGCTAATTTCACAGAAGAACAAAGAAAACTAATCTTTGAAAATGTAGGTGCAATTGAATTGACAGAAGGTTGTAGCATCGGTTGTCCAGACTGTGGAGTCTCTGCATTAAAAGGTGTGCAAGACTATATTCCTCCAAAAATTTTATCTGAAATATTTACAAAATATGGCCAAAATATGAAAAACTCTCTTCAAATGTTATATTATGCATCGGAACCATTTGACTATGAATTTGATGGAAAAAATTATTTGGATATCCACCAAGAATACCAAGAAAAAACTGGCAAAAATTTATCTGTTATAACTGCGCTCCCAAAAGGAAAAGAAATAGAATTATTAGAAAGATTAGTCAAAGAAACAGGTTTGGCATTTACTAAAAAAACAATAAAATCAATTAGTTTAACCCCCTTTAATTACAAAAGAGTCGAAAAACAATTAATTAAATCGGATTTATTAAATGATTTAAAAATTTTAGGAATTGATTCACTTGAATCTTTTGGAAAATATATTAATAATTTAACAAATGGATATAATCCAATTAGAGATTTTGTAAATGAAAATGAACGATATAATTTAGGACAAAATTCTAAAGAAAAATTAGCAGATGAAAGCATTGGCTGTTTTCACGGAATATTGATAACTCCTTCAGAAATATTCAATTTACAAACAACAACCCCCACAAAAGAAAATCCAACTGGGCAAATAAAAATTCCAATCACTCCTGAAAATTTTGAAGTAATTCCATTTGCAAATCATTCAACCAAATTATCCATAGATGTTTTTTTATCTGAAGGTGAAAATGAAAGATTAACTGCCTAATAATAATAAAAAAGAATCACTTCTTATTTCGAGCAACCTTCAACATATCAAAAAAACTTTTCTTTCAAAAAAATCAATTTCTTCTAAACTTACCATAAAAACTATTAACCAAAAAAGTATATAAATATTACCTATTCAATAATGACAACATTTAAATAATCTTTATCTTTAAAATCAATATGAATTTATTCAACAAACTAAAACAAAAAAGATTCACAGAACACAAAGAATTCTATGCAAAAATGAGAGAATTAAACATACCTCGAGAGAAAAAGAAAGAATATTTTAGAGAAGCATTTAATTCTTGTTTGACAACTCCAACAAGATTTTTCTACAATGAAGCTCTTGACAAAACCATAAAACAAAAATTAACTAAATTAGAAGCAATTGAAAATATAAATAAAATTGTTTCTGAAGAAAGAAACACAATACAAAACCTAAAAAGCAAGAGATATAATTTTCTAAATTAATTTTTTATTCCGAGTAATCTTCAACATATCAAAAAAACTTTTCTTTTCAAATTCCGTAATCTTCTTTTCAGTAATATCATAATTAATTTTCAATAAACCCATATTATTCAAAAAAACTGTAATCACTAAAAAATCCACTTTATTTAATTTCTGCAAACTAAATAACAATTTCTGAATCTTCCCTTTAACATTTTCCTCTTTCATCCTTGACAAAATTTTCTTTTCAACTTCTTCTAAATCAAAAGTATAATTCATTGAAAGTTCTTCAAAAGGACGTTTGTCAAAATTCTCAACATTAACAAATTCAATTGGCCCATTTAATTTGAAAGAATACATTTTTTCATATTGAGGTAACCAAAAATCAAAATGAACCTGGTTATTCGCACCATCTTTTTCTCGGTCAAGAACAAAAAATCCACTACAAGGAAATGCTCCGGGATTTTCACGTCTAAAATTCTGATACTCTTCTGAATCAATTAATTTTTCATGATAAAATTGAAATTTCATAGAATAAGGGGATTAAAGGTCTTTAAAAGTTTTTTCACCGTCAATTAAATCTCCCAACACTTGCCTTAACTCAGAAATCTTAACTCTTTTCTGATCCATCGTATCTCTATCTCTAATTGTAACCGCCCCATCCCCCAACGAAATATCATCAACTGTTATACAAAAGGGAGTTCCCATTTCATCATTTCTTGCATAACGTCTTCCAACTGAACCACTAACGTCATAATTAACATTAAATTTCTTTTTCAAATCATCAACAATTTTCCTAGCAACTTCTGCCTGTTTTCCTTTCTTCATCAACGGAAAAATTGCAGCTTTAATTGGAGCCAGTTTAGGATTTAATTTCAAAACAATATTTCCTTTATCATTAACTGAATATGCTTCATATAAAAAAACAAGTAAAGCTCTCTCCAACCCAAAACTAGGTTCACAAACAACTTCGGGAATAAATCTTTCTTTTTCTCCCTCTTCTAAAACACCCATTTTGGTTTTTGAAAACTTTTCATGTTGAGTTAAATCATAAGTTCCCCTGTCAGCAATACCTTGAAGTTCTTTCCAACCAAATGGAAAATTATATTCTAAATCCCAACAATCAGTTGAATAATGTGCAAGTTCATCAGGATCATGTTGTCTTAATCTAAAATTATCTAAATTTGCTCCCAAAGATTCAAACCAAACTAATGCTTGACCCAACCAATAAGCATGCCAATCCTTTTTGATAATTTTTTTCTTGTGGGCTTCAACTAAAGTCATTTGCTTACCTTTACTATCTCCCGAAGCTAAAACCAAAACTTTTACTTCAGGAATTTCATAAGGACATTTATCTCCTGGTTTGATAAAATATTCAATTTCCATTTGTTCAAATTCCCTACATCTAAATAAAAAATTCCTGGGCGCAATTTCATTTCTAAAAGCTTTTCCCATTTGAGCAATTCCACAAGGCAATTTCATTCGAGCTCCCTCAAATACCGTTTTAAAATTTGTAAAAATTAATTGTGCAGTTTCAGGACGAAGATATCCATAAGAATCAAGCCCGATATTTGTCTTTAACATTTGTTCAATATCTTTAACATTATCCCAATCAATTTCCCCCCCACAATTAGGACATTTTATTTTCCCAATTTCATTTTTATCAACCTTATCAGCTTTCTTACATTTTTTACAAGTAATTAAAACATCACTAAAACTATCCACATGACCTGATGCTTTCCATACTTCAGGATTAGTTATAATAGCCCCATCAATTCCCTCAATATCTTTCCTTTCTCGAACATGAAAATTCCACCAAGAATCCTTTAAATTTCTTTTTAACTCCACACCCAAAAACAAATAATCAAAAAAACCTTGAAAACCCCCATAAATTTCACCAGATTTCACAATAAAACCCTTCTTCTTACAAAACGAAGCCATCTCATCAATTGATAATTTGTTTGTCATAATTAGATGTAGGGTAAGAAGTTTTTAAGTTTTAGGATTGATAAATACAAAGCAATAGAAATATAAATCTTAAAAAAAATAGTTTCTTTATGAAAAAGATATTAATTACTGGGGCCACTTCTGGAATAGGAAATGTTCTAATGAGAAAGTTGATTGATAAAAATTATTTTTTAATTTTAGTGGGAAAAAATGAAAAAAGACTAAAAAATATTAAAAAAGAATTGAAAGAAAAAAAGAATGTTCTTTTTTTAAAAGTAGATCTTTCCAATCAAAAAAAACTTGAATCTTTTGCTAAAAAATATGCTTCCGATATAGATATCCTAATTAATTCTGCAGCAGAATTTGGCCCAACAAAAAAAATTCAAAATCTCTCATATGAGGAGATCTTACTTTCCTACAAAGTTAATGTTCTCTCTCCTGCCATCTTGACCAAATATGCTCTTCCCCACATGCATAAAAAAGGGTTTGGAAGAATAATTAATTTGGGCTCCACTTCAAGTTTAACTCCCTATCCTTTAAGAATTCCTTATGGGATTAGTAAATCTGCACTTGCAAGCCTTACTTCAACAATTAATTCGGAAGTGTTTATAGAAAATAAAAATATTAATATTAAATCATACATTCTTTGTATTCCTCCAACAAAAGGAAATAGAATTGAAAAGCAAATATTTGAAAGAGCCAAAACTACTAGAAAAAAAATAAATGACGTAAGAAAAAAATTTAAATCAATAAAAGGAAAATTCTTTACTCCAGAAGAAATTGTTACAAAAATTATAAATTTAATAAAAGAAAATTCGGAAATTGATAAAAATAGAAAAGGTATTATAAATTTTAATTAATTATTCTTATAAATCCTCATTCATTTTCATCAAAACCATCAACTTCTCTTTGTCAACACAAGGCCTACAATAAGGAAAAAAAGAAATATCTGCATCAGAATAAGGATAAAAAACAACTGCAGGAACTTTTTTCTCCTTTTCATAACATTTCACACAATAATAATCCTTAGCGAAAACTTTCCCTTCGGATCTATCTTTTCCCCAAACTCCTAATTTTTTTTCAATTGCCACCTTTCTTCTTTAACCTCCCTTCCAAATTTCCAACCATTAAATTTAAATCTTTAAAATAATTAACACCAATTTTTGCATAATCATCTGGAGAAAAAAGACTCACCAAATTATAATTTAAATCCTCTGAAGAAAAACAAACATATTTCAAATAAAGAGCATCCAACAAAGAATCCCACACACATGCTTCCCCATACGCCCCAGTAAAAATTAATTTATTCATTTTATCTTTCTTCAATTTCTCTCCCAATTCAACATATTTTTTATTTGATTTATCTAAAACAGATTTCAGAAAACAAGAAGTTTCATTCTTAAGATAACTTTGAACAATAAATTCATTTCTCACCCCAGCAGAAACTTCTTCTAAAGTATCCCCTACACCAAAAGATTCAATTAAATAAATTCTTGCCCCTCTCTTTCTAAAAATATCAAATAATTCATTTTGTTTACCAATCAATTTATTTGTTCTATCCACAAAAAATTCTTGCATATCTATGACAACAATACCCAAATCCGAAAAATCATCTAAAGCTTTCATAAAAAAACCACTAAATTTAGAATTATAAATTATTGTATTGGTAACTACTTCTTCCCCGCAACTTCAATCTTTAGCTTATCCACAAACTCTGATAGCTTCATCTTAGAAATTTCTTTTTCCCCATTTTTCTTAAAAGCTACAACTTTTTCTTTTTCTTCCTCCTCCCCAACAGTAACCAAATAATTAAATCTTTCAATTGAAGCATCACGTACTTTCTTTCCGATAGATTCATTTCTAGAATCTAATTCAACTCTAAAACCCTCATCAAACAATTTATCATAAACTTCTTTAGAATAATCATTAACACCTTCATTCATTGTCATAACTTTAATCTGATTCGGACTCATCCATAAAGGAAACTTCCCATTGTAGTTCTCTGTGATAATTCCAATAAATCTTTCTAAAGAACCATAAATAGCACGATGTAACATTACCGGTCTTTTTTCTTTTCCTTTTTCATCCAAATAAGTTAAATCAAATCTTCGAGGCAAACTCATATCAAATTGAATTGTTGAACATTGCCAAGTTCTTTTCAAAGAATCTTCCAAATGGTAATCAATTTTAGCACCATAAAAAGCACCATCTCCTTCGTTAATTTTATATTTCACATTCTTAGTTTTCAAAACCTTTTCCAAAGTCTTTTCAGCAAAATCCCATTCTTCATCTGTTCCAATTCTTTTTTCCGGACGAGTAGAAAGTTCAACATGATGAATTTTCAACCCAAAAGTATCTAAAATTTCTTTGGTTAAATCCATAACTCTCCCAACTTCTTCTTCAGCTTGTTTTTCTGTACAAAACACATGTGCATCATCTTGAACAAATTGTATAACTCTAAAAAGTCCAGATAAAACTCCTGAAAGTTCAACTCGATGAACCCAACCAAGTTCCCCTACTTTCAAAGGAAAATCTTTATATGATTTCGGAGAATTTTTGTAAACAAGCATCCCCCCTGGACAATTCATTGGTTTAGCTAAAAAATCCCTTCCCTCGTATTGAGTTTTAAAATTATTTTCATGATATTTTGACCAATGTCCAGAAATCTCCCAAAGTTTTCGGTCTAAAATTTGTGGGGTAGAAATTTCTTCATATCTATCTCTTCTATGAAGTAGCCTCCAATATTCAATTAATTTATTTTTAATATGTAATCCTTTGTCATGCCAAAAAACCATTCCCGGTGCAACTTCATTAAAACTCCACAAATCCATTTTTTTCCCAATAATTCTATGATCATTATCAGCAAGTTTAGACGTATCTAATCTAGATTTAGAAATCTGATGTAATAATTTTTTCCTTTCATCTTCACTAAGATCTTCAATAACTTCATCATTTCCAGAAACAATCTCCCGACTCAACTCACTTAAAGGATGCCCCTTAACTTTCATTTCAAAACTTTTGTAATATCCAAAAGGGGCACGAAAAACATTAATTTTATCTTTCTTCAATCTCTTTTCTGTTTCTTCTAAAATTTCAATAGCAATCCCTGGTTTTCCCAAATTACGAGATAAATGAGCATAAGGATACAAAACAACATTCTCTGCTTTAACTTGCTCTAAAATATCTTTAATATTCCTAACATATTCCTCCACCGTATCTAAATTGTCACCTTTTTCAACAGCAGTCATAACAACTAAAGCCTCAGTTACTTTTTTCTTTACAGGATCTTGATTAGAACTCAACTCATCAATATTTTTCAAGGCCTTCTTCAAACCCTCCCATTCAATATAATCTACATGTAAATTAAGTGTTTTCATAATAATATTAGAGAACCGTGTTTTATAAAATTAATTGGTTTTGTAAATAAACTTATCAAGCAATTTCTCAGCTTCAACTCTTTTCTTCTGATGCACAGCTAAAAATTCATTTATTTTATCAATCAAAATTCCCTTAATTTCTCCACTAAGTAGCTCTCCCTTCCGATACTTAGAATAAATTTCTTCTAATTTTTTATCATCTTCTTCAAAATATTTCAACCATTGACACGCAACATCAACTTCAACATTTCCACCTTTGGCCCTATGCTCTTCCACAGTATCTTGTCCCCCACTAAAAGCATATTTATTTATTTTTTTCTTAACTTGCGCCGGAGTATCCGTCATCAAAATTGCCTTATCTGGATCAGATGATGACATTTTACCTTCAGGGCCAGTCAAAGCAGTCATAAACTTAGAATGAATAATTGCAGGTTTTTTATGGCCCAATTTTTCAATAACATCTCGACTAATTCTAAAATGGGGATCTTGATCAAGTGCCATGGGGATTAAACAATTTTCATTTTTTCCACTCAAAACATTTGGTAAAAATACTGGAACCGTTTGCATTGCCGTATAAAAAATACTTCCGATATTATTTGAATCAGTAAATCCGAATGCTCCCTTTATTTGATTGAAAGGAATTTTTTTGGCAACTTTGACAGCTTCAGGATACATTATTCCCGCGTGTTTTGTGTCAATCAAAAAATGTGTTTTTTCGGGATCAAAACCAAGGGCAATGACATCAAGCATATTTTCTCTAGTCCATTCTTGAATTTCATCCCAACTCTTATCTTTATACAAATATTTCTCGTCATCCGTAAATTGAAACCAAAGTTCAACATCAAATTTATCTTGAAGCCATTTAGTAAATAACCAGACACTAATATGTCCCAAATGAATTGGTCCAGAAGGACCACATCCAGTATAAAGAAAAAACTTCTTACCTTCCTTGTATTCATCAATAACTTTTTTTAAATCCCTATAAGCAAAGAAAATACCTCTCCTCAAATAAGGGTGGAGCTCTCCCGTAATTTCTTTAATTTCGTTTAAAACTTCTGGAGTAATTTTCTTCACCCCAAATTCGTTAATTAATTTATCATAATCAACTGTGCCTTCTATTTCATACGGATTAATTTTTCTTTTCATTTTATTTGAATATGAGCACAGGGGGAATCGAACCCCCTTCCTCGGCTCTGGAGGCCGATATACTACCAGTGTACGATGCGCCCGCAATATTTTTTCTAATTGTTCTTAATATTTAAAGATTTGGACTTTCCAAACACCAGAGATTTTATAAATAATTTATCCTTGTTATCCATATAAAATAAAAAAATCCAAAATGAAAAAAATATTCCTTTTCTTAATATTAGCACTTTTCCTAATTTCACTTGTCTCGGGAAGTGTGTTCTTAGAAAAAGAGCCAAACGAATTATATAATTTACAAGATAAAATAGAACTAACTTTGAAAATAAACCCAGACATAGAATTCAATAATCTTTTAACAATAGTTTTGGATTGCCCAACAGGAAAGACAGAAATTTACAAAGAATATTTATTTCTAAATGAAAACATTACAAAAAACTTAATTATCCCCTTAGTAAAAGAATTCATTGGAAATAACAAAGGATTATGTCAAATTCAAAGTAAAATTGAAAATAAAACTGATTCAATCTCAGAAAAATTCATAATTTCAAATAAAATTGAAATAACTCTTGAAAAATATGAATCATTAACTCCAGGACAAACAACAATAATCAAAGGACAAGCTCTAAGAGAAAATGGAAAAACCTTTAACGGTTTAATTGAAGCAAAAATAAAAATAAATGATGATGATGAAATATTTATTAAAGAAAATATAACAAATGGTGTTTTCTTGTTAAATTTTGAAATTCCAAAAAATTCAAAAGCTGGAGACAGAATAATAAAACTCTATGCATATGAAACAAATTCTAAATCACAAATAACAAATGAAGGAAATTCAACTTCAATGGTTGTAATAAAACAAATTCCAACAAACATTGAAATCCAATTAGAAAAAAAAGAAATACTTTCTGGAGAAAATTTAAAATTCACTATTGTTTTGCACGATCAAACAGGTGAAAACATAGATTCAATGGCATATGTTGCAATCAAAAATTTCAACGAAGAAATAATAGAACAAATTAAAAGACCAACCGATGAATTGATAGAATATCAAGTAAAATATGACGAAGCACCAAACACTTGGAGTATTTCTGCATATGTGAAAGAAATAATCAATAAAGTTGAATTCACAATAAAAGAAAATAAAAAAATAGAATTGGATATTATTAATAAAACACTTATTGTTTCAAACAAAGGAAACGTGCTATATAACGAGTCATTAAGTATAAAACTAGGGGGGGAAACAATTAAACTCCCAGTTTATTTAAATGTGAATCAAAAAGAATTATATCTTCTCTCAGCACCAGAAGGAGAACATAATGTCGAAATAGGAAATTTTTCCGAAAAAGTTTCACTTACTGGGAACACAATAAAAATAAAAAAACTTTCTAATTCTAAAGGAGAATTAAGTTCTACAATTGCCTGGATTTTCTTAATCTTAATTTTAGGTTTTGTTGCATATGTAATTTTCAAAAAAACACAGAAGAAAAATTTCTTTGCTAGATTAGTTCCTTCAAAAAAGAAGAAAGATAAAATAGTTGAAAATAAAAATTTAACAGGATTCATAAACCCAAAAACAAAGTCAGAAATTTCTCTTTCAATATCTGGAAGCAAACAAAATGCTTGTATTGGATGTATTTCTTTCAAAAATTACAAAGAAATAAAAATAGGAATTGGAAACGTTAGAGAAACTTTACAAAAAATAACAGAACTTGTTGAAGAAAATAAAGGGTTTATGTATCAAAACAACGATAATTTATTCTTTATTTTAGCACCAGTAAAAACAAAAACATTTCAAAATGAACACAACGGAGTAAAAATAGCAGATAAAATAAAATTTATTTTAGAAGATCACAATAAAAGATTCAAACAAAAAATAGATTTTGGGATTAGTTTAAATTATGGAACAATAATTACAAAGCAAGAAAATACAAAACTCAAATTTATGAGTATGGGAACATTACTAAACACTGCTAAAAAACTAGCAAAGCATGCTAAAAAAGAAATTTACATAGGGCAAAAAGTAAAAGAAAGATTAGGAAATGAAATAAAAACAGAACTAAAACACTTGGGCACAATCTCAGTTCATTTATTTAAAGAAATTAAAACCACAGGACAACACACAAAATTCATCGATGGTTTTGTTGCAAGACAAAAAAAAGAAATTGCTAAAAAAGAACACGAAGCAAAACAAAAACAAAACTAATTTTTTTACCTTAAACTTTATTTATTTCTTCCTTTACTAAATCTTTAACATGATCTCTTAAATTTTCTTTTTTCTTTGAATTAGCAACTTCTTCTTTTACAATATCTTTTACTTCCTCTTTTGTAAACTTTTCTTTTCCTTCTTCATTCAAAGGAATTTCTCCTTTCTTTTCTTTTTTATTAAATAACCAAGAGATAAAATTAGAAATTTTCATCCCAAACCCAAAAAAATGAAACGCAATTCCAACAGCAAATAAAATTATTCCAATTATGACCATAATAAGAAATACGTTATAAGCTCTAGAAAGAAAAACTGTTGCTAAATCAAATAAAGAAGAATCTGGAATAAAAGACATAACCCAATTTAATTTTCTAAAAGGCAAAGCTGCAATAATCATTAAAATTCCTGCAATTGTTAGTGGAGAATTCTTTGAATCAGTAAACAAAAATAAAAGCACAAAAAGTACACAAGATAACAAAAGAGCCCAATAAAAAAGGCTCTTCCAATAAACTCTTGCTTTTTCAGAAACCAAAACATACGGAGTATTTTCAACCTTCAAACATTCCCAAAAAGAACAATCATAATTTTTATAATATATTTGACTTACAAAAGCATCAATTCCATAACTAATAACATCGCCTACCCCTTGGTTAATCACATCACAAGGGATTTCTAAATTAAAATCATCCTGATTTAGGGGAAAATTAGAATTACTTAAACAATAAACTTCCATAACACCATAATTATTAGTCAAAATTTCTAGAACTCCAACGTCATCAATAAAAGAATTGGCAAAACTAGCTAAATTGGGTGAAACAGTTTCATATTCTAAAGACCAAGATAACGTTAAAAAACTATTTCCCAAAAACAAAGACAAAAATAAGACCACACTTAAAAAAATAACAATACCACTTTTTATGAATCCCATATTCAGACAAAGAAATTCATATTTATAAAATTATTTTAATTACATACTTCTCAAAACTTCAATCCTTTTATTTAAAGGGGGATGTGTCCCACCTAATTTTCTAAAAGGATTACTAAAAAACAAGGGAGCAACAGATTTCGAAACTTTCTTTTCAACAATACTGTCTTTACTAATTTTTTCTAAAGCCCCAATCAAACCTTGGGGATTACGAGTAAATTTAACAGCCGTTGCATCAGCAGAAAACTCTCTTTTTCTAGAAATAGAAGCTTGAACAAGCATTACAACAATTGGGGCCAAAATAGCAAGAGCTATTCCAATTATAATGAAAATTACCCCACTTTTATCATTACCTCCCCTTCCACCACCAAACCATAAACTCCTAAGAAAAATCTGTGAAATAATTGCAACCATTCCAACCATGACAGTCACAAGGGTAATGTATCTTATATCATAATTAGCTATATGTCCAAGCTCATGGGCTAAAACCCCTTCAAGCTCTCTTCTATCTAACTTTTCAAGAGCCCCCGTTGTGACACAAACAACAGCGTGTTTTGGATCACGCCCAGAAGCAAATGCATTAATTTGTTTAGATTTCATAATATAAAGTTTAGGTAAAGGTAAATTGGAAGCAACAACTAAAGATTCAACCAATCGATAATAATCGGGAAATTCACTACGTTTTGCTTCTTTTGCACCAACGCTAGCTATAGCAATACTAGCTGAATTATAAAAACTAAACCAAGTATAACCTAAGGAAAAAATAATTGCAATAATCATAATAAGGAAAAAATATTCTGGGGCAAAAGCCATTGAAATCACATAACCTAAAACAACCAAAACAATTGCAACAACAATCATCAAAAAAAATGATTTTCTTTTGTTACTAGAAATCTGATCTCTAAAATCTATTTTTTTCATGGTAACAGTAATATAATTAGCTTTTTAAAAATTTAGAATTCAAAAACTAAGCGGGCCATTTTTCACCATGCATATATGCTTCGGCACCAACTAGTCCATCATAAGCCACAATTTTTACTTTTGCTTCTTTTAGTATTTCAACAGCATTCTTTAATTCTTTCACCCAATCAGCACTTGTTCTTTGAATCATTTGTTTATGAATAATTAATTTTTTCACTCCAGAACTAATAATTGCATTCGCACAAGCAATACAAGGTAACCAAGGCATAGCCATTGTTAATTTATCTGTAGACAATCCTTTCTTTGCTGCTTTGAAAAGTAAATCTCTTTCTGCATGATTTGGATAAAGATGCCTGTTTGATCCCTCAAATCTTGATTTGATCTCCTTAACCCCTAAGGGTAAAACATTTGCCCCACGAAGAATAATTTTATCATTCTTAATTAAAACCGCACCATTGTGGGTTGATGAATGTTTACTTTTTTTAGCATAATTATAACACTCTCGAAGAAACTTTTTATGAAGGGTATTAACAGAAATTTTTATTTTTAATAAATTCACATCCATAATTAAACAAATCCTCTTTACTTTTTATTCTTTGGCCCCACAACATTAGATTTTGTTGGCATTACAATCCAGAAAATTAAATAAGCTAATAAACCAAAACCACTAACAAAAGCCAAAGCAACTGCAATAACACGAATAATCACAGGATCAATATTAAAATATTCGGCAAGTCCTCCGCAAACTCCACCAATCATCTGATCTTTTTCACTACGATATAATCTTTTTATTTTCTTTGCCATAATATATTACAATAAGAAAAATTAATTATTTAAAACTTAACCTTTGGTAATTTTTCTTCAGCAGGAGTAATATCTAAATATTCTTTTCTCATCTTTCCAAATAAAGAAGCAAAAACATTACCTGGAAACTTCAAACATAAATTGTTATAACCAAGAATTGAATCATTATAATTTTGTCTTGCATAAGCAACTCGGTCTTCAGTACTTGAAAGTTCCTTTTGTAATTCTAAAAAATTAGTATTCGCCTTCAAATCTGGATAATTTTCAGCAATAGCAAAAAGTCTACCTAAAACACCTTCAAGTTGATCATTAGCTTTAACTTTTGATTCAATATCTTTAGCACCAACCAATGCTTTTCTAGCATCACTAACTTCTTTCAAAACACCTTTTTCATGTTTTGCATAACCCTTTACAGTCTCAATTAAATTGGGAATCAAATCAGCCCTTCTCTTTAATTGAACTTTAATTTGAGATAAAGAATTATCAATTCTATTTAATAAAATAACAAAACGATTGTAATATCCAACCATGATTATCAAAATTAAAATAATAATTCCACCAACAATAAACCCCAATATCATATACAAATATCGCAAGTCAAATTTATAAACTTATTCCCCCCCAAATATCTATGGTAATAAAAATAAATGATACTTGCATTGGCTGTGGAACATGTGCTTCAATCTGTGAAGAAGTTTTTGAAATGGATGGACCAAAGGCAAAAGTGAAGTCACAAAAAGACATCCCTTGTGTTAATGAAGCAATTGAGTCCTGCCCAGTTAAAGCAATCAGCAAATAAACCTTTTTTAAGAAAAACCTTTATTAAGTATTTTTTATTTAGTAATCAATGAAAGAAAAAGAGGCCTCAAATAAAAAAGATTTTATTAAATGGTTTTCAGAATTAAATGAAAAATCAAAAGAACTCGCTGGAGAAAAAGGAGCAAATTTGGGAGAACTTCACAACAACAATTTGCCTGTGCCTGAAGGATTTGTCATAACAACAAAAAGTTTTGACACCTTTCTTGAAAAAACAGAATTAAAAAATAAAATATTGCCCTTACTAAACTCCCCTAACACTGAAAATCCAGAAAGATTAAAAGAAATTTCTGAAAAAATTCGAAAATTAATTATTTCGGTTGAACTTCCCGAAGAAATAAAAGAAGAAATAATTGAATCATATGAAACTCTTGGAACAGATAAATTAGAAATTGAAAGAGGTAGTGCATTAGATATTCTCAATAATGCAAATGAACCTATTTTTGTAGCAGTAAGAAGTAGTTTAAACAACCCAATCAAAACAAAAATAAGAGAACAAGATACTTATCTTAACATAAAAGGTATTAATTCATTATTAAGTCACGTGAAAAAATGTTTTGCTTCCTTATTTAGAGAAAAAACAATAAAAAGAGCTATAAAAGAAAATTCGATTGATTCATTAAAAATAGCAGTTATTGTGCAAAAAATGATTCAAAGTGAAAAATCTGGAATAATTTTTTCAAAAGATTCTGGAAATAACACAACAATAAAAGCTATTTGGGGATTGGGAGAAGGAATTAACTTAGAAGAAATAATTCCCGACAATTATAGCGTTTCAAAAGAACTAGAAATACTAGGCAAAAAAATAGGAGATAAAAAATATGCTATCACAAGAAATTCTTCAGGACAATTAAAAAAAGTTGAATTAAGTCAAGAGAGAAAAAATCACGAAGTTTTATTGAAGCACGAAATACAAAGATTGACAGATTTGGCTCTAAAAATAGAAAAGATATTCAAAAAACCACAAGAGATTGAATTCGCAATTGAAGGGGGAATTTCATATATCACCCAAACAAGAAAAATAAAAAATATAATTATTGAAGAAAAACCAAAAAAAATCCAAGAAGAAAAAATAATAAAAGAAACATCAAAAGAAATAAAAAAAATAAATAAAATAACAAAAACCAAAATAAAATTAATTGTTGATTCCCCTCATTTTGCAAAAGAAGCAAGAAAAACAGGAATAAACAAAATTGGTTTAGCAAAAATAGAAAAAATAATTAAAGAAAAAGGAAAACACCCCCAATATTATTTGAAAAATAATTACTTAAACGAATATGAAAATATTATTTACAAAGGATTAAAAGAAATGTGTGAAGAATTTGAAGAAATTTATGTTAGAACAAGTGACATAAAAAGTGATAAATTTCAAAATCTAGAAAATGCTCCAGAAAGAAAAGAAAACAATCCATTCATGGGGCTTCGGGGAATAAGATTTGGTTTAAAATACCCAGAAATATTGAAAAGTGAACTCCACGCAATTAAAAAATTAATGACAGAAGACAAAAAAATGGGAATATTAATTCCTCAAATAACTTCAGTATTAGAATTAAAAAAGATTAAAGAATATCTTAAAGAATTAGAAATGGAAAACATAAAAATAGGAATTATTATAGAAACTCCTGCAGCCGTACAATTAATAAAAGATTTTGCAGAAGAAGAAATTGATTTAATTTTAATAGAAACAAATAATCTTATTCAATCTCTTTTAGTCTTAGACAAAGAAAATCCCCAAGTTCAAGAATTCTTCGAAGAAATGCACCCCGCCCTTATTTACCAATTAGAATATTTAATTCGGGTATGTAAAAGAAGGGGAATTGAAACAACAATCTCTGGAGATTTAACAAAAAATATTAAAATTATTAAATTAGTTATTCAGAAAGGAATAAATTCAATAGTGATTAATCCGGAAGATGCAAAAAATATTACCGACAAAATTCACCAAATAGAGGAAGAAATAATTAAAGGTACAGACGAAGAACCCCGCCAATATGAAATTTCTAAAGAAAAAGAAGTTCTTGAAATAACAAAAAAAACTTCTGAAGACAAATCAATTAAAGATTCAACAAAAAATATTGAAGGAAACACAGAAGCAATAGAAAAGGAAAAAGAAGAATATTTAAAAGAATATCCTGAAAAAGTTATTTCTAAAGAATTCATCCAAGAACCAGAAAAAAAAATAAAAGAACATCCAAATGAAATAGCCCAAACCCCCATTATTAAAGAATCTATTCCTAAAGAAATAAAAGAACATTCCGAAGAAAAATTTGATGAAACCCCTGAAAACATTGAAGAAAACATAGAAGCGATAGAAAAGGAAAAAGAAGAATATCAAAAAGAGAACCCAGAAGAAATTAAAAGAGAAATAAAAGAACATTCCGAAGAAAAATTTGATGAAACCCCTGAAAACATTGAAGAAAACATAGAAGCGATAGAAAAGGAAAAAGAAGAATTAATTACAGATAAATTCGTTGAAGACAAATTTCCCGTTGAAAAAAAGAATAATGAAGATACATTGGGAATCTTCTAAGTTCAAAAATTCATGAAGGAAACTTTATAAATATCTTTCCCATTTAAAACACATGACAAAAGAAGTGACGATAACAAAAGAAGTGACAACAAAAACAATTGGTAAAAAGAAATCTCCAACAAAAAAAAATTCTAGAAAAATCATAAGAAAAAGTTCAACAAGAAAAAAAGTTCCTTCAAAAACTGAAGTGATGGAAAAAATTTTAATTGAAAATTTTGTCGCATTACAAAAAGTAATGACTAACCTTTCAACCAAATTTGAAAACTTATCAAATCAAATTTCAGACTTATTATACCTCTTTGAAGAATCTGCAAAAACAGTTGTACAAAAAGATTTTGCTTCCATAGATGAAAAAAGGGATACAAAGGAAATAGCAAATAAATTGGATTCTTTATTAGATCAAAATAAATTAATTGCGCGGGGATTAACATTGATGCATGAAACTGCAGAAAATCCGGAAATTGATTATTCAATAGGTTCAAAAACCCAACCAAAAGTCGCAGTACAACCAATAGAAACAGCCCAACCACTTCCCCCTCAACCAACAAACCAAAAATCTTTAGTAAGAGAAGAACCAGAAAATAAAACATTCCAAAGTCCTTAAAATGTTAAATACAACTTCAATTGAAGAAAAAGGAAAATTTTTAATAAATTTTACAAGAGAAATAATAAGAAATACTTCTTCTGCAGAGATGTATAAATTAGAAGAAATGTTGCAAAAAAAAGACAATCTTCAAAAACCGCAAAGACCACAACATCAAAAAAGAAATATTAAAGAAGAAGTAAAATTAATTCTTTCAAAAAAACAAAAAAAAATAGAACCAAAAGAAATAACTCAAGAAATATTTTTAGAAAAGAGTATTTTACCAAGTAGAAAAGAAGAATATTTTGAAATTCAATCACAATCAATGCCAAGAGTTCCAAAAATTCCCAGAAAAATAATCAAAATAGAAGATCACCCTTTACCAGAAAGACTACAACACCTAAAAGCAACTGCAACAAAAAAAATAATTGATTTAAAAAAATTAAATCCTTTAGTACAAGACTCTAATGTCAAAATAATTCAATGTCTGGGAGAAAATGAAAAAATAATTGTAACTGGAAAAATGGGTAAAAAACCAACAGGAATTACTCTTTCAAAAGAAGAAATTAATGAAATTATTGATGCATTTGCATTTAATGCAAAAATACCCAAAAATGAAGGACTATTCAAAGTAGTTTATGGTAAATTAATTTTGACTGCAATGGTGTCAAATACAATAAATTCAACATTCATAATAAAAAAGATTGAAAATCAAATACCCCGGCCAAGAAGAATGCCCCCCCACCCAATAAGATAAAATTAAATTGTTACTTCTTCAAAAACAACTTCTTCACGACTAAATTCCCTAGCTAAATCATTTAACCAAACATTTTTATCTTTTTCAATTTCAATCTTCAATTCTTCGTTACTCAAAGAAGCAGGATAATAATGATTTAATAAAAAAGGTCCAATTGTTAATTCTACTAAAAATTTATCCCTATATTTTTTTACATTACTTTTAACAGTAGTAGTTCCAAATTCTTTCATTAAAACAGCCACCGTTTCTTCACTCAAATTAAATTCTTCAGAGGTAATTTCTTCAATTAAAGTTTCATTAATTTCTATTGTAATATTTTCTTCACTTATGTTTAATATTGTCCCATTAATAATCTCTTCCACTTCAACAGGAATAGTAATAATATCTTCTGCTGAAACATTTTCTTGAATTTTTCCCACATATGAAAAAATCTCAAGTTCACCATAAAGCCCTTGCAAAGTTATTGGCCCTTCAACAAAATCAATATTAAAAGAAGATAAAAGAATTGAAATATTCAAAACAGATTCTCCCAAATAATTCTTTCCAAAACCTTCACTAAATTTTGAATAATCTGTAGTTACAATAATTTTGCCATTAATAATTTCCAAATCTAAAACACCTGAATTCAATTCTTCTTCTTCTGTTCTTACAGTATTTTTAACAATTTTAGCCATTTTATCAGAAGCGATATTTTGTTTAAATTCTTTCTTTTTTGAAACATCTCCTTGGATAATTGTTTCTTCATTTATAACATTTCCCGTGAAAGGACGAGAAAAAACGCCCCCGATGCTACGAATAACATTTCCAGTTAAAGTTGATATTTCTGCTACTGGCACTTCCGATTCTTCAGGGGTAACTTCAACAGAAATAGACTCTTCAGAAACTACAATTTCTTCAGGAACAACTTCAGGAACAGATTCTCCATCTTCAGGAATAACTTCCGAGATCGACTCTTCAGAAGCTACAATCTCTTCAGAAGCAATTTCAGGAATAAGATCCTCAGAAACCTCAGAAACATTCTCTTCAAGAATAATCTTTTCAGGAACAGATTCTTCAGGAACAACAACTGAACCTCCCCCACTAGAAGAAACTCGATCTTCAATTTCTAATTGAAAAAACACAGGAACAAATTCTTCCACCTGCCCAATTAAACCAAAACCATTTCCTTCTCCCACAATATCAATATCTTCTAAATAATAATTTCCATAAACAACATCTAAATTTACCAAATCACTTAAAAAATATTCATAACTATTTTCCCCATTTTCCAAAATAATTTTAGTATCCCTTGGAATTAACTCTCCTTGTTTTAACACCAAATTTATATTTCCTTCAAAACCTTCTGAAATTCCTTGATCTAGATCTAAAACTACTCTTCCAACAAATTGTGATTGAAAAAACATAGTCCAAAAAGCAAATGACAAGAGAATAACAAACAACGATGCCATCAAGAAAACCCGCCTAGGTTTCGTATTTTTTTTAGGTCCACGATATTCAGAAACAACTTTTCCATTTACCCTACGACTATGATAAACATATGGGCCATAAATCTTCCCATTCCTTTCAATATATTTCTTATAAGCCATTCTTCTTTAGATTAATTTTCCTCTAGAAAACCAAAGAAAAATATCTATTTAAAACTTTCACTAAAAAAAAGATTAAAAAAATAAAAATAAAAATAACAAATTAAATTTATGCCTCTTGTGGTGGTGTATAAGGCACTAAAATAAGAGTTTGATTACCAACTTGTAACTGATATGCACCAGTATTTTGTAATTGAGTTACCATATCTGCATAAATATTGTTAGATACAACATTTGCAGCTTCAACCTGTTTATTATAAACGAAACTGTTTATTCCAGGATTGATTACAAAAAAGTAAGCAATAACTAAAACCAAAACAATGATAATTCCAATTAGAATTTTCATTACAGGCGCTTTCTTTCTATTTTCTCCCATACTTCTCATGTTTTTCATTTTGTTTGACCTCCTTTCAAAAAATATTAATCTGTAGCAACTTCAAGTAAACTGTTGACATCTTTAATTGCCATATCTCCCTCAATTTTAATATAAAGTGATATTACATCTCCTGGATAAAATTTCAAAATATCCTCTGAAACAGTATCGTAATCATTATATATTCCAGACTCAGCTATTTTAAAAGTGTTTCTAAATCCAACCAACTCTTTATTTTTATAAATTAAAACTTCAACTTCTCCTTCCCCACTAATTACTTCTAAATTAGTTGAAATTCCACTAACACTTCCTTCCCTCATCATAACATATCCTTTGTCTAAATCCCCTAAAACTCCAACTGCACTTTTCAAATATGTTGATTCAACTACTTCTCCCCCAAATCCAAAATTCAAAAACATTTTCCGAGTAAATTTGGAAACAATTTTTTTCAATTTGGTTTGTGATGCAGTAATAATGTAAACCGGTTTTTCTTCACCTGTAACATTTACTGAGTATAAAGCTAAATTAGTCTCATCAATATTTGCAAATTTAATTTCTTCAGGTAAATCAGCAAAATCAACCTCTTGAACATCCCCCACATCTTCCCGATCATATCCTTTTGTTTTTGCAACATCTTTTACTAGATTCTCAACATCATCTGAAACAGAAATACTTTCGGCAACTACGCTTGTTGCTAAAAATAGAACCACCAAAATACCAACCACAATAAATAATTTTTTCATTTTCCTCTTCCAGAATATAAAGAAATTCCTCTATTTAAATATTTTCTTAATATGAAAACTTTATTAACATAAAAAACTAAAAATAAATATGGATATAAAAAAGGAAATAACTGAAAAAAAATTAGAAAAATATTTTAATGTTACAGAATCTGCTTTCAAAATTACAAAAAAATCTATAATTAAAGGAAAAGAAAAATATGCTAAAGAAATATTTGAGATGGTAGAAAATTATATTTCAGATGCACATCACTTCCAAGAAAAAGGAGATTGGGTAAATGCCTTTGCTGCATTAAACTATGCACATGGTTGGCTTGATTCAGGAGTTAGGTTAGATATTTTTGAAGTGGGCGACGATAAATTGTTTACAGTTAAATAAATTTAAATACCACTTTCCCTTATTAATTTCATGAAAAAGAGAGTGATAGTTCTAAGTCTCGGGGGCAGTCAAATAATTCCAGATAAAATTAATTATTCTTATTTAAAAGAATTTAAAAAAATAGTCTTAAAACATAAAAAAAATTTTAATTTTGTAATAGTTTGTGGGGGTGGAAGTTTGGCTAGAAATTATATCGCTGCAATAAAAAAAGAAAAAGGAAATGAATACAAACAATCATTGGTGGGAATTTCTGCAACAAGAGCAAATGCAAGATTTGTTTCATATTTCTTTGGATATGAACCAAACCATGGAGTTCCACACACAATAAAAACCGTAAAAAAATATTTAAAAAAACAAGGAATTGTTTTTTGCGGAGCCCTAGAATATAAAGAAAACCAAACAAGTGATTCAGTGGCAGCTATTTTAGCCAAAAAATTCAAAGGAAATTTTGTAAATTTAACTAATGTTAAAGGCCTCTACACTAAAGATCCTAAAAAACATAAAAATGCAAAATTCATTCCAAAAATATCTTGGATTGAATTTGATAAAATAGTTCAAAAAATAAAATTCAAACCAGGACAACATTTTGTATTAGATCAAAATGCTTCAAAAATAATAAAGCGAAAAAAAATCTCAACATACATAATAAAAGAATTAAACGAGTTAAATAATCTTTTAAAAAATAAAAAATTTATTGGGACAAGAATTGAAGGATAAAATGAAAAAAATAATACTAACAGAAACAAACTTCAATAAATTAAAACTTCTTATCAAAGAAAACAAAGAAAAAGAAATAATCTTTACCTCAACTGACGACGAATTCAATAGAAAAGTAATGGAAAAACTTCCCATTCAAATAATTCTTATTCCTTTAGAAAATAGAAAAGATTATGCCAAACAAAGAAATTCTGGATTTAATCAAGTCATGGCAAAAATTGCAAAAAAAAACAACATAAAAATTGGAATAAAATTAGATGAATTAATTTTAACAAAAAATAAAGAAAAATTATTGGCAAGGTTAAAACAAAATATAATACTTTGTAATAAAAACAAAGTAGACATGATTTTTATCATAGAAAAAAACAAAAGAGATATTCATGAACTCAAAGCCCTTGGTTCTACGCTGGGAATGCCAACTTGGATGACAAAAAAACTTTAACACATACACGCTGTTTCCCAAATCTCATAATTATCATTATCAGCAATCAACGTTTCTGAATTATTTAATCTGGCATATGCAATTAAACCAGTTGTGTTTTCAGGCGGCACAACATGATCACGTAAAATCAAACAACCAGCCTGAGAACTTCCAGGAAAATTAATATATTTCCCAATTAATTCTGAACCAGCAAGATCAGGTAAATCAAAACTATCAAAATATTCTCCAATTCCATATGGCCATGCCGAACGAATAATTCCCTCATTCATAACAATTTCAGTCACACAAATTCCTTCCTCACAAATTTCACAAAGATCACAATCATTATTTTGTACACATTCCAAAGGTGTAAAACATTCACCGTTATTACAAATGTCTCCCAAAACACATTCTTCCAAAACTATCTCCGAATCAGCAGCATTACAAATTTCATTGGTACAAGAATAATTTCTATAATCTTGAACAACAAATTCCCCAAAGATAGCACACCTAGGAAGACCAACATATTCATCTGTTCCACAATCACTTTCAACATTACAAGATTCTATATCTAAAACACAAACTCCAGCGTAACAAGTTTCACCACTAATACAAGTCTGTTTTACAAAAGTTTGTGAAATGGAAGAACAAAAACCTAATTCACAATTAAAAATTTTCTTATATTGTAACACCGTTCCAGCATCCTGAGAACAAATTTCAGAACCATTTATCCAAAAATCACTTCCACAATCAGAATCAATTTCACAGACGGGAACAGGAGGTTCCTCATCATCTCCAAGAGTAGAATTTATTCCCTTATTTAAATTATCAACACTATCAGCAATTGAACCCAAAGTTTCAAGGTCACTAGTTCCAGAAATATAAAGGGGAGCAATAGAAATTTTTTCAACTTCTTCTAAAGTTAATTCTGGCCTCTCACTAATATTTAATTCAAAAGTTCTCTCAACTAATTCTAAAAAATTTTCAACAGGCTCATCATATACTTCTGAACTACGGTCATCCTCAACCACAAATTTTATTCCGGTTAAATTTCCCTCTCCCGGATTTCTAACAACTCGAACAGTTACAATCCCTGTATCAAAATCTACAACTGCATATTGAATTTTCAAATCAAGCGTAAATTTTTCAAAATTTAAACCCTGAGTTCCTTGAAGAATAAATCTATCAACAGCAAACCAAACCAAAGCCACAGCAACTAAAATTAATAAGATTAAAATAATGGTTGTAACTACCTGCGATAAACCTCTTTTATTCATTAACTCTTAAATCAAAAATATTTTATAAATCTATTCAATAAAAACAAACCTTTTTTAAAAACAAAATTATTCTAAAAACTATGGAAAGAATCATTGAATCATTAAATTTAAATGAAAAAAAAATTATTCCCCATTTGAGTAATTTGGACATATCTGAAATATGTAAAAAATCAAATTTAGATAAAGTTTCAGTTTTAAGATCCCTTGAATATTTGCAAAACAAAAAAATAATTAATCTCTTAACTGAAAAAAAGAATATTGTAGACATTGGAATTAATGGTGCATTATATAAGAAAAAAGGACTTCCAGAAAGAAGATTATTAAATGCTCTTGATAAAAAAAGAATATTAACATTTGAAGAGGCCCAAAAAGAAGGAGAACTTTCAAATGACGAATTTAGAGCATCCCTTGGTGTATTAAAAAAAAAGGCATTAATTGAATTGAAAAATGGAAAAATAATTTTGAATGCGAACAAAGAAGAAATAATAAAAAAAAGCCTAGAAGAAATTTTTATTGAGAATTTGCCAATTGAAGAAGACTTATTAACACTAGAACAAAAATTTTCTCTAAAAGAACTTCAAAAAAGAAAAAACATAATAGAAATAGAAGAAATAAAAAAAATAAAAATTGAAGTAACACCTCTTGGAAAGAAAATCATGGATTCTAAAGAATTATCAAAAGAATTAATTGAACAGATTACTCCCCAAATATTAAAAAGCGAAAAAAATTGGAAAGGAAAAAAATTTAGACGTTATGATTTAAATATATCCGTTCCTAAAATTTATGGTGGAAAAAGACATTTTGTTAATCAATCAAATGATTACACAAGAAAAATTTGGACAGAGATGGGATTTGTTGAAATGACTGGAAATATGGTTGTTTCAAGTTTTTGGAATTTTGATTCATTATTTACCGCCCAAGATCACCCCGTTCGAGAAATGCAAGATACTTTTTTCATAGATAAAAAAGGAGAACTTCCAAATAAAAAAATTATTGAAAATGTAAAAATTGCACATGAACGAGGAATTGGAGGAAGCAAGGGTTGGAAATATAAATGGAATGAAGAAATAAGTAAAAAAATGCTTCTTCGAACACATACAACCGCATTAACTTCACAAACTTTAGCGACATTAAAAGAAGAAGATCTCCCAAAGAAATTTTTTGCAGTAGGCAAATGTTTTAGAAATGAAACAGTAGATTGGTCACACGGATTTGAATTCAATCAAACAGAAGGAATAGTTGTTGACAAAGATGCTAACTTTAGACATCTCTTGGGTTACTTAAAACAATTTGCAAAAAAAATGGGATTGGGAAAGATTAGATTTAGACCAGCATATTTTCCATATACTGAACCATCTGTTGAAGGAGATGTTTGGAATGAAGAAAGGCAAGAATGGATTGAATTATTTGCAGCAGGTATGCTTCGTCCAGAAGTAACAACTGCCTTATTTGGAAAACATATTCCAACACTTGCATGGGGGCCAGGAATTGACAGAATTATTATGAAAATTATGGATATTAAAGATATGAGGGAATTATATAAAAATGATTTATCGCAATTAAGAAGAATTAAAACATTAATTAAAACATAAAAATGGCAAACATAAAATTTTCAAGAAAATTATTTGAAAAAGAAATAGGAAAACTCAACAAAGAAATGCAAAACAATATTGCTTTATTTGGAACTACCTTAGAAAGTTTTAACGAGAATGAAATAGAATTGGAAATATTTCCAGATAGACCGGATTTATTATCTTACCACGGATTCAAAAGAGGTTTTTTAGCTTTCCTTGGAAAAAAAACTGGACTTAAAGAATACAAATTAAATAAACCAGAAAAAGATTTTGAAGTCAAAATAGATAATTCTGTAAAAGAAGTTAGACCCTTTACTGCTTGTGCAATTGTGAAAAGATTGAAACTTGATTATGATCGAATTAAAGAAATAATTGATTTACAAGAAAAATTACACTCAACCATGGGTAGAAAAAGAAAAAAAGTGGCAATTGGTATTTATCCCCTAGAAAAAATAAAACTTCCAATTCATTACAAAGCTATTGAACCAGACAAAATTAAATTTATCCCTTTGGGATCTCAAAGGGAAATGTCTGGGTTGGAAATACTTCAAAGGCATCCAACTGGAAAAGAATATGCTCACTTGCTTTCAGGTAAAGCTACATTTCCAATTTTCATAGATTCAAATAATGAAATATTATCAATGCCCCCAATAATAAATTCTGAGTTGACAGGAAAGATTGATGAAAAAACCAAAGACATTTTCATTGAATGCTCTGGATTTGATTTTGAAATTTTGAAAAAAACATTGAATATTGTAGTTTCTGTATTAAATGAAATGGGGGGGAAAATTTACCAAATGAAAGTTAACAAAGAGATGACTCCAAATTTCAAAAGTGAAGAAACTAAACTATCAATTGATAATGCAAACAAACTTTTGGGATTAGAATTAAAAGAAAAAGAAATAAAACAATTACTTGAAAAAATGGGACACTCATACAAAAATGGAATTGTTTATTCTCCATCGTACAGAACAGACATATTACACGAAGTGGATATTATTGAGGATATTGCAATAGCTTATGGATACAATAATTTTGGTTCAATAATCCCAGCTATTTCTACAATTGGAAAAGAAGATTCAAAAGAAATAATAAAAAGAAAAATATCTGAAATTTTAACAGGATTAGGTTTATTAGAACTTTCAAACTATCACCTAACAAAAAAGGAAGATCAATTTACAAAAATGGGAATTTTGGAAAAACAAGAAAAAAATTTCATAGAACTTGAAGATTCAAAAACAGATTTTAATATATTGAGAAAAGATTTAACACATTATATTTTAAAAATAATCTCAGAAAACAGTGATTCTGAATACCCCCAAAAAACATTTGAAACAGGAAGAGTTTTTAATTTGGCAATAGATAAAGAAATAATTGAAACAGATATGTTAAGTGCAGCCGTAACACCTGGCAACTTTACAGATATAAAACAAATTCTAGATTATTTGAATGAGAATTTAAAAATCAATTTAGAAATAAAAGAGCAAGAAAAAACAGATATCCATTTTGTTGAAGGAAGGGCAGGAAATATTTTCTTGGAAGAAGAAAAAATTGGGACAGTTGGAGAAATTCATCCCAAAATATTAAAAAATTGGAAAATCAAAATGCCTGTTGCATTGTTTGAAATAAATTTAGAAAAGATTTTTAAAAAATTTAAATAACATAAAAAATTCTAAATCATATTAAAATTAATAAAAAAAATTACTTCTTAGATTGTCTTTTCAAAAAGAAAAAAATCAACTCACTAATAATTCCTAAAATAACTACTGCTCCAGATAAAATTACAACAAATCCAAAAAAAGATTCCAGGGGATCAACTGAAATTACTCCATATAAAATAAAAGATATTACAAAAATAATAAAGGAACATAACAATAATTTGGTTGCTTTTCTCGTTTTATTTTTTAATATTTTGTTTCCCGCCACTATTGGAATAACTTTATTTACTGGCTTTTTACCAGTTACTTTTTTAGAAATCTTTTTGGTAATTTTTTTAGAAACTTTTTTCATCACTTGTCTTTTCACCATAATAGAATATATATTTTATAGTATATAAATGTTACTTTAGTTTATCCCAAATAGATTCTAATTCGGTGGTTTTATTGGTCACTTCCACATCATAATTTTTCCAATCTTGTTTGAATGTGTAAGCAGTTATAGATTTTAAATTTGTAAAAACTCCCCCCAACCAAGAAAAATATAGTTTGCCTGCACCAATAACTCCATCAATACTTTTAAAATCTAGATCTTGATTTTTCAAACTTACAGTAAAACTAATATAAGTGAATAAAATTAACCCAATCAAAAAGAATGCAAATAATTTATGTTTCAATCTCTTCATTTCAATAACTACCCAAATTGCAACAACCACAATTGCAACAATAAAAAATGTAACTCCTATCATGGAATATTAAGAACATTCGCCTATAAAAAAGTTATGGGCCCATAATTAAAAAATCAAAAATCCTGTTTCAAGAAAAAGCATCACCAATAATTTTAAACAATCCCCCAACATCACTATAAACTTCAACTTCTTCTTCTTCAGTAAAATTGACTGTATTGTTTTCTACTTTTAAAGATTCATTTTGAATTTGTCTACTTTCAATTACATATGCTGTATAAACAAAAGCAACAACTAACAAAATAAAAATAAAAATAATTATAAACCAAACAACTGGAGACCCACCTTTTTTATTCATTATTCTTGATGGAAAAAATAATTTATAAAACCTATTAAAAAAATCAATAGACTTAAAGTCCATTTTTAAAATAAAAAAATAAAAATTAAATTACCAAAATCTTAATTTGTGAAAGAATTTATCTTTTTCTGGTTTTTCACCACCAAAATCATGCATCCCATTCATTTGTCTTTTTCTTTGAGTTTCTTCAGGCAAGTCTTCACTTAATTCTTCAAGAGTTTCATAATCTTCATTTTCCCAAGCTTCAGTCATTTGTTCTTTTAATTCTCTCATTTCAGACATTTCACCCTGTCTTTCAACCATTTTATCAAAATTATCTTGAGTTAATTTTGATTCCATTAAAGATTTCCAAAGAACAAAATCATTATTTTCAACTGATTCTTGAATTGATTCTTGGTAAGCCAACATTCCCGCTTGTTCTTCTTCTAATAATCCTTCAAAATGATTTTTCATCATTCCTTGTCCAGAACCTTGAAAAGCCGAAACCATTCCAACACTTAAAAGAGCCATCGTTGCCAAAATAAATATGCTCATAATTGCTTTGTTTTTCATTTTTTCCTCCATTAAATATTTTCTTTACGGAAATATTTCCGCAAGAGATTGCTAAACAATCTTTATGACCAAACGAAATTAAAAAAATTCCGTAAGTTCAAGTCTATTTAAATTAAAAAAGAAAATTACTTTAAAAGAAAGGTGGACCTAAAATCCATTTCAGTTATAAATATAAATAACATTCAATTTTTAATAAAATGCCAATACAACATATAACTGGAAGAGCCATGGGAGAATTCTCAAACAAAATGGGAAAAATAGCTGCCATAGGTTTTGGAACAGAAATAATTTACTCATTCGTAATCATAATTTGTTGTTTGATGATTTATTTTGGAACAAGAAAACTCTATGAATTAAGTTTGTACAAAGGAATTAAATATTTCCGGGTTTCATTTTTATTATTCGCTTTAGCTTATTTTTCAAGATCAATTGTTAAATTTAGCACAATAATTTTCAATGATCATTCTTTATTTGGGATTCATCCACAAATTTTAGCAAGTATAAGTTCATTCATTTTTATGTATTTAAGTTCAATTGCAATATTTTACTTACTATACAGCATAATTTGGAAAAAATTCAACCACAAAATAATCCATTATAGTTTCTATATTCTAGCATTCATGATTTCAATAATCAGTATTTCATCGAGAAATTTATTAACACATTTATACATAAACTTATTTTTATTGGGATTAGCTTTTGCAATAATTTACGCTGCAAATAAATTGACAAAGAAGAAGAAAACTTCAAACATGTATACAATTTATCTGCTTTTATCAACATTCTGGATATTAAATATAATTGATACTTTCATTCCAGATTTCTTACAATCATTTCAATTACTAATTTACTTAGCTTCACTTGGAATTTTCTTATCCATTTTATATAAAGTTCTAACAAAAATTGGATCCTAAAAAATGAAAAAAAGAAATAGATTAGAAATAATTAAAGATATACTAAAAATCATTCAAGATAATCATAATTCCATCAAAATAACTCCCTTACTCAGAAAATCAAATATTTCTTCAAAAAGATTTTATGAATATATTAAAGAATTACAAAACAAAGGATTTGTAATGAAAATTGAAAGAAAAATAAAAATTACAAAAAAAGGAATGAGTTATTTAGAAAAATATTCTAGTATCGTGGGATTCATTGAAGAATTTGGATTATAATCTCAATTTCTCTTTTCTAATTTTTCTTTCATTTCTTTAGTAGACATTTCTTTCTTATCAAACATTTTTTGTCCACGCAGTTTCATTAATTCTTTCTGGTCATCAATTAATTTTTGTTTAACCATTTTAATTTTATCTGATTTTTTACTTTCCAAGTTTTTCAATTTATCTTGAGTACTTTTTATTTCTTCATCTAATTTAAAATCATCATCTTGAACTTGACTTAAAGAGATTTTTTGTTTTTTTTGCCTAACCACAACAAAGAATAATAAAAGAAAAATAAACCCAATAAAAGAATAATAAATTTTGCTCACAACCGGCTTATGTTTATCCACAACAGTATAACCACTAAGAACCATTTTTTTAAAGAAATTTTGATCTCTAACTCGAATTTCCTTTAATTTTAATTCGTCTGTTTCATTTAAAGAATATTCAACAACAACAGGCAAAGATTCTGGAACTAATTCAATTATTTCTTCAATTCTCACTGGAAGAACATAATTTTCTGGAACAGAAGTCACATTAACTATTGTTCCTGCAATAAATTTATCTTTTATTTGATCATTAAAAATTCCAACACTCTCATTCTTTACCAAAATAAATAAGTCAAAAGTCAATTCATCTATTTCAAAAGTAATCTTCACATTCCCAAATTCTCCAGAAAAAGCTTGAATTGGAGTATGTAATGTTTGTGCATAATCACTTGTACTTCTAGGTGTCAAAAAGACAGTATGATGGGGCAAAGTTTTCAAATTAACTGTGGTTGTAGCAGCAGAAGCCGTGACAATTAGAAAAAGTCCTAAAAATAATATCATCCCCAGTTTTAATTTCATAAAAAAACAAAGATTATTTATTTTATAAAATTAATTATTCTGAAAAAATAGGATAAATACAAATCGAAAGCATTAAATAGCCAGCAAAATTTCTAAAAAAATGATAAGACAAGGGAGGAAAGTAAAATGAAGTTATATGTAGGAAACCTTGCATTTAGTATCACACAAGAAACTTTGAAAAAAGAATTTTCAGAGTTTGGAGAAGTTACAGACGCAGTTGTTATCGTAGATAAATTTTCAAATAGATCGAAAGGATTTGGATTCGTAACTTTTTCAGACGATGAAGCTGCTAAAAAAGCAATCGCTGGAATGAACGATAAAGAATTAGAAGGAAGACCTTTGAAAGTTAACGAAGCAAAACCAATGGAAGAAAGACCAAGAAGAGAATTCAACGGTGGAAATCGTGGAGGAAGTTCTGGTGGTCGATTCGGCGGTGGAAATCGTGGAGGAGACAGAAGAGACTCACGAGGCGGAGATAGACCCAAAAGATATTAGTTTTTGACTAATATTTTATTTTTATTTTTTTATTATTATTGTTTGAAAAAGAAAGAGTGATTTTATTAGTTTTATGTGGCGAATATATTCTCCCCAGGAAATAAATAGCAAATTATCTTGTTAAATGTGGGAGGTAACAAAATGACAAATAAAACTCTGAATTTAATTGTTTTAATCTTACTAGTAATTGGTGGTCTTAATTGGGGTCTTGTAGGATTCTTAAACTACGATTTGGTCGCAAGCATATTTGGTGCAATGACATTAATCACAAGGATAATTTATTCTTTAGTGGGAATTGCCGCGATATTTGGACTAATTGGACTTTTTACTAAAGAAAATATGTAAGCATATTTCCTTTTTTTATTTTTAATTTTTTTCCTTAAACCCCTGTTATTGCTGGAAATAATAACTTAATTTATTTTGACTATCCTTTCAAATATTCCACAATTGCCCTAAAATTTTCAGCTTTTTGTTCCTTAGACAAAAACCTAATTCCAGAAGGATGATATGAAATATAAGTATCAAGCCCATTAATCTCTTTAACCTTTCCAGATGCTTCAACAAAAGGAACATCACTATCACAAAAAGCATCATACACAGGACTTCCAAATAAAACAATTTTCTTAGGATTTTCAATTTTAAGTTGCTCTTCAAAAACAACACGACAATTGGCATATTGTCCTTTTGTGGATTCCTTATCTCCTGGCCTTAAACATTTCCAAAAATTAGTCAAAATAATATCATCCAAAGCCAAACCCGCACCCTTAAGAATTTTATTCACAGTTTTTCCAGTATTGGTTTTTAAATATGCATCTTCATATCCTGTGAGAGCTCGAGAATCAGACCTATTCAAAACAAACATAACCTTTTTCTCAGAATAATTTTTCCCAACAAGTCCAGGATTATATCCAAAAGCATCCCCGCATGCATGACAACTTTCTTTAAGTTTAAACATAAATTTTGAAAAAAATTAAGCCTTATAAGAATTTATATCATAAACACAGTCTATTCAAAAACAAAATCAACATCAATCTTCCCCAGATTATTTTTTATCTCTTCTCGTAATTCCCCAATTTTTTCTTTAAAAGATTTTAATCTTTTTTCTTTTATTTGTTTTTCAGATTCAATTAATTCCATTTCAGATTCAATTCTTCGAATATCTTTTTGTAAATTATTAAATCCAAAATCCTCAAAACAAGTTTCCAAAATCTCTTTTTCCTTATTATTTATTTTATCAATCAATTCTAAAATTTTTCCATTATTTAATTTGGCCCCATTAAGAAGCTTCAATAGTTTCTCCAACCCATCAAACTTCAAAGCTAACTTAAAATTATCTTTATAATTTTTAACTAGGCTCATTTCTTTCTCAAAACTATGATAAAAATTCGTAAGACCCTTAAAATTAATTAATTCGTGAAGAAGATTGGTCTCTTTTTCAAGATTATGCTTTTCATTATCAAGTTCTTTTTTTTTCTTTTCCTCAAGTTTATACTTATCCGATTCAACCAATTCCTTAAGTTTTTTTTCTTTAACTTTAATTTTTTCACCAATCAGTTTCAAATTTTCAATATCTTTATTTAAATCTTCTAAAAATTTAGATTTTTCTTCCTTTACTTCATCTAAATTTTTAACATCTTTTCCAAGAATCTCTACTATTTTGAATTCTTCAAAATCTTTTTTATTTTCTTTTAAAATTCCTTCCAAATCCTTAAGAAATTTTCTAATACTTTCCTTAGTTGCTTGCATTTCTTTACCCACCATAAAAGTAATTTTTTCATAAGTCATATTTGACTTCTTATTAAAATCCTCAAAAACAAAATTTATCTTTTCAACAATCTTCTCTCTTTTCTTAATTTCACTTAACCGTTCAATAATCTTTTCTAAAAACCCCACATAATTTTTTATATTCTCTTTTAGAATAAATTTAACCCGAGAATCAACTTTTTTCTTTTCAAAATCAAAATTTTCAAGTGCAGTTATTTCTAATTTTAATTCATCAATCAATTGAGAAATTCTTTTTTTTATAGGTTTGAGAAATTCTTCTTCTTTTTCCTTATGTTTTTTTTTCTTATTCAAAATCCATTTAGAAAGTTCATTTTCTAAAATTATTTTGTTCTCTTCTCTCTCTTCAATTTGTTTTTTCTTAAATAATCCAAAGAATGTCATTATTTAACTAGAAAACTTGAAGTTATAAAATTTGGCTATTTAAAAAATTATTTTTTCTTCACCAATTTTTTTAATTTAATTGCTTCTTTTTTTTGATTATCAAGTTTGGATAACATTTCTTTTACAACTTTCTTTTCCTCAACAATAACTTCTTTTTTTTCTTTTTTAAGGGAAATCTCTCCCCTTTTCAATTCTTTCTTTCTTTCTTGAATTGGCTTTTTCAATTCAATAAGATCTTCTCTTTTTTCTTTTTCTTTTAATTTTTTAAGATAAATAAAAAATTTAGAAATTAAAATTTTAAGACCATTAAACATTAGCCATAAAATAGATAAAAAAAGAAGAGAAGAAATAAATTCTATAAATCCCGTTTTCAAAGGAGAATAAACCATAACAATTGCAATGTATGCAATTAAATTCAATGTCAAAGGAGATCCCAAATATTTAGCTATTTTTTCTGGTAAAAAATGTGAAAAGTTTGTAAATAAAATTGCAATCCCCATAAATAATATCAAGAGAGATAAAACAAACCTATTCAAAAAAGTAATATAATTAATCAGTCCTACCCCATCAACATTATATAAAAATCTCAATAAATAAATTGAAACAAAAAGCAATACCAAAGAATTTGCAACATAAGTATTCCACCCGGGCTTTTCTTCAGCATATTTTTCAAAATAAACAATCATTACAATTGTTGCTATAAACAAAGGTAAAACAACCCACAAAACTTCTGGTTCAATAGTTGTCTTCAAAAGAACCAAAATATTATTATAAATTTCCATAATTATTTTATTTTCAATAACCTCTAATAAAAATAAACAAAAATGATATATAAATATTGCCAAGAACAATTTATCTCATTCTACGCCCCGACCGTGATTTGAACACGGGTTACTGCCTTACTCCAACACAATTTTGTGTGGGATTTAAGTTTTGTCTTGATCTAGGGCTACATTGAGATGTCAGACCCTATCCTTTCATCAAGGACGAATCACCTCTAATCTGAAACTTAAATTTGAGAGGGCAGCGTACTTGGCCACTATACTACCGGGGCTCCTAATAAACAAAAGAATTATGCCAGTTAAAAATATTTCTCTAATTAACAATAGCCCCGCCCGATCAAAAGATTAACTTCCAAAAAATATTTGTCCCAAGAGAACCAATAAAAAAATACTGGAAATTATTAAAGAAACCAAAGCTACTTTATTTTTTCCTTTCTCCAAACTAATAATTGATAAAATTATTGAAGAAGCAAGTAATATTGGTGAAATCAAAACACCAAAGAAAAAACCTAAAAAAACATAATAATTTAAATATGATAAACCAAAAACAAAAAATACAGAAAGTAAACATGTACTAATCAACAACCAAAGTGATATTTTTGATAGTATTTTTTTATTCATACATTGAATCAATTTAAAAGAATATATAAAACTACTTATTTAAGAAATTCGATTTTTCTCTTCCAATACCAATAGCCCCGCCCGGATTCGAACCGGGGTTGCAGGATTCAGAGTCCTACGTCCTTGACCGCTAGACTACGGGGCTATAATAAAAGCAGAATATAATAACTTATAAAATTTCCCAAAAAGAAACAAAAACTATTCCCAAGAAATTCGAGCGTCAACAACGGTCCCAACACCTTTACGTACAATTAAAGGATTAATATCTAATTCAGAAATTTTCGGATGCCTTTTAACAAGTTCACTTAATCTTAAAAGATTCTTTTCTATAACGTCACCATCTTTTTTCAAAAGATTAGTTCCAATTTTAGTTTCCTTAATCATAATTTTAACTTCATCACGATTCAAAGGTCCAACCCTAAACACCACATCTTTCTTTTCTTCAACTTGAATTCCTCCAGAACCAAAAACCAAAACATGTCCAAACTCACGAGTCTTCTTAATTCCAAGCAAATATTCTTTTCCCAGAATTGTCTTTTGAATAAGAATCCCATTAGAACCTTTAATTTTTTTCAAATTCATAAATTCTAAAACTGCCTGAGAATAAAGATTAATATTTGTTCTTATTCCATTCATTTTATTTTTATGAACAATATTTTTCCCAGAAACTTTCATAACAAGAGGAAACCCCACTTTAGAAATAGCCCTTTTAATTCCTGCAACTTTGGAAACAAAAGAACGCAGAACCACATTAAAACCTTCCTTTGCCAAAAAATCCTCTGCCTCTTTTTCAGCCATATACCTCATAATAATTGAACAGAAAACAAGATTATATAGTTTTCTAATGATATATTTGATAAAAAGTTCATCAATAAAATCTTTAAACACAAATTTCTTAAAACTTTCATGAAAGAGGTAGATTTGTCTGGTGTTTTTGAACCAAAATCAATTGCAATTATTGGTGCGTCCAATACTGTTGGTAAAGTAGGTTATACATTAATGGAAAAACTAAAAACTTTTCAAGGGAAAATAATTCCAATAAATAAAAAAAGGAAAATAATTCATAACTTACAATCCTTCAAAAAAGTTACTGATTATAAAAATATAATTGATTTAGCAGTAATTGCAACTCCCGCAAAAACTATTTTAAAAATTTTAAAAAATTGTGGAAAAAAGAAAATAAAAAATATCATTATTATTTCTTCAGGATTTTCCGAACAAGGAAATATTAAAGCAGAAAAAAAAATATTTAAATTAAAACAAAAATACAACATGAAAATTTTAGGTCCAAATTGTTTTGGAATAATTAATACTAAAAAAAGATTAGATTTAACATTTTCAAAAACAACTCCAAAACAAGGAAATATCGCTTTCATTAGCCAAAGTGGAGCTTTAGGTAGTTACATCATGGACTTAGGTGTAAAACTTTCAGGATTTGTTTCAGTTGGAAATATGTTAGATTTAGATTTTGCAGATTTCATAAAATATTTTGAAAAGGATCCCCAAACAAAAAAAATAGTTGTTTACTTAGAATCATTAAAACATGGAAAAAAATTTATTGATATTTGTAAAAAATCAAAAAAAGAAATAATCGTGGTTAAAGCTGGAAAAACACATAAAGGAAAAATGGTAACAATGTCACATACTGGGAGCCTAGCAACTGACTCAAGTATTTATTCTGCTGCATTCAAACAAGCAAGAATAAAAGAAATAAATTCATTGCTTCATGCCTTTGACTTGAAACAAGAAGACATTTTTAAAAAAATAAAAGGGAAAAAAGTTGCAATAATTACAAATGCAGGAGGAGCTGGAGCACTTCTAACAGATAAATTATCAAGAAAAAAATACGAAATAACTGGACCAAAAGATCTTTTGGGTACAGCAACATCCATAGAATATAAAAAAGCATTAAATAATTTAACGGGAAAATATGATTCAGTAATTTTATTAATAACCCCCCAAACAATGACTGATTTTGAAAAAATTGCCGAAATAATATCTAATTCTCGTTGGAAATACAAAATTATTGCTTGCTGCTTAGGAAAAAAATCCGTAAAAAAAGCAACAGAAATTTTAAAAGAAAACGACGTTCATTATATGACTAGAGCAATTTAAAATGAAACCAAAAACAATTACTCCAATAATGAAAATCTTAGAAAAAGAATTTCCAGCATCAACTACAACTTTAAACAACATGCGAGGAAAAGCAGATGCTTTTAAAATTTTAATTTCTTGTCTTCTCTCATTAAGGTCCAGAGATGAAACAACTGAAATAATCTCAGAAAACTTATTCAAAGTTGCAGATACTCCAGAAAAAATAATTAAACTCCCAATGAAAGAATTAAAAAAAATTATTTTTAAAACAGGTCATTACAACAAAAAAGCAGAAGCATTAAAACACGTTTCAAGAGAGATAAAAAATAGATTCAAAAATAAAGTTCCAAAAACTCATGATGAATTAATTTCAATAAAAAATATAGGGCCAAAAACTGCAAACATTGTTTTGGCTTTTGCATATGGCCAGGCAGTAATTCCTGTGGACACACATGTTCATAGAGTTCCAAATAGAATTGGTTGGGTAAAAACAAATTTAGCAGAAAAAACAGAACATGAATTAATAAAAATAATTCCAAAAAAATATTGGAAAGAATTTAATTCTATTTTTGTTCAATTCGGAAGAACTGTTTGTGTTCCAATCTCTCCATTTTGTTCCACTTGCCCAATAAAAAAATATTGTAAAAGGATTAATGTTAAGAGAAATAGATAATTATTTTCTAAACTCCAAAATCTTTAACTCTTGCCAATAAAGATATCCGTCATGCATATTTTTTTCCAAACCTTTTGATTCTAAATATTTCAACCAATCTTTATTATTCATAATATTATTAACTTTCAATGGAACTTTCATTTTATCTAAAACAACTGATTTCATCAAGGGTTCTTTATCGAAAACTAAATCTTCAGCTAAACTAGAAACATTCAGAATCAAAACTCCACCATCATTCAAATATTTTTGGCCCTTTTGAATTAAATGTCTCATTAATGAAACCCCCTCATAAGGATTGTCATCAATGCTTCCAGGCCTAGGAACATAAGGGGGATTACAAATAATTAAATCAAATTTTTTGCCCCTGAATTCAGTGTTTTGGGGTACACCAGGCGAGGCACCATTAATTTTTTTCAAAGCATCACCACAATGAACTTGTAACCTTTCATCACCAATATTATCTTCAACAGATTTAATTGCATAAGGATTAATATCAATCGCTAAAAAATTATTAATTTCTTTAGATTTTTCTAAAACATATTTTGTCAAAAATCCAGAACCACAACCAATTTCAACACCTGTTTTTAAATTTTTATTCTCTTTTAAAAATTTTTTTAAAACTTTAGCAAAAAGCAAAGTGTCAATAGAAGGACACCAAACCCCCTTATGTGTATCATCCCAATAAGTACTAACATGATCATACTCAATCAATCGGGGTTTACATTGAAATAAAGAAAATAAAGTATCTCTTAAACCAGGCTCTAATTTTCCAATTTTATAATTATCCGTCATCAAAACAGGATTTGTAAAAGTATAAATATATTTTTTTGAATTGGAAGGATAAGATGAGACTCTTTTACCCCCAACAAAATCCATTCCCATTATGTTGGAGAGTTCCATTCCATTTGCCCAAATTTCTTCTTTTCCCAAATCTTCTGAAATTTTAATTATCATAAGAACACCACAAAATTCAATTTATTAAATCTTTTCTAAAACTTCTAAAGGAAAATCAGAAATTTTTAATTTAACTTTATCCCCTTCATTAAAATTATAAGTAACATTAGAATCAAGAGCAATGATCCCCCCATAGCACCGTTTTGAATCAAAACTAATAGTCTCTTCTTTCAATATTTCGCCTTCCAACAATTTTGGTTCAAATAACCTACTAACAAAAGGTTCCCTCACCAAAAATTTTAATTTATTTTCATTAAAACCGAAACTTTTTCCTCCAGCAGATTTATACCAAACATTGCTTCCAGAACCCGTACTAATTAGTGCGCCAGAACTCCTATGTTCTTCTTTTCCTTCCTTAAAATTTATTACATACCTTGAAGTATGAAATTGATTTTTTGTTCCAACATAAACTTCATTCAATGCCCTTTCCAAAATAAGTTTTCCATTCAAAAAAATATCAATTCTATTTCTAAAAATGGATTTATATTTTCCTTCCAAAATTTTTCCAGAATCTTCAAAATTTTCTTCATCCAAACTACAAAGTCCACCTTCGCTTGTTTCACTATCAGAATTAATTCCCAAAATAGGCAAATCTTTCAAATAATGTGAAACCCTAATAAAAGTTCCACCCCCCCCAAAAGAAATCACTAAATCATAAATAGAAAAATCCAAATTAGATAAATTTCCAACAGAGATATAATTTATATCAAAACCTTTTTCATTAAAATAATCCTGAATTTTTAAATAAAAATTAACATGATTCAAACTTTCTTTTTCAGAATAAACAAATAAAATTTTCTTAAATTTCATAAAATTATATAGCAATATAATTTATATTTGTTCCTACCTAAACTAACCCGAAACCTTTAAAAACAAAATCTTATTCCAATTCCTATGAAAAGAAGTTCTAGACGTTGGAAAAAGAAAGGCCAAATGAGATGGAAATGGCAAAGAAAGAAACTTAGAAAAGAAAAACATAAGCGTAAGCTAAAGAGAGCAAGAAGTAGATAACATTTAAACACTTGATTCTATAAATATTTATAAAAACTGTACCAATTAATATTTCATGGTAGAAATTTGGTACGAATTATGTGATCCAAATAATGGTCAACCTATTTGTTATCTAAAAAATAAATCAGATATTTATAATCTAAAAAATAATACATTAAGATATTCATCAATTGAAACATTAAAAGATGAACCAAATCATTTAGAATTTATTGTGAAAGATGATGGAAAAATTAAAGGGTCATTTGAATTTGAACTCCACGCAATGAAATACAATCTTGAAAAACTAAATGGAAAAGGAGAAATTCATCCAAATCTTCAAACGGGACAATTAAAACTAGATCTTTAAAACATATATTCTAATATCTATTTTGTAAAATATTTTATATTTAAATATGAAAGACATTTTTAACTTTATGGAAGAAAGAGAAAACCAATGTGAAATTGCAGAATACAAATCCAAATCTGCCTCAAAAATAGAAAAATTAACTGGAAGAATTTCTTTTACCCAAATTGATAAATTAAGTGGGAAAAATTACATACATTATTGTACTTTTCAAGCACATCCAGGAACAATTGGTCAACAAATATTATATGAAAAGGAATGTTTGAATGGTTGTTCATATTACAAGAGATTTATTGAAGAAGATATAACTAAAAAACATACCTCAGACAACACTTTCAAAGAAAGAGGTCCCCCAAAAAAAGATAATCGACCATTAAAACCTCAAACTTCAAGAAAAAAGAAAAAAATAAATTATTATTGTCCAGATGAATTAGAGAGAGCGCTGATATCAATGCGTCCAAAATTCAAATCTGGAATTAACCCTTATGTTCCAAAACCAAAAGAAAAGAAAAAAATAAAAAAACACATTCAACAAAAAATTTTAAGAGAAAATCAAAAAAGAAATTTTAAATTAGAAGAAATTTCTAATGATCCAACAATTATTGGATTGCCCAAAGTAGAATTAATGGAATTTAATTATAATCCCCAACAAAACAAAATTCCACAATATGATTTATTATTTGAAAATCAAAATGAAATATTTATTTTTGCATTAAGAAGCAATTCATATTCAAAAACAAAATCAAGAATAACTCTTAAAACATTATTAACTCGAGAAATAGGAGAATTTGCCAAAAAATATCCAGATAAAACTATTCATGCCCTATTTGGAAATAAAGAAAAAATTACTAAAAAAAAGAAAGGAACAAGTTGGAATACTACCTTATTTAAAGAAAAATGAAAATCCCAAGAAAAGCAAATCTAAAATATTATCCCTATCTTGTTGAAAAAATATTATTTGAAAATACACAAATTGGTAAATTCAAAAAAAGATCAAAAAGAATTGGCTCACATCAGGCAGCACAAATAACACATCACAAAGCATTAGAAACAATAAGTAAAGACCCCCCAATAATTGGAGTATATGAAAAAGTAGTTCCAGAAATGGAATTAGAAACTCAAAAAAACGGAGAATATGGAGAAATTGATTTAATCCTAAAAGGAGAAAAAATCACATACTTAATTGAATACAAAGGAACAAATAGGAATGGAAATAAAAAAGATGCAAAAAAACAACTTTTACGAGCAAAAAAACATTTGCCCGAAAAATTCCAAAATAACATAACAAAATTACTCTATGTTCACGAAGAATTCATAACAGAAGAATTACAAAAAAATAACTGGATTCCATTCAATTATACTCCCGCCAAATAACAAAACAATCTTTATAAAAAAGAAACTATTCAAATTACAATGACAAGCGAAATATGGACAGAAAGATACAGACCACAAATTTATGATGACTTAGCAGGGCAAGAAGAAATCTTGAAAAGAATTAAAGGTTTAACAAATTCCATGAATATTCCTCACCTATTATTTGCGGGACCAGCTGGAACAGGAAAATCAACTTTGGCATTAATTGTGGTGAAAGAACTTTTTGGAAAAACTTGGAAAGACAATTATTTAGAGTTGAATGCAAGTGATGAAAGGGGAATAAACATTGTAAGAGAAAAAGTAAAAAACTTCGCAAGAACAAAATCCTTGGGAAACGCTCCATTCAAAGTAATATTTTTGGATGAAGCCGATGCACTAACACCAGAAGCGCAACAAGCACTCCGAAGAACAATGGAAAATTATGCAGCTACTTGCAGATTCATCCTCTCTTGTAATTATTCAAGTAAAATCATCGACCCAATACAATCAAGATGTGCAGCTTTCAGATTTAAATTATTAGAAAAGAAAGATGTTGAAAAAGTAATGAAAAAAATTGCAGAAAGTGAAAAATTAGAAATAGAAGATGAAGCAATTACAGCAATTTACGAAGGCAGTGAAGGAGATTGTAGGAGATGTGTAAACTTAATGCAGTCAACCGCGGCAGTTTCCCCAAAAATAACAAAAGAATTAGTTTCAACAATTATTTCTGAAGCAAAACCAAAAGACATCAAAATTGTTTTAGAATATGCTCTTGCTGGAGACTTTGAAGGTGCAAGAGAAAAACTCCTAAATGTGATGCTAAAAGATGCCGTATCTGGTCAAGATGTGATAAAAACGATTCAAAAAGAAATATGGAACCTAACAATTGAACCAGAAATTAAAGTTAAATTAACAGAAAAAACCGGGGAAACGGAATTTAGAATAGTTGAAGGATCTGATCCTTTCATCCAACTACAAGCATTAATTGCAAGTTTCGTATTAGCTGGTTTAGGAAAATAATTCTCACAAATAAAATGAAAAACTGGGTAGAAAAATACAGACCAAAAAAATTTGAAGAAATCTTAGGACAAGACAAAGTAATTGAAAGAGTAAAAGAATTTTCAATTAACTTTCCAGAAAAAAAGAAAGCAATTTTATTGAATGGAAAACCAGGAATTGGAAAAACAACAATAGTTCAAGTGTTGGCAAATGAAAGCAATTCAGAAATCTTTGAACTTAATGCTTCAGACCTTCGAAATAAATCTTCATTGAATGAAAAATTAAAACCAGTATTGCAACAAAAATCACTATTTGAAAAAAACAAATTAATATTGGTTGATGAAGTTGATGGACTCTCAGGAATGCAAGATCGTGGAGGGGTTAGTGAATTAATTGCCTTAATTGAAAAAACCCCTTACCCGATAATTTGTACGGCAAATAATGCTTGGTTAAAAAAACTCTCTCCCCTAAGAAAAAAAGTAGAACTTGTTGAATTAGAAGAAATATCCCCTTCTATAATAAAAACACTTTTAAAAAAAATATTAGAAAAAGAAGAAAAAGAAGTAACTCCAAATGTTTTGAATAATATTACAATAAAAGCAAAAGGAGATTTAAGGTCAGCAATAAATGATTTGGAAGCTGCTTCAGCACTTGAAAAACCTGAAGAAATAGAAATTTCTGAAAGGGGAGCAAAAATAAACATTTTCGAAGGATTAAGGCATATTTTTCAAGATAAAGTAAATAAAGAAATGTTGTCCACCTTCGACAAGGTTGACCTACCAATTGATGAAATAATCCTCTGGATGGAAGAAAACATTCCTAAAGTATACAATGGTCAAGAATTGGTAAAAGCCTATGAACGGCTTGCAAAAGTGGATTTATTCAAAGGTCGAATTTACAAACAACAATATTGGAGATTTTTAGTTTATGAAAATGCATTCTTAAGTTATGGGATTTCCGAAGCAAAAGGAGACACAGAAAAGAAAGGATTTTACAAATATCAAAGGCCAGGAAGAATATTAAAAATTTGGTTAAATAATATTAAACATGCAAAAAGAAAAACAATCGCTATTAAATACGCAGCCAAAACACATGTTGGACAAAAAAGGATTTTGGCTGAATGGAAAACAATTTCTCCGATATTAAAAAATCCCAAATTACAACAAGAACTTAAACTTGATGAAGATGAAATTAATTATATTATGAAATATCCTTAATTATTAAATGGTAACAAATAACAAATTTTATAAACATAAAAAATATTTTATTTTATGGTAAAAACAGAAGACCATCATACACATTATTTTATAGGAACAAATTACACAATAGATAAGGAAGATATTTATGTTAAAGGTATCAGAACTGTTGGAGGAATCATAAATCAATTGGAAAAAATAATAGAAAATTTAGGTTCAGATAAATCAGAAGAAGTTCTAGAATTTGATGCCAACATAAGTTACGTATTAAAAGAAGGAATCATGCAACCAGGAACTTCTGAAAAGAAAAACCTTTAATTCTCCCCCAATTTTGGAATATTTTTTGCCCCAATAAACATTTTTCCAAAATGTTTCAGGGTACACTCATAGTGGAAGATAAAATCTAAGATTTCATTTTACAGAATAACATCACTACTTAAAAAATTAAATCTTTGTATTCTAACCAAAATTAAAAAAATTAACCACAACTAGCAGTTGAACCAGCCGAAGTCGTATCATACCCAAATCCTGGACTATAAGATGTTGAAGACAATGCAATTTCACATTCTTCTGGAGCCTCATTAAATCCTCCACAAATTGCGTCCAAATAAGCTGCAGGATCTCTTCCAGATTGAACAACCACCCCATTAACAACTAAAGTTGGACTTCCTTTAACACCATAATCTTGATTCAATTGTTTATCTATGTCAAACATCGGGAACCTTCCACTTAACCAACTAGATTCATCTTCAAGATTAACAGTAATATCAAATTCTGTATCTGCAGCTTCAGTACAAGCAGTTAATTTATTTTCATCAATACCTACTTCAGCAATACAAGCAGAACGATTTCCTTCTTGTAAAAAACAAGTCAAATAATCAATTAATTTGTCTTCTTGTTCCTTCTGAATACAATATTCATTTAATTGTTCTTCAACTTCTCCTTGCGTTGGATGCATTGCATAATATACAAATCTTAAATTAAAATCAACTGTGTCTCCCAAAGCATTCAAAGCGGGAATAATCCCTTTTTCAGCCATAGTTCCATATGGACAATAACTCATAATAAATAATTCAACAACTGGTTTATCTGATTTGGGAACATTAGAGGAAGTCAGTGTTGTTTCGATTACTTCGGGTTCTGTCTCTTCAGGCCCAATAGGAGCAACAATTTGAACAAAATATTTTCCATCTTGAGTAATATGGGCAGGAACTTCTTTTCCATCAGCCAAAACAGTCACTTGATATAAACTAGGACCAAAAGAATCTATTGAAACATATTCAATTTGAGGTCCCCCTTGTGAATTAATAAAATTTACAAATTCTTGTCCTGCCTTCTCTGAAGGAATGAACCCACTAAAAAAAGAACTAAAAATTAAGACTATTGCAACAACTCCTAAAACCAAAGTTGAGACAATCCAAGGATTTTCTTTAAATTTATCTCCAATAGTTTTTTCCTTTGCCATGAATCAATAAAATAAAGATTCATTTATAAAAGTTTCTAGAAAAAGAAAAAAATAACTGCAGGAACCTCTGGGGGAAAATCTACTTTGAAATCAATTCGTTTAATAAAAGAAAAGACAACAAAGTTGTTCCTGCAGAAAATGAATTAGAGCCTACTCCCCACCCCTTAAAAATCATATTAAAATAAACAAAATCTTTTATTTATTATTAATTTTAGAAATAGGATAAAAATCACCAAAATTTTCCAAGAAAAAGATATCCAAACTATTAAAAATATCGAAGAATTATTTATCTTATGGCATACGACATAGTAGTGGGAAGGGGAGAAAGTGATAAAAAAGCTCTTGGAAACAAAGGGTTAATTTTTCTTGGAAAAGGATATGTAAAAATGGGACAATACAATTCCTTATCAAATAATCTTTATTTGGACGTGGCAAGAAGCCATGTTATATTAATTGCGGGAAAAAGAGGATCAGGTAAATCATACACTCTTGGAGTTATGACTGAAGAAATTTCAAATCTCCCTTCAGAAGTAAGTCAAAATATTGCTTCATTAATTTTCGACACAATGGGAATTTATTGGACAATGAAATACCCCAATGAAAAAGATAAAGATTTGCTTAAAGAATGGAACTTAAAACCAAAAAATCTCCCAGTAAAAATATTTGTTCCCTTCGGGTATTATGATAGTTTTATAGAAAAGGGTATACCTATTGATGAAAAATTTGCTCTAAGTGTTACAGAATTAAACCCAGAAGATTGGACAATTACTTTCGGACTTGAAATGATAAATCCTGTTTCAATTTTGATTGAAAGAACCATCCATAGATTAAAACAAGAAAAAGATTATTTCACAATAAAAGATATTATTGAAGAGGTAAATAAAGATAAAAGAAGTGAAAAAGAAACAATTAACGCAGCAAGTGGTTTATTTGAAGCTGCTGATACTTGGGGTGTATTTGCAAAAGGAGATATGAAACCAACAAAAATTAAAGAAATAATTACAGGGGGGTTAACTTCAGTTTTAGATTTGAGTGTTTACAATTCAATTGGGGTATTTAATGTTAGGGCACTTGTAATAAGTTTACTTTCAAGAAAACTATTTCAAGAAAGAATGATGGCAAGAAAAGATGAAGAAATCCAAGCAGTTTCTAAGGGATTAGATTATTTTTCTGCAACTGAAAAAAAGAAAACTCCCCTAGTTTGGATATTTATAGACGAAGCCCATGAATTTTTACCATTAAATGAAAAAATAATTTCAACTGATGCATTAGTTCAAATATTGAGGGAGGGGCGTCAACCAGGAATTTCGTTAGTTTTAGCAACACAACAACCCGGAAAAATCCACACTGATGTGATGACTCAGTCAGATATTGTTTTAGCCCATAGAGTAACATCAAAACCAGACGTTGATGCATTAAACCACATGATGCAAAGCTATCTAACAACCACCATTCAAGGATTCATGAATGACTTGCCTTCACTAAAAGGTTCAGCAATAATTTTAGACGATAATTCGGAAAGAATTTATCCTATGAGAATGAGGCCGAGGTTTACTTGGCATGGGGGCCAAGCTCCAACAGCAGTTGACATCAAAAAAGAACTCTAAAATGGATTACAAAATATTTCACGAAAATGATTATCTTGCAAAAGGAATTTACCAAAATAAAAATACTCCAAAAAAGTATTTGAAATTAGATTTTGATGAACTTGAAAGTTTATTAGATATTCAAATGCACCTATATGAAAAAAGTAAACTTTTAAAATAACTTCTTCCAAAAACTCTTCTTCCCTAAAACTGTAAACTCAACCCTAAATCTAATCTTGTAAGGGGCAATCTCTCCAATATTTTTTGTATTAGTTATTTTGATTTTTTTCCCTGCTTTTTTTGCTTCTAATTTTATTTCTTCAATTAATTTATTTCTATCTTCCAATTTACAAAAACCATGATAATAAATTCTAGTTCCAGATTTACTTAACATAAAAGCTTCTTTCAAAAAAGTTTCTTTCAAATTAGGCCGAGTCATCATAATCAAATCATACGTTTTTCCTTGATTATGTAAAACAAGTGCAACTTTTTTTATATCACCAGGCAACAATTGAATTTTATCTTGAACTTTATTCCGAATAATATTTTTCTGGGCATAATCATTTGCCTTTCTATTTAATTCATTAGAGTAAATTTTTGCAATCTTTGTATTTTTTGCAATTGCAATTGGAAAAGGTGCAACCCCTGCAAACATAACAAAAACCTTATCTTTTGGTTTAACTAATTTGCATACTTCTTTTCTTTCATTGGCGAGCCTAGGAGAAAAATAAGTTTCATCCACATTAAATCTAAAAACACAACCATTTTCACGATACAAAACTTCTTTCGTTTTTTCGCCTGCTAGAACTTTTGTTTCTTGTTTTCTAAGTCGACCACTGAATTTTCCAGATTTTTCTAAAACAGTCTTAATTGCTTTGTTTTTTTTCAATATTTCATTAGCAAATTCTTTTTTATCTTTCTGTTTAGCCATATCAGAAAAATTAACAATTGCAATATTTCCTAAAACACTAAATGATCTTTGTTTCATAAAAATTAAATGTTAATAAGGTTTAAATTGGTTTTGAAAAATCAACTAATAAAAATAACATAAAGAATAAAAAACAAATCATTAGTTAAAAAGATTTTCCATAATTTTATAAAAATTAACTCACTAACATTAATACAATGAATTCCATTAAAAGGCTCAACAAAATAAGAAAGAAACAAATTAGAGAAACCAAAAAGAAATATAAAATTTTGCAAAAACAAGAAAGAAGGGAAGAATTGAATCAAAAAAAAGAACAAAAATTAAGGGAAAAGAAAGAAAGAAAAATAATCAAATTAGAAGAAAAAATTAATCCATTAAGGAAATTAAAAAGATTAAACTTTTCAAAAAAAGAAAAAATTGAATATTTAGAAAAAGAAAAAGAAAGAATTTCTCAAGAATATGATACAATAATAAAAAAAATATTTGAATCTAGACAAAAAAATTACTTTTTAGAAACATCAAAAAGAAACATAACAAATCAAAAAAGGATAGACAAAATTGAAAATCAAATAAATTCAAATCTTGAAAAAAGGTACAAATATGAAAAAGAAAACACAGCAAAAGAAGGAATAATATTGGAAATTGAAAATAAATTATCTGAACTAAAAAATACTTCCTACAAAAGCTTATAAAAACAAAATCCCTTCACAGATATATGGAAAAAAGGGGAAATCTTTTAATTATTTTCGCTAGTTTAATCTTAATTCCATTTATTTCTGCATACGGCGGATATTCAACTTTTTCAATAAAACAATTTGCAAGTGTAGAAAATATTCTTTTAGGAATATTGTTTTTGGCCATACTTTTTATTGTAAGAAAAGCAATGACAAAAATGTTTCCTCGTTCTGAGGCTGCAGCAATAATAATTGCATTGGTCGTTTCAATAATGTCCGTATACGGATTAACAATATCAAATTTTTCACTTGAAGATTTTCTTTACTCAATTGGAATAAATGAACTCTTCATAGCAAATGTTGGTCCTTGGATTCTTTTACTTTTTGCAGCAATAGTTTTATGGAAACTTGGACTCGGAGGACTCCTAATGGTCTTTGGGGGAATATTCATCGTTTTGGGATTTGTTGGAATGGCAACAGATTCCCAAGTAATTTACAACTGGGAATTCGCATTAGGAATTGGGTTTGTATTATTTATTTTAGGAGTAATAATTAGGAATAAATTGCATAAAAAAATAAGTATTCCTGGAATAAAAAGACCAAATTTAGGAAACATAAAAAACCCACTCAAAGGGGGGAGACTTGCAGTAGTAATTGGGGGAAGAAGATACCCTTATCCAACTTTTAGAAAAATACCTATGACTATTCAACCAGGAAGGGGCACTAGAATATCTGTGGAAAATATGGGTAGCAATGACCTTCTTTGGAAAATAAAAACTAAAAGTGGATTAAAAGTAGGCAAATCTAAAACAAGAGGGATAATAAAACCAAGAATGTCTGAAGAAATTCAAATCTTTTCTGATTCAAGTTCTGGAACTAAATTTTTCACAGTAAGTGCAATCGGAAGATTTGGAAAAGTTTCTCGTCAAAGAATACATATTGTTGTTAAACCTACTTCAGTATCTCCCCCAACTACCCCTATCCCAACAAGTTCAGGGCCAACAGGTCCAACTGCAACTACACCAACAGGTCCAAAACCAAAAAGAAAAGCAATGGGGGAAGCTTCACTAGATGTAATTGTAGGTGGAAAAAGCATGGGAGGTTCAGGAAGCACAACACTTGATCTAACTAGCAGTAACACTGCTACAATTACTGTAAAAAATGGTGGAACTGGGGGAACTCTGGGATGGAGAGCTTCTTCTAATAATGAATTATCACTCTCAAAAACTTCAGGAAAATTAGCAAAAGGAAAAATGCACACCATCACAATTAATGTGAAAAATAGAACAGGTAAAGAAAATCCCGCAGTAATAATAAATGGCCGAGGAGCTGGAAGAACTGGGGGAAGGGCAACACGGGGAAGGGTATTAGTATATTTTAAAGTTAAATAATTCTAAATTAATCTTGAAAAGTTCTTGTATCTTCAACTTCAAAAGGAATATTGTAATCCACTTCGGGAACAGTAACATTATCACTCAAACCATTCAAATCCACATTAAATTTTCTATCAAAAAAACCAACCATAAAAGAATCAATTGCTTTTTTTCTAGAATTTAATTTCTTTGCTTGATGAATCCTCAAATTTGCACTTGGGACATATTTTTCAACTCTTCCTGAAATAAATTCATTAACTGCTCGACCCGCAACAGAAATTACATCTTTTCTCAAAGGAAATAAATTTTCATTAGAATCATCCATATATTTTTGATAAAATTCCTGAATTCTCTCTGTTTTTGAAATAAATTCCGAAACTTTAGAAATTTCTTCCTTTGCCTTGTTCAACTTTTTAGAAGCAATTTTATAATCAGGTCCATTATCTTTCAAAATTTTTGATTGATATTTGATATCATTTTTTAAAGAGTTCATTTCATTTTCTAAATTTACTCGAGCTCCCATAGATTCAACAGTTTCAATATCCTTCTTAACTTTCTTTTTATTAAATAATGAATAAAAAACATTTTTTACTTTATCCATTTTTGTTAAAGATACCCCCTTAACTAACTTATACATATTTTCAAATTCAAAATATTTTTCTTTCAACAAATTTAATGCATCTTTACTTTCTAATAAATTTGATTCAAAATTAAAAACTTCAGTTTCAGAATCTTTTAGAATCTCTCCTAATTTACTCAAATATTTAACAGAATCTTTTTTCAATTCTTCAACCTTTTCAATCCGATATAATGCGGTATCTCTCTTATTATCAAGACCCTTATAATTTTCAGTAAACTTTGAAACATTATCTTTTGATTTTCCAACAAAACTATCATATGCTAATTTATTTTTGGCAGTAGAACTATCAACTTTACCAGATTCACGAATAAACTCACGATATCCCTCAATTCCAAAAGTTTCTCTGGGAGTTCCAGCATCAACCATGGAACCTACCAAATTAACTATTCCGTCTAATGTTTTTCCCATATAATTATATGATTTAGAACTATTTAAACCTTCTCATTTGTTACTCCTGATTAAAAGTAACAAAAAATAACTAAAACCATTTATCCAGACTTTTTTGATTCTTAGCCTTTTTCAATTCCAGTAACTTCTCAATTTGTCTATCAATTCTATCTTCGGCAAATCCATGCCTTTCAACCAAAATTTCTTTAACTTTATCAAAATTCATTTCCGGAAATTTAATCTCAACATCATCGACTCTTGGAGCACGAAGTAAACTGAAAACAGCTCGCCAATTAAATTGATCTTCTCCCTCCAACGATTCCATTTTCTCCTTCACAGACTCAAAGATTTCTTCAGGAGTTATAAATTCTTTAACAATTTTCAAAGCTGTTTTTTGACCAATCCTCGGAATTCCTTTGGGATTATAATCCGTTCCAACCATAATTGCAATACAAATTAATTGATCCTGATTAATTCCAAGTTCATCAAGTAAATCCGCCAAAATAATTTTTTCAGGCATTACTTCAATATATCCAGAGTAAGTTTTCTTTTTTCTTGAAACAGTTAAATTCCGAATCAAAACAGGAGCTCCAAAAATTAATGCATCATAATCTTGTGAAACTGTTGCATAAACTCCTTCTTGACGAGATAAATATGCTGCTTGAGCCTCTCCCTCTCCTGGTGCCTGAACAACACAAACCCCCAATGCTTCTAAAAGTTCTTTCGCTTCAACAATCATAGAATCATCCAATCTTATTAATTGGGAACTATACCTTTTCATAACTTCCAAGTCTTCTTTCTGTTTTGCTTCTTCATATCTCTCTTTAGCAATTTCTCTTGCCTCTCCCCTCTTTTTATGGATTTTACCTTTCAATGCGGGAGGTTCACCATCAAAAACATAAACTAATTTTGCCCCTTCAACAAGTAAAGCAATGCTCCTGTAAAGAATTCCGGAAAGATGAGAAGTTATATTTCCATTTTCATCTTGCAAAGGAGTTCCATCTGCTTGTCTTACTGTTGATAAAAATTGATAAAGTGTATTAAATGCATCAACACAAACTATTTTACCTCTCAAATCAGAAAAATCAATTTCCTTCCTTGACACAATCTCACGTATATTTAATCCCATTAAAACTTTTATTAATCACAGATTAATAAAAGTTTTCCCAGAAATTTTCCTGCAGGAAAATAGAAGACCTAATTCAAAATAAGAAATTTTTAAGCAAAACAAGAAAATTTAACAAAAGATTTTGAACCAATCCGCTTCAAATATTGATAAATGTTTTGACATAGATTTTTATAAAAAATCATTAATTCAATTTATTACAGCTAGTTTTATAAGCAGATTTGAAAACTTGGCCAATTCTCGAAGGATTATAAATCCCAATATTTTCTAAAGGAACATCAAGAATCTTTCTACCAACTTTTTTCTTCAAAGTATTATATCCAAAATTTCTTAATAATTTGATTTTTTGAGGGATACTTCTAGAAACAGCATTTGGATTCAAACGAAGCTTTTCAGTATCTGAGACAAAATTAAGATATCTAAATAATTCAGCTGTTTTTTCGAGTATCTCAAGCTCCTTTTCTTGATAACATTTTTCAGCTAAAATCATCCCAATAGAACCATCACTATCTTCATCAGAACAATACTCTCTACAAGCTTGTTCTAAACTTGAATATCCCAAAATCATTTGCCAATTCCCCATAAAATTATATTATTAAAATTATTATAAAGATTATTGTGAAAAATTGCGACAAAACCCCCTAAGAAAGATTCTCCTGAATAAAACTTATGTTGTTCATCCATATTATTACTACTCTATAGTACTATATAAATCTTATCATTTATCAAAAAACCTAATTAATCTTATAAAACTATTCGACATAGTAAAACCATGGAAATGGAATTCATCCCTATTGATTATGACTATTTTGACTATGAAGGTAGAAATTATGTTAAAGTTTATGGGAGAAACAAAGAATATAAAAAAATATGCATAATAGATTCTTGTCCAATTTATTTGTGGGCAATTTTAAAAGACGGAGTAACAGAAAAATTAACAAAAGAACTTGTAAAAGAAATAGAAACAATTAAATTGGACACAAAAGGAAGAAAAACAAAAGTAGAAAAAGTAGAAATTCATGAAAAAAATTTTCTTGGAAAAAAAGTCAAAGCCTTGAAAATATTTGCAACAAACCACAAAGATTTACAAGATGTTGCAAGTCAAATTGATTCTCCATTAGTTGACAAAAGAAGGGGATACGATTTAAATTATGTAACAACATACATAATTGAAAAAAAATTATATCCTTTAACCTGGTATAAAATATTTGGAGAATTACTTCATAATTCAAATGAATTTGGGGGAATGGATCAAATTTTAAATGTGGATTTTGTAATAAAATTAAATAGAAAAAAAATAGAAAAAAAACAAGAAAATTTTGTTCCAAAAACTTTAGCCTATGACTTAGAAACTGATTCTTTAAAACCAGAAAATGGGGAAATATTAATGTTCTCTTTAGTTGGAAAAAACTATAAAAAAGTTGTTAGTTGGAAAAAATCTAAAACAGATAACAAAAATGTTGTATTTGTTGAAAATGAAAAGGAATTATTAAAAAAATTTGTTGAACTAGTAAAAGAATATTCTCCTGATTTTTTAATAGGATATAATTCCGATCATTTTGATTTACCCTTCCTAAAAGAAAGAGCTAAAAAAAACAAAATTAAACTTCCATTAGGGATTGATAATTCTGATCCAAAAATTTCTAGAGGAAAAACCCTTGCAGGAAAAATTTCTGGTATAACACACATTGATTTAATAAAATTCATAAGAACAGCTTACGCACAATACATGCAATCCGAAACACTTTCTCTAAATGAAGTTTCAAAAGAATTTTTAAACGATGCCAAAAAAGATTTCAAAATAAAACATTCTTCAAAAATAGAAGAAAAGAGTTGGAAAAACTATTATGAATATAATTTGCACGATTCTGTTTTAACATTAAAATTATTTGAAAAATTTTGGCCTGATTTATTGGAATTCACAAAGATCATAAAAGAACCAACATTTGAAATTTCAAGAAACGGATTATCAAAACAAATTGAATCTTATTTATTACATAATTTGGAAAAATATAATGAAATTCCAGAAAAAAGACCAACAAATAATGAAATTGGTTTCAGACAAAATTCTGGGGGAGTAGAAGGAGCATTTGTATATGAACCAAAACCAGGATTATACAAAGAACTTGTAATGTTTGATTTTACTTCAATGCATACCTCAATAATCATTTCGTATAATATCTCCAAAGGAACTTTAACAACAAATAAAAAAAATTCTTATGAATCTCCAGAAATTGAAAAAGATGGGATAAAGAAAAAATATTACTTTGCCAAAGAACCAGGTTTTTTTCCACTTTTATTAAAAGAAATTTTTGAAAAAAGAAAACAATACAAAAAAGAATATAAAAAAAACCCAAATGTAATCACGAAAGCCAGAAGTAATGCTTTCAAAGTTCTTTCAGCTTCAGCACACGGATACATTGGTTTTTACGGTGCAAGATATTATTCCTTGGAATCTTCTTCGGCAATTTTAGCATTTGTAAGGCAATTTAATAAAGAAACAATAGAAAAAATAGAAAAAAAGAAGCATAAAGTAATTTATGGAGATACAGATTCTGTAGCATTCACAAGGAATGAAAGTTCAAAAAAAGAGATAAAAAAACTTCTCAAAAAATTAAATGACGATTTGCCAGGAGTCATGCATTTAGAACTTGAAGATTTTTTCAAAAGAGGGCTTTGGGTAACAACACGTTCTGGAAAAATTGGTGCAAAGAAAAAATATGCATTAATTTCTGAAAACGACATTATTAAAATTAGGGGATTTGAAACTGTTAGGAGAGATTGGTGCCCACTCGCAAGAAAAACCCAAGACAAAATATTAAGATTAATTCTAATAGAAGGTAATGAAAAAAAAGCATTGGAGTATGTAAAAGAAATAATAAACAAAATTAAAACAAGAGAAATAAAAAAAGAAGAATTGATGATAAAATCACAACTAAAAAAACCAATTGCTGAATACAAAGCAATTTCTCCAACTGTTGTTGCAGCAAAAAAAATGAAAGAAAAAGGAATTCCAGTAAATGTGGGTTCTCCCATTGAATATTACATTGCCGAATACAATGGAAAATCAAAATTAGTTAGGGATAAAATAAAATTGCCAGACGAAAAAAATAAATACAACATAGAATATTATTTAGAAAAACAAATGTTACCTTCTGTTGAAAATATTTTTCAAGTATTCAATATAAATATCAAAGAAATAACAGAAGGCAAAAAACAAGAAAAATTAGGTAAATGGTTTTGATTGTCACCCCTTCCTAGAAACAACAAATAGTAAAACTTATAAAGTGCCACATACTATAATTAACATGACAAATAAAGCAAAATTCATGGAAAAAAACAAGGAATTCCTAGATAAATATCAATTTGTAAAAGAAAAACAAGCACAAATTGAGACAAAAGGATATCTTACAGAAATGGAAAAAATATACACTCATGAAGTTAGAGGAAAATTAATGAATTCTATCGGAGGATTTCTAGAATTATATGAAAATGAAAAAGTTGAAGAAATAGGGGATCAAGAAATGCAAGAAATGATAGATAAAAATAAAAGTAGATTGGAAAGGGCACTTGCGTTTACACCAATTTTGGATATTCAAGACTTCTCAAAAAAAGGATTGCAAACACAAACTCCCACAAATCTAAATGAAATTCTTCAAAGTGAAAAAGATTTTTATCAAACAGAATACGGGGCAAACATAACTTTAAATGAAACTCAAACACCCCTTTTATATCTTAATCCTGCAGCATTAAAAACGTTTATTTCAACAAACATAGGGGATGCAGTAAAATGGACTCCAAAAGGAGAAACTATTAACATTACTTCCTCACAAGAAAATGAAAGAATAAAAATTTCTATAGAAAATAAGTTTGGTTCAACTCCAATAAAAACAGATATTGGAATGGGAGAAAAAATAGGTTCAAAATATACAAAATTATTTTTAGACACAATCGGGGGGGAAATGACTAATAAAATTAATGTGTCAAATTCTCAAGACCAAGATAAAACATTCTATAAAGAATTTATATTGCCAAAAAACTAACTACCCAAATATTAAAAACTCCTCCTACGCCCTATTTCTATGACAAAAAAATCAAGAAAAATCCCAGAACCAAAAAAATTGTTTGTGGAAAGAATGAATAAAATTCTCACAGATAAAAAAGATAATGAATTCTATTGGAACATTTTAAAAAAAACTCCAGTTGATTCAATTAGATGTAATACCCTGAAAATTTTTCCTGAAAATTTAATAAAAAAATTAAATGATTTGGGATGGATAATCTCCCAACCTTGGGAAAAAAATCCAGAAGTGATGATAATTGAAGGTAAAAAACCAACAAATAATCCTCAAGAAATAATTAATGAAAAAGGGTTGGCAAAATTATTTCCGGGTGAACTTGGAAGAACCATGGAACATCTTTTAGGTTACTACTATGTACAAGAATTATCTTCAATGCTTCCAATTATTGCTTTAACTCCAAAAGAAGATGAAGAAATTCTGGATTTATGTGCCGCCCCGGGATCTAAAACAACTCAAGCAGCAGCAACAATGAATAATACTGGAAACATAATAGCAAATGAAATAGCAATGAGCAGAATGAGAATTTTAGCTTCAAATTTAGAAAGATGCGGAATTACAAATACTATTATTACAAGAAAAGAAGGGAAAGCGTTATGTTTAAATTTAGAAAAAGAAAAAATAAAATTTGATAAAATATACATTGATGCACCTTGTTCTGGAGAAGGAACACTCCGAAGCACACCAAAAACATATCTTATGTGGAACATGAAAACAATAAAATATCTTTCAAAATTACAAAAACAATTATTTTCTAAAGCATTCAAACAATTAAAAGTTGGAGGAGAAATAATCTATTCAACTTGTACACACGCTCCAGAAGAAAATGAAAAAGTAGTTGATGCTATGTTAAAAGAATTTGGTGAAAAAATTGAAATCCTAAAAATAGAATTGCCAATAAAAACAAGAAATGGAATAACTGAATGGGAAGAAAAAAAATATGATAAAAGAGTAAAACTTGCCCAAAGAATTTATCCCCAAGACAACAACACAGAAGGATTCTTTGTATCAAAATTTAGGAGAATAAAAGAATGAAATATAATCCAAACGAATTAAAAATTCTTCCTCAAAAAGAAAGAATAAAAATATTAAAAAAATTAAAATTCCAATTTGGAATAGAAGAAATTCCAGGAACATTAATTAAAAAAGGAAAAGAAAAAATTTTTCTCTACACCGGTAAACTAAAAAAAGAAGAATTATATTTATTAGACAAAACAACTTTTGTCGAAGCAGTAGGAATTTATTTGGCAAAAGAAGAAGGAGAAAATGTGAGACTTTCAATTGAAGGCTCACAAATATTAAAAGACCAAATGACAAAAAATATAATTGAATTAACAAAAGAAGAATCTCAGACTTGGATGATGGGACATGAAGTAAGAATAAAATCTGGATTCAAAGGATTAGTTGCAATGAAATATGAAAATGATATGTTGGGAACAGGAAAAGCCTCTGAAGAGAAGATTACTAATTTTATTCCTAAATCTAGAAGACTAAAAGATAAAACTATTCTTGAATGATCTTCACATACTGTACATTATTTCATAACACACCAGAAGTTTCTCCTGCGACACATTCCTAAAGAAAAGTATCGGAAGAAAAGATTAAAAATCTAATTCTAAAGTCCAGAAGATTAAAAAATAAAACTATTCTTGGATAGATTCTTCAGCACAACTTTCACACAACCCACTATCGTCTTCTGAATTCTTATCATACCAGTACCCACATTCCTTACATTTATCAAATCCTGTCATTTTTAAGTCCAAAATTATCTAAACTCCAAGACTCCATTATTTAAATAATTAACTTTATAACCAAAAACTCCCTAAAATCAATATGAAAAAAGAATCAATAATAAAGGCAGGAGAAATTGCAAAAGAAATAAAACTTTGGATTAAACCTCAAATAAAAAAAGGAATGCTACTTTTAGAAATAGCTGAACTAATTGAAAAAAAACTAGAAGAATTAGGGGGAGAACCAGCATTTCCTGTTAATCTTTCCATAAATGAACAAGCAGCACATTATACTCCCTCACATAATGATGAATCCATAGCAAAAGGATTATTAAAAGTAGATTTCGGGATTGAAATTGATGGGTGGATTGCAGACACTGCTTTTACAATAGACTTAGAAGGAACAGAATTAAATAAAAAATTAATTGAAGCTTCAAAAACTGCTTTAACAAATGTTGAAGAAAATATTTCTTCCAAGATAACTTTGGGAGACATTGGAAAAATAATTGAAAATACAATCAACTCCTTCGGATTCAATTCTGTCGCAAACCTTTCTGGACATTCCCTAGAACAATATGATTTGCATGCCGGAGTTTCAATTCCAAATATAGCAAACAACTCTAATTACACTTTAGAAGAAGGGCATTATGCCATTGAACCTTTTGCAACAAATGGAAATGGAAAAGTTCATGACGGAGCAAAAGGAAACATTTACGTTCTGTTAGGGGAACAAAATGTTAGAAGCCCAGCAGCAAGAAAAGTTTTAGATTACATCAGGGGCACTCATGGATACTTACCTTTTGCTGGAAGATGGGTAATTAAAAAATTAAAAACAACAGGAATAATTGGACTACGACAACTAGAAAATGAAGGAATAATCCACCATTACCCAATCCTCTTGGAAGAAAAAGGTAAATTAGTAAGTCAAACAGAAAATACTTTTTTAATTGAAAAAGATAAAGTGATTATTACAACTAAAGAAGATTAAAATTTCTTAACCAAAATTCCTCTTTTCTCATCAAACTCAAACCCTTGCCTCCTAGCAGGAATATCATATTGCCTTTTTTTAGTATTTTGAAAATTCGCTCTAACAAGATCCCAAAAATTTCTTTTATATGGTAAAACCCATAATTCAGAAAGATCCAATTCTTTAAAATCCTCATACAAAACATTCAAAAATAAATCAGGATATCTTATCTTTCTCAATGCAACTCTTTCATCTTTAAAACCTTGAATTTGTTTTACCAACATAGAATTAGGCCTAGGTTCAAAACTACAAATTGCAATTGGATATCTTTCTTCCTTTAGCAAATAATAATAACTAGAATCGGAGAACCGATTTTTATTTCCCAAAAAATATCCTTCTCCAAAATGTCTCTCAATAGAATATTTAGAAAAATCAACATCTTTTAATTTGGTAAAATTTGAATATTCAATCTCTAAATTAACTTCTTCTTTTTTGATAAAACTCTCCAATTTTTTATGTAATTTTTTAGAATCTTTTCTTAAAATAATCTTCAAATCTTCTTTCACCAATTCAATACGATTTCCATAATGGAAACAAGTCTCAACGGGATAATCCAAATCATACTTTGTCATAAAAATTCAAAATTAGATTAATATAAAAATATAATTATTCAAAAGAAACTATTTCTTCTCAGAATCAATTTCCTTAACCTTCTTTTTAGAATTAGCTTTCCCATGAACTTCTTTTACTTTATCCATCTCTTTCTTAGGCAAATTTTTCATAATTTCATTCATATCAGGCATTCCAGGCATTGGAGCCGTTTCAGCTTTCAATTCGTCACCCTTTTGTTTTCTAATAGTTTCAAAACCATTAACAAAATCTTTCTTAGTAATTTTAACTTTACTCATATCTTCTTCTTTGTAATTTCTTTTAATTGAATTGATTCCCGCATTTCTACAAACAGCTTCAATATCTGCACCAGTCCAACCATTACTTTCTTTAGTCATCTTAACTAAATCTACATCTTTCTCCAAAGGCATCTTAGCAGTATGAACCTTGAAAATCTCACCACGAGTTTCTTCGTCTGGATTAAACAACTCCACATGTGAATCAATCCTTCCCGGTCGCAAAATTGCTGGATCAATTAAATCCTTCCGATTTGTTGCAGCAATAATCATAACATTTTCCAAATCTTCAACACCATCAAGTTCAGTTAACAATTGATTTATCACTTTTTCACTAGAATCACAACTAGAACCACTCGCACCACGAGATTTTGAAATTGAATCAAACTCGTCAAAGAAAATAATTGCAGGTGAAACTTGTTTTGCTTTCTTAAAAATTTCTCTAACATGTTTTTCACTTTCCCCCACCCATTTGGAAATTAATTCTGGTCCCTTAATTGAAATGAAATTAGCATTTGATTCAGTAGCAACGGCTTTAGCTAAAAGAGTTTTACCAGTTCCAGGTGGACCAAACAACAAAACACCTTTTGAAGGTTTAATTCCCGCAGCAATATACAAATCAGGACGAAGTAAAGGTAATTCAACTAATTCGCGAAGTTTATCTTTAGCATCTTGAAGTCCACCAATATCGCTCCAATGAATATTTGGTTTTTTAATTAAAACTTCACGCATTGCAGATGGCTCAACCATTTTCATAGCATAAACAAAATCATCTCTTTTAACAACTAAATTAGAAAGCATTTTTTCTCTCTTTTGTAAAATTTCTTTTTCTTCAACACTCAATAATTTTCCCTCTTTCAAATTTTCATCTTCAATTCCTTGATTTTCCATATCTTCAGCTAAACTCATAATTTCAGCATAAAAAGGTTTAACAGAATGTAATGCTGCTTCCTTACCCAAAACTTCTAAATCTGCACCAGTAAAACCAATAGTTTTATTTGAAAATTCTGTTAAAATTGCTTCCTTATCTTCAAGGGGCATATTTCTAGTATGAATTTCTAGAATTTTTCGCCTACCTTCTTCTGTTGGAGGATTAATTCTAAGTTCACGATCAAACCTTCCTGGACGCCTAAGTGCCTCATCTAAATCATCAGGCCTATTGGTTGCAGCCATAACCACAACTTGTCCTCGGCTTTTCAAACCATCCATCAAAGTTAATAATTGTGCAACAACCCTCTTTTCAGCTTGATCACTACTTTCTCCCCTCTTAGGAGCAATTGCATCAATCTCATCAATAAAAACAATGGCAGGGGCATTTTTTTGAGCTTCTTCAAATTTACCTCTTAAATTTTCTTCACTTCCCCCATGATATTTACTCATGATTTCTGGACCAGCAATAGAAATAAATTTGGCATCAGTTTCAGTTGCAACAGCTTTAGCAAGTAAAGTTTTACCCGTTCCAGGTGGACCGGTTAATAAAATTCCCTTGGGAGCACTAATTCCTAATTTCTCAAAAATCTTCGGATGCTTCATTGGAAATTCAACCATTTCTCTAATTTTTGCTATCTCTTCATCAAGTCCCCCCACATCTTCATAATGAACATTCGCTCCACTCCCTTCACCCACAGAATCAGAAATTGTAATTTTTGTATTATCATTAATTAATCCTAATTCTAAATTCTTAGGTAAAATTTTTGAAATAACACAAATAATTTTTTCCCCATTATTTAAAGAAACATTTGTTCTTTGCCCCATAGTTACTGGAGATCCCCCAAAGGCCGTTCTAAAAATATGTTCATTCCGGGAATCTTTCAAACTAGGAATAATACTTTGTTTCATTTCTTCTTCCGGAACATTTTCATTTTCTAAAACAGAAATTTCAATTGAACGTAAAATTTTAATCTCTTCTAAACTCTCCAAAACATTAACATTTTCTCCAAGACTAATTTCCAAAACATGTCGAGTTTCACCATCAATTCCAATTTTCCCCTCAAAAGAATCATCACTCCTAATAGCCCGAAGAATCATTTTTTTAGAATTGCCCACTTGAACCAAAGTTCCAGAAATAATTTCTAATTTTTCTAAATCATTATTTGAAATAGAAACTAAATTTTTACCACGATATTCTTGTTTTGCTTCAACAACTTCCAGAACTAATTTTTTACTTTTCATTTTTTAAAAGAAACCTCTAAAATACCATTTTTAAAATTACTTTCCATTCCTTTAACTTTTATTTCCTTGCTTAAAGGATAACTAGCTAAATGTTTTTTTTCATCTAAAATTTTTAAAATCTTTTTCCCAGTAGCCACTTCTTCACCGTAATCATTTTGAATTAACTCATCATTAATCCCTGCATGAACATTTTCTTTGCCAGAAAAATCAAATACAAAATAAATTTTCTTTTTTGTAACAACTTTAGCTAAAAGTGCTTTTCCAAAAACATCTCTTTGAGTTCTTTTTGTTGTTTTTCTTTTTCCATCAGAACCAACGGTTGTATATTCTACAGAAGAATTTTCTCTAGATAAACGTCTAAATAAATCATCTATTCCTCCGCCAAAAAAATCATCTCCAAACATCTTAATATAAATTATTTTTATTTAATAAATTCCAATACGAATCTATCCTAAATAACTCCCCCCTTTATTTGAAATTGTGGCATGAGCATTATTCAAAAATTGTTCTTCAATTTTTTTATAAGTTTCTAAAGATTGTTTTGTTACACTTGGTTGAACTTTTTTCTTAGCTTCATTAAAATCTTTCTTTGTCACTTTTTCTGCAGTCATGTTTTTCCGAAGTGCAATCATTCCAGCCTCCCGAACCAATGCTTCTAAATCAGCACCAGTAAAACCTTCAGTCTCCTTTGCTATTTGATCTAAATTAACATCCTTTCCCAGAGGCATGTCTTTTGCATGAATATCTAAAATCATTTTTCTTCCTTTTTCTTCTGGAGCATTCACTAGTAAAATTTTATCAAATCTTCCAGGACGAAGAAGTGCTGTGTCAAGCATGTCGGGTCTATTTGTTGCTGCGATAACCAAAACATCTTTCATTTCTTCTAAACCATCCATCTCAGAAAGTATTTGATTTAATACCCTCTCTGTGACTTTATTTTGATCCATTCCACGTCTTCCAGCAATAGAATCTAATTCATCAAAGAAAATAATACAAGGAGAAACTTGTCTTGCTTTTTCAAAAATCTTTCTTACACCTTCTTCACTTTTTCCAACCCACATTGATAACAAAGAAGGACCTTTAATTTGAATAAAATTAGCTTCACTTTCTTTTGCTACTGCTTTTGCTAAAAGAGTTTTACCGGTTCCAGGGGGGCCATACAATAGAATTCCACGAGAAGGTCTAATCCCAATTCTCTTAAAACTTTCAGGATGTTTCATTGGCCACTCTACTGCTTCCTTTAAATCTTGTTTAATTTTATCAAGTCCACCGACGCTATCCCAATCAACATTGGGTGTTTCAACTAAAACTTCCCTCATTGCACTAGGTCGAACAATTTTTAATGAATCAGTAAAATCCTCATGCCTAATAATTAATTTTTCTAAAATTTCCGGAGGAATATTCTCTTCATCAAGTTTAATTTTATTCAAATTTTTTCGTAAAACATTCATTGCAGCTTCTTTAGTTAACGATTCTAAATCTGCTCCCACAAATCCATGTGTCAAAGAAGATAATCTGTCTAAATCAACATTTTTATGAAAAGGCATTCCACGGGAATGAATTTTTAAAACTTGAAGCCTTCCAACTTTATCTGGAACACCAATTTCAATTTCACGGTCAAATCTTCCAGGTCTACGTAGAGCAGGATCAAGAGCATTCACCCTGTTTGTAGCTCCAATTACAATCACTTTTCCTCGAGCATTCAATCCATCCATCATAGTTAATAATTGTGAAACAACTCTTCTTTCAACTTCCCCATGAGTCTCTTCCCTCTTGGGAGCAATAGCATCAATCTCATCAATAAAAATAATTGAAGGAGCATTTTTTTCTGCTTCTTCAAAAATATTCCTAATTTTCTTTTCACTTTCTCCATAAAATTTACTCATAATTTCTGGACCATTAAGTAAAATAAAATGTGCTTCTGACTCTGTTGCAACAGCTTTAGCAAGTAAAGTTTTTCCAGTTCCAGGAGGGCCATGTAATAAAACTCCCTTGGGTGGTGTCACTCCAAGTCTTTCGAAAATTTCAGGATGTTTCATTGGAATTTCAACCATCTCACGAATCTTTTTTATTTCATCATTAAGTCCACCAATATCTTCATAATTAATTGTGGGAATTTTACCTTCAATAGAATCAACTGCTTTTGAATTTAGAACAACCCCTGTATTTTCTGTTATAATTACGGGGCAATTTGGATTTGTTGAAACAACACTAAATTTTATTTGGGCAACAGCTCCTCCAAGTTGACCACCTAAACCAGGAATATTTCCTAAAATATCTCCCAAGTTTCCAAAAATACCATTCAAATCACCCATTTCTTCACTCATTAATTCCCTTCTTTTTTGGACCCCGCCAAGAACTAAAACATCTCCCCTAATTAAAATTCTTCCAAGTAATCCTTTTCTCAAACTTGAAGGATCTCCTTGAACCATCACTCCTTTTTGAGCCGGAGCAAGTGTAATTTTTTTGGCTTCCTTAACTTCTGCTTTAGAAATCAAAACTTCATCACCAATTCCAACACCGGCATTTCTTCTTAAAAGACCATCAATTCTAATAATTCCATCCCCAATATCGGCAGGATATGCCCTGTCTGCAATAGCAACAGTTTGTTTAGAAGATTTGATTAAAATTGCATCTCCTCGCTTAATTCCCAATTCTTGCATTAAATCCAAATCAAGTCTGGCAATACCTTTGTAAACATCATCTTGAAGTGCTTCACTAACTTTTAAGATTATTTCACCCTTCCCATTTATTTTATTTTCATCTTTTTTCATCTTCTTCTCCAAAATTTAAACTCAATCTTCCTGCTTCCTCAAAACAAAGTCGCACCATATCATCCATTAATTTTTCTTTTCCATGCATAAAGGAGACAATTTCCTTTGGAATTGAAACGGCATAACTGTTACCAACAATTCGCATTTTAACTTTAAATTCCTTTTGATTAAGTTCTTTGAATTTATTATATTCTTCCATGTCTTTAGGATGTACAATTTTATCATGACCCAAAGGACACACCAAAGCTCTCATTTGAAATCCATTTCTATTAACCACGACTTTTTGCATCACTTTATTACAATCCTTGCATAAAATTGTATGGTTGAATATATCTGACATGTGTATACATTAAGTGTATACTATTTAAAGTTTTTGAAAAATTTAATTACTCTTTTTTAGTTCCAGTCAAATCCCTAGGCACCCGATACTCTTCCCAACTAACTCGTTTTCCCTCAATTGCTTCTTTCAATTTTTTTTCAGTTAGAGTTAATTTGGAATCCCCGCTTTTTACTTCAACAAAAACAACCTCATCAATTCTTTTATCATCAAGTCCCCTAAAAACCAACAAATCAATTGGTTTTCCTAAAAATTTACATTCAGTAGGGAGATGTTTGAAATTAGGTAAAAAAGGCGCCAATTGTTCTGAAAAATTTCCACCTAAAATAGCACGAGATTTCATTATCGCATCTTTTCTATGGTTCGGTAATTCTCTTTGCCACCACCGATCTTTTCTAAAAGAACCAATTTTACTTCCTAACTTATATGCGATAATTAATCCAATCAAAAATACAATTAAAAACACAATTGATGTAAAATCCATTTGATTACTCCAAAATTTTTAAAATTTTAATTAGACCGGAAATATCATCAATCTCAAAATCCGCCCCACTCTTTCCAAAAGGAACTGGTTTAGAATCACCATACCTGGCATAACAAGTTTTAATTCCCAATTTCTTTGGCGTATTAATATCTCGATTAATTCTATCTCCAATCATCAAAGCTTCATTTGGTTTTATTTTCAAATTATTCAACACAACATTGAAAGGAGTTGTACTTGTTTTTTCTCTTTTTACATCTCCCTTCGTTATAACAAATTCAAAAAAACTATCTAATTTCATTGTAACTAATCTCATCCAAGCATAAATTCGTGGAGCATCACTAACAACAGCAAGCCTATATTTTTTATTCAGTTTTAACAAAGTTGAAATAACATTTGAATATGGTACAAGATAAGTTTCACGAAAATTGCGATAAGTTGTTACTCCATGAGCTAAAATTCTATAATCAATTTTTCCAGTTTCTTTTTTCAACAATTTTTGAAAAATTTTATCATATTCAATCCCATATTTATCATACAAATCATATAAACTTTCCAAAGCTCTTTTTTTATTAACTTTCCAACCAGCACCAATCATTGCATCAATTGCTTCATTACAACAACGCGTCTTCATTTTCATAAAATCCATCAAAGTATTATCTATATCAAATAAAATTGCTTTAATCATATTGCATAAAAAAATCCAATTTATATAAAGTTAATCACAACTTCCCAAATAACTTAAAAACCCTTCTTGCTTTTTGCATACATGGTAAAGAGGGTGGAATCATTTCTGAATAAAAAAAACATCAAAAATTTTTTAAAAAAATTTTGGTTTATAGTTTGGAAAGATGATTCATTCAAAGGGTGGATAATCTCTTTAATATTTTTATTCGTAATAATAAAATTAATTTTCTTTCCATTATTATCTTTAACAACTGGAACTAATTTACCTTTAGTAATTGTAGAATCATGTTCGATGTATCATGAAGGAAATTTATTCTCAAATTTTGATAATTGGTGGACAAACCATGACATGAAATATTTTCAATTGAAAATAACAGATAAAGATTGGCAAACATTCTCTTTCAAAAAAGGATTCAACAAAGGAGACATATTATTCATAACGGGAATAAAACCAGAAAAAGTAGAAATTGGAGATGTGATAATATTTAATGCTAACTACCATAACCCAGTTATTCATCGAATTATTTCAATACAAAAAGAAGAAAATGAATATATTTTTTCAACAATTGGAGACAACAACAACGGACAAATTAACTTTGAAAAAAGAATATTAGAAAATCAAATTGTAGGTAAAGCAACAGCAAATATTGCCCCTTATTTGGGCTGGGTTAAATTAATCTTTTTTGAAAGATTAAGATATCCAGAAGAAAGAGGATTTTGTAAAGAAAATTAATTCTTAATAGAAATAACAAAATATATAAATCAACTGTTCATATAGAAACCTATGGAATTTTGTCTAAATCTGATTCTTTAAAGAATTAGTTTGGGTAGAATTTTATTTTAAGGAGAAATAAAAAAAATGGAATTTTGCCCAAAATGTGGTGCGGTGTTAATGACTAAAATAAAAAATAGTGCTTGTCCAAGATGTAATTATACAAAAAAAGGACCAATAGGATTGGAAATCAAAGAAAAAATAAACGAGCATAAAGAAATTCCAATAATAAAAAAAGAATTAGGTTCAACAGCTCCAATCGTTAATGAAAAATGTCCCAAATGTGAACACACAAAATGTTATTTCTGGATGGTTCAAACAAGATCAAGCGATGAATCTCCAACAAAATTCTTCAAATGTGTGAAATGTGGTTATACCAGAAGAAATTACGATTAATTCTTAACACAACACCATTGACAAATTATGTCTAGAAAAAAGTATGAATGATGCAACTCTTTGTCACATTATGGAAACAATAAAAATAAACTCAATAGTTGCAAGCTACTTTTCAATAAACAAAAAGAAAACAGAAATTAATTTTAAAACATTAAGTAAATTCAAAAAAGGCTTAGAAAATAAATTTAGAAAAAAGAATACTCCAGCATACATACAATATTATAGAAATAACTTAATTGATTTAACACAAAGATATTCGGAATCTTTTAAAGTAGATTTTGATTCTAAAAAAATAAAATACTTTAATGATAAAAACAATGTTTATCTCATAAATTTAGTTCCTTTCAAAATTAAAGATGAATATCTCAAATTATTCTTAGAAGTTAATTCTGAAATCAATTCGAAAGATTAACAAACTTTTTAAATAAAATATATCTTAATTATTTATATGTGGCTTCGTAGCTCAGCCTGGTCAGAGCACTAGACTCTTAATCTAGGTG
>CAZGQV010000003.1:0-74178 GCA_964527365.1 Candidatus Woesearchaeota archaeon
TATAAAGGTTTAGTTTATTTTTTTTAAAACAAATTATTAATTGTTCTAAAGATAAAATTAATCCCCAATAATTAATATCTTCTTTTATAATATTCTTGAATCCCCTTTTATTTAGCTCTCTTTTTATTTCAAAAATTGTTAATTTTTTCATTAAAAAAATAAAACAAAAATGTTTTAATAGAGTTATCAAATAAAATTTAAAAAATATAAAACAAATTATAAAAAATTTAATTTTTTTATCCAAAGAAAAAAAATTCAAATCCAAAAGCTTTAAATCTTTTTCCACAAAATAATTTTCCAATCAATTTTATTGCCAGAAAAAAATTTAGATTGCAGAAAATTTTAATCAAAACCTTTAAATCTCAATTTCTCCCTACTTATTTATGAAAAAGAAAATCAGGCAACCAATTGTAACTGTAGTTGGTCATGTAGATCACGGTAAAACTTCAATTTTAGATTGTCTCAGAAACACAGGAGTACAAGAAAGAGAAGCCGGAGGAATTACACAAAAAATCTCATTCACTTCTTATCCCATAGACCAACTAAAAGCAGCATGCCCACTAATTGAATCTTCAGGGATCAAATTAGACATCCCAGGATTTCTTTTAATTGATACTCCCGGACACGCAGCATTCACCAATTTAAGAAAAAGGGGGGGTTCTTTAGCTGATTTAGCAGTTTTGGTAATAGATATTTCCGAAGGGATAAAACCTCAAACAGCAGAAGTAATTCAAATTTTAAAAATGAACAAAACACCATTTATTATTGCACTTAACAAAATAGATAGAATTACGGGTTGGAAACAAATTCCGGGCGGACTTAAACATTCTGTAGAAAACCAACCAGAAAGAGTAAAACAAGTCTTTGATGAAAGATATTATACATTAATCGGAGCATTACAAGCTCACGGTTTAGATGCAGATTTATTTTACAATATTGATGATTATACAAAAAAAATAGCAATGGTTCCAACATCTGCTCAAACAAAAGAAGGAATAGCTGAATTAATTATGATGCTTTGCGGTTTAAGTCAAAAATTCTTAACAAAAAAATTAAAATTGAATGAAGACCCCAAAGGAGTAATGCTTGAAATCAAAAAGGATAAATCAACTTCATACATTGAATCAATTTTATATGATGGAGAATTAAAAAGAACTGATAAAATTGCCGTAGCTTCTTTTGATGGAGAACCAATCATCACAAAAATAAGAATATTGGAAGAAATAGAACCCCTTTGTTCAAAGTTTAAAACAAAAGAAAAGGTAATCGCTTCAACCGGAATTAGAATGCAACTTGTAGAAAAAACAGAAATTCTTCCCGGAATGCCTTTTGTTAAATTTAAAGATAATTTGAAAGAACTAAGAGAAAAATTCAAAAAAGAAATAGGAGAATCCATAAAAACAGACAAAAAAGGAATAATTGCTAAAGCCGATTCATTGGGAAGCCTAGAAGCACTCCTAGTTTTATTAAAACAAAATACTATTCCCGTTGTAAAAGCAGGAATAGGCAAAATAAATAAAAGTGATGCCATTAGCGCAAAAGCAAATTTAGAAATAGATCCCTTAGATTCAATAATTGTGGGATTTAATGTTGACAGCGATGAAGAAATAAAAGAAATATCTTCAAAAATTAAAATAATTACAAATGATGTTGTCTATAAATTAATTGAAGACTTAGTTGAATGGAGACAAAATAAACAAAAAGAAATTGAAAAGAAAAGATTAATGGGATTGACAACTATTTGTAAATTGGAATTATTACCACAATATATTTTTAGAAATACTAAACCGGCAATATTTGGAATAAGAGTTATTGGCGGAAAATTAACTTCCGGCTTATCTATGATTGATGAAAGTGATGAAAAGATAGGTAACGTGAAAAACATACAAGCAGATCAAAAATCCGTAAAAGAAGCCATTGAAGGGCAAGAAGTCGCAATATCAATTCCTGGCGTAGTTTATGACAGACAACTTAAAGACAAAAAATTTTTATATACAAATTTAGGTGAATCTCAATTTAAAGAATTCAAAAAAAATAAAGATTTACTTAACGGAACAGAAATGAATATTCTAAAAGATATTTCAGAATTGAAAAGAAAAACTAAACCCGAGTGGGGAATGTAATTTTATTTTTTAAAATTAATTAAAAATGATAAAATAATTTTCTTTAGAAATATTGCATGAAAAAATTACTGTTTTCTTCTTTTTTCCATTAATTTTTTCTTTTTAGCTCTTCTTCGAATAAACCACCAAACAATTAAAAGAACAATAATAACTAAGATAACATAAGTTACAATGGGACTTTTTTTCTGATCAGCCACTCTTCCCTCAAAATATTCAGGTTCGAAAAAAACATTTTTTTCAAGAACTCTTCTTTCATTAATACTATCAGTATATGTTAAAATAATTGAAATAAATCCCCTTTCTGAAGTTGCTTCAAAACTAGTTGTCAAATAATCATTTGAATCGAGATCTCCTTCAATATTAATATTAGAACCTTTTACAATAACACCTTCTTGTTTAGGAATCTCAATAGTCAAAGCCTCAATATCACCCTCAGCAATATTCAAAATTTCAAAAGTTAAAGTTTTAGTAGAAACTTCATAATCTTTTATGTGAACTTCAAAATCTGCTCTAGTATCGTCAACTTCAAAATCAAACATCTTTGTTTCAAATCCAACATTATCACCAAATCTGTATTGAACTTCAATAGGATTCACACCATTCAAAGCATCTTCATCTAATCTAACCTTATAATGTGCTAATAAATAAGAACTATAATCTTGTTTGTAAATTCCTGAATCAACACTATATCTTCCAATTTCATCTGGATCAAAAATTAAAGGATATTGTTCTAATAATTCGAAATCAACCCTTTTACATTCAGGATTACCAATTCCGTCAATTTGAAAAACTATTTTAACATAATCTCCTGGAATTGCAGGATATGGATCTTGATTAATTAATGAAATGTCTAAATCACACCCTTCTGCTAAAACTCCAGCAATGCTAAAAATTGATAACATCAATAATAATCCCATTAATACACCCTTTTTCATGTTGTAAATAATGTGAATTTGTTTTTAAATGTTTTGAAGAATTTTTTATTTTTTATTTCCCAACATTTATATAATTTAATAATTTAATTAAAATATGGATTCCCTAAAACCAATTGTTAATTTAGTAGCAGATGAAGATACTAAAAAAGAAGCAAAAGAAATCTTTAAACAAATTAAAAAATCCACAGGTAAAGTTCCTAAATGGATGCGTGTCATGGCAAATTGTGAAGATACTTTATTTGGATTTTTTACACTTTTCAAATCAGTTATGGATGATGCTCCAACAGATAAATTACTAAAATGGAAAATAGCTTTTGTTGTTTCAGAAATAAACAAATGTGATTATTGTGTCAGTATTTCTAAAATGCAATTGAAAAATTTGGGACTGAATGAAAAAAAGATGAAAGATATAGAAAAAATATGTAATGAAAAAGAATGTGTTGCAATTGAATATGCTAAAGCTACTGCCACCCACGCTTATAACATTGATCCTGATTTAATTAAAAGATTAAAAAAACATTTCACAGATGAACAAATTGTTGAAATAACAAGTGTTGTGGGCCTATTTAGTTTTATCAATCGTTTCAATGACGCATTACATATTCTTCCTGAATAATCCTAATAAATAATTAAATTTATTTGCTTTCCCAAATTTCCCCTGATACGCTCATGGTTTCTCCAAATCCCGATATTTAATGAAATTACTGGGAATTTATGCAGCAATTTTATTTGAATATCTTTTTAAAGAAAACATTTTAATTTCCTGCACGAAATTAATTCTATAAAAATTATATTTCTGATTTGAATCTTTTGGCATTCCAACAACATCAGTCATTAATTGTTCTGCTCTTTCTTGAAGATAATCCTCAATTAGAGATTGATTTTCAGACGGAATTAATTCTGAGGAGATTAATTTTAAGTTTCCGTCTTTCATTAATTTTTCTGTATCTTCAAGACTTAATTTTTCTATTGTAATCATATTAATTAAAATTAATTTTTAGATTTATAAAAATGATTATAAAAAAAAATATTCATCAGATCATTCATATCTCAATGCATCAACAGTATTAATCTTGCTTGCCCTAATTGCCGGAAACATTCCAGAAACAGCCCCCGTAATAACAGCAAAAGTAATCAATCCAATAAATAACCAACTAGAATAAAATGGTTGTAAAAATCCATAACCTAATGTTGTTAAAATCCTTTCAGCCAAAGCTGCCATTCCCCAACCAAGTAAAACTCCCAAAATTCCAGATACTAACCCCAAGAATGCAGACTCAAACAAAAATATACTTAATATTTCTGAATTTTTAGCCCCAATAGATTTCAAAATTCCAATTTCTTTATATCTTTCTAAAACAGAAGTAACCATTGTATTTGCAGTATTTACTGCAGAAACCAAAACTGAAATCAAAGCAATCAAAATTACAAAACCAACAATAACATCTAATGCTCCAGAAAAACTTTCAATTAAATCTTCAAAAGATTGAACATAAAAATCTTCCTTACCTTTCTCCAAATCCCTTTCTTTTCTTAAATTCTTTTCAATATTTTCCACAGTTCGATCAATATCTCCAATATCAACTCTTGCAACCATTTGGGCATAACTATCCTCGTCTGGAAAAATATCTAAAAATTTATCATTAGTAATATACATTTGAGAATCGTCAGCAGGATTACCCACAGCCTCTAAAAAACCAATAATTTTCAATTTTTCTTCATTAACTTCAATCCCCTCATTTAAATCAAAAGCTTTATCGAAAATTTTCCCCGGAATTAAATAATTATATCCTAGAACAACTCCTTGATCTCCATCTCTAAGAACCCTTCCCTTCTCAGCACCAACTTGAGCAATATCAAGCATATAGGGAATTTTGGGATCATAACCTGTCAAAAAAGTATACTTTATTTGATTTCCTTTTTCAACTTGAACTATATTATAATATAACCCCGTTGCCCCATAAACTCCGGAAGTCTTCAAAACAACATCCAAATCATCATCAGTTAATTTGATCGTATCACTTAATCCTGGAGCTCCTGCACCTTTAGCTAAAATTAAAACTTTATCAGCCGAAGACCCGGTTGTAAAAGAATCTGTATATTTATATAACCCCAAACCAAAACTAATAAATAAAAATATCGTCGCTATTCCAACCAATATTGAAAACACAGTTAGAAAACTTCTACCTTTTCTATGTTCTAAATTTCTAAGTGAATATCTAATTGTTTCTTCGTTCATTTTAATTTTTTCTCCCAAAAGGTGTCTTTCTTATCTTCTCCAATTTTTTTAAAATCAAACTTTTTCATGAGTTTCATAGAAATAATATTCTGATGAAAGACTTCGGCTTTAAGTTTTTTAATTCCTTTTTTCTTAGCCAATATAAAAATCTTTTTACCAACTTTTGTAGCAAACCCTCTTTTCCAATATTTCTTAAAAATTAATCCACCAACATACCAATTATCATTAGAAAATCTTCCTAATTGAATCCCTCCAACCATTTTATTATCAACCACCACAACATAATTATATACTGTCAATTTTCTCTTAGAAAAAAATCGCTTTGTCACTCTCTTAAAAAATTTCTTATCAAAAAAACCCGCATCCTTCAAAATTTTAAAATTCATAATTCCAAAGAAAAATCTAAATATGTGCTTAAACTTAAATTTTCTTAATTCAACATTCATCCTTTCAAAGCCTCCACCGGATTCTCTCTAGAAGCATTCATTGCAGGGACAATTCCAGCAATGGCACCAATTAAAAAACTTCCAAGTAAAGAAAAGAAAATTAATCCAAAACTAATATTCATTCCAATTTCTGCTCCAATAAAATTATTAATTGCAAAAGTTCCAAAAACTCCGATCAAAGTTCCAAATATAACTCCGACAAGTCCGCCCAAAAGTCCAAGCAAACCAGATTCAATAAAAAACTGCATAAAAATATGTTCATTTCTGGCACCAATTGATTTCATAATTCCAATTTCTTTTTTCCTTTCCAAAACCGAAGTAGTCATAGTATTCACAATTCCCAGAGCACCAATAAAAACAGAAATCAAAGCAACTATAATAATAAATGCTTGAACTCCGCCTAAAATACCATTGACCGTCGATAACATGGCTTCAGGAGTAGAGACATCAAAATCTTCTTCTCCTTCTTTAACACCACGAGTTTTTCTCAAAGCTTTTTCAATTTCTAATTTCATATTATCCATATCATCATTATCTTTCAATTGAACAAGAATAGCATCAAAAGTATCTCCATAATTATACAAATCATCCACATCTTGATCATTCATGTAGATAGCATTATCAAACATAAAACTCCCCTTCTTCTCTAAAATTCCAATAACTTCAAAGGATTCATCATTAATCAAAACATTTTTCCCAGGGGTAACTTCCTTTTCAAGCCCAACTTTATCAATGTAAAAATTATATCCCAAAAAAACCTTTCCAGATTCACCATCTTTCAAAAGCCTTCCCTTAAGCGCCCCTTTTTCTAATTGATCATAAATAAAATTCCTATTATCTCCGTCAGGAACACTTGCAATATATCCAAAAACAATTTTATCATTATATTCTAATTTTCCTGCAGCCAAATATCTTCCAGCAATTCTTTTAACTCCCCCCAATTTTTCAATGGATCTTAAATCATTAAGGTCTAAAGGGTTAACAACCCCTGAACCAGGGGGACCATATGCGCCAACCCCTCCAGCTTGAATAGTGATTAATTCTGTTTGACTAACTCCAAATTGACTTCCAACAGCAACCTGTAAAGAATTACCCAAAGAAATCAAAGCAACAACTGCAGTAACACCAATAAAAATCCCAAGCAAAGTCAACCAAGATCTTAAACCCCTATGTTTTAAATTTTTAACAGAAAGCAAAAAAGAATCAAGAATCATTATTTTTTCTCACTATATTTTAATTTCTTTAACTTTTCTTTTGCAATTTTAGTAAAACCATTTTTTGCTCTAACATTCCGTGATTTGGAATACTCCGAGTGATGTCGACGAACTACTTTATCTACTTTCCCATCCAGTAAAGAATAAATAATATCGGCATGACCTTCTGCAAGTTCTGGTTCATGAGTTACCATAATAATAGTTTTTCCTTGCCTATTTAATTTTTCTAAAAATTCCATTACCATTTTCCCAGTTTTAGTATCCAAATTTCCCGTTGGTTCATCAGCCAAAATTACTTCAGGATCATTTGCTAAACTTCTAGCTATTGCGACTCTTTGTCTTTGCCCCCCACTAAGTTCATTAGGATAATGATCAGCTCTGTCTTGAAGATCAACTAATTTTAATAAATCTTCAGCAACATCCTCTCTCTCAAAAATACCGACCCCTTGGAACATCATTGGAATCATAACATTTTCTTTAGCTGTTAAATTGGGAATTAAATTAAAAGATTGAAAAATAAAACCAATTTTTTTCCCTCTAATTTGTGCTAAATCAGATTCATCAAGCAGGGAAATATCTTCTCCATCTAAAAAAACATGTCCTTTTGTTGGAACATCTAAACTTCCAACCAAATTCATTGCAGTAGATTTTCCAGAACCAGAGGGACCCATTATCGCAACAAACTCTCCTTTTTCAATTTGAATAGAAATCCCATCCACTGCTTTCACAATATTTTCACCCATGTGATAATGTTTGAAAACATTTTTTAGTTCAATCACAATTTTTCCACCCTTTTTTGCCATAAATAAAATAAGAAATATTTCTATTTAAAGTTAATTAAAAAAATATTAAAAAATCAAAATTACCGATTAGAAATAAATTCCTTCAACAACTTAACAACTTCTTCCTTCTTATAAGGCAAGAAACTTAAAGCGCCAGCATTTTTATGTCCACCACCTTCAACAAAAGCGGAAGGTAATTTTTCTTCAATATATTTTTTCAATTCATGAACACTAAAATTAGCATCATTAGTTGCTCTCATAGTAATTGCAGTATTCATAATTCCGGCAGTTACAACTGCTTTTTCACCAGATTGTTTCTGGTAATCATCATGAACAAATCCAGTTGCACGTCCGGGCTTGGGAAAAAATCCAAATCCAGGAAAGGTCTTATCAATTTCAATAGTTTGTAAAACAACATTTCCAATTTTTTCTTGTTTAGCATTACTAACTCCCATAGCAAGACCCTTAGCATCCATCTTTTGAATATGTGGGGCCATCAAAGAAACTAGCTTTTTTTGTTGTGCTCGAGGTTCGCCAAATAAAACTTCAATATATTCTCTAACTTCCATAAATCTAACTTTAGCAGAAACATAATCAATCACAGTAGAAATATCACTCAATAACTCCTTTGTATAACCTTCTTTTTTAGCAATTTCTAAATATTTTTCCATCGTCTCTGGAGCAGCCAAATCAATTCTATCAGCATAACCACTCATGGCAGCAATTTGTGTAACATTTTTTACTTCCGGATTAATAAAACGAGCTATTTCAGTGCATAGCATTCCTGCGCTAATTTCAGCACCACTCTCGTCAACTAAAAATGGATTGATATGAGTTAAAACTTCAGAACTTATTACATCTTTATCAAACCCGTGATGATCAATAACGATAAAATCAGAACCATGAATCTTTCCTTGTTTAATTGCCATCAAATCTTCCTCGCTAGAACCATTATCAGCAATAATAATTAAAGGCATTTTGTTAGAAAACTTTGCAACATTTCGAAGTGAATTTGCAGTATCCCTAATTGAATCATCAAGTTCATAAAATGGAGCTTGACAAGGAGCTCTCAAAAAATATTCCCAAGGAGCTTTCAAAGAACTATGTTGTTTAATAATCAAAGGTAAAATTGCCCTCTCTAAAGCAAACCCAGAAGAATAACCATCACAATCATTATGGTGCCTTACAATAATTGGCCTATCTTGAATAACAGCTAATCTAATTTGTGTTGCAGCCTCAACAAATCTTTCTTTCAACTTATCTAAAACAGGAATACTTACTAAAAATTCAGGGGGTTCAACTATTGCACGTTCAAATTCTATTTTTTTCATTTGTTTCAAAAAATAATCATGTTCATCTTCGTTAACCTTTTTAATCCTAATAATTTCTCCTTCAATTTCTCCTTGAAATTCTCCAATATTGACAGTAGCTTTTACAATATCTCCTTCTTCAATTTCTGGATAAGCACGCTCTCCAGGACCAATAAATCCTTTAAGAGAAAAACTACCAGTACCATCACTTGTTACAAATACTGTGGGCCCACCTGTTTGAACAATTCGGTTAATCTTTCCCACAATAGAAACTTTTTTAGAATTCAAATCAATATCTTTAATCTGCATTTCAACGGTCTCTAATATTTTTGCAGGTTTCTTAACAAACTTTTTATTGTTAAATTTTGCTTTATTTTTCATCGTTTACAACATTCAATTGTATTAACCCATTAAAAAGCTTTCGATTGGTTACGAGATAATATGAATATTTTTTCATATCTTATTGTAAGGAAATTAAATAAATTATTTTTTATCTATTCGAGCCATATAAATTTCATCTCCTTTAGTTGCTCCAAAAAGTGAACCATAAGAATCTTTCAAAGATTGAAATTTGTATAAGGGATTATCAGAAAACGTCTTTTTTAATTGATTTACTTCCCACATTTTCAAATTATGAACATCCACGGTTTTTCCATTTTCCATTTCTTTAACCTTTTCAATAATCCCTTCCACAGGAATATTAATAACATTTACTAACGAAGCCATTTCTATTAAAACCATTTAAACTTTATAAGAATTTATGTCACATAATTTTTATAATTGAATATCTTATTACAAAAAACTTTATAACCAAAAACAAACTTAACCAATTATGGAATTATTTTCTATAGTGGTTCTATTTCTATCTGGAATAGGTGCAGGGGTAATGACTGGACTTATTGGAGCTTCGGCAGTAACATTCATGGCCGGAATATTAATTGTTTTGCTCGGGTATGGTGCCTACTATGCAATAGGAATCTCATTAATAACAGATGTTTCAGCTTCGCTTGTTTCTACACATTTATATAGAAAAGCAAAAAACATCGATGTGAAAAGAGGTGTATTAATTGGATTACTAGCTTTAGTTTTTGCATTTGTTGGCAGTTTACTGGCAAGATTCATTCCAGACATTGCATTAACAGATGCTTTAGGAATAATTATTCTTTTAACAGGAATAAGTTTTATTAGAAACCCATTAAAAAATGATGAAAACAAATTTGCAAAATATTTCAAGAATAAAAAAACCACAGGATCAATTTTAATTGGTGTTTTTGTAGGATTATTTTGTGGACTCTTTGGTGTTGGGGGAGGAATAACAATCTTGATTGCACTAGTATTCATCCTAGGTTATCCAATAAAGACTGCTGTGGGAACATCTGTATTAATAATGGCATTCATTTCTCTTTCGGGAGGAATTGGTCACTTTATAGGAAAAGAATTTCCTTGGATTCCCCTAATTATAAGTTCAATAGGGGGAATAATTGGTGGAATAGTGGCTTCTAACTATGCAAATAAGGTATCCGAAGAAAAAATGTTCAAAATAACTGGAATAATTTTAATCATAATTTCCTTAGCTGTAATATTCAAAAAGTTCTTCTATTTTTATGGATTATTCATTTAAAATAAAGAATTTTTCTAAAGAAAACTTTATAAACCAAATTTTATAACATAACGTATGGCATTCAAGATAAACATTTCAGAAAAATCAGGAAAAACTTACAAATTAGAAGCGGAAGCAGAAGGATTAATTGATAAAGAATTGGAAGAAGTTGTTCAAGGTAAAGAAATTTCTGAAGATTTGGAAGGATATGAATTAAAAATTACCGGAACAAGCGACAAATCCGGATTCACTTCATTAAAATCAGTTCCAGGAATTGGATTAAAAAAAGTCCTATTAAGTTATGAAAAAGGCATGCATAAAAGACCCAAAAAAGAAGGTAAAATAGAATATTCAAATAATAATCCCAAGGGATTACGATTAAGAAAAACTGTTAGAGGAAGAATCATTTCTGACGCAATTACACAAATTAACATGATTGTTGTAAAACAAGGTAAAAAAACTCTTGAAGAAATTTACAACCCAAAAACAGAAGAAGCTCCTACTGAAGCACCTGTTGAAGCCCAATAATTTTTTATTTTTAACCCAAAACCTTTTTTAACTAAGTTTTTCTAAATTCTTTATGACAGATTTACCAGAATTAAATGTTGGCGTTGTAGGCCACATCGATCACGGAAAAACAACATTACTTTCAAGACTAACTGGGAAGTTTGCCGACACACATTCTGAAGAACTAAAACGGGGAATTACAATAAAACTTGGTTATGCTGAACTAATTATTTCTAAAGACAAAGGAGAATACACTCACGAAAAACGAGGAACTCCTGAACGATACATTTCATTTATTGATGCTCCAGGTCATGAAATGCTAATGGCAACAATGCTTTCAGGTGCAGCAATTATTGATTCAGCAATTTTGGTTATTGCAGCAAACGAAGGAATTAAACCACAAACTAAAGAACATTTTATGGCACTTCAAGCAAAAGGAATAAAAAATATAATAATTGTCCAAAACAAAATAGATCTTGTTTCAAAAGAAGAAGCTGCAAAAAATTATAAAATAATAAAAGAATTTGTAAAAGGAACAATTGCCGAAAATGCCCCAATTATTCCAATTTCAGCCCAACAAAATATTAACATAGATAAATTACTTGAAGCATTAATAAATTTCCCAGTTCCAAAAAGAAACACAAATGAAAAACCAATTTTTTTAATTGCAAGAAGTTTTGACATTAATAAACCAGGGACAGAAATAAAAAATTTACATGGCGGGGTTTTGGGAGGAATATTAAAACAAGGAACATTAAAAGTGGGAGATGAAATTGAAATAAAACCTGGACTTTCAATAAAAAAAAATAATCAATATTCCTATGAATCTTTGACAACAAAAATTTTATCTTTAAATAAAGGAACGAAACAAGTTAAAGAAATTTTGCCTGGAGCATCCATCTCCATTGAAACTGAATTAGATCCATTTTTAACAAAAACAGATTCATTAACTGGTTCAGTTATTTCTCTAAAAGGTAATCTTCCGGAAATAACCCACAAAGTCAAAATAAAAACAAATTTATTTGAAGAAATATTGGGGGAAGTTGGTCACAAAAAAACTGAAGTTTTGAAAACAAAAGAAATGCTAATGCTTTCTGTAAATACAACAATCACTGTTGGAACAGTTGAAAAGATTAGTGAAGATGATGTTGAAATGAGTTTGAATATTCCAATTGTTGCATTAAAAGGAGACAATGTTGGAATCGCAAGAAACATTTCTGGCCACTGGAGATTAATTGGATTTGGCGAGATTCTTGATTAAAGAGTACAATCTCCCCAACAAACTTTATAATCTCCAAACATTTTTTACATGAACAATGGTAGTCTATTCACATTCCAGAATTTCCTCATATGAACAATGTAAATATCGATACAAATTAAGATATCTTGACAAAGTTAAATCTCCAATTGAAAAATCAATTGAATCCCACTTAGGGACATGTGTCCATGATACATTAGAATGGTTATACAAGGAAGTTTTAGAAAAAAGACTGCCAGAGATGGACGAAATTCTACAAAGATATGCTGCACAATGGAATCGTGACTACAAAGAAAATTTCATAATTGTAAAAAAACAATTTAATGCAGAAGACTACAAAAATAAGGGGGTAAAATTCTTAATAGATTATTATGTAAAACACACACCATTCAAAGATGGAACAATTTCCATGGAAGAAAAAGTTTGGGTTAATTTGGGAGATGATTTTCCCCACAAAGTAATTGGATTCATTGATAGGCTAGTTTACAATAAAGAGAAAAACGAATATGAAATTCATGATTATAAAACAGCAAACTCTCTTCCAACACAGGCAAAGTTTGACAAAGACAGACAACTAGCATTATATGGGCTTGCAATAAGAGAAAAATATGGCCTAGACAAATCCATTCTTTTAACTTGGCATTACTTAAACCACAATAAACAAATATTTTCAAAAAGAACCGACGAACAATTTGAACAATTAAAAGAAGAAATTAAAAATAAAATTTTAGAAATTGAAGCCAATCAAAATTTCCCTTGTACAAAAACAATTCTTTGTAATTGGTGTGAATATAAACTGTATTGTAAAGCACATGGAAATCAATTACCTGAACAATATAGGCAAAAACAAACTTCCTTAACAGAACATACTAAACCAAAAGAAATTCCCACAATTGAAATTCCAAAAGAAGAAATGGAAAAAATAAACAAAGAATTTCCAACTGTGAGTAAATATTTGAAATAAACTCAAGAATAACTCTCAACAACTTCAAACTTTTCTCGAAATTTTAAGTTTTCAGTTACATTGACTGGTTTTGCTTGTCCTTTCTTAGCTAAAATTTCAGAATCTATTTTATCATAATTTCCTTTTTTAACAATAGACAAAATAGGGGGATCCATGCGGCCAAATTCATTTCTAGTTTCTCCATAAGTCAACATATATTTCTGCCACAATAAATCAATTTCTTTCAGCAAATTTTTTGCAATTTCCTCATCAATTTTTTTAAAAGGTTCAATTAAAATTTCATACTTTGGTTTTTTATTTTTAACTATAAATGGTATAACTGTAAAGGATCTAAATTTAACTTTTAATTTTTTAAGTCCTTCTTTAACTCCCCGAACAATTTCTCCTTCAGGAGCATGTTCTTCAGTAATATTTAGAAATTTATTTCTCTCAGAAAATTTCACAACAGGAAGTTTACCAGAAAAGCCGACAACTTTTACAACATCTTTAATATCATACCTATACAAACCTTCTTGAGTAGTCATAATTACTTTATACTCTTTATTTTTTTTTAATTTGCCAATTGTAATTGGTTTCAAAAAATCTTTTCCTCGTTTTTCACAGAATTCAAAAAAAGTTTCATTGGCCGGAATAATTCCTTCTCCATCAACATCATCGAGCCCCACACTAATTCTACCCTCGCTAGCAAATATACCATTGTCTTTCACCACCATATTAATTTTACCAAGTTTTTCTTTAACTGTTTCTAGATATATTTTATTTGAATTTGTTTTTAATGAATTAATAACCCACAAATTAGGCCAAATTGTAATTGGTTTAAAATCAACTAAATTTTCTAAATAATTTGCACGTGTTTTATTATGTTTTCTAACTTCCCTAATTAATTTTTTTTCATTCTTTTTTAAAAAATCAAAAAATAAAATTCCCTGTACTGCAGAAGCAAATGCTATGTGTGTAAGGTTCTTTTCCATCAAAGCAAGTATTGCAATTTTCTTCATCTTCCGAGAAAAATTTTTCATATTCAAGGTATCAGAATCAACAATCAATTTACGTTTTATAACTTTACTGGCATTTTTAACTAAATACCCCGTAATATTTCCATAAGGAATTTTTCCTTTAGTGTGCCCAATTAAATCTCCAGCAGCAAAATACAAAGTTTTTCCTTTCAACATTTTTGTTCCACCTTTTGACATTGCCCACAAAAATAATTCGCCACGATAAAACTCCATTCTTTTCTTTGTTATGGGAATAAACTTTGGAGAACTAGTCGTTCCAGAAGATACTGCAAAAAATAAAACCTTATCTTTAACCAATACATTCCTTTTACCTTTTTTCATAACTTCAATTTCTGGCAATATATCATCATAATCAATAATTGGAACATTTTTTTGAAAATTTTTAATAGATTTTATTTTCCTAAAATCAAATCTTTTTCCATATTCAGTATCTTTATTATTTCTTAAAATTTTAAATAAAATTCTTTCTTGAACTCGTTCAGGATTTAACATTGCAGCCGCAAATTCAAGTGCAAACTTGGCTGGTTTGAAAACTCGCTTAATAATCATAAAAAAGAGATGAAAATGGGATTTATATTGCTTTTTATAAAAACATTTAAATATTCATATGAAGTGTCATTCATATGAAATGTAACGCATACCACATATTTTTTAAAAACCTAGCAAATCCTTTGAAAACCCAAATAATTCAAGTATTAAAAGAAAAACCCATGTCAGTAACTGAATTAATAGAAAAAACAAAGATTGAACAATCTAAACTTTCACACGCATTAACTAGCTTGAAGTTTTGTAAAATTGTAAATTCAAAACAAAAAGGAAAACAAAGAATTTATTCTTTAAATAAAAAAACAATAATACCAATTCTAAAAGTGATTGACAAACATCGACAATCTTTTTGTCCTGGTTGTAAAGCAAAATGAAAATATATTTAGATAATGCAGCTACAACTCGCATAGATGATAAAGTTTTGAAAACAATGTTACCTTATTTTACAAAAAATTATGGAAATGCTTCTTCACTCCACATGGAAGGAACAGAAGCTAAAACAGCTTTAGATAAATCAAGAAAAATAATTGCAAAATCATTGAATACAAAAAATTCTGAAATTTATTTCACCTCTGGAGGAACCGAATCAAACAACTGGGCATTAAAGGGTTTATTCTGGGAAAACTTTCCAAAAAAAAATCACATCATAACAACAAAAATTGAACATGATTGTATAATCAATACTTGTGGCTGGTTGGAACAACAAGGTGCAGTTGTAACATACTTGGATGTTGATAAAGAAGGATTCATCAATTTAAAAAATTTAGAAAAGGCAATCACAGATAAAACATTTTTAGTAACAATAATTCATGGAAACAACGAAATTGGAACAATTCAAAATTTAGAAGCTATTGGAAAAATTACAAAAGAAAAAAATGTTCTTTTCCATACTGATGCCTGTCAAAGTTATACAAAAGTACCAATTAATGTTAATAAAATGAATTTGGATTTAGTCACAATTAATTCACATAAGATTCATGGACCAAAAGGGGTGGGTGTCCTATACATAAAAGACAAGATAAAACTAACACCCCTAATGCACGGGGGGGGTCATGAAAAAAAACAAAGAAGTGGAACTGAAAACATTCCAGGAATTGTTGGTTTTGCAAAAGCCGTTGAAATAACAAAAGAAAAAGATTTCAAAAAAATCACAATACTTAGAGACAAATTAATTGACAGAATTCAAAACTCAATTACAAATACAAAATTGAACGGTCCAACAGGAAAAAATAGATTACAAAATAACATAAATATCTCTTTCACTAACGTCGAGGGTGAAGCCATTGGAGGATATTTGGAAAATCAAGGAATCTTTGTTTCAACAGGATCGGCCTGCATGTCAAATACTCTAGCTTCAAGTCATGTACTAAAAGCATTAAAATTATCTGATTTAGAACAAAACTCTTCAATTAGAATAAGTTTGAGTAAATACACTACAGAAAAAGATGTTGAATATGTTCTGAAAAAATTACCTGAAATAATTAAAAAACTAAGAAGACTTAGTCCTTTGTTAAAATGAATATACAAATAATTTCTAAAAAATCCATAGATTTGACAATTGCAGAAATTACTTTAATGAATAATTCCAGAATAAAACAATGGGGGAAAAATGCTAAAGTAGATTTCAAAAAAGAAGATAAGAATGGAGAATTTATTTTTGTGAAAAATAACAAAAAAATAGTTGCATTTGGAATGATGAAACCAATAAAAATAAAATTAAATAAAAATAATTTTACAATTTTAGGGATGGGGAGGGGATTCGCAATTATAAAAAACAAAGAATATGGGAGAATATTAAATTCTGCAAGAATTCACCAATTGAAAAAATCACAAAAAACAGCAGTTGCATTTACTGACAGATCAAATATTGCTTTCTTTGAAAAAGTTGGTTTCAAAATAAAGAAAAACGGAATTAGACAATTCAAATATTTGAATTCTAAAACAAAAAAATTAATTTATGACCCCGATGGAGATATGGTTTATTTTGAAGGCAAAGATAAATTCATAACAAAATTATTAAAATCAAAACAATTTGCAATAACAGACACGCCTTTTTGGTAAAATAACAATGATTTCAAAAAAAATAACAAAACAAACAAATATTATGGAAGCAATGGAGCTAAATCCAAATGCAGCCGAAATTTTAACAAATTCAGGACTAGGATGCATTGGTTGTTCTTTGGCCCACGCCGAAACTTTAGAACAAGGTTTAATGGCACATGGTTTTGAAGAAAAAGAAATTGATGACGTAATTGAAAAATTGAATAAATAATTGATACCATATTAAAATAGTAACAAATCACAAAACTTATAAATTAAATTTTCTATTAATTCTTATGAAAAACACATTTAGCTTGTCAAAAATAGAAAGCCCATATAAAATATATGAAGGGATTGAATCAAGAGTTCAAACCACAAAAGATTCTCATTTTGGAGTTATTTCAAATGAAGATATTGAATATTTATACTTAAAACCCCATCTTGTTTATGAAAATTTACCAAAATCTAAACAATCTTGGAAACAAATTCCAAGAATAGAAATGAAAATTCCAAAAGCAATAAAAAAAGCCTTTATTGAATCTATAGATCCCCTGGAAGAAGGTTATATAACTAACTTAGTCACAAAAATTTTAGAAACAGCCAAGACAGAATAATTTCAAATAAATTTAACTTCTAAAAAATTCCACAACATTTAAATATGAAAATATTAACATATGTTCATGGGCTTTGAATACTCAAAAAAAGTAATGGATAATTTTCTAAAACCCCAAAACATGGGAAAAATAAAAAACCCAAATGGTATTGCAGAAATTGGAAGTCCAGCATGTGGGGACATTATGCATATGGAAATTAAAGTCAAAAACAATATTTTGAAAGATATTAAATTCAAAACATTTGGTTGTGCTGCAGCAATAGCCTCAACCTCAATAATTACTCAAATGGTTAAAGGAAAATCATTAGAATACGCTGAAAAATTAACTATGAAACATGTAGCTGAAGAACTAAAAGGACTCCCAAAAATTAAAATGCATTGTTCAACCATGGGAATTCAAACATTGAAAAAAGCAATTAAAAATTATAAAATTAATGCAAGATTAATAAAAAAACCAACTGACTGGTGCCCTAAAGAAAATAATAATGAACAAGACCATAATGGTGAAACTTATTGACAGAACGAAATAAAAATCTACTATCCGTCCACCGTGTAACCTAAACAGTTCAAAACTTTGTAATAACTAATCTCAAACTATGTCCATGCCACGGGTGATAACTTAACTTATCAAATCTGAATTTTAGTTCAACTTACCATATAAATAATAAAATCAATTAATCACTTCAAATATCTTAGAAATTCCCTTTTTAGCCAAAAATAATACTTCAAGTCGAGATTCTTTATTTGGACAAATTAAAGAAGAATTAACATTTATCAGATTATCTCTTGCTTGACAAAATAAATCCTTCAATGATCCAACCCCATATTGTCCTTCAAGCATGACTTTATTATATTCCTTACAAAAAATAAGATTAAGATCATTTACTTGATCTGCATTTCCTATTATTGCAGCATTTTCCATGTTTAATAAAACACCATATAATTTTTTGTACTCATCCATAAAATAAATATTAAAAATAAATTAATAAATATATGTATATTTTCAACATAACTACTTATCCTAGCCAGATAAAAATCACCAACTGCAAAATTTCCCCAATACTTTTCAATAATACTAAATCTTTATAAAAACATATGAAATTATATTCATATATATAAATAATGGGAGGTAAAAATAAAATGCATGAAAATTATTGCGAACAAAAAAAAATATTGAAAATTGGTAGTCCAGCTCCAGACTTTAATGCTGAAGCGTTTCACAAAGGACAAATTAAAAAAGTTTCTTTACAAGATTATAAAGGAAAATGGACAATTATTTTCTTTTATCCCGCTGACTTTACATTCGTTTGTCCAACCGAATTAGGAGAAATGGCAGATAGATATGAAAAATTTAAGGAATTGGGTGCTGAAATTTTAAGTGTGAGTACAGACACTGTATTCGTACATAAAGCATGGCATGACTCATCTGAAACGATTAAAAAAATCAAATTTCCAATGGTGGCTGATCCCACACATAAAATTTCTTGGAATTACGAGACATTGATTCCTGAAGAAGGTGTAGCCTTAAGGGGATCATTTGTAATTGACCCTGAAGGAGTTTTGAAGGCTTATGAAATTCATGATAATTCAATTGGTAGAAATGTTGATGAATTATTAAGAAAATTGGAAGCTGCAAAGTTCACATCTGAAAATGGTGGGAAAGTTTGTCCAGCAAACTGGAAACCAGGAAAAGAAACTTTAAAGCCGGGACTTGATTTGGTAGGAAAGATTTAATTTAAAGAAGATAGTTATCCATCACACTGCGGGAAATAAATTGTACCTCTTTTATTTTTTTATTAATCCTAATTTTTTTAATAAAACTTTATCTTTTATTGGGTGGGTATATTTTACCATTAAGTTAAGTTTAGGAACAATTAATTCATTCCAATATAGCCCATCTCCCTTTTCTGAACTAAATTCACTCCAATTCAATCTTTCTAAATATTCAAAGCTCCCATCAGAATAGCAAATTAAAGGATAATTTTCAATATGGATATCATAATCAAATTTATTTTTAAAAGATTGTACAATTAAATTGATATTACTTTTTTGAATTTGTTCATTATCAAACAATTCATCATTCACAACTCTTTCAAGTCTTTCAACGCCGGTCATCTCAGTTGTATGATTTTTTATTTTAACTCCAGGAAATACTTCTTCATTATTTAATCTATATCTTTCCACCATAAATTCTTTAAGAAATAAACTCTTATAATTTTTATAGCGACCATTGTCGTGTCTAATAATATTAAAGTTCTTTGTAAATTTCTGGTAATATTTTTCCTTCTGCTTTTTTCAAATGCGCTTGAAAAGTGGAATAAGAAATTCCCATTATTTTTGCCAAATTTTCCATTTTAATCTTTTTGGGATATTCATAATACCCATTATTAATTGCAATTTCAACTGCCTTTTTTTGATTTTTAGTTAATTCTGGTAGTAATCTTGTAAAATTTATATTAAATAATTTTTCCTCTTTGAAAAAAATAATTTCTGCCCCCAATTTTTTTTCGGTAAACTTTAAAACTTTTTCTAAAACTTTCCTATCAAAACTAGCCAAATCCCAAAGGTGGTATCCTTCTTTGTTAATAATTGTTGGAAGTGGACGAATTATTTTAGGATTATATGCGGGCTCAGCAAATAAAGGTTGTTTAGTAATACTAATTGAAAAGTCACCTGTTTTCTCAAACTTAACTATTTCTTTACTTTTCTCTAATTCTTTAAAAAGTCCCTTTTTATCTTTTTCATTTCCAAAAACAAAACCAGCCGAAACTAAATACAAATATTTATCATCTTTGTAGTAAGAAAGAGGATACCCCGTCATAGAAACACCATATTTAATTGCCAAACTTCCCAAAAGCTGTTTAGATGAATCTAATTTTAATTTAAGTCTCCACATGACAATACGACAATAATCGTGTTTAAAAAATTATGTTTTTATTATTTTTATTGTTTGATAAAATGTCTGACGTGAGCATTTATCATTAAAGATAATCAATCATAATTATGTTAATTTTTCTAAACTTTTTTTTCTCATTTTTATAATTTGTTGATGATATTTTTTGATATCTCCATTGTAATTATTTAAAAATTCATCTAAATCAAATGGAGGTTCTGATCCTCCAGGATTATTTTTATGAAATGTGCCAAGCTTATACAGTAAATCCTCTTTATTCAAATAATCAAATTTTTTTCCAAAAATATTCATAAAATTTAAAACACCAATCATCCAAATATCTAAACTATCTTTTCCTTCTCTATTATGTCTATTATAATGATCAGAAACATGTTCTCTAAAATGTGTTATTAATTCTTTTGTACTTCTTGAATTAGCAATATCTTCACACCATTTATCATATTTAATCTCTATATCTTCCATACAAATTCCCTTATTTATTAATTTAAATAGATTATTATAAAATTTTATATATATTTGATTCCTTGAGTTCTGGGAGTGAGATAAACATATATTTCTGGATAAAATTCAAAATTAGTTATATATTCTTTTAATGATTTTATTTTCATATAAAACCAAAATAAATTCAATTTTTAAAAGGGTTCTCACACCATCCAAATCTTTATATCTGTACATATACCAAAAAGATACATGGGTTGGAAAATAGAAAACACAAAATATTTTATTGAACAAATTATTGAACAAGAAGATAAACCCGATTCTAGAAGTTCAATAAAATATACACTCGGAGAATATTCAAGTCAAGTTCCAATTTTCGTGCCAAACGATTCTGAAAAAATAACATTATTTCCATACAAATTAGAATCTCTTAAACAAAATGTTGATGAAGAATATCCCAATGGAACAATAAATGAAATACATGTTGGAATTCGTAATGATACCGATATTTCTTATATTGTTCAATTATGGACGCCAAAAGAATTCAATGGAAAAAACATAAGAGAATATAACTTTAGGGATAACGAGCCAAGTGGATCAAATTTCGGACACATATCTGGACCAAATTGCTCACCCAATCACGGACCAAGACTGGATAAAAAGATGATGAAGCATTTTATTGAGTTAAGTAAATTCAAACCACAAGTTGCAGGCAATTTAGAGAAATGCTTAATACATTTAACAAATTCTAGGCCAGGATATGCACAAAATCCAAATAAAGAAATCAAAGTTAGTTTGGAATTATAGTTATAAATTTCTAAACATTTTTATACTTGCCAATTTTTATTCCGCTATGTCAAAGAAAAATAAAATCCCTTGGCATCAGGGAACAATTAGTTATTCGCTTTTCTTTGGAATTCTAGCTATAATCTCCTTTATTGGAACCTACATTTTATACCAATTTTATGACTCTTCATTTACATTAATTTATCTTATAATGGCAATTATCTTTTTCATAATTTTCTTATATAGATTTTACTTGGAAAGAAAAAAATGATAATGAAAAAAGAAACTAAAGAAATTTTAACAAAACAAAAGAAAGCCAGAATAATTGGTTGGATTATCCGTGGTGTTTTAATTGTCGGAATTATTTTGTATATGATATTTAAGAATTAAATGAGCACAATAATCCTTAAAAAGAATTGTTTTATTTTAAAAATATGGGTGGATTGTTAAAATTAAAATATGAAGTTACAAGTCAAATATCTGAAAATTCATTGATTAATGCATTATCAGTTAACAATGATTATCTAAAATATCTTGGAAAATTTAAAAAGATATCTGTAAATTATTCAAACAAAAATCCAGAGATTAATTTAGTTTTCAAACAAAACGACCATTTTCAAGGTGGAACAACAAAACACCGTATTTCTGAAATTCTTGAAAATAAAAGAGAAAATATTTTGGAAAATCCTCCGGAAACAGGCTTAGCTTTCATAATTAAAGATTTTGAGATGAAGTTGAAATATTCTAAAGTTAAAAAGAAGTAGTTTTATTTTCGTTATTTATTGAAATTATTTTGTATATGATATTTAAGAATTAAAAAAATATAACTTTTAAACTTATTTACTGCCTAACAAAACCTTAACAAGCATAATAGTGGGATATTCAACATTCCCGCCAAATTCAGCATAAATAGGACCAATCTTTTCAGTTCCATGTTTTTCAAAAGCTTTCACAATATCATTGTAACCTTCAACAGAATCTTTAATATATTGGACGTCTAAAGTGGGTTCATCCACCAGTAATCTTCCAATATAATTAACAACAGTTTGAGCAGTTAGTTCGATACCTTCGACAATCTCTTCAATCGTTTTCTTTTCAAGAATCATTGCACGAACTTTTGCTTTTCTTTCATTAGTTCTAATTTGAGTTTTAGTCAAAGGTTTTTCTTCTATCATGATTAAGATAAAAAATTGGGAGTTTATAAAATTTATCCACAGGTAAAAAATCTCTAAGAATATTTGCACCCGGTGGAAATAGCTAATAAAATTCTATAACCCCACAAAAAAGCTTTAAACTCTCCCCACTTTATTTTGATATGTTAGATCAATTAATTTCAACAAAAATAATTTCAATTCAATCTCTTACCTTAACAAAACTAATGCTAATTTTAACAAATCTTGGAGACAAATACATAATCGCACTTTTCTCAGTAATAGTTTTGATATTTCTCCTATACAAAAAACCATACCTAAAAACAGAAATCTTCCTTCTAACTCTTGGCTCTTCAGTTATTCTTTCACAAGCTCTAAAATTCATAATACAAAAACCAAGACCAATAAATATGCTAATAGAAAAAACAACTTACAGTTTTCCAAGCGGACACGCAACACTCGCAGTTGCATTCTTCGGAATGTTAATTTATTTATTCAAAGACAAAATCAAAAATAAAACACTAAGATACACATTCATAACAGCAAATATCTTTCTCATGATTCTAATTGGAATTACAAGAATATATCTAAACGTTCATTGGTTAACTGACGTCTTAGCCGGATACGCACTAGGTTTAATTTGTATTTTTGGTTCAATCTACCTAGTTAATAAAATTGGATTCTTAAAGAAAAAAAAATCTTTGATATCATAAACAATTTCTCCAAAACTACTTTAAACCCCTTACTCTTTTTTACAGAATGAAACTATTATCTTGGAACGTAAACGGAATTAGAGCATGCATAGGCCACGGCTTCTTAAATTCAATAAAACAACATAACCCAGACATTATTTGCCTTCAAGAAACAAAAGCTCATCCAGAACAAGTAGACATTCAACTAAAAGACTACGAACACCATTTCTGGAACTCGGCAGAACGTAAAGGGTATGCAGGAGTCGCAGTTTTCTCAAAAATCAAACCATTATCCGTAAAATATGGAATAGGGAATGAAGCAGACATGGAAGGCCGAGTAATCACATTAGAATTCGAAGATTATTTCCTTGTAACTGTTTATACTCCAAACTCAAAAAGAGAATTAGAAAGATTAGATTTTCGTCATAAAGAATGGGACAAAGATTTCCTAAACCATGTAAACAAATTACCAAAACCAACCATCTTTTGTGGGGATCTAAACGTTGCACACACCGAAATGGATTTAGCAAACCCCGCGTCAAACAAAACAACTTTAACAAAACCAGGAAACTGTGGATTCACTGACAAAGAAAGAGAAGGTTTTGATAATATAATTAACGCGGGATACATTGATTCATTTAGACATTTCAACCCAGGGGAAATAAAATATTCTTGGTGGGCTTACATGTTTAAATCTCGTGAAAGAAATGTTGGCTGGCGTATTGATTACTTTTGTGTTCCAGAAATAATAAAACACAAAATGAAATCAGCAGATATTTTGACAGAAGTTCTTGGAAGTGATCATTGTCCTGTTGTTTTGGAATTGAATTGAAGATATTCATAAACCTGACCACAATCAATCTTATAAATCCAAAATAATTACTAAATTTATGTCCAAAAAAATTAATACATTAATAGTCGATGATGAATATGCTTGGAGATTTGATTTAAACAAATTGGCAGAAAAAGCTGGAATAACAAAAATTTCTCAAGCTTCAAGTGAAAATGAAGCAGATTACTTTATGAAAAAAAATAATTATCAATTAATGTTATTGGATACTCAATACGGAAGCACAATAATGGGGCCAAACATTGCAAAAAAAGCTTTTGAAAATGGACAATCCCCAAAAATAATTGCACTTTCTGCAAACGCAGATAACGAAAAATTCTGGAAAAACCAAGATTTCGATTATGAATTTTTTGACAAACAAAAATTTAATGTTGAAAACCTAAAATCAATATTAGAAGAAATGGTTAAATAATTTTGAATTATATTTTTTAAGTTTGATATTATTTTATTTATCCATAAAATTGACTTGTAAAATCAAATAATTTATAACTCCTTCCCACTTTTCTAAAATATGCAAATAAAAAAGTTTTCAGGTGAATATCAAAATTTTTCTCCAAAAAAAATATACAAGTCAATCAAACAAGCAGGAGGATCTTCCAAATTAGCTAAAGAAACTCTCGACATAGTAAAAAAGAAAATCCACAAAGACATAACAACAAAAGAAATACTAAAAATAGTTTTAAGTAATTTGGGAAAAAAACCTGGAGTTTCAGAAAAATATGATTTGAAAAGAGCAATGATGTCCCTGGGTCCAACAGGATTTCCATTTGAAAAATATTTTGCAAAAATATTACAACACTATGGTTATGAAACAAAAGTTGGAACCAAAATAAAAGGAAAAATGATTTTGCATGAAGTCGACATAGTGGCTAATAAAAATAAAAAATTTATGATTGAATGTAAATACCACAATCAACTAGGAATAATAACAAGATTGCATCCAGCAATGTATACTTACGCAAGATTCCTTGCACTTAAACAACAAAGATTTGACCAACCTTGGTTAGTAACCAACACAAAATGTTCCCTAGATGCAAAAAGATATGCCAAGGGAGTAGGATTAAAAATAACTGGCTGGAGTTATCCAGAAAAAGAATCATTACAAAAATTAATCTCAGAAAAAAATCTATATCCTATAACAATTTTAAAAGAATTAACCAACAAAACAAAAGAAATTCTATTTGAAAATAATATAATCACCTTAAAAGATTTTGAAGCATATCCCTTCCTAAATTTGACTAAAAGACTCAATATTTCAAAAAAAGAAACTACTGCATTATTAAAAGAAGTAGATGAAATATTGGCAATTTAAAATCTGCCTTCTCAAAAAAACTTTAAAAAAATAAAAAAATAAAAATTAAACTAAAAAAAGATTTATTCTTTCTTTACTTTAACTGCTTTAAGACCTTTATCTCCAGTTTCCACTTCATATGTAACTTTATCGCCTTCACTAACTTCTACGCCTTCACCTATTTCTGACTGGTGTACGAAAACATCTTTACCATCATCTCCAGAAATAAATCCGAATCCTTTAGCATCATTGAAAAATTTTATTGTTCCTTTCATTTTTTTTAACCTCCCATTTTATCTATAATTGGGATTAATAAAAATCGTTTAATATTAAATAAAAATAAATCTACAAATAATTAATGTTTTTTACTAAAATAGTTAAAAAAAATGCCTATATAAACAATTCCTTTTTCTAAATAGCCTTCCTCAGCCGCAACCACCGCTCATTTCACAAATCCTAGAAGAAAAAAACATCAAAAAATATTTTAAAACATACTAAACTTAACAAATATATGAAACAAATAAAACAGTTGAAAATAAATAATAAATTATATACATTTAATATTTATACAGAAAAAAGAAATTCAACAAGAGCATCAATAACAAAAACAGCAATTACAATTAGAATCCCAAAACACCTATCCAAACAAAGACAAGAAATTGAAACTCAAAATTTAATTAATTGGGCTATTAAAAAAATTGAAATTTCTCCCCCAAAAGAAAATATAAAAAAAATTTATTCTCATTTAGATATTTTGGTAATTTATGATGAAAAATATATTTTACACATAGAAAACAGAATTTCTGAAAAAAATTTTGCAAAAATAAATAAAAATAGAATAGAATTCAAAATAGCTTATCACCATTCCAAAGACAAAAAACAAGAATATATAAAAAAACAATTAAAAAAATTAATTGAAAAACATCATATTGGAGAAATAACAAAACGCGTACATAAAATAAATGACTTATGTTTCAATAAAAAAATAGAAAATGTAAAAATAAAATATTTAACCTCCAAATGGGGTCATTGCACTTCAAAAAACGAAGTTTGTCTTTCTACAAGATTACTTCTTGCACCAAAAGCTGTATTAAATTACGTAATAGTGCATGAATTGGCTCATTTAATAGAAATGAATCATTCAAAAAAATTTTGGAATATTGTTAAAGCCGTTGACAAAACATACAAAGCAAAAGAAAAATGGCTAAAGGATTACGGACATACATTAGTTATTTGAAATAGTTAACTTGGCTTTTTTCATGACTTCATTCATCCTATTCAAAGTTTCTTTTGTTTCTCGGCCTTTCTTAAATTCTTTTGAATAAACTTTCCATCTTCTTTTAATTTCTTTCAAAGCAGCACGCCGACAAATAGAGTCATCAATAATACATACTTTAGCCATATTAACACCCATTTCTGTTGGAGAAGAATATTTGGAATCAATTTTCTTTAAAATTTTAAAATTATACAAATCACGATTATAATTAACAGCAATTTTTCCATATTTTTTCTGATAATATTTATCTATAACATTGAAGTCACCCAAATCCGCAGTAGCAGCCTCATAAGCCAAATTAACAGGATGATTCAAAGGGAGATTCCAAACAGGAAATGTTTCAAATTTACTGAATCCAGACTTAATTTTTTTCTTTTTCTCCAAATAAATCTGATTCAATGCTGTCGCCATTTTTGCTGAACCCCCAGAAGCTCCAGTTATAACAATAATTTTTTTTGAAACGGGAATATGTTTCTCTTTTGAATAACCTTTCAAAACATAATTAATTCCTTTCTCATAGTCTTTAATTTCATTTCTAACAAAAACAGAATAATCTTTATTTTCTAATTTTTCCTTAATTAATAAAATTCCTTTTTCTTTACTATAGCGAGTAATACAAATAAAATTAACTTTCAAACCAAATTTTTTGATATCCTTTAAATCTTTCAAAACTTGCTTAAAATAACTCAAATCAAAATCACCCAAATGTCTAGAAGAAACTAAATCTTTTGCATTCACACAATAAATAATTTCAATTTCACCTAAGCTCTTAATAAATTCAATCTTAGATGTTTTTTTATAACCAGGTAAAACCCTTGAAGCATGCATATCATAAACAAATTTTCCCCCAATTTCTAGATATAACCGATCATAAATACTAAGTCGTCTAAAAACTTCCGAACTCTGAGCCTCAAAATATTTCTTAGAATCAAATCCCCTTTTCATCTAAAAATAAAAGAATAAGAGTATATAAAATTAAACAAAAATAAATTTCTCTTATCTTAATTTAAATGTTGCACTAATTCTTGCAGTAACTTCTTTCTCACCAGGTTGAATATTAGAAGCAGCTTCTTTCGCCATTCCAGCATCTTCCATTACACCCCTTCCTGAACTGGAATAAACATTCCAAGGATAATAACCAAAATCACTAACTTGAACTGAAACTAACTTTCCTGTTTTAAGTCCAAAACCTTCAGCAACTGAATCAGCTTTAATTTGTGCATCCTTTGCAGCTAACTTCATAGCTTCAGCTTTATACTGATTTTGAAGTTCTTGACTAAGTTCAAAATTAATATAATTAATTCCAGCTCCAGCATCAACTCCAGCATCAACAATGTTCCCCAAATCATCGGATTCTTCACTATTTATCACAACCTTAACAGAATGTGTCGCCTTAAATCCATTATCTTCTCTCCCATCTTCCGTCCACTCATAATTGGGGTAAATATTGAAATTCTCAGTTATTATTTCGTCACGGTCAAATCCTTCCAAAATTAAAGCAATTAACAAATCATTCAAAATTTCTGAATTTTTATCTTTAGCTTCTGAACTAGTATTACCTTCAGTTTCAATATTGAAGTAAACACTAATTACATCAGGCATAGCATTAACAGTTGCAATACCTTCGACATTTACAGTATTTCCCGAATAAGTTGAATTTGGTGCCTTAAAAGAAAACAAAGCAACCAGAGCTACAATTAGAATAACTCCAGAAACAATAGCAGTTATTGCAATAGCATTATTTTTACTTTTCATTTTTTCCTTCATTATAATTTTCTCTAATTCAAATTAATTTAAATTTGTAAGAAAAATTTAAACTTAAAGTTTCCTCCAATTTATCAACGCAAAAATAAACAAAGCTAAAATTCCACCAGCAAGAAACCACACCCACATTGGACTTGGAGTATTTTGAATTAAAACATCCCCTGCATGAACACTAGCATCAGCAATTTGGGGGGCAGAAGCAAATTCTCTCCCTATTGATTCAATATCCATTTTTTGAACAAGATTATTAGAAACACTATCAGTCAGAACTTGTGGAACGGCTTTGATTTTTCCATAAACATAACTTGCAAAAGTCCCAACACCAACAATCATAAAAGCAGGAAGTAAACTTTTGAATTTATTTGAAATAGTAGAACCTTTGGGGGAAATAATTATTGATTTATTACTTAATTCATATAAAACAATTCTTCGTCCCTTTTTACTCCAGAAAAATTTCTGCTTTTTTTGAATCAATTCAGCAGCAAGTAATTTTTTGATATTATAATCAACTGTGTTCATTGGAATATTAAGCCCATCAGACATGTCTTTTGCACTTGATCCATCATGCTTCGCTAAATAATCAATAAACTTCTTTGAAGTCTCACTACCCAAGACATCCGCGAGTTTCTTGGCCCTGCTGTCATCCAAGGAAATTAACATAAAACTTTCTTCACCCATATCAACCATTAGAATTTAATATTTATAAAAGATACGAAGACTTCAAGGATAATTGAAGTTATGAGTATAAATTCTTATAAAGAAAAAAAGATACATAAAAATATGGAAAAAATATCAGAATTTAGAAAATTGATGGAAAAAGAGAAATTAAATAGACAATTAAGTAAAATAGAGATAATTCTTCAAAATTTCAATGAAAATAAAAATGGTCCAATCACTCCAGGAGATTTATTAGAAGAATTTCAAAGTTATAATCGTATAGCACAAAATATTAAAAATGAATGTGGGATTGAATTTGAAGATTTACAAAAAAAATATAATTTATTATATGGGTCTGCTCCGGAAGAGATGGCAGAAGAATATTTTAATTAATTCTGAATTAATTTTTTAATAATTTGGCTAAACAAATCCTTCAATATTTTTACTGGGATTACCTATTGAAACAGGGATTTTACAACCTGTTTTTACATTTTCCCAAGTTTCATCATCATCAATTTTAGACCATAAATTATAATGTTTATTATAACTCCACCACCTTTGACCACAATTAGCAACATATGTTTTTTGGGAAGAACTTATTCCCATTCCTTCAATTTTTTCCTTATTCTCACTATGAGAATACTGTAAAATATGACATTCTGAACAACTCATAAAAAATAAAATTTAATCTCATTTAAATAAATGCCTATAAATATCAAACCAAAACCCATAAAAACTCAACAAACCTCAAATTAACATGACAACTTGGAGTTATCTTCATCATTAGAAAAGATATTCTTAGTCGTAACTCAAATTCTAAAAAAACTTATAAATGTCCCTCATTTGAATTAAATGTAATTATGGCGGTTTTCGTATAGTGGTTATTACACGTGGTTGTGGTCCGCGAAACGGGGGTTCGATTCCCCCATTCCGCTTCGAATGAATTGGATGAGTGGTCAAATCTTTGATTTGATCCTCATTCCATCTTCCCCCATAATATTTTTTTCAAATAAATAAATTAAATTTATAACTAAACAATACCTAATAAAAAAATGGAAACACTAAATAAAAAATCAAAGATTTCTAATTCGCCAACAAACCAAGGCGAATTAGTGAAAGGATTCAAAGACATCACAGGAATGGAAGCACAAAAATTTGCATTAATAAGAAAAGTAGCGGAGCAAACTTTTGAAAAATACAACTTTCAAGAAATTGAAACACCAATAATTGAATACGAAGATTTCGTTAAAGGAGAAAATTCAAACGAAGAAACAATTTCAGAAATATTCAAACTAGAAGACAGAGGAAAAAGAAAACTGGCTCTAAGATATGAATTCACTTTCCAACTAAAAAGATTAGCAAAACTACAAAAAATCCCCTTCAAAAGATTTCAAATAGGACCAGTATTTAGGGATGAACCAATAAGTAAAAATAGATTCAGGCAATTCACTCAATGCGATATTGATACAATTGGCTCAACTCCAAAAGAAGAAGCAGAAATATTAACAGCAATAAAAGACATCTTGAAAGCCCTAAAAATTAAATCAACTATTTTTGTAAACAACAGAAGATTACTTAACGAAATATTGGAAGAACAAGGAATAAAAAATAAGCAAGAAACAATAAAAGAACTTGACAAACTAGATAAACTCTCAGAAAAAGAAGTGAAAGAGAATCTGAAAAAAATAGGAGCAGAAAAATTATTGGCTATTGTAAAACAACCAGAAGATTATTTCAAAAAGTATGAAGCTTACAAAGAAATTCTAGAACTAAAAAAATACTGTTCATCATATGGAATTAAAATAGAATTCCAACCAACACTTTCAAGAGGGCTTGCATATTACACAGGGAATGTATTTGAAATGAAATCAGATATAAAAGAAACTATTTGTGGTGGGGGAACTTATGAAATTGAAGGAAAAGAATCAACTGGAATCTCATTCTCAATTGAAAGATTAATGGCTGTTTCAAATATAATTGTGGGCATTGAAAAAATATTGGTAGTTTCCCTAAATGAAGATAAAAAAGCAATTCAATTATCAAAACAGCTTCGTCAACAAGGAAAAAATATATCAACATTCTTTGGAAAACCAAACAAGGCATTTGACTACGCAAAAGCTTACGGAATAAAGAAAATAATTTTTGTTGGTAAAAAAGAATGTGAAAAGAAAAGATTCATGATCAAAGATTTACAAACAGGCAAAGAAATAATTTTAACTGTTAAGAAATAAATCACAATAATTCTTAAAAACACAAAATATCTCAAGATATCATGGAAGAAAACTATTTGAAAAAAGATTTACAACTTGATCTTTCCAAAAAACCTAACAACTTAAGTGAATACGAAATTTGGTTAGAAATGAAAAAAATCCTAGTGCCAATGGAACCCCCAAAAAGAGATTCTAGTGGAATTTTAATAAACTATCTTAATGAACTTAAAACATTCGATCATTTTTATTCAGTTGAAAAACATCCAAATGTATACGTTGGAAGAAAAGACAACGGTGATATAATTTCAATGAGATTCATTTCCAAAATAAGTGAGCTTGAAGAAAGAATAAATAAATTGATTGAAGGTCCATTAAATAAAATAAAAGAAAATATAAAAGTTTAATAATTACTAATAAAATATTTTGAAAAAATACTTTAACTTCAACTAAATTAGAACCTTTCAACATATTTATAAAGAATTTGTCCTATCTTCTTTACACAATGAAAAAAATTATTTTTTTAATAATGGTTCTTATGTGTGTAGTACCATTTGTTAATGCAGATGTTATCCCAATGGATTCACATCCTTTGTCAAAATGTGTTGAAATTGTAAATTTAAATAATTTTTCCGATGCCTACATAATTGGTTATATTACTGGTCCAATGGTTGAAGATTATGAAACTTATTTTATTGGACAAAATGAATGTTTAACAAGTGGTTATAAATTTAATACCTTAAAAATAATTGCTGCAAAAAAATCTTATGTTGATTCAATAGGTATAAAGAATATTGATATTAGCAATGAAAATATATTTGTTTCTGAAGAAAAAATTAATCCTTATGGAGGGTATGTTAATGAAAATGACCCCCTTATTAATTTAAAAATAGAATATTCTATTCAAGGTTTTTTAGATGGTAAACTAATATTGTATAAATCAAAAAAAACTTCTGAATACAATAATGGAACACCAAAAAAAGTAGAAACATATGAAAAATCAAATATTCAAAATATTAGATTAAATATTGGGGAGATAAATAATTCTGAACCAACACCAAAACTAACTCCAAAAATTTCTCCAGAACAAATCCCAGAACCAAAAAGTTTTTTGAATAAATTTGTATGGTTCTTCAAAGGATTATTTGGTAAAAATTGTGAAAATGATATATGAAACAAAATTTCTTTTATCTCTCTTAGTAACATTAATTATTGAAATTCCCATAATATTTTTACTTATTAAATATTTCATTAAACCAAAAAAGTTTTCAATAAAAAAAATAATTGTTGTTGGAATTATTGCTTCAACATTAACACTTCCATACTTTTGGTTTATATTAGTCGCTTATCTCTCCCCAAATTATTACATACTATTTGGAGAAATTTTTGTAATACTTATTGAATCTTTGATCTTTAATCAAATTCTCAAGATTAAACTACACAAAGCTTTTTACATTTCATTAATAGCAAACATTTCTTCTATATTGGCAGGAATACTAATCTTCTAAAAACTTTAACTCCAACAATTGATCTAAATCCAACCTCAAAAGAAACAAAATTACCTAAACCAAGACCAAATCTTCAAACCAATCTTCACAAAAGTTGATTTAAATTTCTTAGTAAATGATTTACCTTTAATCTTAATCTCCCCATCACTAATTTTTTCAAGAAGAGTATCCACCAAAGCTTCACTTTCATAAATATCAAATAAAGTTGCCTCACTTTCAATTAAAATATCATAAGTAGCATTTTCATTTTCAATACAATCAAACTCTTCAATCATAGAATTATTTAATTCTAAAAAACCATAACTTTCTTCTGCAATATAAATATTAAAAATTTCTGTATTAAATGGAATCTGTGAAGGAATTACTTGTCCAATTATTTTATCCTTATATTGTAAAAGACTTTGACATTCAACTTGTTTAAAATTAATTTGTTCAATCTCGGCATCTTGCGCAACAACAAAAGTTAAACTTAAAATTAATGCAAAAACAAATACCATCATCTTTTTCATAACCAAAACAAGAAAACTCCGTTTATATTCTTTTTTATCTTTCCCCCTCACTGAAAAACCATAAAATTTCCCTGTTAACCTCAAACAACTTATGTTCTCCAACAGCCTGCATGAGCAGGTTCTCGTGCCGGGAACTTTGGTGAGGCGGTACAAAGGATAACTCAATTTTTTCCCCCCAATTCCAAGAATTTTTAAACTAAAATTAACTAAGATAAAAATGGTAGAAAAACTTATTGGGGGACAAGCTGTAATGGAGGGGGTAATGATGCTTAACGGTAAAAAACAAGCAATCGCAGTTAGAAACCCGGAAGGAAAAATAATTATAAAAAAAGGAGAAATTAATCCCCCACAATCAAAAATTACAAACTTGCCTTTCATAAGGGGAGTAATAAAATTAATCTACATGATGGTAATTGGAATAAGAGCATTAAATTATTCTACAAGCATAGCTGTAGATGAAAAAGAAGAAGAGTTCACAGGTTGGAGCATGATACTATTCATGTTTTTTTCAATTGCTTTTGCATTATTTTTATTCAAATTTTTACCATTATTAGCAACTAAATTTTTAGTTTCAAAAATAATATATTTACAAACACAAAATTTCCTCCCAAACTTAATTGATGGAATAATAAAGATTTCAATTTTTATTTTATATATTTACTTAATGACTTTATCTCAAGAAACAAAAAAATTATTCGAGTATCATGGTGCAGAACATAAAACAATTAGATGTCAAGAATCTAAAGAAAAATTAACTCCAAAAAATGCAAAGAAATATTCAAGATTCCATCCAAGATGTGGAACATCATTTATTTTTGGAACCCTCTTAATTAGTATTTTCGTCTACACAATAATTCCATTCAACGATGTAACTTTCTGGGAAAATCTATTGTATAGAATATTATTACTTCCAGTAATCATGGGAATTTCTTATGAAATATTAAGAATCTCTGGAAAAAATGAAAACAATTGGTTCTTTAAAATAATAACAGCTCCAGGACTTTGGATGCAAAGACTAACTACAAAGGAACCAAATGAAAAACAACTTGAAGTTGCAATAAAATCTTTAGAAGGTGTTATGTGAAAAGGTTAAGAAGTTGTAGAAAAGCTTGAGTTAGTTGTTTCTTTATTCTACTTTTTTATAATCTTTAATTTCTGGGAAAAAATAATATAATCTATAAAGCACATCATTAGCTGCCCTCAAGGTCATTTTTTCTGGTAAACAATTTGCACTTTGATTCTGAAGAAAATATGCATTACTCTTTTCTTGATCTACCTCATCCATCAACGCCTGTTCAAAATCTTTTAATTTATTCATTAAATTTTTTGTTTCTTTTCCCATAATTAATTAATTTTTTAGTAGATTATAAATATTATTGTGATAAGGTTAAGAGATTATCTTAGTTTAAAATATCATATCCTTTCATCAAAAGAATTTTCCTAACAGCATCATCAATTTGTTGCTCATTTATTTCACCAATTAAAACTTTCTCTTCTAATTTTTCTAAGATATTTTTTAATTGTTTATCTGTAATATAGAAATCCAAAATTAACTCTTCCCCAGAATTAATTAAATCCACATAAAGATCAATTTTATCTGGATAAAAGGAATGTAATCCTTCCATATTTATTTCATCCGCAACAATTAATCCTTCAAATTCGGAAAGAGTACCTAAAACCCCTGGAGAAACTGTTGAAGGTCCCCCACTTGAATCTATCAATCCCTTAGAAATCTGATGACTAACCATAATAGCTGAAACATTTTTTTTTATACAATTCTCAAAAATAAGTAAATCCTCTTCTCCAATTATTTGTGTATCTGTTTCCTCATGCAAATTTTTCAATAAAGATTTTCCCGGATAATGTTTACATGTACCAAAAATATTTTCTTGTAATCCTTCAACATATGCTTCAACTTTTTCATTAATTTGATCAACTTCTCCAGAAAAAACTCTCCCCCCATAAGCCAAATCTTTATATTCGGCAACAGGAGCAAAATTTAGATTAAACCCAATGGATTTTAGCAACTCTCCTTGTTTTAATCCAACCTCATATGCTTCCAAACTTGAATTTATTTCATTAAAAGGAGGAAATTTTTGATTTTCTTGAACATTTTTTCTAAAGGGAGTCCAAGCACCCTCCATATCTGTAGCAACAAATAATTTTATTTTGGAATCTTTTTGATATATTGAAATTAATTCCACATAAGCTTCTTGAGAATTTTGTCTATCTAAAAATATTCCCCCAATATTAAGGGAATTATAATCAAGGTCTTTTTTATCCCCTCTAACCATAATCATTTGAGAAATTTTCTGTTGTAACGTTAAACTAGCTATATCTATTGTATTCCCTTCGATAAAAATATTATCTGTATTGCCAAAATCTTTGTCAATAAAAAAGATTCCAACCAGAATTAATATTAAAATTAAAACTAATGCTATCTTAAAATTTGATGATCGCATTACCTGTAATAGATTTTTCATTTTTCTCCTTCGTTATATAATCATAAAATTCTTTATATGTCATAGATTTTGCACCATCTTCTTTAACATATTTCAAAAATAAATCTAAATCTTCTAATTTTTCTTCTGAATCAAAAGTATTTTGGTGCAATTGAATAATAAAAAGATTTTCTTTTTTATAACTTTTAATCCAATCTTCATATTCCGTATGTCTAAAATCTTTAGCATACCAACCATAATGGTAAATTGGGTCATACCCCCTAGGGGTAATTATTACATTTTCATCAAAATAAGCTTTTGGAACATGAGTATTTCCAATAATTGTAAAACCTGCTTTCTTAACATTTTCATATTGTTCAGTTGTCCAAGCATTTCCTGGAGGAAAATAACTATGGATTGATATTCCAAAAATATTTTCAATTTCTCTTTTTCCTTGGAAAATATTGTACCAAACTTCTTCATAAGCCGGACAATAAAATGAATTTCTACAATGATTATATCCGTGCATCCCCACTTCATAACCCTTATCTAAAACCTCTTCTATATACTCCACCATTTCAGGATCTTCCCTTAAAGGAAAATTTTCTCCTGTTTGTTCTACAAAAATATATGGGGTAACACCTATTGTTGCGATAAATCCATATTTATCAATTATATCTGTAACTTGTTTGTATCTCTCAAGATCATATCCAAAAGGTCCCAGGTATTCTTCTGTATCTTGCATATTCCACCAATCATCTAATTCAATAATAATTATTTTTTCTTGAACTTTAACACTAGTTTGATGATCCAACCTCGCTCCAATAAAGAAAAAAACAAGAAACGCAATAAAAAAAATCATTACAAGAAAAACTAAAATTTTTCTAACAATTTTTTTCTTTATTTTAATTTTCTTTTTTAAATTTTCAAAAAAGTTAATTCTTTTTAATATATAAAATAAAAGAAAAATTATGGCTAATATCAAGAACAAATAACCTAGTTTACTAATAATTGCAGATTGAGTTAATTCATAATGTATTGTCCAAACCATATTATTAAGAGATTATCTTAATTTAAAAAAATTACTTTTATCTGTCTTGATTTGATTCTTAGAAGTTGTAGAAATTGCAGAATAGGTTGAATTAATTAGTTATTTGGAATTTACTAAAGAGAACATTCATAAATTTCTGGAATACTTGATTCTAAAATATTTCCTTCTTTATCTACTCTAAATATTAGTTCGGCTGCATTTGAAGGCCTATCATTACGTCCAGCAATCCTATGAATTTTAGATGTTATTAAATAATATTCTCCTTTATCTTCAACCATATATTTATATCCCCCAGATCCCCCCTCATCGAAACTTTCAACATAAACATAATTTTGATCTTCCAATTCTCCTGAATAAGAACCCCCACAAATAACACAATGTGGATATGTTGCAGCCCCATCCAAATCTTGACAATATGATTGTATTTCTGGTTTAACTATTTCTAAAATTTGTTCCTGATAATATTGCTCTTTTATTTCTTTTAGTTGTTCATCGGTTAAATCTAACTTATGAGAATTAGCTATGAACACATTACTTAATAAAAACCAAATTGATATTGCTAAAACAATAATTCCAATTGTCCAATAAATTGCTCCTCTTTTCATAGGTGTTATAATCAAAAAACCTTTATAATTTTACCGCACAAAAACAAAATCCCAGCATATCTGCACTAAATAAAAAAACTAACAATCTTACTTCCCAACTAATTATTTACCAACAGTAGTATAAAACTTACTATATTCGTCATCGTCTTCATCAGGTTCTCGTCTTTCAAAACGTGGTCTTCCGCCTCTATCTGGCCTTTCCTTTTCTTCAGCAATACTAACTGTTATCTTTCTACCATCCATTTCCTTTTCATGCATTTCTTCTACTGCTTTAGCTGCAGCATCTTCATCAATAAAAGTTACAAAACCAAATCCTTTACTTCGATTAGTTTCTCGGTCAGTAATAACTATAACATCTTCAATATCCCCGAATCCCGAAAACATTTTTTCCAAGTCTTCCGTCTTCAGTTTGAAATTCAAATTCCCTACAAATATCTTTTTACTCATCTTAATTTTTTCCTCCATAAACTTTTCTCGCGAAATCGTTTCCCAATCGATTTTGTTGACTGGGAAAAGTTTTTTCACAGGAAATTGCTAAACAATTTCCTTTGAATCGTAGTGAATCCAGAAGATTCACGCAGTTTCATTCTTACTTCTCAAACTCTTTTCCGAACAATAATAATAAAAAATAATAAAATTAAAAAATTAATTAAACCTATTCTCTAGGTTCTCTTGGTTTAGCTTCGTTAACAGTCAATGCTCTTCCGTCTAATTCTTTTTCGTTCATTTCTGCTACTGCTTTATCAGCATCAGCATCATTTACAAAAGTAATAAAACCGAATCCTTTTGATTTTCTGCTATCAAATTTATCAAGAATAACTGTGGCATCTTCAATTTCTCCAAATTTTTCAAAAGCTTCTCTAAGCTCTTTTCCTCGAACTTTGAATGATAAATTACCAACAAATACTTTTTTACTCATCTTAATTTTCCTCCTTTCAAGCACTTTAAACATGGTCAGAGGTAGAACTCTTAATCAATTTTTACGCCGAACAGGACAAATCTTTTACAAATCAAGGCTTTATAAGTTTTTACATAGCCCATTTATTCTCAATCTCTATTTCTAACTAAACTCAATTTATGTCCTCCAGCGGATACAGATAATTTATTTTATCAATTTCCCACTCAACTAAACTCAATATATTTTCGATAAGTTCTAAGTAAATTCAAATTCTTTAATAAAAAACCACAAAACCTTTCAGCATCATTCCTTTCTTTCATAGTTGAATAATCATAAAAACTATTCAATTCCTCTTTTCCGATATCCCCCGCAGAATAAGCATTCCCTTCCGGACTCACAATCAAATAATCCTTCTCTTTACACAACTTCTTCAACTTCCAACCACAATTAAAAAATTTCTTTACCTTATTTTCTAACGAGGCTTTTCTTTGCAATTTATTCATCCTCTTAAACCCAAAAATTCAGTTAAATAGATGACTTTTCCCTAGTCAAGAGAAACAACAATCTTTTAAAGAAAACCTAAAAATATTTACCTAAATCCACCCAAGGTCTCCAAAAAAGGAATAATTTCTTTTGGATGTTCCATTATTGTATCAGCTCCAGCATCAATTAATTTTTGTTTATCCTTAACAAATCCCCAAGTAACTCCGACAACGTACGCATCAGTTGACCTAGGAGCCGTCATAATATTTTTGTAAGCATGAATCCCATTAACAGTATCCTCAAATGCAACAACTTCACTCGGATGAACCCCCAATGCATTTACAGTAAGCATTGCAGATAAACTATTTGGTTTTTCAATATAATGTTTCATATCACTAGGAATCAATTTAGTCAAAAATTCAATATTATCATAATTTATATTATCTTGTTTAATCTTTCCATTTACCAAAATTTTCAAAATATCGTCATATGTTACAATACTGTCAAAACATCCAGAGATACCTGATTTATTTAACAATTTATCTAAACTAGCTCTCCCCTTAGTTGTATTAATTCCCAACCTTAATCGAGTCATTCTATTTGGACTAGCAATTCCCCTGTTATACACTTCAGAAATAATATTTTTCATATCAACTCCTCCCATCTTTATTGTGTCCAAAGGATTTTTTGCACAATAATTATTATATTCTTTCCAAATTTTAGCTTCATTGCCTTCCCATTTCACATAAGAAATATTATCATACAAAGCAGGCATACCTCCACCTGCATAAATCTTATTATAATAATCCATCCACTCATCTGTATAATCTCCAAATTCCTTAGATTTATCTCCCATCTTTTCATGAATAAATTTTTGCCAATCATAATGAAAATCCATGGAAGCATAAGTAACCCCATCCATATCAAAAATAACAGAACGTAATGGTTGTTGAATTTTATTTGTAGATGTAATGATTTCCATAAAAAATTAACCAAATATCCACTTAAAAGAATTATTGTGCTATATTTTACAATCTTTTTGCCATTTCAACAAAAGAAAGTGGCTCTTTTGAAAGACCAACAAGAATTTCTCCAGATAAATATCCTTGACTCAAATAAAATTTTTCTGAATTCAAAGTAGAATACAAATAAATTTCCCAGTAACTTTTTTTCTTAATCTTCTTTTCAGCAAATTTTAATAATTTTTTTCCATAACCACGGCCAACAGAACTAGGACAAACATACAACCCATCAATTTTATTTTCACAAAAAGAAACAGAACCAATCACTTTTCCCTTTTTCTTTAAACAATATATTTCACAATCATTAAACTCCTCTAAAATTTTCTCAGGAGTTTGGTCTTCAATTAATTCTTTTACAGCATTAGAAGAATAACAATTAGAATTCACATTACCAATAGAATTTCTACGACAATTAGAAATCTCCGATACATCACCTTTTTTTGCTGAGACTACTCTCATGAGATATTTATGAAAACCCCCTTAAAAAAGAAATATGTAACTATAAAACAGATGTTCAAAAATGATTAAACAACGCCAATTTCCCCCTTACAAATATTTGGTTCAATTTATGTCCCCGCTGGAAATAATAATTCCCTTTTTTTATCCCACAAACTACTCAACCCCTAAGAAAATTCACAACCCCACCATTATTGCTCCCCGAGGGATGGGGTAACACAATTACTTCTTTACCATTTTCTTCCAAAATTTCTTTAATTGATCTATCTCCAATTAACTTTTGATTAATAATAAACTCATTCTTCTTTCCAAAAAAAATTATCTTCTTTAAACTATTTCGCAATAAAATATCTTGAAGAAATTTATTTTTGATACATTTTTTAGCAAAATCAAATTTCAAGGGATTAAACTCATCAGATCTTCCTTTTCCTTCTTTTAATGAAGCACATTTCACTAAAGATGTTATTAAAAAATATTCAGAATTATTAAAATCAAAATAATCTCCAATTTCAAATTCAAGAAATTTATCAATTTCTATTTTTCGAAGCATTAAAGAAATATTTTTATTTATCTTATTAAAGCTAGCAGTTTCTTTTGCTTTTAAAAAATCTCCATGCAAATTAAAATCCTCAACCAATTTACTTATTTGATTAAATCCAGGACATAATCCAACTAAAGCAATTAAAGGTTTTTTAGGATTATTTTCAATCATACTAAAATAAAGAAATCTATCTCCTTCTTTTAATAAAACCAAATCTTTTTCAGAAATGATTTTTTTATTAATTTCATTTAACTTTCCCCCACAAAATAATTCGCAATAATCTTTTGCTCTTATCATTCAACCTCAATCTCCGCCCTAAAACTATGACTTCCTTCAACCTTAATTTTATGACTAACAACTTTCAAAGGTTTAGAATACATTGGACAATCCAATACAAAAGATTCAAACTCTCCCCCTTCACCCGCAACATGAATCTTATATTTTTCATTCAAGGAAATAACTTCTCCAATGAATTTTTCATCAATTTCTCGGAGTAGCCACGATCCATCCAAAGGATAAGCAAATACTCCAACAATAATAACTTTAAAATTAGCTTTAATCAATTCATGTAAATACTCCGTTTCATTTTTTTTCCACAAAGGATTAAAACATTTTAATTTTAATTTATCACAAATCTTCTGAATTCTAGATGCCTGGTAAACCGATTGTATGGCCCCCGTAATAATCCCTTCGATTCCATATTCTTCCTTCACTTTCAAAATAGCCCTTTCTAAATCTTCAAGTTCAATTTCTTTTTCCCCCTGTGTTTTTTCAATAATTAATGGAATATTCATAACCTCGGCTTGTTTTACAACCTTTTCAACCGATGGAGTATGAAACATATAACTCTCTTTATTTTCAGAAAAAATTGAAACAAGACAAACTATTTCATGCCCCGCATTCTTCATTAAATAAGTTGCATAAACTGAATCTTTCCCTCCAGAAAATAATGATGCTAGTTTCATAACAAATCAAATTTTTTTCTATTTATAATAATTACTAATTAACCCGATAATTTAACTCAAGAAATTTTTCCACTTAACTACTTCTTCCCCAAAAAACGAAAAGTAAATCTGCATTTAGCGATTTAATTGAGCAAGAGAAATAATTCATTTATTTCTTTTTGGAAATTATTCTGGAAATATGTTCTAAAGTACTTTCCATCAATTCAGGATTTTTATCTAAAATTTTTTTTATCTCTCTTTGATTTTCTATTAAATCAATTGTATTCAAAACTTTCTTTCTTCCATCAAAATAATAAAAAATATTATCTACAAAACCATGTGGATTTAAATTTGTTTTAATATAATTTAATTTAGATTCGGGAATATCTTTAAATTTTTCATAAATTGAGCCTTTCAAGCGATTTAAATTTGAAACATCTATTGCCATAAAAAATTAACCAAATATTACTTTATAAATTTATTTGGCCTCAAGTTCAAGAGCATCTTCAGCAGTAACAACATCTCCTGCTTTCAATGTTTCTTCTGACCAATTCCCATCAATTAAATCCTGATAAGGATGAGGATTATGTTTCAAAAAAATATGCTTCAACCAAATATGAATTTCATCAAAATGATTTTCTTGCTCAAGCCATAATTCCCCATTGCTTTCTAATTGCAAAACCGGGAAAAAGGATAAGGCTCTTTCCTCTTTCTTTTCTCCAATGATTCTTGTATAACTAACTCTTTTATGGGATTTATTTGCATCAAAATAAAGCAAAACTTTTCCATGAATAGATTTCAATTTACTTTTTATATTAAAATTATTTTTAGGTAAACTAATTCCCGTTTCCCGAAGAGCATTCTTATCAACAATTGTTTTTTTTATTCTTCTATTTTCAGTAATAATTGCTTTATTCAAAGATTCAATTAATTCGTCCAAAGTTACTTTTCTAAAACGGGGCATGGGACTCCTCGGAATAAGTCCAGGAATATCTTCATCAAGTTCAATCCTTTCAAGTTCCCTGGGCTCACGTTTTTCTTCTTCACCAAATAAAATACTATCAATTGACCTCAAATATTTGCTCAAAATTAATTCTGATTTAATTCTCAAAAGTAATGTCGCTGCAAGTAAAACCTTGCTTGAAACAAAAAAATCAATTTCCTCATATTCTTGGATTTTAATTAAAAATCCCTCAACCAAAATTCCAATATCAATATTCCAAGGGTCAAGCTCTTCAGTATTAATTAAATCATAAATAATGTCTTGCCACCCCATCTCTCGATTAAATAATAAATCATGGATTTGATCCTGATTAACCCCTCTTTGTTCACCTCCCATAGATTAATTACTCAGTTTTATTTTATAAAAACTATTATTTGAAAAAACCCAAAAGTAACAACCGCAATTGACTACTTTAAAACAATCAACTCTTGTCATTTTGAAAGAGTAACAATAACGAAACATTTATATACTATTATTTGCTCAATATAATATCACCTCTTTTTACCCAGGAGAGGAAACTTACTAACTATTTTTTTGGTGAGAATAATCTCCTAGGTTTTTTTTAACTCTTTCAAATATTATGTTAAAAACCCATTAAATATCATTAATTATTTCATAAATTCACCAATATTCTCTTGGTAAATAATCGTTCCAGCATTTCCAAGACAATCTTCAATATTTTCAGATTGACAACCATCAATTAATTTTCTAACTTGATCAACATGTGGCTCTTGAAGAAGAAAAACCATTACACATTTTCCGTCTTCAACCAAATTACTATCTAGACAAAGATAATAATCATTAATTTGTGTTGCCCAAGATAAAATTGACAAAACCCCCATTATAATTAAAAAAATCCGAGCATATTTCCAATTTTTTTTAAGATACTTAAAAAATCTTTTCTTGTTCATAAATCTTGTAGATAAAAATAGTATAAAACTTTACTCTTTTTTCTCAGATGTAAAAAATTCAAAATAATGACATTTAACACAATAAAAATTAATACTTGGTCCTAATCTTTAACCAAACTAAAAATAAAATACAAAAAACAGCCATAACTCCAAAAAAAGTATATAATTTATTCTCAAAAATTTTACCAGCATATTCTGGAAATGCTACAAAAAATATAATAATTAAAGCAACCAAAGATATAACGTCCCAATATTTGTTTTCCATATTTATAATAAAAATCTTTTTTTTAAAAACCTACTCTTTTTTCTCAGCTGTAAAGAATTCAGAATAATGACATTTGCCACAGTAAACTCTTTCTTTAGTTTCCATTAAGAAAATCCCCGGACCACATCTTGGACAAGTTCTTGCTCGAGTAACAGTGTCACCATTAATAGTATATTTTGTATATTTCTTACTGGTCGGTTTATTCTTATGTGGTTTCTTTCCTTTTTTTACTATTTTTTTTACCATTTTATTCTGATTTTTCCTCTACTTTTTCTTCCTTAACTTCTTTGTCCTCAGCCCCACCATTTGAAGGTACATCTAAGCCCCCCTTTCCAGGAGTCATGCCCGTAGCATCAGGTGATGTCTCTTCCGTGGGTTTTTCAGTTTCTACTTTGGCAACAACTTTAGCTTCTTTTTCAGCTTTCTTGGCCTCTTCTTCAGCAGCCTTAGTTTCCTCTTCAGCTTTTTTCTTTTCTTCTAAAATATTTTTTTCAGCTTCAAGTTCTTGTTTAGTTTTTTTAACAATTCGATTAAATTCTTCAATTGAATCATAAATATCTACAGTAACAACAAAAACACTAACTCCAAATTTACCAATAATATCTCTAATTCTAATCAAACTTTCATCAACTTTAAACTTTTTAGCAATTATTTTTTTTGATTCTTCTTTACTAGGAGTAACTTCATTTTTGACTTCTATTTTTACTTCATTTCTTGAAAACAAAGCATTCTTTTTTTCTTGTAATATTTTAATTTCCATTTTATCTAGTTTTGATAGCGAAATCTCCTTCGCCAGTTATATTTAAATTTTGAGCAATTACCGATTTTTCATGATCAAGTACATAAACTTTTCCTTTAAAGGATTCTGTATTTTCTTTTGATTCACAATTTGGACATTTATCTCCTTCTTCATAAATCTTCTTACAAATTTTACATGCTTTTTCTTTTATTTTTGCCATTTTAACAACCTGTTCCCCCATTCATTTTATTTTTTCGCTCCCTTGGCAGCTTTCTGATTTGTTTTTGTAACTTTCTGATTTGTTTTTGTAATTTTCTTTAAATCCGCTTCTGCTTTCTGTTTATCTTCCTTAATCCAATCCAATTTTCCAAGTCCAGGTTGTCTCATAGTAAGCCCAACTTTGGGATCATCTCCCTTGTGGCTAATTGCTACAACTCTTGCCATACATAAATCCCCTTCTTTCAAAACTCTTCCACTTGCTTTTCCTGAAAGACTTCCAGCATCACTAAAACTTACATAATCATCCATTGTTTGACTAATGTGAATCATTCCTTTCATCGGACCCATTTCAATAAATGCTCCAAAATTTGTAATTTCAGTAATTTTGCCATAAATTAATTCTTGTAAATCGGGCTTCCAAGCAAGTACCTTGAATGTAGATTTGTAATAAGCAGCACCATCTCCCGGAATAATAACTCCCTCACCAATTTCAATTATTTCAACAATAGAAACAACTTTTCCAACTTCTTTATCATAATATTCAGAATAAGTATCTTCTAATTGTTCACTAATAGCCTGCCGAGTATCCATACCAAATAATTTTGGGTCTACACGCACATAATCCTCAACTTCTGTTAAATAAAACATCTTAATCAAAACTTAAATGAAATTTCCATTTAAAAAGCTTTTGGGTTCCCTCGTTAAATTACTGTAACTCCAATTTTTTTTTGTTCCTTAAAACCATTTTCCTATTTGATACACTTTTCTTAAGTTCCTTATCCATTGTAGCCAAAACATAAGTTGGATGTTCCTTCAAAAACGTCTTAATTCCAATGTCAACATACTTTCCTGGACAACTAACTTCATCATAATCTTGCGCTTTAATTAGTTTTAAGGCCAACTCTGCTTCTTCTCTGAACTTCAGAGCTTTAGAACCATCTCTTAATCTTTTAATCTCCTCAATTACTTCTTTAGGAATTGCAACCCGGTGGCCCTTCATCAAAAGTTCTTCATGAAAATCAACTTTATTTCCAATGCAATAAAGAATAAAATTTGTATCCAATAAAACCCTTGCCATAAAAACATTTAGAAAAGGAAGTATAAATAATTAATCTAAATCTTTCTCCGAACGAACATGTCTTTTATTTTGAAAAAAACTCGCCACAGCTTCCTGAATAAACCAAGGTTTTAAATGCCCTTCTTTTTCTTTTAATTTATCGACTAAATTACCTTCCTTGTGGTAACTATATAACTCTTTAGCCTCACTAACTTGAAAATATGGAATTGGATGTACATTTTGAATATCAACAATCCAACTTTCAGGTTTATATTTTGCAACATAATTTTCCAAATCAATTGCTAATAAATTATACCCTTTTGCTATTTCCACCATACAAAATATAAAATAAAACAATATATAAATCTTACTCTTTGTCACAACTTTAAAATAACAACTAAATAATTAATCTATCTTTATCAAAAAAATTTATAACCTGCATTCTCCTACCAATAAAATGAAAGAGCGTGAAAACAGTTTACTTATTTTGAAAAAAACTTTAAAAACAATTCAAAAAGATAATCCAACACCACTTAAAGAATTGAGTGATCAAACAATTCATTCTGCATCAAAAGGAGATATCGATAATTTAAACATAGCAATAATTGTTTATTCTCTAGGAAAAATACTCTCAAGAGCAGATTACCGAACATTAAAGGGTTGGGATTCTTTTAGAAGAATAGCAATAACTGCTTTAAAATGTTCAATAAATGATTTAGAAAATAACAATGAAAAAAAATTTAGAAAAGATTTTAATTTAATAAGAAAAGCCATCAATAAAATTTCTGGAAAATTAAAAATATATATTGAAGAAGTATTCAAAAAAGCTGAAATAGCAAAAGCTTCAAGAATTCATGAACATGGAATTTCAGCAGAAAAAACAGCAAAAATGCTTGGAATATCAATGTTTGATTTACAAAATTATACGGGGCAAACAAGAATTTCTGAAGTTCCCTTAAACCAAACAATAAATGTAAAAACAAGAATCAAAATGTTAGAGGAATTATTTTAAAATGAATGGACAAACATTAGAATTTGCAACAAAAAAACATGAAGGCCAAGTAAGAAAATTTAAAGAGGAAGCTTACATAAAACACCCAAAAAATGTTGCAAAAATAATAAAAGAAAATAAAAAGAGTCACAAGATTAATGAATTACTTGCAGCAGCATTGCTCCATGACACATTAGAAGACACAAATACAACAGAACAAGAACTCAAAAAAAATTTTGGAAAATTGATAACTTCAATTGTAAAAGAATTGACAACTGACGAAAATGAAAAAGAAAAAATTGGGAAAAAAGAATATCTTGCAAATAAAATGTCTAACAGGAGTAGTTGGGCTTTGGTGATAAAATTAGCAGATAGATTGGACAATGTTTCTGATATAAAAAATAGCCCACAAGAATTTAAAAAAAAATATATTGAAGAAACTAATTTTATTTTAAAAAAAATAGAAAACAATAGGGAACTATCTAAAACACATAAAAAAATAATTAAAAAAATAAAGGAAAAATTAAAATGAATGAAAATGTATTAATTTTTGATGCAAGTTCATTAATCAGTTTAGCTATGAATGGTCTGCTTCCAGAATTAAGAGAATTAAAAAAAATATTTCCAGGAAAATTTATTATTCCTGCAGAAGTTAAATGGGAAATAGTTGGAAGACCGATAAACATTAAAAGATTTGAACTTGAAGCATTAAAATTAAATGAGCTCATAGAAAATAAAATATTAGAATCCCCTGATTCAGTTGGAATAAATGATAAAAAAATATCTGAAGAAACAACAAAATTACTTAACATAGCAAACAATACTTTTTTTGATAGGGGACAAAAAGAAATTCATTTGATTGATTTGGGAGAAACTGCCTGTCTTGCATTATCAAAAATGTTGAATGATAAAGGAATAAAAAACGTTTTATTAATTGATGAGAGAACAACAAGGATGCTTTGTGAAAAACCTGAAAATTTAAAAAAATTATTGCAAAAAAAATTGCACACGAGAATAGATGTAAAAAAAGAAAATTTAAAATATTTTAAAGGAATGAAGATAGCAAGATCAACTGAATTAATTTATATTGCATACAAAAAAGGAGTTGTAAGAATAAAAAATAATAAAATTTTAGATGCCTTGCTTTATGCTTTAAAATTCAAAGGTTGTGCAATTTCCACTGAAGAAATTAAAAAAATAAAAAAATTGGGTTAATCAAAAATCTTTTGTATATCTGTCAAATTCATACCTCGAACTCCACCATCTTCTTCAACAATAATATCTTTCACTAATTTCTTTTTACTTTCTTGAAGCTTCAAAATCTTTTCTTCAATGGTATCTTCAGCAATCATCTTATAAACAAATACCTTATTCTTTTGACCAATTCTATGTGCCCGGTCCATTGCTTGCATTTCAACTGCTGGATTCCACCAAGGATCTATAATAAATACATAATCTGCACCAGTTAAATTGAGTCCAAGTCCTCCAGCTTTAATGCTAATTAAAAAAGCTTCAGCATCCTTCGAATCTTGAAATCCATTGACAACTTTCTCTCTATTTATTGTTTTTCCATCTAAATAAGAATATTTTAATTTCTTTTTCTCCATTTCTTGTCTAACTAGTGTTAACATTTTTACAAAAGAAGAAAACACTAAAACCTTATGTCCTTCAGTCATAACCTTCTCAATTTCCGTAATCAAAAGATCAAACTTCACACTTCCTCCTTCATAACTAGAATCAATCATTTTTGGATGCAAACAAATTTGACGAAGTTTTGTCAAGCCTTCCAAAATTTTCATTCTAGATTTATTTAAACCATTTTCCTTAATGGAAGTATTAATTTCATGTCGATAATATTCTTTCCAACTTTCATAAACTTCCTTTTCAGATTCATTAAATTTACTACGTAAAATAACTTCTGTTTTTTCCGGAAGTTCATTAGAAATAACTGATTTAGTACGACGAAGTAAAAAAGGTGATACCATTTTTTTCAAAGATTCAGAAACTTCTTTGTCATGATTTCTTTCGATTGGCAAAACAAAATCCTCTTTAAAAAAATCATATCCTCCCAAGTAACCAGGATTCAAAAAATTAAACAAACTCCATAATTCCATTAAATTATTTTGTATTGGTGTTCCAGAAAGAACTAATTTATTTTTACCTTGAAGAGAATACACACTTTTTGCACTAAGACTAAAAGGATTTTTAATAACATGTGCTTCATCAAGAACAACATATTCAAAAATCTTATCAGAAAATAATTCTAAATCATTTCTTAAAACGCCATAAGTTGTAATAATAACATCATTTTTATCCATAATTTCTTTAAATTTATTATTAGAATTTTTTGTTTTTGAAGAACTCCGATTTAAACCATGATGAATATATGTTTTCAAATTTGGTGTAAATTTTTCAATTTCCCTCTTCCAATTAAATACAAGAGACGTTGGAACAATAACCAAAGAAGGAATCTTTACTTTTTCATCTTTTATTTTCTGAAGAACGCAAAGTGTTTGAACTGTTTTTCCAAGTCCCATATCATCAGCAAGAATTCCATTAAAATTAAAATCTCTCAAAAAATTAATCCAATCATATCCTTCTTTTTGGTACTTTCTCAATTTAGCATTAACTCCTTTAGAAATTTTTGTTTCTCTAATTTTTTTAAAATCCTTGAATTCTTTTATCATTTTTTTTATTTTTGGCGCTAAAGAAGCATTACGGTCAAGTTCAATAATTGAATTAAGAATAGTAATATGATTTTTAGATAATTTTAAATTATTTTTTTCTAAATTTATAAATCCTGAAAAAGCTCTCAAATTATGAATCCAGTTTTTAGGAATAACACCTTTCTTTCCTTCACCTAAATCAACAAACCTTTTATTTTTAAAAATTGAATTTAAAACTTCATCAATGGTCACTTCATCCGATCCAAATTTAACCGAACCCTTAATATTAAACCAATCATTTGACTCAGTAACATTCATTTTCATAATTGGTTTATTCTTTATAACACGAAAATTAAATATCTTTTCTTCACCTAAAACCTTTATTCCTTCAACAGAAATCAAAGGAACAGTCTTTGTTACAAAGTCAATTAAATCTCCTTCTAAAACAAATTCATCAAGCTCTTCATGTGTAACAACCGAGTAAGAATTCAAAATCTCAACCACCCTATCTTCAAATTCTAAATCTCTTTCAACATCATACAAAGAATTTTTCTCAATTATAATAATTTCTTTATTTTTAGAAAAATAATTTATCTCACGACCAGCATAATTAAATCTTAATTTAATTCTTATACTTGCACCAGATTTTTCCAAATATAATTTGGCAATAGGAGACACAACTTTATTTTCCCGTTTTAAATCATCTGAAACCTTAAATTGAAACCCATCTAAAATTTTTTGATAATATTTTGAGAAAAATTTCTTTAATTCATTCTCACTAAATTCTAATTTTTTAGGGAATCTAATAATGCTTCTCACAACTTGTAAATTATCACTTTCTTGATGTCCATAAAAACACCTATTTTCAATATCAAAAACCCATAAACTTGTACTACCAATCTCCAAAAGTTTCATACGAAGTAAACTAGATTTTTTATTACCACAAATAAAAAAAGGTTCAAGAGCATATTTCTCATTTTTTTTCTTTTTTATTTCCCAAGAAATTTTGAAATCCTCTTTATTAAAAACAGCCCCTAAAATAATTTCTTGTTCCTCAAAATATAAATCTCTTAAAACCGGCATCATTAAATCAGTATTAACATCATAAAAACTACTTTTACTAAATCCAGCAGAAGAATAACCCATTCCAAAATTATCTCCTTCATGCATATATGTTAATACTCGCCTAACATTAGAACTAATATTCCATTTTAAAAAATTAAAATCCCTTCCAAAAAACTTTATTGGTGCACTATAACTCCCATTTTTTTTTATTATTCCTTTTTGAACTTTCAATAACTGCTCTCCCAAACCAAAATCTTCAAAATTAAAATAAACCATGTTCTTTCTTTCTTCTAAATTTTTTTCTGGAAATAATTTTCTTAAATAAGCAAGTCCATTTTTTGATTTTTCAATCTCATTTTCTTTTTTTTCTTCATCCAATTCTAAATTTTTAAAATCATTATCTTCTTTTTTTAATAATTTATAAATTAAAGTTGATCCAGCATGACTACATCCCTTACCTTTTTCACGATAAGCACAATTACAAAAAGCTTCTATTTTACCGTCTACAATTTCCAAATCAACTTCATAACTTTTCTTTCCCACTTTCAATAATAAATAAACCTCATTCTTAGAATCAAAACTATTACGAATAATTTCTAAATTATCATATTCATCAATCGCTTGTTTCCAAAATTTCTCATGAACGAACCCCAAAAAAATTTCAATCTGTTTTTTTGAAAGTCCAAGTTTAGATAATCTTCCTTCAATATCCGTATTCTTCAATTTTGCCATTAGGATACAGACAATTCACCCATTATAAATTTTTACTTTTTGATAAGATAATAGAAAGAATATTTATAATCCACCAAATAACAATTTTTCAGGAACATTCAAACATATTTTTCATTTCTAAAGCCCCACCATCTTGACTATCTCTTGACTCAGAAATCAATGTTGGTTCCATTTTAAATTCTTTAATCACCGGTAAAAAATGTTGAAATTGTGGAAAAAATTCTTTTTCATAATATGCTCTATGTTTTTTTTCACCCTTTTCATTAAACTCGACTGGATAAAAATGGCAATGTAATCTTCTAAGGGCTTTTATTCCCAAAACTTTTTTTATCTTCAAAGCAATTTTTCTAAAATCCTCAACAGATTTTAAGCTTCCACCTCCCCTTGCATGAACATGTGCAAAATCTAGACAAGGTTCACAATCAGTTGCCTTACAAATTTCCAAAACTTCATCAACACTTCCAAACTGACTTCCCCGCCCCATAGTCTCGGGTAAAATCCTAACAGGGCCAGTGTAAATTTTTTTGACCTCCTTGATTCCCTTAACAATCCTATCTAATGGATTTTCAACATTATGATAACCAGGATGAAAAACAATCCTATCAGCCCCCATAATTTCAGCAAGCCTCAAAGTTTTAACCATTTCATTTATAGAATTTTCAAAAGTTCCCTCTTTATCAGAAGTGAAAACAATATAGTAAGGTGCATGAACAGATAATTGAACCCCTAATTCTTTAGCTCTTTTGCCCACATATTCTGCAACTCCAGGTCGAGTTCTTGCCCCATAAGTCATCAAATATTCATAAGCATTTAATCCAATATCATGAATCCATTCTACAGCATTAATTCTTTTCTTTCCAAATTTTGATTTAAAAAAATTCGGAGGATTTCCACTTGTTCCATATTTTATATTTTTCATTTAAAAATCATTCAACATCTTCAACACTTTCAACAACTTTAACCACATCACTAACCTTATCTCCCTCATGAAGATTCACAATTCTAACTCCTTGAGCTGCACGACCCATGACTCGGATATTATCTAAACTAGTTCTAATAACCATTCCTTTTTGAGTTGTCAAAATTATTGAATCTGTATCTTTAACAGAAACAGTATTAACAACTTGCCCTGTTTTTTCAGTAACCTTCAAATTAATTACTCCTTTACCTGCCCTAGCAGTTTTCCTATAATCTTCAATGGCTGTTCTTTTCCCATAACCTTTTTTAGTAATTGTAAAAATAGCTTCAGTTCCAAGTACCTCTAAAGAAACAACTTTATCTCCAGGACCTAATTTAATTCCAGTTACCCCATAACTTGCACGACCCATGGGCCTTACTTCATTAGAATTAAATCTGATTGCTTTTCCATCTTTTGTTGCTAAAGAAACTTCTTGACCTTCTTTTATTATTTCAACTCCGATCAAAGAATCACTTCCATCTCCAGGAAGATTAATTGCTTTAATACCAGAAACTCTTGGTTTTGAGAAATAATTTAATGAAATTCTTTTAATCATTCCATTCTTTGTTGCCATAATTAAATAATCATCAAAATTCTTTACAGAAAGAACATTTGTAATTACTTCTTCTTTAAGTCCTAAAATATTTACAATTGCTTTTCCTTTACCATATCTTTCAGCTTCAGGCAAATCATATGTTTTCAACCAAAGAACCCTTCCCCTTGAAGTGAAGAACATTAAATAATCATGAGTTGAACAAGTCAATAATTGTTTTGTAAAATCACCCGTTGCAAGACCACTTCCAATTACTCCTTTCCCTCCTCGCTTTTGTTCTTTATATGTTTGAACATCCATTCTTTTTACATAACCTTTTTCGGTAATTGAAACAACAACTTCTTTTTCTTGAACCAAATCTTTTTCAGAAATAGAACCAATAGCCCTTTTCATAACTTGGGTTCTACGAGCATCGCCATATTTATCTTTTAATTCTTTAACTTCTTTTTTAATAATTTTCAAAACTTCCTGAATATTATCTAATATCTTTTGATATTTGGAAATATTTTTAGTTAATTCTTCTGATTCAGCTTTTAACTTACCATGTTCCATTGAAGTTAATTGCCTTAGTTTAGTTTCCAAAATTGCTTTGACTTGATTTACAGTAAAATTGAATTTCTCTTTCAATTTTTTAGTAGGTTCAGCATCATACCTCACAATTTTTATAACTTCATCAATATTATCTAATGCAGTTAATAATCCTTCAACAATTTCTTGTCTCAATTTTGCTTTTCTCAATTCATATTGCGTTCTTCTTGTAATGATAATTTTTCTATGAGAAACATAGTTTTCTAAAACATCTCGAATTCCTAAAACTCGAGGCTTTCCTCCAACCAAAGCTAAAAAACTAACATTAAAAGAATCTTGAAGACGAGTATATTTGAATAATGCATTAATAACAAATTGTGAATCGACACTTTTTTTCAATTCAATTACAATCCTAATTTTGCCTTTATTTGATTCATCTCGTAAATCACTAATATCTCTTAATTTTTTATCCCTAACTAAAGTTGCAATTTGTGTAATTAAAGTGGATTTATTTACCATATAAGGAATTTCTGTAATAACAAGAGAATTTTTTTTCTTTCCCTCTTCAACAGAAATCTTTCCACGCATAATCATTCTCCCTCGACCAGTTTTATATAATTCAATCATATCTCCTTGAACCTGTCCTCCCGTCGGAAAATCTGGACCTTGAACAGTGTCTTTAACTAATTCTTCAACAGTCACTTCTGGATTTTCAAGATACATGTCAATAGCATCACATACTTCACGTAAATTATGTGGGGGTATGTTTGTAGCCATTCCAACAGCAATACCAGTAGCACCATTAAGCATTAAAGCAGGCAACTTACCTGGAAGCAAAGATGGTTCTTTTAATGAATTATCAAAATTAGGAGTAAATTCAACAGTATCCTTATCAAGATCCTCCAAAAGCTCTTCGGCAAGTTTTTCCATCTTGGTTTCAGTATATCTATATGCAGCAGCAGGATCCCCATCGATAGAACCGAAATTACCTTGGCCAAATACTAAAGGATATCTTAAAGAAAAATCTTGAGCCATACGAACCATGGCCTCATAAACACTAGAATCTCCGTGGGGATGATATTTACCAATAACGTCTCCCACAACTCTAGCTGATTTTTTAGTTTGAGTATTTGGTTTCAAACCCATTTGTTGCATTGCATAAAGAATTCTTCTCTGTACTGGTTTCATCCCATCTTCAATTGCAGGAATTGCTCTTGAAACAATTACACTCATAGCATAATCAAGATAAGATTTTTTCATTTCAGTAGTAACTTCAGCATTAATTACTCCCTTTTCTTCGGGAAACTTAGCTCCAAAATCTTCTTCAACTTGAATTTCCCCGGGAACTTCCTCTACTTGATTCATTTGGCTTTCTTCCTTAATTTCAGAATCATCTAATTCCATTCCTTCAATTTCCTTTTCTATTTTATTTTCTTCATCTGTCATTTTTTATATTTATTAGCATTTATTTATTTTTTTTAAATAAACTTTAAGCTACTTCTTCTCCTTTGTTATCCAAATATTGCATAAATTCGTCTTCAGTTAATTCATCTTCCTTAATTTCTTTTCCCTTAAAGCCACATTTACTACATTCCCAAACACCAATTTCCCCCATCTTAACTTGAACTTCATCCGAATTGCATTCAGGACATCTACGAACCTTAAAAGTTTTAATTTTTTTTTCCTTTGATTTCTTTTCTTCTTCACCATTCAATATCCAATCTGGAGTTTTTAATTTACTTTTTTTTGCCATTTTAATTACTCAACCTTAACAAATCTTTTAACAGATTCTCCTTTTTTGTATTTTACACCCACATATTCACAATCTTTTTCAAAAACTTTATCTCCAACAAATTCCTCAATAGATTTTTTAAAATCCATTCCAACCTGAAAACCGCTATGTTCATTCAAATTGATATAATAAACTTCTCCACCTTCAACTTTCATAATTTCATAATCATTCCCCTTGAAATGTCTATATTTTCCAAGTTCCATTTTAAATATCCAAATCAGCTTCATGAGCATTTTCCGCAATAAAAGCTTTCCTCCCAGCAACGTCATCTCCCATCAACATTGAAAAAACTTGATCTGCTTCAACAGCATCTTCAATATATATTCTTTTAATTTTCCTAGTATTAGGATTCATCGTCGTATCCCATAACTGATCAGCACTCATTTCACCCAGACCTTTAAATCTAGTAATATTTGGATTTTGAATTCCAGCTGTTTCTTTTTTTAATTCTTCTTCAGAATAAACATAATGATCTTTCTTTTTTCTAATTCTAAATAAAGGAGGCATAGCAACAAATATATGGCCACTCTCAATTAATTGGGGCATGAATCTAAAAAAGAAAGTCAATAATAATGTTTTAATATGTTCCCCATCAACATCAGCATCAGTCATAATAACAACTCTCTTATATCTTAATTTAGTTAAATCAAATTGTTCTCCAACACCGGTTCCAATAGCAGTAATCATATTTGTGATTTCTTCTGAAGATAATGCTCTTGAAGGAGAAGATTTTTCAACATTCAAAATTTTACCCTTTAATCCCAAAATAGCTTGATTTTCTTTATTTCTTGCCATCTTAGCTGAACCTCCGGCTGATTCTCCCTCCACCAAATATAATTCAGAATCTTCGGCTTTCTTATTTGAACAATCAGCTAATTTTCCAGGAAGCCCTCCTAAAGAAAACACATTTTTTCTTCTAACCAAATCTTTTGCTTTCTTTGCAGCAAGTCTAGCCTTAGCCGAATCCATAGCTTTACCTGCAATTTTTTTTGCAATAGTGGGGTTTTCCTCAAAGTATTCTGTTAAAGCTAGTGTAACAGCTGAATCAACGTATCCCTTAACTTCAGAATTACCTAACTTACCCTTAGTTTGACCTTCAAATTGTGGATCTGGAATTTTTACACTTACAATTGCTGCCAATCCTTCTCGAACATCATCACCTGAAAAACTATCCCCATTTTTCAAAATACCTTTCTTTTTTGCATAATCATTTACAACTCTAGTTAAAGCAGTTTTCAAACCAGAAATATGTGTTCCTCCCTCAATCGTATTAATGGTATTTACAAAACCAAAAATAGTTTCATTATAACTAGAATTATATTGGATTGCAATTTCCATTTCTATTCCTTCCAATTCTTTCTTAAAATAAATGGGTTTAATATTAAGAACTTCTTTACTTTTATTAATCCATTTTACAAATTCCATTACTCCACCAGCAGCATAAAACTGTTGTTTCTTCCCTTTCTTAAAATCTTCTAAATTAATCCTTAATCCTGCATTCAAAAAAGTAACTTCCCTCAATCTATTTTCCAAAATTTTATATTCAAACTCCAAAACAGAAAAAATTTCAGGGTCAGGCCAAAATTGAATTCTAGTTCCAGTTTCTTTATCAGAACATTTACCAACTACTGTTAATTTGGTTACTGCAATACCTCGAGAATATTCCTGCTCATATATTTTTCCATCACTTTTAATCCTTACAAATAATTTTTCAGCTAAAGCATTAACACAACTCATCCCCACACCATGTAATCCTCCTGAAACCTTATAAGAATCTTTGTCAAATTTTCCCCCCGCATGCAATTTGGTCAAAGCAACTTGAACTGCAGGTATTTTATAGGTGGGATGCCTATCCACTGGAATTCCCCGGCCATTATCCTCAACAGAACAAGAACCACCATCATGAATTTTTACATCAATTATATTACAATGTCCAGCCAAAGCTTCATCCACAGAATTATCTAAAAGTTCATAGACTAAATGGTGGAGGCCATGTTTATCAGTTCCACCAATGTACATAGCAGGCCTTTTTCTTACTCCTTCAAGCCCTTCCAAAACTTTAATATTTGATGCTCCGTAATTTTTTTCTGTCATTTTTTTCTTCTTTATTTAACCCCTCTTTTTAGTGCAATTTTATACTAAGAAAAAACAAAATTACTTTATAAACTTTTTGTCAAAAAAGGATTTTATCGACGGATTAAACTGAAAAGTAACAAACCCAACATATAAAAACTTAAATAGCTTTCGAACTTCAGAATTCAATGAAAAAAGCCATGAAAATAGTTCTAATTCTTGTATTAATTTCTTTACTAATTTTAATAATTCCTGGGTTAAATTTGACAGGAAAAATAATTAATAATTCGCATTACAAATACACCAAAGCAATATGTGATGAATCAAATTATTGTGAAGATTATGTAATCGAATGTGAAGGAAAAAAAGAACCGAAACTTACTGCGACAGGATTTTCAATACAACAAGATATTAATTGGGAAGATAAGAGGGAGAGAAAAGAATATTGTTAAAGCAATAAATAAATTTGGTTTTTCTTTCGATGCATTGTAAAATAATGTATCGTATGTAAAATTTGCGATGCGTTTCTTTAGAAATGTATTGTATAAGTAAAATAAAAAATTATTTCCTTTTCTTTCGATAATGTGTTGATATTATCGTATGAAAAAACGTTAACGTTTCTTCTTTTTAGCTTTAATCTTGTTCTTGGGATTAAATTTTAAATGAGTGGGCAACCACCTAACTTTTCTACGACCAAGAAGCATATTTTTTTTACATTTAGAAGAACATAAAGTATTTACAGTTCCATCTTTCATAATCAAAGTTAATCCTCTTGGAAATTCATAATTACTTTCACAATAAACACATTTAGGCATTTAATCCACCTCGACTCATTTTATAACAAGGAGCAAAAGAATCACAACTTCCCAAATTCTTTTGAACTAAACTAATATAATTAACGAAAGTTCCATATCCTTGATCTTTCTTAAAATATTTAACAGTCATTTTATCAAGTTTCTCATTTCCAGAAATTTTTCTTTTTCTAATTAATTTGGGTAAACTTTGCATTTTAACTATAACTTCCTTTTGTAACATTAGATTTAATTCTTCTAGCTTCAATTTCAGTTTCTCTAAGCATTAAAACATCTCCAATCTTAACTACACCACGAACATTTCTTCTCATAGAACGTCCAATATCTTTACCTTCTTCAACTAAACATTTAACTTGAGTAATTTCTCCCCTAAAACCAGTTCTTCCAATTAATTCCTTAACAGTAGCTGGAACAATTTGTCCAATAATACTAACTCTTTCTTTTTTCTGTGTGGGTTTATTGTCTTTTGCCATTTTTAATTATAATAAATTTCTAAATAAAGATTTATGAAATATTTATTTAATTTGAGCTATATCTTTATCTGCTTCACCAGCATCAATAACAGCTATAGAAGAAGCCTTAACTGGTAAACCTACAGCAATCCCTAATTTTTGCTTGTTATCTGCCATCATACAAGGAATTCCTTTTTCCTTACATAATACTGGAATATGAGCCACAATTTCTTTTGGTTCAACATCACCAGCATAAGCCACAAACTTTGCAGTTCCTCGCTCAATTGCTTTTGTCACTTCGTTAGTACCTTTCTCTATCTTTCCTGTTCTTTTTGCTTTTTCAACAATTTGGTATACATCCATTTTTCTTATTTTTCGTCACGTTTAATTTATCCGAAAGCTCCACCCATTTGTAACTCACGGGCTGAATAGAAATTTACATTTCTTCATTTGAACCTTTGTTCATCGGATATGAATATTGACAAATTTTACTTTATAAAACTTCCTATGAAAATATCTAAATATTTAAATATCTCCAATAAATTCAAATTTTATGAAAATAAAACATAAACAAATTTATTTTCCAGTTTGGAAAGGCAATATAAGAAAAAAAATAAATTCCTCAAATAGAATAATATTTGCAAAAATGCAAATATTTAGTAAAGCAAATAGCAAGGAGGATCATTTCACAACTTTGGCCCCTTGCATAGGCATTTTATTTTATAATTTAAAAAATAAAGAAAGTTATATTATGCATGAACCATACACAACAAAATCAAATTTAGTATCAAAAATTATCCAAATAAAAAAAGATTGGAAAATTCCATTGAAAAAAATAACTGTTAATTGTTATGGGGGATCTGAAACAAACTATGTTCCACCAAATAGGGGAAACAATCAATTAATTTCAAAAGAAAAACAATATGCTGAAAAAATATTAAAAAAAATATTTCCGGAAAAAAATTTATCTTTTGATTGGGCTAAAAATGATACAATTACTTCATTTTATTTGGATAAACAAAAAGAGACCCAACACATTTTTTCTCAACACTTTTAAAAAATCATTAAATTAGACAAAATCATTCCCTCCAACTAACTTCGACTTGATCAGTTCTTTCACGTGGCCGAATATCCAAAACTTCATCTTCTGCATAATTAAAACCAATTCCAGAATTAAACATAATTTCCCCCAAGAAAGCAATCATCGCACCATTGTCAACAAGCAAAGATCGAGTAGGAACAAAAAACTTAGCTCCCCTCTCTTCACACATAATTTTAGTCATCTCTTGTAAACGAGAATTACAAGCAACCCCTCCCCCCAAAAGTAACTGCTCTTTTCCAACATGCGCTAAAGCTCTTTCGGCAGTTTCTAAAAGCATTGCAAAAACAGTTTCCTGCATTGAATAAGCCAAATCTTTAAGTTCAAATCCCTTTGAAAGTTTCTGACGAAGATTAGTCAAAATTCCAGAAAAAGCAACATCCATTCCTTTTACTGAATAGGGAAGTTCAACATAATTTCCTCCAACAGCTTCCTTTTCAATCTTCGGTCCTCCTGGAAACCCGAGTCCCGCATAACGGGCAAAATTATCAATAAAATTTCCCACACCAACATCCAAGGTTTCCCCAAAAACACGATATTTGCCTGCCGCATATGCAATCACTTGAGTATTGGCACCACTACAATAAAGCAAAACAGGGTCAGTTGCACCAGTCACACGACCAACCTCTAAATGTGCAACACAATGATTAACCGGAACAAGTTTCTTCCCCAATTTTTTACCTAATTTTTTAGCAAACTTCATACCTTCAATCAAACAAGGAGGTAAACCAGGTCCTCTAGAATAAGCAATAGCATCAATTTCCTCTTCCTTAATTTTAGCTTCTTCAAGTGCTTCAGAATAAACTAGATCACAAATTTTACGATGGTGCGCAGCAGAATCCATGGGAATTATTCCCCCCGATTCTGTGGTATACATATCTCTCTTATTAGCAATTACTTCACCATCTCGAACAACACCAATTCCAAAAGTATGTGCAGTTGATTCAATTCCAAGTATTATTGTCATAAAAATAAATCAAAACAGAAATATATAAAATTAACTAACTAAACTTTTTAATAGAATTCTTCAAAATTTTAATATCCTTCTTCAATCTTTCTTCTTCAACAAGATTTAATTTAACATCTTTAATTCCCACCACTTTTCCAGCCTTAATATAAAAAGGTAAACCAATAGAAACTTCTTTTATTCCATAAAAAGGTTTTTCCAATCTTGCAGAAGTATAAATTAATTCTTTTTTTCCAGAAATAAATTTCTCCAAATATTTTTTAAATTCATTTTCATAAACTGGATAAGGTAATCCTTTTTTACGAATATATTTCAAAAGAAGTATATCTACTTTTTTACATAATTTATCATAATCTTTATTCTTTTTTAAATCAAGAAGAGGAATTGTTTTCCCGTGAATTCCTATAACTGATATTCTCTTCCCAAGATATTTTGAATATCTACCTATATCCAACTGCAATCCGAATCCAAAAATTTTCTTTCTGGGAAGTTTCTTTTTCAAATAATTTTCAATTCCATCAACTGGATTCGTCATTAAAATAATTTTTGTTTTCAAAGGGAGTTTCTTAAAAAAAGGTATTAATTTTTTAATTGCCAACAAATTAATTTCGAGTTCCCTTTGTCTGATTTCATAAGTATTTTTACTTTTTTTAATATTTTTCTTCCTTTCTTTAAATGGAACAGCACACAAAGTTACAATAACATAATCAAAATTCAAAAATTGACCTTCCTTAAAAGCTTCTACTTTTTTTCCTCCAATCTCTTTAACTGCACGAATAGAACTTTTCAATGTTCTATTCATAACATAAACTTTAGAAATCTCCTTTATTTTAGCAATTCCTCGAGCAACAGATTGTCCTGTTCCCCCAGCACCAACAATTAAACACCTCATACTTGAATAAACAAAAATTAACTATATAAAATTAACTTTTGAAAAATTAGATTCTCCTTCCTAAATCACCTCTTCCGACATTTTACACACAGAAACTTTTCCAAGGGTTTTCTGAATTCTTGGAAATGTCGTATGAGAACTTCAACCACTCCCTTTCACCCAGAACAAAAACATAAAAAAATAAAAAAATTATTTATAAAAAACGTAAGATTACCTTCGTTTCTTTTTAACTACTTTCTTCTTGACAGCTTTTCTCTTAACTACTTTCTTTTTAACAACCTTCTTTTTCACAGCAGCTTTTCTCTTAACTACTTTGTTTTTAACAACCTTCTTTTTAACAACCTTCTTTTTCACAGCAGCTTTTCTCTTAACTACTTTGTTTTTAACAACCTTCTTTTTAACAACCTTCTTTTTCACAGGTTTCTTCTTAGTAGCTTTCTTCTTTTTACCACCTCTAGCCATTTTAGCTTCACATACATTTCCTTTTCCGTCAACGTAATAAAGATGTCCTGGCTTTCTGTCAACAACATTTTTAACAATTATTTTTCCCATTATTAACTTCCTCCTTTTTACTAACTTATTTTTATGTTCCATAAAGAACATTAAATATACAATAATTATACAAAATACCTATTTAAATGTTTCTTCCTCGTCGATAAGATTCAAAACCTCGTCGTATTCCTGCTTAATTGGAATTTCAATTAATTTCGTAAATTTTCTCGACGGTAAAATGTTAAAAGAAAAAGGCTTAACTTTTTTTATGCTTACTACTTTTTCATTTTCATCTAACCAAATAACAAAAAAATCATAAAAAACAAACAAAGAATGTATCGCCATTTTTAGGGGTTTATCAAAAGAGAACAGTAGAGCTTTTGCGTTTTTTTTTCTGGAAAACATAAGTCCAATACCTTCAAACCACCAAGGAACTACCTTAACTTTAATTTTTATTTTTTTATTTTTGTAATTGAAACCAATTAATTTTTGTATCATTTTTTCTACATCCCAAATAAACCACGTAACATTTATTTACATTTTTATCTGTAACCACGTCGTGGTGCTTAAAGCCCCCTCCAAAACTTTCTGGAATATGCATCAATTCATGAATCACAACTTTAACTTTTTCTTCAGTAGACATAATATTAAATTTTTCACCTAAAAACTCAAGAGCATAAAATGCATCCACACCCATTGCCAACTGCATTAATTTGCCCAATGCATGGCACCTTGCAATAGTTTGTTTTGTTGAAGAACCATAACTTCTAAAACATTTTATTCTATCAATTTTTACATGAGGAAAAACTCGCCTAGAAACATCTTCTGCTAACACTTGTAAACTTGGAGAAAATTCATATTTCATAAAGAATAAAAAGAACTATCCATTTTAAACATTATGATAACAAAAATAACTCCCAAAATAACCTCCTTTGAATTTAAAAATTTTGGATCAATCGTTTACTTAATTCAATTAAAAAACCAAAACATCTTGATAGATACATCAAGTAAAGAAAATAAAGAAGAACTTCTCTCCGCCCTCTCTTCACTTAATCTTAAAACAGAAAACATCACAACAATAATTTTAACACATGGACATTACGATCACATAGAAAATATTAATCTCTTCACAAAAGCTAAAATATATTCTGATGCAAAAGAAGCAATAATGTACAATAACAACATAATTGATTTCTCTAAAGTTCTACCAATAAATGAACAACCAATTAAAGAATTTGAAATTTACAAAACCCCTGGCCACACAAACGGAGATATTGTAATTCTTTACAAAAACATCCTATTCAGTGGAGATGTAATTTTTCACAACGGGTACATTGGAAGAACTGATCTTCCAGAAAGCGATCAAGAACAAATGCAAAAATCTCTTGATTTTATAAAAAACTTAAAATTTGATATTTTATGTCCTGGACATTAATGTCCATAATTCTCGCACCCTCTGATATCCGGGCCATTAAATTTAAATATTCCTTCCAACATAAAAAATAATGGGAAAAAATTCTTCAAAAAAATTAGAACAAAGATTAGAAAAATTATTTGATTTAAAGAAAAAATATCCCTCTCTAAATTACATCCCAACATTAAATAACATATTAGAAGATTCAAAAAATCTTCATCCTCCTGAAAAAGAAGAATTTATTTATTATTTAATACCAAAAATATCTGAACTATATCAAACATTACAATGCCACAAAGAAACAGGAGACATAAAAGAATTTAAAAAAATAAAAAAACAACCAACAAAAAAATATTCAAAAATAATTAAATCAACCAATAAACAAGAATTAGCTGATGACATAATATACTAATCCTCCTTTTCTAAAATTTATCCTAAGCATCATTCTTAGCCCAGGAATAAAATCTATTATCCATTGCCGCTGGCAGATATTAACAGTTCAACTTCTTACAAAAGATAACATCAATTTATTGTCTTGCCATAGGTCATTAACTTTTTTCTTATTAATTCTAGCATTAGCTAGCAATTCTTTAAAAATTATTCTTCATCTTCTTCTTTTTCAACTACTTCATGTCTTCCAGTCTTGAAAACTTTTTCAATATATTCATCAACATCTTCCATACTATTAAAACGATATAATTCTTCATACTTATTATGCTGCGGACATTGATCAATAGTAAAATCTTTACAAATTTGGGGTCGTAAAACTTCAGAATTTTTTACAAAACCTTCATGAATAGAACATTTTTCCCCATCCAAATATTTACAAGGAGTAATAAATTCAATATTCCAAACCCCATCCTCTTCAACATAAACAGAAATATTTTCGTGAGCCAAATACCATCGAATATTTTGGAAATCTTCAAGTTCTTCAGGACAATCTAATTCCATTGCAACATATTTACAACACTTAGCTCCACAACTATTACAACTTTTATTTATGTTCATGACGAGAAAAAGAATAAATTAATTTTTAAATGTACCTATTTAATTAGAATTTCTATGGCATCTCTTGGCTGTAATTTGTATTCTTTTCCCAAAATTCTTTTTGTTTTTGCATTTATAGCTTTAATAAAATTATTTCCAAAATCTGTATGCAAAAAGAAAGCAAAATCTAAAGCAGTTGAACCAGGTGGCAATAAAAAACAATCTGGAAGAATATTTCCTTTACTATCTCCTAATTTATTTGCAGAAGCAGGAAAAATTGGAAGATATCCAAGTAAATCAAAAACTGTAATATTTAAAATTTCTTGAACCCCTGTTCCTTTTTCATATTTAGTCAAAACATTTTCTTTAATTTTATTTAATGCTTCTAACTGCTTAGGATTCAAATCTTTTAAAATTTTAAAATCTCGTTCTCCAGGAATATATTCAATCATTTCTGCTTTTGCTGCTTGTCTTAAAGCTAATTCAGAATCAGCCGAACAAGGAATAATAATTAAATCTGGAAATTCTTTTTTTATTCTTTCATAATTATCTTTACCTTCTAAAATATCAATTTTATTTGCAGCAATAATCATGGGTTTAGAAATGCTTCTCAATCCAGTTGCAAATTTTATTAATTCCTCGTCTGACCAAGAACTGCATTTTCCAGGAAGATTCAATTTTAATAAAACACTAGTTATCTGATCCTCACTAATTTTTAATCCAGAAAATTGTTTATAAACAGCCCCACTTAACTTACGCCCCTCCATATCAACTTTTCTAGAAAAAGTTGGCCAAGCTTTCATTAAAATATTATAATACCATTTATTAAGTTCATCTTCTAAAAACCGAATATCTTCTGCCGGATCATGATCTTCCACAGGTTTACCTTCAATGTCTGTAGTTCCAGAAATATCCACAATATGAATAAAAGCATTAGCCTCACGTAAATCATTCAAGAATTGGTTTCCAAGCCCTTTCCCTTCGCTAGCTCCAGGAACAAGTCCCGCAACGTCCATTAAATCAATTGGAACAAATCTATTCCCCTTAATACAAAAACCATGATTAGGATTACATTTTGTATTAAATTCTTCTTCAATACATTTAACCTTAACATAAGCAACTCCATGATTCGCTTTAATTGTTGTAAAAGGATAAGAAGCTATTTCTACTTCAGCTAAAGTTGCAGCTTTAAAAAAAGTTGATTTTCCTACTGAAGGTTTTCCCACAAGTCCAATTAACATATTAAAGAAATAAAATAAGAGTTTTTAATTATTCCTCTTCTATTTTTGGAACCTTAAACGGCAACTTCCTCTTCTTAATTTCAATCTTTTCTTTAACTTCTCCTTTCTTCATTTCCTTAAAAGCTATTTCTCTCCGACGTTTTTTATACCACCTATAAGACAAATACATTAAAACCAAAATAATTAAAATTAGAATAATCCAAGCAACATATGAAACGCTTTCAACAACAAAAGTATCAAAACTTGCAGCACTCACATTTTCTTCCTCATATAAAACACGCGCATAAAACAAATAATCCCCATAATTAATATCTTCAGGGACATCTAAATAAAAAATATTATTATGAGTTTTATTAATTGCAAATTGTTCTTCTTTGATGGTATATTGTTCATTGTCAAAATCTATAATTTTATAAGTTAACTTAATATCAAAATTTTTTAAATCCCCCATATTAACAATACTAATATTTGCTCTAATTCGCCCACCTGGATTAATATATTTTTTCAAAACTTCTGTTCTAATATCAAATAAAGCTGCTTTTTCTTGAACATTTAAAATACTCTTAACTTCTCGAGTTACATGTGCTTCTCTAAAAATAACTTTTCCAATATAAAGATCTGCTTCTCTTTTATCTGAAACATAAATATCAAGACGAACTTTTTTTGTTTCTCCAACTTTTAATTGAAATCCCGTTATTTCAGGAAAAATAAAATCACCTAAATTTTCTACAAAAACATTAATTGTTAAATCAGAAGTTCCATTATTTGTAACTTCAATAATTTTTTGATAATAAGTTCCCTTCCTCATATCAACTGAAAAAAATTCCGGTTCCAATTTGAAATCATATTCTCCAGTATAAATAGGTGTTTCATTGGTGGGTGTATCACCACCGCCACCGCCACCGCCACCGCCACCAGGGGGAGTAATAAGACAATCAGCAGGACAAGTAACTGAAGTTTCATCCCCTTCACAAACACCGTCCCCACAAACCGCTCCCCCCCCTTCTCTAGCATAATAAGCTCCTTCGAAAAGAGGTGTTAAAAATTTCAAAATATCACCAGTATAACTAATTAAATCACAAGTGCTACAAACAATTCCATTATTGTAAATAACAGGTAAATTATAGGTAATACCATACAAAGAAATATTTGCACTTTTATTTATTCCTGGAAGTAAATCTTCATCCACATTAATTAAATTTGAAGAAATTTCTAAATCACTATCAAAATCAACCAATAAATCTCCCCCATCCATCGACATAATGTCTAAATTTTCATTAAATTCAACTTTACCATAAGTTGTTTTTTCTAAAATTACATCAGATAAATCAGATAATTCTAACTCATTAAAATCTGAAAATTCTGTAGTATCACCATTAAATGTTTCATATAAAATTCTGAATCCACTTATATGGACTTCTGAAGAACTGCTACCTTCTGCAGCAGCAAAAATAAATACCAGACTAAGAAGAATTAAAATAATTCCAAAATATTCTTTTTTCCACCACATTAAAATAATAAAGAAATATTCTTTTTAATAGTTACTTTTAACAACTTTCACCTGAAGAAATTCCTCTAAAAGAAAGTGTGTTATTATAATCTCCAGAAGGTTGAGCCGCAGGAATATCTAACCAAAACCTATAATAATTATTAGACGCGGGATTAATATTTTGTCCACATTTAACAGAACTTAAAGTGAAAGCTGTTTCATTTGATATAGAAGGCAAAGTCATATTTGATTCATTTGAACAACTATATGATTCATTTCCTAATTCTAAAACATCTAAATATTGATTAGTTAACGCTGTATTCGCCCGAAGACAAAAATCAACAGCAGTATTTCCATCAGAAGAAACTAAAATATAATAATTAGTCAAATTATTGGTCACATTATAATTTTCTGAACCATTTATATTTGATACGGGTAAAATACTAACATTTCCAAATAAAATTCCATTAGATAATGCTGGACTAAATTCTATAGAAATTGATTTTGAAATTGTAACATTGGAATAAACATCTCCCTCAACAACATTTCCCTGTATAAAAAAATTATTTTCTAAAAAAAGAAAACTAATTGCAAAAACTAAAATAATTATCATTATAACAGTAAATGAATTAAAATTCCTCTCCATAATAATTAGATACCTATTTCCTTTTTTTAATTTTCTTTTTAAAAGTTCTTTTAGTAAATTTTCTTTTATTCAAAATATTAACTAAAAGTAAAATTCCAGCAATTAAAGCAATTGCGAGATAAACAAGACTATAATTTCTTTTGTGAGCAATACATTGAACTTTAATATTAATTGGTGCAGAAACAGACATTTGTGTTTTTGATCCACCACTTCCACCCTTTACCACTTCTTCCTCAGTTAATTCAATTACTTCTACTTCTCCCTTAAAATTTTGCATTTCTTCAAGACAATCTTGTTTACAAATTAAAAAACCAAATAATGCACAATCTTTTTCATAAACAGTTGGAGTTTTAAAACAAAATGTAACAGGCATAGCTTCTTCACTAGATGTTTCTGCAGGTACAAACTTTGTTTCAGCTTCAGCAGAATCTAAAATATTTAATAATTCATCAGAGAGTTGAATTTGAACATATGAATCTTCTGGCCAAGGATTATAAACTTTATATGTTAAACAAGTTTTTGTTCCTTCAGGTACTAAACTTGATTCTCTATCCCAACTAATTCCAACACCAGCCGACACCATTGGTAAAACCAGCATAGCTATAAAAATAAATCCCACTATTCCCCTCATTTTTTTATTACACCTCATTTTTTTAATAATTGATTCTCTTTAATAAATTTAATTAACATGAAAGTCCAGTTGTTACTCCCTTGAATGATACTGAATTATTATAATCTCCCGAAGGCTGTGCTGCAGAAATATCTAACCAAAATCTGTAATAATTATATCCTGCAGGAGCAATACTATTTCCTGATTTAACATAACTTGTCGTCATTGAAACTTGATTCGCTAATTCGGGAACGGTGACACTAGTAGTTGTAGCATTACTATATGTTTCATTTCCAAGTCCAATAACCTCTAAAGCAAGACTTGTTAAACCAGCATTTGCTTTTGTACAAAAATCTATATTTGTGTTGCTATCAGCAGAAACAATTGTACAATAAGTTGTTGCACTAGAAGCTCCATCATAGTCATGTGTTGCATTAATATTATTGGCAGGCAATGTATCTACACTACCAAAATAAATACCTTCACTTAAATTAGTGCAAAAATTTATTGCTAAATATTTTTCAATTGTAACATTTGAAGTTGTACTTCCTTCAGTCGCATGACCTGTAATTGCATTTACATTTTCAAAAAATAAAAATACTAAAGAAAGAACTAATACTGCAATTAAAATTACTTTGTACCAATTTTTTTCCCTTTCCATTAACCTTTTCACATGATGATTATTTATAAATGTTTTTGATTTGCAGAACTCCAATTTAACTAAACAGCTTGGCCATTACGAACAGCCTTGAATTGTAAATTATTTTTATAAACTCCTGCCGGTTGTGAAGCTGGAGCATCCAAGTAAAATTTCATATAAACCATGGAAGTTGCAATATTTTGTGCAATTAAAACATAGTTTGTCGTCATAGTAACTTTGCTAGGTGCTGTTACATTCGAATCATTCAAACTTATTGCATAAGTTTCATTTGCAAGCCCTAAATTATCCAAAGCCAAATTAAACAAATCACCATCAGCCCTAACATAAATATCGACAAGTGTGTTCGTTGCAGAAACATTCAAATAATAATCAGTAGAATCATTTAAATTATTCCCAATAGCATCCAAATCATCAGCAGGTAAAGTCAATAAATCCCAAAGGACCCCCTCTGAAAGTTCCTCAGACATAGAAATAGAAATTGCAGCCTCGTTCTCAATTGAAAAATTTACATAAGTAGAATTCCAATTTGAAGAAGTATCGCTACAATAATACCATAAACCATGATCTCCTGGCCCCAAAGTTATATCTAAATAAGTAAAATGTGTAACATTAGTTTGATTCATTGTAACATTACCATTCAAATCTAAATTGTATAAACACATGCTCCCTGGCTCATTTAATGAAACATTAAAGAAAATATTTAAAATGGTATAATTGTTATTATTAATTGGGCTTTCAACATAAATTATTGGGGGAGTAATATCAATGATTTCCAATTCATTTGAATCAATTGCATTAGAAGAATCACTAAGATCATAAACTTTCATCGAACATTTCCAAATATCTCCCAATGTTAAATTTCCATTTCCTAAAATAGAACCCAAAGTTGTTCCATTATTAATTCCGGTATGATTAACAATTAATTGTGAAACATTATTTTTTGAAAAATTAACTTCCACCGTCAACGAATCATTATTATCAGCATCACTAATAAATCCCGTACAATTCAAATCAGTATCACTTTCATTTCTTCCATTCAAAGAATATAAATTAACAGAAGTTGGATCAATCGGAACAGCATTGATAATTGTGAGTTCATTACTTAAAACTGTTAACCCATCGCCAAAAACATCGTTAGGTGTTGCTGCAACTTGCCAAGTTTCTCCCATCACTGTTTCTTGTGAAACCAATTTTTCCGAATGATGTCCAGCTAAACCTGCTTGATAATTTGTTTGAATTTGTTCCAGAGATAAAACCTTATCAAATATTTGAACTTCATCAAGTGAACCATTAAAATAATATCCGTCATGAAGTTTACCAACATAAACAGGATTTGTTGAAGAGAAAATATCTCCTACAGCATCATCATTAATTGTAACCCCTTGCTCAACTCCATTAAAATAAATTTTCTTTACAAAATTATTATACTTAACAACCACATAAGTCCATTGATTTGAATTCAAAGTCGAAGTAGAAGTAAATCTAATTTTACTTGAACCCAAATTTGTTCCTTCAAATCTCACTTGATTATTCGTTAAATGAACATTCCATTCAACCCCTCTATTTTTATCAACGATTCCCGCAATTTGAGATTCGAAAGGATTAATCCAAAAACTAATTGTCAATTCAGACATTCCCTTCAAACTACTACTGTCATCAATATTAATATAATCATTAACTCCATCAAATTCATAACATCCACCAACCTGACAATCTGAACTCCATATCGGAACATTACTTGTAACTCCAGCTCCAAGAGTCCCATTATTTTCATAAGTTGAATAATCCCTCACATTTCCTTTAACTTTCCTTGTATCAAAAGGCATATTCAAAACAGCAATAGAATTTCCCTCAACCCTCCAATCAGTTATATTTGTTATTGCATCTTCGTCGTCATCAATTGAATCATAACTTATACTCAAATTTTCATTTGTAGTATCCGTCCCACTTGAAGAAGTCAAAATCAAATTTGATAAAACAGGCAAAACATTTGTTGAAAAGAAAAATCCTTCCAAATAAGTATTGGGATTAATGATAAAATTATTACTTCCCCCAGAATTTATCGAAAGAATATCTGCAGAAACCAAAGAAAATAACAAAATCATTCCAATAATTATAAAATATTTTAGTTTCATTTTATCATTTCCAAACCTTGGAAACTCCCGAACGATAATCATAACAAATTTCTCCAATAGGAAAAATATCCCCTTCTGGAGTAGTTGACATCAAATCCGTTCCATCAATATTTTTAATACATAAATTTCCAGCTGTGCAAGCTTGGCTCATTTTTGTAAAAGTTCCTAAAGTCACCAGATCACAAGTTGAATTAATATAAGAATTTGTAACCCCATTTGTGAAATTATTAATGACAAATGATCCAGAAGGAGCAGTTAATGGTCCATCTTCTCTCATCCAAATTTCTCCATAAAGAATTACAAATCCAGAAGTATTAATCGCAAAACAAACATCTCCTGCAGTATTTTTAATTTCAAAAACATCTTGACCATCAAAATTAGCAGGACACCCACTAGCGGGAGCAACACAAGCGCCAGCAGTACAATTATCACTTGCACAATTATCATCATCACAACAACTTTGTCCAGTAGTTCTAGAACTATCAATAACACAACCTAAAGAATATGTGTTACAAACTAAACCATTTGTAGTATATCCTGTAGAACCCACATCACTATCACAAACATTCCCATTAGAACAAGAAGTCATTGTTCCATAATAATTAGTACCAGTATAACAAACGTCAACAGTATCACAACTCCCTTCAAAAACACAAACTCCATCTTGCTCATAACTTGATCCAACATTTGAATCACAAGAATATTCTGAAGTATAACCACACAAAGAACAATTTTTCTTATAAACTCCCCCAGAACCAATACATACATCTCCTGAATCACAATCAACATCTGTAGTTGCAACTCCATCATATGCACAAATTCCATTATTATGATAAGCTGGACCAACATCAGCATCACATTCATAAGCTGAATTAGGTTGAGCATCATTTTCAATCTCATAACAATCAGTATATCTTAATCCGGCAGAACTGGGACTAGCAACTTCATCTTTATCACAAGACCAAGTCCCAGCATAATTTCTTGCACAAGTTCCACTTTGATAATTATCATAGGTATTCGAATTATCACTACACCGATCATCATTAAAAGTAGAATTACAACCAGACCAACAAACCGCTTCAATACAAAATCCCCCAGTACATTCATCCCCATAAGTACACGATTCTCCATTCGATAAAAGACTCCCCCCACCCACACAAGCGCCAGCAGTACAATTATCACTTGCACAATTATCATCAACACAACAAGATTGTCCAGAAGTTCTAGAACCAGAAATAACACAACCCAAAGAATATGTGTTACAAACTAAACCATTCGTAGTATAACCTGGTTCAACATTACTATCACAAACATCCCCGTTAGAACAATTAGTTATTATTCCCATATAATCTGTCCCATTATAACAAACATCCACCGTATCACAATCTCCTCCAAAAACACAAATCCCATCTTGGTCATAGCTTTTCCCAACATTTGAATCACAAGAATGTTCTAAAGTAGATCCACACAAAGAACAATCATTTAAATAATAATTACTTTTAAAACAAACTTCATCCAAATCACAATTCACAGTACTTTCTAAGGGGGTTGGTCCAGAAGAACAAATACCTTCTGCTGTATAATCTGGAGCAACATCTGAATCACATTCATATGACGCTTCCGGACTTCCTTCATCTACTCCATAACAATCAGAATAATGAATACTAGAAAAAGCAACTTCATCCTTGTCACAAGACCAAGCCGCCTCATAAGAAGAACAAACCCCACTATTAGAATCTGTATAAGCATATCCATCATCACTACAACGATCCCCACTAAAAGTAGAATTACAAGCAGAATAACAAGTTCCTTCAATACAAATCCCTTTTATACAATCCTCTGCAGTAGTACAACTTGTAAGAATGTCAAACTCCGCATCTTTACCAATAACTTCAATCCCTAATTTCAATAATTCATCATAACTTGGATATTCACGAGGTAAAAGCTCATTTGAAATTTCATTATTTAAAGCATTCAATGCATTTATTCTAGAAAATTTCCTTTCTTCGTCTTCAATAACTTCTCCAGTTTGAACAAAAAGCGTTTCTAATTTTTGTGGTGTTAAATTATTATTTTCTAAAACTAAAGCCGCAATTCCTGCAACCATTGAAACACTCAAACTCGTTCCAGATTTCACAACTTCTTCCCCATACATATTCAAAACAGAAATATCCTTTCCCGGCGCAGTTAATAAAGTAAAAGAATTATAATTTGAAAAATCTGCCATAAAATCATTTTTTGTACTCGCCGCAATAGGGGTAGCAAATCCAGAACATGCAGGAGAAGATACATTCTGTTTATTCCCTTGATTTCCCGTCGCTGCAAAAACCGGAAAACCCGCATGAACTATTTCATTAACTTTTTGGGCTGTAAAATCTTGGGAACAATATGAATCAAAACTTCCTGTTCCAATACTTAAACTATAAATATCCACTTCTTGATTAAAACACCAATCAAGTCCAGCAACAATATCTGAAGAATATCCTTGACCATTCTCATCCATTGCCTTAACTATATAATAAGTTGCCTCTGGTGCAAAAGCAATTAAAACAGACATAACATTTGTCCCATGTCCATTGTCATCACTATAATCATATGAATTATCTAAAACATTAAATCCTAAAACATCCACTTCTGGAATCAATCCTAAAA
>CAZGQV010000004.1:0-62122 GCA_964527365.1 Candidatus Woesearchaeota archaeon
ACGCCCCGGCCGGGAATTGAACCCGGGTATCCTGCGCGACAGGCAGGTGTCTTAGCCATTGGACAACCGAGGCAGCGTATAATAATGAATTATTGTTTTAGGTTTTTAAAGTTTGCTCTAGTGAATTATAATTTCTCTAAAATCCAAGAATACATATAAAAGATAATGAACCCTGTAACAAACCCATAAACTCCCCCTAAAAGAACCCCAAAGTAAGAAATATCATATCCTATTCCTTCATATAAATCTAATAGGATATTCATTGTTTCACCGAAGATGCCAAAAAATCTGGCAGCAAGCGTTAACAATAAAAATAACCCCCCAAGTAAAATTCCTCCAGCAAAAGCTTTTCTATCATGGCCAGGTAAAACTATTTTTCTTACTCCTCTTTTTTTTGCCATATCAATATATGATTTTTTGGTATTTAATTCTTTTCCCAATAATTTATTTTAGTAATTACTCGATGATTAAAACAAAAAAATTCTTTGCCAAAAGCTATTTAAAGGCAAAGTTCCTATCGATTATGTCTAACTTCGGTTAGATCTTCTGATTTCGGTCAGATGTTAGGAAGGATGAGAGCTTCGGTTTAATTCCTTCCTTTTTTTTTGTCATTTTGTTTTTTCTATTCTTGGTTTTTTTGAAGATTAATTTTCCTTATGAAAAAGTGGTTGTTTATGGTTCACAGAAAAGTTACAAATATTATATTTATGACTTTTCTAAAAATCATTGGGCATAGAATTATTTCCCCAACTATCTAAATCAATTAAATATGTTTTTTGGGTTTGTGTATCATAAAATGTATTTCCCCTGTGGGTGTCATCAAGTTTAAACAATTCTTTTGCCTTGTTTAATTGTTTCGCTTGATCTTTTTGAATTTGTTTTATTTTTGATTTTTTTAATAACTTGAATGTTTTTAATAATGTTAATAAATTATATCCCTGGAGTTTTTCCATTACGTGTCCTGGAAAAAATTGTTTTTCAACAATATCATATAAATTGAATAATCCTCCAGAATATGGAATGTTTAATTTTGTTTCGTTTGCTTGTTTTTGTATTTTAACTCCTGCATAAATTTTATTTCTATCCGTAAAAGAATCACTTTTGGGTAATTTTGCTACAAGATGAGAAAATCCGTTGACTGGATAAATTTCACCAAATTCCCCCCCTCAATAATTTTATCTTTTCTAATAAGATATTTGAATGGAAGATTATCATTTATTTTAGAATTATCTCCAAGAGTTCTTGCTTCTTTTTTTGTGATTTCTTGCCCTGTTAAAAGTTTGTGAACTATGTTTTTATTTTTCATTTTCTGAAAGTAATATTAAATCATTTGTTGTTTCAAAATTATTCATTTTCTTTTTAAAATCTTTTTGCATGCCTGTTATTACCATTCCTATGTTTTTCATATAAAATTAAGAGAATATTTGTATATAAATGTTGTTACTTAATAATAGTATAATCTTCAAGGTATAAATTCTTATAAATCTTAAAAAATTTAACTTTTTATGAAAAGTTTAGAAAAAGAATTTAATCAAAACTTATTTTCCCACATGGCTCTTTTAGCTGGATATTATTTTCCTAAACAATTTAAAGAAACAATTGATATGTATTCTACCCTTTTGATGGAACATTACAAAGATTTGAGAAGTTTAAACCCGGGGGTAAGTCGGAAAGAAGCCACAGAATGGGCATATAAAAATAATTTTGAAGCATTAGTGATTGAAGGCCAAAATAAGCTTCCCAATTAAAGTATATTTTTAAACTCGAAGTTATTTTTATTCTTCATGGTTGATATTCAAGAATTTAAAAGAGATGAATCTAAAGATTATTTATTTGTTTTACGTAGTTTAAATGAAATTCCTTTTCCAATTGGAAAAAAATTGTTGGTTGATTTTTTGAAGGGAGACATGAATAATAAATCAATTTTAAAAAATAATTTATATGATTTGTATAATTTTGAATCACTTGAATATTTGAGTTTATTCAAAATTGAAGAAAAAATTGAAGAATTAATTCAAAAAGGAATGGTTGATTTATCTCCCTCAACTTTTAATAAATTTATCAAAGTTCTTTCAATTAATCAAAAGGGACAAAATGAACTAATTAATCCAGAGATGAATTTAAAAAAAGTTTCTGAAAAATATGAAGAAGTTGAAACTGAAATTAGTGAAAGAGAAGTTCAGGCATTTAAAGAACTCGAAGAATTTTTAGAAGGGTTTAATTTGGAACAAAAAAAAGCAATTGTTTCTCCCAAAAAAAATATTTTATGTATTGCTGGGGCAGGTTCAGGTAAAACAACTGTTTTAACTAAGAGAATTCAATTTTTGAATAAATATGGAAAAATTAGGGGGGAGCAAATACTTGCAATTACTTTTACTCGTAAAGCAAAAGAAGAAATGCAAAAAAGATTGAAGGAACTTGGAGTGAATGCAATTGTTGAAACTTTCAATTCTTTTTCTGAAAAAATTTTACTGAAAAATGGGGGAAGAATTTATAGAAGAAAGATGAGGGTTGCTGGATATCAAGATAAAATGGTGGGTCTCTTACGTGCCTTAGATAATATGAATATTGATATTGGGGTGGCAATTGAAAAATATTTTACTATGGCACAAAGAAGAAATAAATCTCCCTATCAATTACAAAATATGTTAATGAATGATTGTTTTAGTGTTCTTGATTTTACAAAAATTTCGCATAAAGATATTTTTGTTTCTAATAACTTGTCTGGGAAAGATTTAGAAAATGCAAAATTCATTTCAGAAATTGTTAAATTTTTAGCAAAACATGTTGCAATAAATAACTTGCGAACATATGCTGATCAAGTTAATGACACTATTTCTTTTTTCAAGATGTATCCAAAAATGATTTCGAATTTTAAATATATTTTAGTTGATGAATATCAAGATGTTAATTCTCAACAAGTTGAATTATTGAATTTATTAAATTCAGAAAGTTTGTTTTGTGTTGGAGACCCAAGGCAATCTATTTTTGGTTGGAGGGGTTCTGATATTAATTATATTTTAGATTTTAGCAAAAAATATTCAGATTCTGAAATAATTAATTTGAAAAAAAATTATAGGAGTAATTCACATATTGTTAAATTCATGAACGATTCAATTAAAACAATGGGAATGCCTGATTTGGAAGATAATTTTACTCAAGAAAAGCATTTGAAAATTTGTAAATTTACTGATGAAGCTAGTGAATTTGAATTTATTACAAAAAATGTTTTGGAAACCCAAATTCCCTTTGAAGAAATTTTTGTTCTTGCTAGAACTAACCGTCATTTGAATAATTTAGGTGAAATTTTTAAAAGAAATAAAATTCCCCATATTTTAAAAAATGAACAAAGTAAAGATGTTGAAGCCAAAAAGGGTGAAGTGACTCTTGCTACTATTCATTCAATTAAAGGACTTGAAGCAGAACTAGTTTTTGTCATGGGTTGTACTCCAAATAATTTTCCATGTCGAGCAGTTGAGCATCCAGTAATGGAACTTGTTAAAATGTATGAATATGATCGTGAAGAAGAAGAAAGACGATTGTTTTACGTCGCCATTAGTAGAGCAAAAAATAAATTGTATTTGACTTATTCTGGAAAAAAACATACTTATTTCATTAATGAAGATATGCAAAAAGATTTAGATAAAGAATAGTCTTAAAAATATTAATTCTTGTAAAATTTTATGAAAAAGAAAAAAATTGCATTAGTTTTGTTTTCAGGGGGACTTGATAGTCGACTTGCTGCAAAAATGATTGAAGAACAAGGCTTTGAAATTCACTTAGCTTTTGTTAAATTGCCTTTTGGGGGGGATAATCAAGAAAAAATTTTAGAAATGATTAATTTTTGCGAAAGTCAAAAATATCAATTTCACATTATTGATTCAACAAAAGGGGAAAATTTCCTCGAGTATATTAAATTAATCAGAAAGCCAAAACATGGGATTGGAGCTGCTATGAATCCCTGTAAAGATTGTAAGATTTTTATTTTTAAGAAAGGTAAAAAATTAGCTGAGGTAATTGGAGCTTCAGTAATTGTAACTGGAGAAGTTATTGGACAAAGGCCCATGAGTCAAATGAAAAAAGCTTTATTGTTTGATGAAGAAAAAGCTGGTTTATCTGGAAAAATTTTAAGACCTTTATCTGCAAAAGTTTTACCTGAAACTAATTATGAAAAAGAAGGAATAATTGATAGGGAAAAACTTTTAGGAATTGAGGGGAGGCGCAGAGAAATTCAAATGAGCTTGGCTGAAAAATATAAGATTAAATATCCAAGTCCTGGCGGGGGCTGTTTACTTTGTGACAAAGATTATGGTAAAAAATTAAAGGCATTATTTGAATATAATAAAAATCCAACTTATGAAGAAATTATTCTTGTTAAAGCTCGAATGTTTAAAGATAAGGGGCTTTTATTTTTAGGTCGTAATAAAGAAGAGAATGTTTTATTCAAGATAGCTGGAGAAAAATTAGAATGGAATATTTTTTTCATAACAGATTTGCCTGGCCCGACAATTGTTTATGATAAAAAAGAAGATGAAACCTTGGCCAGAGATTTATGGAGAGTTTATAGTAAAAAAGGTTTGGAAGAAAGAGAAAAATTTGAAAAGTTTAAGATATAAAAACTTATAAATTATTTTTTATATCAAATTTCATGGATTTTAATGAATTTGTTGAAAATGGAAAAGTTAAATATGATGATTTTGAAAGAAATTATTTATTGGGAACACATCCCTCTTATTTTGGGGGAAAACCTTCTGATTTGGAAAATTTGTTGGATATGAGGGGAATTTTGGCAACTTTTGATTTTACTCTTGTGAAACCAGATATTAATTTGGTTCAATTTTTAGAAAAGAAAAATAAAAAATGGGAAGTTCTTGATTTTGTTAAGGGGGATTTCGAAGATGCATATAAAATAAAAGCATTTATTCAAAATCAATTCAATGTTGTTGGAGATCGAGTATTTTCTGATTCGCAAGTTAAATATGTTAGAAATCAAAATGATGAATCAATGCAAGGTAATCAAGAATTTTTAATTGCAAAATCAAAAATATTGAAAATATTTCCAAATAATTCAAAAATATTTCTTTATGGTTCTGGAATGAAAAAAGATGGAAGACAAAATGATTTTGATTTTAGAGTTATTATTCCAAAAATTGATTTAAAATCCTATATGGATTATATGAATTATGCAAATATCTTGAAAGATGAAAAAATGCCCATTACTTTTGGGGTTTTACCAGAAAATAATTTTAAAAATTTTCAATTATCAGATAATTACAATATTTTTTATGAAAATAATTCTATTTTAGTTCAAGGAGAAATCCCAATTTATGAATCAAAAAATAAAGGCAAATTAGGATTAATTCAAGCTGGACATAAATTACTTAAAACTCGAGAATCATTAATTGATAAATCTTATTTTTCTGCCGCTTCAAAAGTTAAAGCAAGAAGAAATGAACCCTATTTTGTTAATGAAATTTTTATTTCAATGTTTGGTGATAAAAATTTAAAGTTTGAAAAATTTTCTGAAAAAAACTTTTATCCTTTAGAAATAAAATATGCTTTGATTAAAGCAAATGAAAATTTGAGACTAGTTTTTGATGCTTATTCAAATGAAATTTTAGAATCTTTTTATTAACCAGGATAATTTAATTTCTTTTGATTATTAAAAAGCTTTTTCCATTAATCCTTGTAACTTTTAATTCAATTTCTTCTTCAGGAGAAAATTTTATCTCTTTGAAATTTTTGTTTATTGGAATACAAATTTCATTAATATTCAATTTATTAACCCCCATTAACAAAAAAATTAAAATTTTATTATTTAGTTTATCTCTATTTTAGGATAAATAATCTTTACTCAATTATTAAAAACACCATCTAATGCTTTTTTTTGCATTTCCTTTCTAAAACAATCTTCACAAATTTCAACATCTGTTTTTTGACTTTTCTTAAAAGAATATGGTTCTTTTAATTGCCCACATCTTTCACAATTTCTTAAACAATTGTTACAATAAATCCTATTTGAAAGGAGATCATTTTTTGTATGTGAAGCACAGATTATTTTCCCACATCTAAAACACCTAACAGCACAATCATTACATATTTTTTTACCACAAGTTTCACAAATTGCTTTTATGCATTTTTGGCAATATTCTTTTCCACAAGAATCACAAAGGGTAAAACAATCACGGCAGGATATATGTCCGGTTCTACAGAGAAATATTTCTTTTGTATTTTTTCCACAAGATTCACAAACTACCTCTTTTAATGTTTTTGTTAAAGGATCAAATGACATTTCAATTATTCTTTTTGAAAAATTACTTTTGAGAACACAATCAAATGTATAAAGTGAGTAATAAATTAATGTTGTATTAAATAATTTATTTTTTATATTCAAAGAATGTTTTTGCTTTTCAATTTGAATGGCTCTTCCTTTATCTTTATCTAATTCCTCGTTATTTATTTTTTCCTTTAAGCCCACAATTGTTCTTTTTTGTCTAGAAATTTTTTCATAATCTTTCCCTATTTCCAGTTCCATTAATCTATTTTCAGATTTTTTTACTAATTCTGAAAATTCTTTATTTTCTTGCATAAAATGTTTTTCTATTCTATCTCTCTCTTCTTCTAACTTACTATTTAATTCTAAGACTAATTCCCCTGTTCTACTTTTTATTTTTTCACGAAGACAATCTTTTGCAATAAAATAAGGTTCTTTTATATCAGGTATTTTTACTTCTTCTTTTTTTCCTTCTTCTAGGGGATAATCACTTAAATTCCCATCAATTGCTTTTCCATTATGGACATAAATATCATTTACTAATTTTTCTGTTTCATTTAAGTATTGAAAAATTGTGTTAAAAGTAAATCTAAAAAAGAAATTATTTCTTTTTTTTGGGACTAATTTTTCTATTCTACAATTTGCTAACCTAATACTTTTTTTTATTTCTTCTTCTGGATCAATTTCAAAATTTATTTTTAGTAAAGTTGTTTGTCCAGTGTTTTCCAAATAATTTGAAATTGCTTTTAAGATATATGCTCCAAGCTCTATTAATTCGGAATCTAAATCCAATTTACTTTTATCGAAAACAAATTTGTATGGTGATTTTTTTCCGTAAAACTTTTCAAAAGCTATTGGAACATTTGCCACCATTAAAAAATCTCCTTGTAACACCACTGTTGCCCCAAGACTCCTAAAAAATTTTTCTATAAATTCTACTAATTCTTTTTCCATCAAATATATGTATCTCCATTATTATTTAAAAATATATGAATTACAGTTTTATTGGATTAATTGATATTTTTATTGTCTAATAATTCAGAAGAGGCAAATTTACTTTCTTCGTACTCATTTGAACCTTCTCCAACAATTTTTGCAATTTCTTCAACATTTTTTGCAAAAATTTCTAGATTATTTTTTGATTCAATAAAGGAATTTAATAAACGTTCTTCAATCTTGTTTTTTCCAGATTTTCCTTCTGAATCAAGGCCCAAATTGAAAAGAATTATTGGGAGTTCACCTATAACTAATCCCACACAACACATTTTATTTATGATTAAATCAACTACGTATTCTTCCATTGTTCCTTTTGTTGCCAAAGAATATATCTGCATATCTTTTTTTTGTCCCAACCTGTCAAGACGACCAATTCTTTGTTCAACAGACATCGGATTCCAAGGTAGATCATAATTAACCAAAGTATTACAAAATTGTAAATTTAATCCCTCTGCTGCAGCATCTGTACAAAGCAATACTTGAGAATCATATTTGAATTCTTTTATTCTATTTGCTTTTTCATCTCGATCTAATCCCCCCATGAAACTAGTTATTTTTAGTTTGTAAGGAATTAATTTTTCTTCAATATATTCTAATGTTGAGGGGTGTCTTGTATAAATTAATATTTTTTGTTTTGGATCTTCTCTTAATGTTTTGTCAATTATTTCTAATAGTTTTTCCATTTTGGAGTCTTTCTTTAAATCTTTGTAATCAGATAATATTTCTCTTGCAAACCTTCTTGTTTCAAAATGATATTTCTCATTATTTGCCATTTTTTCTAAAGATTCTATTGCTGATTTTGAAGAAGAAGTCATTTTGGGAAGTAATGCAAATATTATTAATCTGGCATTAATTTCTTGCCCTGTTACTGTAAAATACTTTTCTTTTAATAATTCAATAATTTTATCATAAATTCTTTTTTCTTCTTCGGTTTGTTCAACAGAAATGATTTTTGGTATTCTTTTCGTATATTTTATTCCTGTTTCAGATCTTTTTCTTCGAACCATTACTTCATCTAATTTTGATTTTAATTCTTTTGGATTTAAGGGATGTCTTTTATTTCCTCCACTAAGAAATTTTTTTCTAAATTCTTTCATAGTTCCCAAATGTCCTTTTTTTAGTAGATGTAATAAATTGTAAAGTTCAAGTAAATCGTTTTGAAAAGGAGTTGCTGTTAAAAGTAAGAATCTTTTTTTCTGAAGTTGATCAACAAATTTCCATCTAAGAGTATTTCTTTCTTTTAATTTGTGAGCCTCATCCACCATCAACAAATCCCAAGAAATTTCATGCGCTTTTCCATGCTTGAATTCTCTTGTTTTTCTATCAATTATTTTTACTCGATCTATTGAAGCTATTGCAAGAGTTGCATTATCCCAATCAGATTCTTTTTCTATTATTTTGAAATCCAATTCAAATTTTTCTTTTAATTCTGTAACCCATTGATTAACTAGGGATGGTGGTGTTAAAATTAGAATTCTTTTTGCAAATCCCCTCACAAGACATTCTTTTAACACAAGTGAAGAAGTTATTGTTTTTCCAAGACCAACCTCATCTGCTAAAAGTGCAGAGCCATTTAAATCTCTTAAAATTCTTAATGCTCCCGTGATTTGGTATTCTAATTTGAAGGCTAGATTTTTTTCAATTTGTTCATATCCTAACAATTCATTAATTTCTAAATCATTTGACATTTCTTCTGCTTCAACTTTCAAATCCAATAAGTTACTTGACTCAAACTCTTTTCTTTCTAACTTTTCAAAAAAAGCTAAATCTTCATTTGAAAATGATTCATTAACAACTATTTCTTCCATTTTTCCCCCACATAAGGCTTTGAAAAATGAATAACTTTTTAATAATTTGTGTTAATTTTTGAAAGTAACTTTTATAATGAATGTTTTACTTTAAATCTCATGAGGTGGGAAAGAATATTTTTAGGATTAATTAGTATTTTTTTAATTTTGTTATTGTCTATTTATTGGGTTTTTCCCAGTCAAGAAACTGAATTTGGAATTGAAAGGAGTAGTAATTTTAGTTTGGTGGAAAATAATCTTTCAATGCAATTTTATGATAATATGCGATTTCCACACCCAAACATAAGTTACGAAATTGAAGAAGATTGTTCTTTACAAAAACAAGGTGAAATGCTTGAAGCTTTTGATCTTATTTCAGATGTTACTGATTTAAGATTTATTGAAGATAAAGAAAATCCAGAAATAATTGTTAGTTGTGATGAAAAAAATAAATTTGAAGAAGGAATGTTTATTGCCGGAGAGGGAGGACCAGTTAAGATTATCCCGGGAAATAATTTTAATGTAATTTTACTTGGAAAAATTCTTTTAATTAAGAATTCAAATTGTGAAAGGCCAAATGTTGCTATCCATGAACTTTTACATGTTTTGGGATTTAATCATTCGGATAATGCGAATAACATTATGTACCCAGTAAGTAAATGTAGACAAACAATTGGTGAAGAAATCCCAATAGAGATTAATAGACTCTATTCTACACCTAGTCTACCCGATTTAAGGTTTGGGGAGGTTTCAGCTACAATTACTGGTCGAACTATGGATATTAATCTTTCAATAAAAAATGATGGATTGGTGGACTCTAAAGAAGCAAATATTGTTATTTATGATGATGAAAAAATTATTAAAGAAATTATATTAGAACCCCTTCAAATAGGGTATGAAGTAAAAATATCTTTGACTAATGTGTGGATTACAAAATTAAAAATAGATGAGTTATTAGTTTCTATTGAAACAAATCATTCTGAACTTTCCAGTGAGAATAATCAAGTGTTTTTAACAAAAAAACAGATTAGTAATTAATCGTCAAGGTTTAATTCTTCTAATCGATCATCTAGATCGTCTTCGGCAAATTTAGGTATTTCTTCGTCGTTTAAATTCATTTTCTCTTTTTGCAAGAAATATTCTTGCACCCCATTTTATATTTTTTTTATCAGAATATAGTATTTAAATTCTTCTATTGTTCGGGACATATTTTCAGAAGGAATTTAAAAAATTGGTTAAAAAATAAAATTTTTTAAAAAAATAAAGTTTTCACGAAACTTTATTTTAACTAGAAAAACGTTCTATAAAATGTAAATATTTTTGAATTTGTACAGTGAGATTGTGAAAGAAAAAGGGGCATAAAGCCCCCTTGTTTATCCATCCACCCGGGATCGAACCGGGAACCTCTCGGGCACTGCTTAAGTGCCAAGACATATCTTGACTTTTAGGGCTTCATAGTTATCGCGCAACGCGAATCTCCACCTTAGTAATCTACAGCCAAGCGCTCTACCGTTGAGCTATGGATGGGTAATGGATTAGTTGTATTTTTAATACAAATATGAGTAATAGATATTGTTTTTTAAAGTTTACTTATTCAAAACGATTTTCTTTTTTTGGCCTAGATAAAAAATATGCCCTATTTGAAGAAGATTGTTTGATTTTTCCTTCCCTTTCAAAAATTGCTGATGTTGAAGGTAAAGCAAATTTTCCGAGTATTCCAACTCTTGAATAAATTATATATGATACTATTCTTCTTTCGCCAGGTTCTAAATGATCAAATTCCCATTCAATTTTCTTTCTTGCTTTATCAATTTTTGTTGGTAATTCGCCATTAAATCTTTCATACATTTTTACTAAAGGAGGCAATTTATCTAAGACTCTAATTTTTTCTACAAATTGTTTTGCTTCAATCATTATTGTAACTTTCAAAGCAAATTCTCCACCCTTTGCATGAACAAATGAAACTTTTTTTCTTAATTCAAGTGCCGTGCTTGAATATCTTTTTGCTAAAACTGTTATAAGAATTATTAATAAAATTGCAATAAATGGAAACAACCAATTTGTCCTTACTAAAATTTCAGTTGATTCACTTGGATTAATTTGTTGACTCCAAGAATAGTAAATTGTTGCACCTTGCCTTTCTACAATAGATGGTTCTGGATTGAATGTTGTAAAAGCCCTGGAAATGATATTTTTTTTCAAAGTTGTAACTGAATTCAAAATTGTATTTCCTTCATTTACTTTTCTGATAACTTTTGTTGAAATTATTAAACCATAATCATTTTTGGTTGTAATTAATAAATCTTTTTCAACAAATTCTATTTTTCCTTCTAATTCTGCCTCTAAATTTCCTATTAAAACTTCTGCATTCAATGTATAAAAACCAGCCATTAATTCATTAAAATCTTCTTTTTCTAAATTGATTGTGAAATCTTCTCTTACATATGGTCCCAAATTTAATTCCTTTTCTAAATCAAAAAAAGCGGAATTAAATTTTATTGTCAAATTTTCAAAATTGAAATTTACTTTATTATTTATGTAAATTTCTAAAGTATTTGATTCTGGATCTATTAATCCGGCACCTATTTCAAAGACATCTTCAAGATCAATTATATTTAATGTTAATTTTTCTTCAACTTCTGAAGAATCTCCACCTTGAATGAAATAAGTGAATGTTGTATATCCCCTTATTTTTGAATCTTCTCTTGGGAAAACTTTTAAAATTATCTCTTTTGATTCTCCTTTTTTGATTGTTATTTGTTCTTTTGGTTCAAGACCTGTTCCAAAAAAAGTGTATATGGAAAATGTATCGCTTTGCCCATTATTTGTTAAGTTTATTGTGAATTGTGCTGGTGCTCCAAGTCCAACAATTAAAGCTTCATTTGTACTTGTTTTTTCAACCGTTACATCTATTGCTAAAACGGCTGGGAGAATCATTAATACAACTAATAAAATTAATATTTTTTTCATGTTAAAAAATCGCAAAAATTCTATATAAACATTTCTATGTAGATAATGATATTTTTGTGTATACTCTTTAGAAAATTATCTTTGACCAATTATGTCTAAGAATGCTTTTGCTTGGCCTAAAAATTCATCACAATCCGCAGCCAACTTATCTTCAAATCCTTTTACTCTTTGAGGAATAATCCATTTTTCATAAATTGCTCTCCACATTCTCAACCTTGGACTAACATCAAATTTTCCTTCGTAGTCTTTATGTAAAAGTCCTTTCACTTTAATTCCAACTCCACCTTTATTTGTTTTAACTTTTGCTCCACCCTGATTCATTTCTACTTCTGAAATTGCAAGCAATTTGAATTCTACCTTAATTTCAAATTTAAAATAATCTGTTACTTCTTTTGTTGCTTTCCACTTAATATCTATGTTTTTTACAGGACCCGATAATTTTTCTGTGTATTCTTCTTCTGCTAAAATTTCTACTCCAGTTTCAGTCATTAACCATGTATAACAAAATTCATAAAAATCTTTAAAGTTGAATAATCCTTGATATTTCAATTTACTTGCAAAAACTTGATCAGCTGCCATAGTTAGGTTATGAATTTTTATTTTAAATATTCTTCTATTTCTACCATAATAATCTTTATATAATTAAGACTGGTTTTTTCCTTATGAACAATAAAGGAGAAATTATGCCGGAAGATATTCAAAGACTTATTGGAAAAGATGCACAAAGAAATAACATTTTAGCTGCAAAAATGGTTTCAGAAGTTGTGAAAACTACTTTAGGTCCAAAGGGTATGGATAAAATGCTTGTGAGCCCAACAAATGAGATAATTGTTACAAATGATGGAGTTACTATACTTGAAGAAATGCAAATTGAACATCCTGCTGCTAAGATGATGGTTGAAATTGCTAAAACTCAAGAAAAAGAAGCGGGAGATGGGACAACCACTGCTGTTATGATTGCGGGAAAACTTTTGGAAAATGCAGAAAGGTTGCTAGATCAAAAAATTCATCCGACAGTTATTGCTAAAGGGTACAAAATTGCACAAGAAAAAGCTCAAAGTATTTTGAAAGAAATTTCTTTACATGTGGCGGGTGAAAATGAAGAAATTTTAAGACAAGTTGCAATGACTGCAATGACTGGAAAAACAGCTGAAAGTGAAAAGGAAAGATTTGCTGAGATTTTAGTGAAAGCTGTGAAACTAGTTGAAAATAATGGAAAAATTGATTTGGATGATATTAAAATTGAAAAAGTTTTGGGTGATGGAATTAAAGATACCGAACTTATTTCTGGAATTGTCCTAGATAAGGAAAAAATAAGTAAAGAAATGCCAAGTGAAATTGGAAATGCAAAAATTTTACTTGTGGATTTTCCAATTGAACTTAGGAGTCCTGAAATTGATACAAAGATTTCTGTAAATTCCCATATTGAACTCCAAAATTTCGTTAATGCGGAAGAAAAGACTATGAAAGAAATGGTTGAAAAAATTATTTTGACTGAATGTAATGTGGTTTTTTGTCAAAAAGGAGTTGATGATTTTGCTCAATATCTTTTAGCTCGACAAGGAATTTATGTTTGCAGAAGAGTTGCTAAAAGTGATATGGAAAAAATTGCTAGAGCTACTGGAGCAAAAATAATTTCAAATTTAAATGAAATTAATTCACAAGATTTGGGAGAATCTAATATTGTTGAAGAGGTAAGTATTGGCCGGGAAAAAATGACTTATATTAAAGGGTGTAAAAATCCTAAAGCTGTAACTGTTTTGATTCATGGTGGAACAAGCCATGTAGTTGATGAAATTGAAAGGGCATTAATGGATGGATTGGGAGACATTTGTAGTATAATTGAAACAAAATTGGTTGTTCCTGGTGGGGGGGCAATTGAAATGGAATTATCTAAAAGATTAAAAGAGTTTGGTCAAACACTTAGTGGAAGAGAACAATTAGCCATAGAAGAATTTGCAAAAGCGTTAGAATTTATACCATCCACATTAGCAGAAAATGCGGGGCTTGATCCAATTGATGTTTTGACTGAACTTAAGGCGAAACATGATGCTGGAGATAAAAACATGGGAATCAATTTATTTACAAATAAAGTTGAAAATGTTTTGAATGCTAAAATTATTGAACCATATAAAATAAAATCTCAAGCTATTGATTCGGCGACAGATGTTGCAACAATGATCCTTAGAATTGATGACGTTATTGCGGCTAAACCTAATAAAAAAGGAAATATGAATTCTATGGGGAATATGCCTGGACACTTTGGTGGACTTAGTTAGGGTTATATGAAAACAACTTTTTTATATGCAAAGTAAAACATCACTGAAAGAATACTGGCTGTTAATGGTATCGCAAAGAAATATAGCATTTTTTGTGTTAGTAAATATACAAAATAAGCATTTAGAATATACGAGAAGATTGATCCGACAATAAATTTCAAAAATATTTTCTTTTTTTGTCCTTTGGCTTTAAAAGTTATTTTCAAATGATAGTAAAATAAAAAAAGAATTCCAAATAACAGAGCAAACATATAGGATATGTGGGATTTTATTCCGATTACTTCGGTTAAAAAAATTGTAAAAATATATTCGAAAATGAATAATGATACTCCTCCAACGACAAATTTCACGTAATTCCCCTTCAATATTTTTAACATAAGGTGTATACGAATTAAACCTTATAAAAAGATTTAGCATTATTTTAGAATAAAAATGTTGGTAAATATTTATTAATTCAAGTTTCTTTTTTTGGATATGAAACAAGCAGTGATTCTTTGTGGGGGTAAAGGTTCTAGATTGGCCCCTTTAACGGACATGATTCCCAAAGTTTTGGTTGAAGTGAATGGTAAAACCATTTTAGAATATAAGTTAGAAATACTCAAAGATTTGATTGATGAAGTTATTTTAATTGTTGGTTATAAAAAAGAAAAAATAATTGAAAAATTTGGCAAGAATTATTTTGGATTAAAAATTTCTTATCGGGAACAAGAAAATCCCGAAGGAACAGGGCATGCGCTTTTGCAAGCTAAAGATTTACTAAAAAATGAATTTATTGTTTTGAATGGTGATGATTATTACTCAAAAGAAGACTTGGAAAATTTACTCTCAGTAAAATTTGGTATGTTTAGTTGGCAGGTAAATAATCCTTCACAATGGGGAGTTTTAGAAATTAACGTGAAGAGAAATTTGATTGCTATTGAAGAGAAACCTGAAAATCCAAAATCTAATTTAATTAATATTGGGGCTTATGCTTTTTCTACCAAAATTTTTGAAAAGAAGTTGGAGAGATCAACAAGGGGAGAATATGAAATTATTGATTATTTGAATTATTTGGTTTCAATTGGTGAAAAAGTTAAAGTTTTGAAAACCAAAATTTGGGTTCCAATTAATAATTTTGAAGAGTTGGAAGAAGCTAAAAAGAAATTAGGTTAATTTTAAAAGATCGAAACGCTATTTTTAATTTATGCACTACCACATAATATTAACAGAAAGATGTAATCTCCATTGTACTTATTGTTATGGAAAAAGTATGGAAGAATTTGATAATGGTTTGGGGGATAAATGGGATTATGATATGGAAACTCCGACTGACTCGGAAGTAAATGTAGAAAGATTGAAGAAGTTTGTAAAACCTTCTGATACTTTGATTTTTTATGGTGGTGAACCACTGGTTATGCTTGAAAAGATGGAAGAAATTATAGATGATTTAGATTGTCATTTTATGATTCAAACAAACGGTATTTTATTGAATCAATTGCCAACAGAATATTTGTTGAAATTAGATAAGATGCTCGTTTCAATTGATGGAACTCCTGAACGAACTAATCTACATAAAGGAAAAGCAAAGTATGAAATTATTACTAATAATTTAAAAGATATTCGGGATCGGGGGTACAAGGGAGAAATTGTTGCTCGTATGGTAATTACTGAATCTGATTTATATGAACAAGTCATGCATTTGATTGGTTTGATTGAAGTTGGACTTTACGATTCGATTCATTGGCAAATTGATGCTGAATTTTACAAAAATGATTATGACAAAGAAAAATTTTCTAAATTTGTTAAAAAATATAATGCTTCAATTGATAAATTATTAGATTGGTGGTTTGGGAAGATTAAAGCCGGAAATATTGTAAAGTTATATCCTTTCTTAGGAATATTAAATAGGATTAAAGGTTGGGATAAAGAAATTCGTTTACCTTGTGGCGCAGGTTATGCAAATTTTACAATTAACACAAAAGGGGATTTAAGTGCTTGTCCTATTATGAATAGTGTAAAAAACATGTATTGCGGTTCTATTAATGAAGGTGTCACAAAAGAAATTAATTGTGGAAATTGGTGTTCTGGATGTGATTATTTTAATATTTGTGGGGGAAGATGTTTATATTCTAATTATGCTCAACTTTGGCCTCGTGAAGGTTTTGATTTGGTTTGTTCAACGATAAAACATTTGATTGATGGAATTAGGTCAAGGGCAGAAGGGTTGGAATTGAATCCTAAAGATTTTGAATTTGAAAAGTACTTTGGTCCTGAAATTATTCCTTAATGATAATTTAAATTATTTGTTCGCACTGCGTGCATAAATTGTTGAAATATTTTTTGGAATAAAGAGAGAGAAAAGAATTAAAAAATAAAAAAGATTAATATTGGTATGGAAGAAAAAAGAAAGAAAATTGCATTATTTGGGGGAGCATTTAATCCCGTTCATAATGGCCATATTAATGTTGTAAAGGAAACTTTGAAAGCTGACCTGGTCGATGAAGTTTGGATTATGCCTGGAATGCAACATCAATTTGATTGGGCGCTTGTAGATTCTGAATTAAGAATTCAAATGTTAGAAATTGCTTTTGAGGGAATAAAGAATGTGAAAATTTGTCGTGAAGAAGTTGACTTTCCTGGAATGAGTGATCAACACACAACACTCCTCAGACTAAGAAAAAAATATGATCATGAATTTATTTGGTTGGGTGGAAGTGATTTGTTTATTGAAGTTCGTAAATGGTATAAATTTGTTGAAATTTTAAAAGATCTTAAATTTATTATTTTTGAAAGAAAGGGATATCCAATAATTGAATTTCTTCGAATGAATCTTCTGGAAATTTTAAGTGTGAATGTTGATGATATTTCTTCTACAGCAATTAGATTTCGAATTGAAGAAGGAGAAAATATTTATCAACTTGTTCCTATTGGGATTGAAAAATTTATTCGAGAAAAGGGACTTTATTTGGGAGTTAGTTTGCCTTGAAATAACAAAGACAAATCTAGGAAAATAATTTTAAATTTTAGAATAGATATAATATTACTCTTTTTTATTTTTAGCTAAATCGTTTTCTCTTTGCTCGTCTCTTGCTTTCTTTCTTTGAGCTTTTACTTCTTTAGACATAGGTTTTTTACCATGTTTTTTGAGCATTCCACACTGCTTATTTTTTCTAACTCTTCTCTTTGCCATTCTAATTTTAAATATTTGGGGTTTATATTGCTTTGTTTTTTAAAATAAATAAAAAATTAAAAATAAATAAATTTTGGTTAAAAATTTGAATCTAAAAATTGTTTTTCTGTGCATGGGAAATTTTTTCCTATTCCTTCCAAAGTTTTTGAATCCAAATAAAAACTTTTTGTCACAATATTATAATTTTTTTCTAATTCTTTCATCGTTAATGGAAATTGTTCAAAAGAATTCATCTCAATTATTCCTTTCAATTTATTCCCTCCCAAAAAAGCTTTTCCTTGCATCAACATTTCAATAAATGTTTCTAAATTTTTATTTTGTTCCCACTCTAGGTTAAGGATATTCCCCCTAACAAAACCTTGAGAATTTTGATCAACATAACCAACATGAAAATTTCCATTGGTATTCAAAATTAAATAAGGATAATTAAATGAATCAAATCCTTTTTTCATGTATTTCTTTGAATAATTCTTCTTGTAACTCTATAAATGGTTTAGCTCGAGGATCATAATTTAATCTCTTTTGTATTTCAGCTTCTTTTCTCTCAAATCCAAAATGAAACACATTTAAATCTTCCTTTATCATTAATTAATAATTTTTAAATAATTTATAAAAATTTGTATCCAAAAAGCATATAACTCAAAATATCCAATCCATATTATGTCAAAAACATTCAAACAATTAGGTCTTGGAAAAGAATTTGTAAAATTACTTGAAAAGTTAGAAATTACAGTTCCAACAGAAATTCAAGAAAAAGCAATTCCGTGTGTGTTGAAAGGTAAAGATGTTATTGGATCTGCAGAAACAGGTTCTGGTAAGACTTTGGCCTTTATGAGTGGTGTTGTTGAGAATATGGAACCAAGTGGGAAATCTCGGGTTTTAGTTTTAACTCCGACTCGTGAACTTGCTGAACAAGTGGCTTCAGAATTTAGACGTTTTGCTATAAAAAAGTTTAGAGTTTTTGCACTTTATGGGGGGATTAAAATTGAAGAACATGTAAAAAAAATCAAAGGAGCAGATATCGTTGTTGCAACACCTGGTAGACTTCTTGATATTATAAATAGACAAGCTTTCAATTTGAATGATATTGAAGTTTTAGTTCTAGACGAATTTGATAGAATGCTTGACATGGGGTTTCAAAGAGATGTAGAATTAATTCTTAAAAAATGTCCAGAGAAAAGACAGACCATGCTTTTTTCCGCCACAAAGACTGGAGAAATTGATAAACTAATTGAACAATATACAAACAAACCCAAAGAAATAAATGTTGAATCTCGCATTAGTTCTTCAAAATTGAAACAAATTTATTATAAAATTTTACAAAAAGAAAAACTTTCTTTGCTTTATCATTTAATTGAAGAAGAAAAAAATGCAAAATCAATGATTTTTTGTTCAACTAGAACTAATGCTGATTCGTTGGGAGAGAATTTGGAAAGGTTGGGATTTGAAATTGAAGTTATTCATGGTGGGCTTGATCAGAAAAAAAGAACCAGTCGCTTAAATAGATTTCATAGAGAAGGCGGGATTTTAATTTGTACTGATGTTGCTGCTCGTGGACTCGACATTAAAGAAATTACACATATCTATAATTATGATTTGCCACCAAAGCCAGAAGATTATATTCATAGGATTGGAAGAACTGCAAGGGCTGGAAAAAGTGGAAAAGCTATTTCTTTTATGTCTCCTCGGAACCATAAATTATTCAATAAAATTACTGAACTTCCCAACATTCAAATAAAGGAAATGGATTTACCGGATTTTAATAAAGTCAATGAAGAAACTTTACATAAAAAAGTTGAACAAATTCCAGGAAAAACCCACATAAAGAAAAGAGGGGTTGAATGGCTTTCTATTGATGATCCAGCACTTAGTAATAGATTTAGAAAAAGGACTGTTGAAAAAAATTATGAACAGGAAGAGATGCCAAAGAAAAAAACTAGAAGGGCTGGAGCAAAAAGAAAAAGTCAAAGTTCTTCTAAAGGAACAAAAAAAGTTGCTTCGCATAAATTAGCTAAGAAAGAAAAAGTTACTCGTGGAAGAGCTGGAAATAGAAATAAGACTAAGAAAATTAATCGAAGGCCAAAAGGTAGGGCGAATAGAAAAACGAAAAAATAATTAATTAAAAACCTTTTTGAAATTAGTTTCAATTTGTTCTTCAACTTCTTCTTTTGAAATATTCCAAATCTTAGAAATTTCTTTTATTGTTTCAATTATAAAAGAAGATTCATTTGTTTTTCCTTTATGTGGGGAAAGATATGGTGCATCTGTTTCTGTTAATATTTTGTTTTTTGGCAAATCTTTTACCATTCTTTGAAATTGTTCTGAACGAACAATATTTGTTGGAATAGAAAAATAACAACCTAATTCTTCTGCTTCTTTTACTAATTTTAATTTTCCGCTGAAACAATGAAAAATTTTCTTTAAAGTTGGATAAGAACGAAGAATATCTAAAACTTCTTTTTCTGCTTTTCTTGTATGAATAATTACGGGCAAAGAATGTTTTTTTGCTAAATTCAATTGTTTAATAAAAAAATCTTTTTGAATTTCAAAATCCAATTTTTCTGTTTTGTCTAAACCAATTTCCCCCATTGCTATTATATTATGTTTATTTTTTTCTAGGATAGAAGATAGCTCCTCAAAATCTTTTGAAACAAGAGTTTCTTCTGGATAAAGGCCCGCAGCTACTTTAATCATTTCTGGATATTCTTTTTGTAACTCCAAGGATTTTTTTAATGAAGGAATATTTACAGAATTTGTAATTATTGTTTTTACATTTGCTTTTGCGGCATCAAACATTACTCTTTCAATATTTTCTAACATATCTAAATGTGCATGAGTGTCATATATCATCTAAATGTATAAATGTCTAGATTTATTAAATTTGGGATGAGGATTTTTTTTTCAAAAGAAGAAAGAGAGAAACATATTGAATTTACTAAAAGAATTTATTCCATGGAAGACCTTGAAGGTTACAAATGTTTTTTTGATAAATTCTTGAAAACAAGTTGGTTGAGGGTAAAAGATGAAAATGGTTCTCTTGAAGAGATTGTTGAATTGATGGAAAATACAAAAACTATTGTTTCTAGCTTATCCCTTGGAGAAGATGAACATATCTCTGGAAGATATTCAGTAAATCCTTTTTTTGGAGAAGAACATAAATTGTTAGATATTCATTTTGATTTGACAAATGATAACTTTGGTAAAATCCAAAATTTATATTTTGAAATCTATGGTAGATATCTTCAAGATGATTCAATAAGATAAGTTTAAATATTTGTTTTTTATTTTTTGATCATGATATATCAATTTGAACTTGGCAGAAGGATGGAAAGGTTTATTGAATATCATGCATATAATGGATTACCTGTTCCGGGTTCTACAGGCTCTTTTCTAAATTCTGAGAACAGTATTGCTTTGGGGTATTTTATTGATACTCAAAAAGGCAGAGAATTTGTAAAATATAAAAAAGATGAATCTGGAAATATGGTAGATCCGAAAACAGGAAAAATTGTAAAATCTATTGATAAAAAAGTTGAATGAAATTGTTTTTGTTTGAGACTAATTAATTTTATAAAATATGTTTTGTATTAAATTGTATGTCTGAAGAATATTTTGCACACAAATATGAGGAAGGATGGAAACATATTTATGATTCTAAATTGATCGCAGGTTTTTGTTCCCCAAGTAAAGAAATTTTTCAAATCAAAATAAGGGGGGCCTTAGATTCTGAGAATTCAGAATATTGGGCCTGGAAAGAATTTGAAAGGGGAAATAATCCTATGAAATACCATAATATTTATCCTGCAGAAAATTTACTTAAAATGTGTTCACCTGATTATTTTGAATTGGCTACTTCAAAAGGAGAAGGAAAAATTGTGAAAATTATTATTGAAGAAGTTGGTTCTGCTAAAAATTGATTAAATAAAAATTGCGTAAGCCACACAACCTAAAATTATTCCTGCAGTTACTAATTGTTTCCAAGTTAATTTATTTTTCAAGAATTTCCAAGCAAATAAATAAACTAAAACAGGTCCAAGCATGATTGTTAAAGTTGTTTCAACAACTCCTAAATTTACATATCCAAAATAAACTATTGTTCTGTACACAAACCAAATTCCCCCAGTCACTAAAATTTGTAAAACAGTTTTTGAGTTTAAATTATTGTGTAATTTAGGTCTTAAGATTATTAAACTAATTAGAAGTATTGAAGCACATCTTAAAAAATAAAAAGTGATTGCATTAAAATTATCTAGAATTAATCTTGAAAGAATTAGTTCTGTTGCAAAAAACAAACTTCCAAGCAATGCTGAAAGATAATATTTGTTAAATTTCAAATGATGTTTTTTAACATGTGAAAAGATTAATGCTGCTGCTGCTATTAAAGCTGGGATTAGAATATTTGGATTTCTCCCATAAAGCGCCGTTCCAAAGATAAAACTAAATGCGAAGGACAATAAAATTACAAACAAAGGTTCTGTTATTTTTGCTGATTCTAATTTTCCTAATTTTTCCCATTTCATAGAATAGAAGGTGAAATAATTTGCAAGTAAAGAAAAAATTATTATTCCTGCGAAAACTAAAATATTTTTTGTTGTGAAAAAATCTGGAGAAAATTTCCAAAAGAAAGGGATAAAAGGCAACATTACTAGAACTATTGCCAAGAATTGGGCAACTTGATAAAATTTCACTGAAACTGATTTTTTCATTAAAACTAATCTTTCTATTACTGTTCCGGTTGCTAGAGCTAATGCCCCAAAGAATGGCCAAATCATAAATCAAGGGGGGAAAGATAGTTTAAAAAATTGATTAATTTTATAAATTAAGAAATTTTAAATGATTTGTGCGTGGGTAGTTTATCGGTAGAATATCTCGTTGCCAACGAGGTGAGCCGGGTTCGATTCCCGGTCCGCGCATTGAATCGAACAGTTCGATTTGTTCTTCGCAGAAGAGTATGCAAATTTTGTTTGCTGAAGTCTGCGTATGTTGTTTTTATTTTTATTTGTCTTTTGTTAATATATAATTTTCCCATAAAAGCTTAAACTTGGGATTCTTTTTAATATCTGACAAATTACCTTCTGCAATTATTTTTCCCTTTTCAAAAAAGTAAATATAGTCAAACTTTTCTAACAAGTGTAATCTATGAATTGAAGAAACTATTGTCTTGTTCTTAAATTCTTTAAACACTCCTTCATGTATTTTCAATTCATTCATACTATCCACACTACTTGTGGGTTCATCTAATAAAACAATATCACTTTTTTTAGCTGCAAGTAATCCTCTTGCCAAAGCCAATCTTTGTTTTTCTCCACCACTTAAAGAAACTCCCTTTTCCAAAACATTTGTATCTAATCCCTTTTCTAATCTATCTACAACTTTCTTAAATCGAGCTAAAGAAACTGCTTTGTCTATGTCTCTTTGATTACTTTTTATACCAAGTGTAATATTATTTCTAATTGTATTATTGAATAATTCAGGATCTTGAGGAATCAAAGTAATATGACTTTTTAATCTTTCAAATCCTCTAACTAATTCTTTTCCATCACATACGACTTTTCCTTTATTAACAGGATACAATCCTCGGAGTAAAGCTAAAACTGTACTTTTTCCTGAACCGCTTTCACCAACCAAAGCTATCTTTTTTCCCCTACTTAATTTTAAATTAATCTTATCTAAATGTTGTTTTTTACCTTCTTTTTGATAACTAAAATCTAAATTTTTGATTTCTATTTCATTCCAATTGGGATTTATTTTTCCCTTAGTTTTTTTAACTAATTTTTTGTGGGCATTATCTATTGGTTCAGTATTTGCTAATCTTGCCCCATATTTTATTAATCTCCCATATAGTGAAGCAAAGTTATAGAAAGTTCTTCCTACAGTGTTTAGATAACCATATAATATATATAATGTTCCGATCAAGATTATTCCCGTTGTAGTATAATCTGTGTATGACCGATATATTAATGCAATTACAGTCATTAGTGAAATTGTTATGCTCGTGAAAGCCCATTTACTTTCGTTTAATATTGCTGCTTTTTTTGTTACTTTGTAACTTACTATTAAACGAGTGTCAACTTCTTGCGAAACAACTTTTCTTAGACGTAATGTTATAACTGTAATGATATTACTCAAATAATCAAAGACTGCTGCGGAAACTTTGTTACTAAATTTATTTAATTCCCGATATAATTTTACAAGTTTTTTATCAAACTTTATTATCATTCCCAAAGTTAAAATTGAAACAATCAAGGCAAATAATGCTATTTTCCAATCAATAAAGAAAAGAATTATTAGAGAACCAAAAATATTTACTATTCCATAGACTACATCAACAGTTGTATGTTGTGAAAAACGGCTTATTGCATCGCTACCCCTGTTTACCTTGTCAATTGTATCGCCTGAATGGTTATCTTTATGCCACTTTACAGGAAGAGCTAAAACTCTATTTATTTTACTCATCATATAATTTTTATTAACATAAAATCCACTCACTTGTTCCATAACTCTTGCAATGCCATGAAAAATCCAAAACCCAATAGTAATTATTAATAGTAAAGAAATTAGATAGAATAAATGTATTAATTCTTGCTTGGAAGAAATGGTATTTTGAATTGAATTAAAAATTGATCCTATAACTAAAGGACTCATTAACTGAATAAGCCCGGCTATTACAAATAAAGACATGTATAATACAAACTTTTTTTTCCTGTTTCCTAAATGTTCCCATTCTGATTTTAGAACTAAAACCAATGGATTAACTTGTTTTTTTGTCATAAAGTGTAAAAGTAAAAATGATTTAAAAGTGTATAGTGTGTCTGCAAAATAAAAAAATAATCACCTCTCAATATCGCCTTTTCAACCCAGAAAAACCTCTTCTGGTACTAATTATCTTCGGCCTCTTGAGTTTGAACTTGATCTTGAATCGTTTCGTCTTGCTGGAGGTCTTCCTCTTGGAGAATCATTCCTTCTTCCAGAATCTCTTCCCCTAGAACTTGAATCTTTTGGAACAAAACAATTTGAACATGAAACTGGTTTTCCAGTTGTTGGTTTGAATGGAACTTTGCAAGGTTTCTTACATTTAGAACAAATAGCGTCGAACATTTCTGTTCTTCCTGAACTTTGACTTCTTCCGGAATCCCTTCCTCTTGAAAAATCACGACTTGAAATTCGAGAATCACTTCTTCCTCTGCTTGAATCTCTTCCCCTAGAACTTGAATCTTTTGGAACAAAACAATTTGAACATGAAACTGGTTTTCCAGTTGTTGGTTTGAATGGAACTTTGCAAGGTTTCTTACATTTAGAACAAATAGCGTCGAACATTTCTGTTCTTCCTGAATCTCTTCCTCTGCTTGAATCCCTTCCTCTTGAAAAATCTCTTCCTCTTGAAGGACTTCTCTTACTTGAAAAATTACTTTTTCCCATATCACGACTAATATTTACTTTTTCTATATAAGGTAATTCTATTTCTTCAATTTTAACTTTTTCTCTATTTTGTAAATTACTAAAATTTTCATAATCTCTTGAAGCTAAAATACTAATTGCAATTCCTTCTTTTCCAGCCCTTGCAGTTCTTCCAATTCTATGAATATAATCGCTTGTTATTTTTGGTAAATCATAATTATAAACATGACTAATTCCTTTAATGTCAAGTCCACGAGCAGCAACATCAGTACAAATTAAAATGTTTATTCCTTTTTCTTGATGAAATTCTTCTAAAACTCGCATTCTTTTATTTTGCTCCAACCCTCCATGAATTGCTTTTGCTTCAATTCCTAGATTATTTAGATTGGCTGTTACAAAATCCGCATTTCTTCTAGTTGAGCAAAAAACCATCACTAAATGTGATTTTTCTTTTTTCAATAAATGTACTAATAATGAAAATTTCAATCCATCTGGCACATCGTAATAAATTTGTTTTAATTTTGTTGGATCAACTTGTGATTTCACTGCAATTTCAATTGGTTTATTTGTATATTTTTGTGCTAAGTAATCTACATCTACTGAAAGGGTTGCTGAAAATAACATTGTTTGTCTGTTTTTCGGACATTCTCTAATTATTTTGTCCACATCTCTTTGAAACCCCATGTCAAGCATTCTATCAAATTCGTCTAGAACTAAAAACTTCACATGACGCAAACTTAATGTTCTTCGGTTTAAATGATCTAAAATTCTCCCAGGAGTTCCAACAATTACATCTGAATTATGCATTCTTTTAGTTTGAGAATCAATATTTACTCCCCCATAAACCGAAGTAATTTTTAAATTATTTTTTGAGAAAACCTTTATTGATTGAGCTACTTGTTCTGCTAATTCTCTTGTTGGAGTCATAATTAATGCTTGAACTGTTTTTTCTGGATTTATTTTTTCTATAATCGGTGCTGCAAAAGCCAAAGTTTTCCCACTTCCCGTTGCTGAGCCCCCAATTAAATCTTTTCCGGCCATTACTAATGGAATTGATTTTTCTTGAATTTCTGTAGGAGTTTCTATCCTCATCTTTTCAAGGGTCATACATACTTCTTTACTAAATCCTAATTTTTCAAATTTATTCATTTTAATTTTAATAATATATTGAGAAATCAATACTAATTTCGTTTATTACAAAGTTAGACTTGGATTTCAGTTTATAAAACTTTGCTACTCCAAAGTTGTTAAATTTTTAGGAAAGACCATTTACAAAAACCTTTTAAAATGGAGATGTATAATTTTATTATTGTGGGCCCGTGGTCTAGTGGCTATGACACCTCGTTTACACCGAGTAGATCGCAGGTTCGATCCCTGCCGGGCCCATATTTATTTTGAATTTAATTCTTCCGAAAAACTTTATAAAGAATTAAATTGTTCTCAAAGCATGGTAACTCCAAACCAATCTATTCCCGGAATGGACTTAAATAATAATTATTCTAAATCTCCTGTTCCAAAACAGGAAAACCCAGAAGAAGCTAAAAAAAAGTTTGAAAAAACTAAAAAAGAACTTGAAAAATTAAAAGATTTCATTGTTAAAAAATATAAATTTGTAAAATCTATTGGTATTTTGCCCCCCCAATCTATTCCAAAATTTATTGAAGAAGAAGAAGTTCCTGCAGAATCTAAAGACCAAGTTCATTTACAAGTTCTTATTCCAGATGAAAAAATAAAAGAAATTCCAAAAATAAAAGAAGAAATAATTAAACAAATTGAAAAAAATAAAGAAAAAGTTTGGCTCCATTTAACTCCAATATCTGAAATTTGGGAAATTTGCTTTGATCAAAAATTTGATTTGTCTGGGGCAACAGCAATGAGTTATCCTCTTTATGATGATGGTATTTTGGGTGCATTACGGGTTGCTGAAATTCACAAATCTTTGGTTTTACAAAAGTTTGAAAAATATGTTGTAAGTTATGTTATTGGTGGAAGTTTGGTTCGTGGAGACGCTGTTAAAACTAGCGATGTTGATGTTTTTGTTATTATTAATGATACTGATGTAAAAAGGATGCCTCGTCGAGAATTATTGGAAAGACTTAGGGGAATAATTTATCAATATGTTGCTGAAGCTAGTCAAATTGCGGGAGTTCAGAATAGACTTGAACCACAAATTTATTTGTTGACTGACTTTTGGGATGCAGTAAAAGATGCACATCCCGTTATGTTTACTTTTATTAGAGATGGTGTTCCACTATATGACCGTGGAACTTTCATGCCTTGGAAATCATTATTACGGATGGGTAAATTGAAACCCTCGCCTGAAGCAATTGACATGTTCATGAGTATGGGTGATGGGGTCATTCCAAGGAGTAAAAAAACATTACTCACAGATATTTTTACAAATATTTTCTGGGGAGTTACAACTCCTGCACAAGCAATTTTAATGCTTAATGGTCTTCCACCCCCAGCAGTAAAGGAGATTGTTCCTGCATTCAAAAAAGCATTTTTAGATACTAAAATGATTGAAAAGAAATATGTTGATTTTTTAGAAAAAGTTGTAAAAACTTGGAAAGATTATGAGCATGAAAAAATAAAAGAAATTTCTGGTAAAGAAATTGATGATTTATTGAAAAAAACTGAAGAATATTTGAAAAGATTAAAAGAATTAAGAGAAGAAATTGAAAAGAAATATCAAGAAAAAACTATTGAAGAAATTTTTAAAGATGTATTTGAAGCTTTGAAAATTTTAATTGGTAAAAAATCTCAAGAAAAATTAATTGAAGAATTTGATAAAGAATACGTTAAGAAAGGTAAATTTAGTCCACAAGCATTGAGAATTCTAAAAGAAATTGTACGAGCTAGAGCTGATTTTAAGAAAGGTAAACTTAATTCACATAAAGTTGACAGAGCACGGCGTGATACTCAAATTTTGGTTAGAGATTTAGTTGAATTTAATCAAAGAAAAGATTTGCTTTCTATTGAAAAGGGAAGAATGAAATTGAAAATGAAAGATAAGGTTGTTGAATTGATGCATGCTGATGGAAAAACATTTTTGTTGGATGGAACAGTTATTAAAAAAGTTGATAAAAAAATTACTGTTGTAAAAATGGAAGAATTTGAAGAAGCTATGAAAAAACAAAAAGATAATGAATTTGTTGAATTTGATCCTAAAGTTTTTGAAGTTCTAAAAAAGGAATTGGGTCAATTTGAAATTATCATATGAAATTAATTAATTCTTCTAAATTGATTATTAATAAATCTAAATTTTTTGGATATTTATTTGTTATTGAATCTTTGAAAGATATTGAAAAAATTATTGAAGATGTTCGGGCAAGGGAGAAAAAATTTTGTCATATTTGTTATGGTGTTTGTTTTGAAAAAGAAGAAATTTTTAAAAATGATGGGGAAGTTGGAAGTCCTGGAAAAATTCTTTTGAGTATTTTGAAAAATAAAAATTTTAATTCTCATTGTTTAGTTGTTGGAAGAATTTATGGGGGAGTGAACCTTGGTCCAGCCGGAGTTGGAAAAGCTTTTAAGAAAACTGGGAACGCTTGTTTTTAGATAGAACATATTTTCAATAACCTATAAAAACCATTCATTTCTTTTATTTTTATGAAATACTTATTTATCTTAGGTAGAAATATTGAATTATCGAAATATGAAATTTTGAATTATTTTGAAAACCAAGGAAATCCTGTTTTGGAACACTCCATTTCAAAAAATGGAATGCTAATTGAAATTGAAGAAGGAATATTGGAAAATGTAATTGATAATTTTGGAGGAGTTTTGTCAATTGGTCAAGTTTTAGTAAGTGGGACAATTGAAAATTTAAATAAAAAAATGGAAGACACAATAATCTATTCTGGGGAAGAAAATAAATTGACATATGCTATTTGGAATTTTTCAGAAAACTATGAAAAAGTTGAAGATTATTTGAAAAATAGATTTAAGTCAGAAAAATTGAAAGCTACTTTGAAGCATCTTACTGATAAAATTGAACTTCAAGGAGGAGGTATTGCAAATATACCTTCTTCAAAATTATTAGAAGAAGAATATTTTGTCTTTGGAGAAGACAGTCAAGAATATTTTGGAAAAATAATTCAGCATTGTAATTATGAAAAAATTGAACAAAGAGATATGGAAAAACCAGTTAGAAGAGAATCTTTAGCTATTTCACCCCGTCTTGCTAAAATTATGATTAACTTGGCACAATTAAAAAAAGGAGATACTTTATTTGATCCGTTTTGTGGGGTTGGAACTATTTTGCAAGAAGCACTTTTGGAAGGAATTGATGTTATTGGGGTTGATATTGATGGTGACGCAACAAAAGGAGCAAGACAAAATATGAAATGGTTTGGATTTTCCTCAGAAAAGTATTCTATTATCAATGGGGATTCTAAAAGAATAGAATTAGAAGAACTTACAGCAATTGCAACTGAACCAGATTTGGGAAAAACTTTAAAAAAAATACCCACCAAAAATAAAGCTAAAGAAACTTTGATTGATTTTGAAAAATTAATGGTTCAAGTAATTAATAATGCTAGGGATAAAGTTAAAGGAAGAATTGTTTTTACTTCTCCTTTTATTAGAATTGGTAAAAAAAGATTGGAATGTAATATTGAGAATATTTGTGAAAAAACTGGATATCGGGAAGTAATTCCTGGAATTGGAGAATTTAGAAATAATCAAGTTGTGGGTCGAAAGATTTTTGTTTTGGAGAAGAAATAAATATCCATCGTAACTTTTATAAACTAATTTTATTGATAATCATTATGACAACTGGAAAAGTAATCCAATTTAGAAGAGGTAGGCATACTTTAACTGAAAAACATATGTTAATTGAAATTGAAGATATTAAAACTCGAGAAGATGCAGCAAAATTAATTGGAAAAAATGTAGAATGGAAGTCTCCAGCTGGAAAAATAATTAAGGGTAAAATTTCTGGAGCTCATGGAAATAACGGAGTTCTTCGAGCTATTTTTGAAAAAGGTTTGCCTGGACAAGCTGTTACAACAGAGGTAAAAATAGAATAAAATGGCGGCACTAAGAAAAGCTAATGCATATTCAAAAAGAAAAGTTACTCCCTTTACAAGGGTTTCTAAAAAAAGACAAAAATCTTTCATTAAAGTAGTTCCGCCACAAAAGGTTGTTAAATTCTCGATGGGAAAAACAAAAGCATATATGGATGGTAAACTTCCACATATTTTAACTGTTGTTTCTAAAGAAAAAGTCCAATTAAGACATAATGCCATGGAGGCTTGTAGACAATTTATCAACAAAAAATTAGAGCAGGAAACTGCTGGGAATTATATGTTTGAAGTTGTTCCTTATCCCCATCATATTCAAAGAGAACATAGGATGCTTACTGGTGCAGGTGCTGATCGTATGTCCTCTGGTATGCAATTATCATTTGGTAAATCTATGGGTAAAGCTGTAATTTTAACTCCTGAAGCTAGGCTTTTTATCGTTGCTCTTTCAGAAAAAAGACATGTTGCTTTTGCTAGAAAAGTTATTAAACAAACAAAAGCAAAATTACCTGGACAGATTAGAATTGATTATGAAAAAATTGAAGGCAAACCCAAGCTTTAATTTTGTTACTATTTCTTTGGGACAACAGAACAAAAGCTTTATATAGTTTAATATGTTGTATTTATTATAACCTTAAACTTAAAAAAAGAGTGATTTAATCACCCTAATAAAAAGTCAAAAGGGAGGATAAATACAAAACAAAAATGACATTAGATAAATTCGCATACGCTGCATTAGCTCATAAAATGCAAGCAACTAATAACAGAGGAGCATCTGATAAATATATTAAAGGTGCTTTGGACAAATTTGCCGACACTCAAGCTGCAGGTTTTAGTGATATAGCAAAAGGGTTCATGGAAGGTGCATATTCAGATGGACGAAGTCTTCAAAAGGCAACGGATGTTTACCAAGAATCACATATGGCAGAGATGCAAGGAGTTACAGGAGATGATTTAAAGAATTGGTATACTGGAGATGTTTTTAATGGACTTTCGGCTGCTGATAAAGCTACTTTTGAGGGTAAATTGACTGAACATGGTGCTGAAACTTTTGGAGATATAAGTAGAGCATATCGTGTGGCTGCCACTAAAGTAGAAGCCCCAGAAGGAGATTATACTGAAGCGGAAGTTGCTGCTGCAAGATTAGTTGTTGATAAATATCAAACTTTTATGATAACTAACCAAGAATTACAAGATTTCAAATTAGAAGGATTGCGTGGAGACACACTTGAATTCTCAAGAAAGAGACATTTGAAAGATTTAGCTTCAAAGCTAATTGTGTAATTTTTATTTTATTTTATTTTTTTATAATTTTATCTCTGGGACAAGGTCTTAGAGATTTTGAATTTTTTTACTTTTTAGAAGATTCAACTATTCTTTGTGTTAATTTTATCATGATGTCTAAAAATTCTTCGGCACGTTTTTGCCACATATCAATTTCTACCCCTTTCAAATCAGAAATTTCTCTGTGATCAATTTTTTTATGTAATTGATATGCATCCCTATACCATAAAACATATTTCATTTTCAAAGCTCCACGATCAACAAAAGCTTCTTTTAAATCAGTCATTACATGTTCTGGAGAAGGTGGAAAGTATCCTGCTGCTATTAATGCTCCATGTGCAGAATCAACCATTGACCAATAAACTCCTTCCATTGCTGTTAATTCGGCAGCTTTGCTTCTGGCAATATGTCCTGGGGCTCTTTGAAGACATTGATAAATCGCTTCTGGTGTTCCTTTTATTTTTCCACGAACCATTAAATGTTTAAGTGGTTCAATAAAACCTGCATGGTCCAAAATCACTGACCCACTTCGGATTATATTTAATACAACGGGATCTCCCTTCAACAAGTCATCCCACCAAGTACTCAATTTAATTGTATTAATATGAATTAATCCTTCGTAAGGATTTGTTTGTAGAATTTTATCTAATTCTTCCCTATACCAAGCCGTTAATTCCATATCCCAATTAATTGAAACATCATCAATAATAATAATTATATCAATATCTGAATGAGAAGTTATTTTCTGTTTTGAAACTGAACCAAAAAGCACAATTGATTTTATTATTTTATCAAATTTTTTGTAAGTTTTTACTGCAAAATCTGTTGCTATTTCATGATCTGTTTTCAAATTCAAAGTTGGATATTTTAATTTTTCCTCCACTCTTTCCTCTTGAATTTTTTCTTGATATGATTTTTTGATTTTCTTTTTAGAAACTTTTCTTTCTTTCTTTTTAGAAACTTTTGTAACTTTCTTTTTAGAAATTTTTTTCGTTGTTTTCTTTTTTACTACCATCTTTTTATATTTTATTTAGGAAATTTAAGTTTTTAAAATCTTGGAATTTAAAAATCTCCGCCACCCATTCTTCCTCCACCACTTTGACCCACTTGGCCCCCTAAACTTGAAGGTAATTGTGAAAACCCTGCACCAAACATTGAATAATGTGTTTGGGGGAGCATTTGTCCATAACCCTCCATGTAACTTTGTTGAAATCCTCCTGCCTGTTGCCAATAAGGTCCCCCCCCAGAAGAATAAATTTGTGAGCCTGTAGCTTCAAGTAATTGTTGAAAAGGGTTTGTTTTGAAATGTTGATACCATCCCCCAACTTCATTAATCTTTCTTGCTTTTGCACCTTCATCGCCAATTGCTTCCAGTAATTCTTTTACTGGAACATTTCCCATTCCAATTGGAAGGTGAGTATCTGAGTATCCAAAATTATCAGTGATGTGAACATGTTTAATATGTTTTTTTATTTCTTCAGCTTCTTTGATCAAATTCTTATCTGTGAATCCTTTTGATTTTGAAACATTTAAATGACCGACGTCGAAAGTTACCCCAATTAATTTTTTGGCAATTTGTTCTGCTTGTCCTTGGGACATATTTTTTTGTTCTTTTAATTGATCAATGAACCTTTCCTGACTTTTTTCAACCAAGTTTTTCAAATCTTCCCCTTGACTGAAACCCATTCCTTGATATAAGTTTTCAATTGAAACAACTGGTGCACCTGACCCATGTTTGTCATAAGAATGCATTGCAACATTTGCAAAAGTTTCTGAACCTTTTTTTATTGCAAAATCTTCCATTGTTTCAAATAATTTTGGTTGAATTGGTTTTAATCTTTGAATCATATTAAAAATAGCCTCTGATTGTGTTGCGGGATTATGAGACATTATTGTTGGTTTTCCTTCTTTATCATACCCTAATTGTTTTGAATAATTTTTAGAAAGATTATCTAAATACGCTAACTCGTCTTTATTTCCATCTTCTTTTGCAAATTTATATGCTTTATTGAATGCTGCTGCCATTTCCCTTTGTGCTTCATCAATATGTGCCTTTGCAGAAACAACTTTTTTATATTCAACATATTCTCCTTGATTTAATTGGTCTAGAGAAGTATGTCCCTGTAATATATCAATAAACCTTCCCTGAAAAATTGGATTTACTGTATGAAGAATTTTATCTGCATTTTCTCTTTGAAATTCAATCTTTGTTAAAGAATCATCCCATTTTGTTCCATTAATCATATCTAATTGTTTCTCTGGAGAAAGTATTTCTTTTCTTATTGCCCCTCCTTCTCCCCCCGGATAATATTTTATTTCTTCTTTTGCTGGAGCTAATTGGCCAGTTTCTCTGTCAACTGCAACCATTAAATCATATTCTTTTTTTCCATCTTTCATTTTAAAAGTTGAACCAGAAGTATTTGAACCATGAATTGTAACTGGCATGTTTCCATCTTTATCAATGATTGCTGCTTTATCCATTACATCCATTAATTGCCTTTCAACAAGTTCTCTGTTTGATTCTTCCCAACCTTGTTGACCAAAGCCTGCGGGGTCCGTTCCTTGAATTGGTGCGTGAATTGAAACTTGTGCATCTGCAAGTTTTGATTTTCTTCTCATTTCATGCCAATGTTCTTGAGGAATTGTGTCAAATGTTGGCATATCCATTGTTCCAAGTTCGATTATTTTTGTTCCAACATTTAAATTACGACTTAATTCTCCTAATTGATTTGCTGTTCTAGGATCTCCGGTCATACCCATTTGTCCTGCAGAAATTAAATTTTTTTTGCCCAAGTAGTGACCTTCAGGGGAAGGAGTAAAAGAAGAAGCCCCAGGCTCGTATATATTTTCAACTGTGTAGCCACCTCCTGCCATAAAAAATATAAGTTTGGATTATTTATTAAAGTATTGATAGTTGTTTATAGACGGTTTATTCGTCAAATTTTTTCTTTACTAAATAATCTGTTCTAATTGTATCTTCAACTTTAACATATTTAATATTGTCTTTTTCTCTGTTGATTTCTTTTCTTACTCTCTTTGGTGAATCATACATTTTTCTTTGCCGATCTAATTCTCTTTCTCCTTCACTTAATTTATCTTGATACATCTCTGTTTCAGTTGTAAGATTAACATATTTTTCTCCAGTTTCTTCATTCAAAAATAATTCATATTCTATATTATCTTTATCTTTGTCTTCCTCATCTTGTGTTTTAGTTTCTTCAGGTAATTCCTCTTCAAGATTAATTATTGGAGTAATTCCTGTGTTCTCTAAAGCGACTGTTTTCCAAGGGTTAGCTAAAAACCTATTTAAATAATCTGTTCTAATATTAATTGTTTCATCTGTTGTTTTTTCACTTTCGTCTAAGATATTTTCTAAATCTTCATCTGCAGATTCTTCTTCATTTTTTTCTTCTATTTCTTCGACATCTTCTAAATCTTTTGTAAAATCTTCTTTCACCATTAGATTAATATGAATTTAAATTATTTAAGGTTTTAGAATTATTAATGTGTAACTAAGTATAACTTGGGAAAGAAGGCATCCCGTGTGCTTTTTTATAAATTTCAAAAATTGAAAATGCTGATTCTTTTGCTTCACTCATTGCATTTGGTAAAATAAAATTCTTTTCTACCCATTTATCTTTCACGGACATTTTTATTCCTTCACTACCTTTTTTCTTTTCTTTCTTTGGAGATTTTTCATTGTATCCTCCAATCAATGCCAAAAAAGGATTTGAAGAATCGGGTGACTTTTTTACTTCCTTTTTTCCTTCTTCATCTTCTTTTAAAAAATAATCAATATCCTCTTGTAAATGTCCCAAACTCTCATCTGTTGCTCCCTCAATTAAACTTAATGCTGAATTCATATCTGATTTTTTTAATTCTTCTTCAAGTGTTTTTATTTCTTCTTCATTTAAAACATATGCTCTAAAAGTTATTTCTGCCCTCCCCCCGACAACAAATCCCTGTTGTGTTCTGTTTGGAATCCCCCTAAAATTGAAATCAGCTAAAATGCATTTGAATACTTTTCTTTTTGGAGAATAATATTTATCAGAATAACTTGATTCAGCTGGTTGTTTTCCGAGTAAAGTTAATTCTAATAACAAAGAATTAAACATTTTTACAAGTGCGGGATTTCTTCCGGTTTCCGACATTTCTAATTCTTGAGCTGCTTTCATATAAGGTTTTGCCCATCTTGAATAAATTTTTAAAGAATTTACTTGGCTTTTCAAATATGTTTTTTCAATCTCATATCTTTTTTGTAATTCTTGTTCTGAATTTGTTAACCAGACATTGAATTCATGGATTCTTGGTTTTAAAATTTGTTTTACAATGTTATTTAAATCTAGTTTGTCCACGTCTTTTGTATCTCCCACAACTAAGAATGCATCAATTAATGTATTGAATCCTGCTTGTCCCAAGGCCATTGCTTTGATGGAAGAATTTCCTTTTTGCACATCCACTTTATCCATCCAAATTTGTTTTAGTGAAAGAATGGCTCCATCTTTTTTTGAAGAATCAGTCAAATCTTGGTATGATTGGAGTCTAATTTTAAATTCCCTTAAATCATAAATTAAATTTAGAATACTTCGAAGAACAGTATTTATGTCTCCTAAAAGTTTTGAACCTTGTTGTTGCATAATTGAAGATCTTTGTCCCATATCTCCGAAATGTTGTGAACCTGGACTGGATGCAAAATTATCCACCATTTTTTCTGGAGCTAACCCAAATTCATTCATTAAATCTAAAATGAAAAAATAAATTGGTTCTAAAGTTTCAGTTGGAGAATCATAAGTGAGTGTATATTTGGCTTCTATTCCTGTTCCTACATTTAATTTATCTTTTTTACCCAACCTTAATGCTTTGGGTTTTGCCTTTTTTGCAGCCTCTTGGATACCTTTTTCCTTTATTAATTCCTTAAATTCCGTTAAAGATTTTTTACTTGTTCCATAATCATGATATTTATCTGGATTTATGGCTGCAATTAATTGGGGTATTGTAATCACCATAACATAAAATATGAATTTGAATTTAAAAAACGTTTGTATTGGACCAACATCCTTAAAAATAATGTAAATTTAGTTTGATTATGGTTATTTGGAAGAAAAAAGATAGCGGTTATGTTGATTTATCTGGGCATATGAGAAAACAACAAGCTAGACTTAATAATTTTAAAACTAATGTTTCTGAATCTGACGAAGAAAATGTACCTGTAAAAAATGAATCTTCTGGAGGGGGATTTTTTGGATTTTTTGGTGGAGGAAATTCTTCTACTGAAACTTCAACATCAACTCCAAGTTATTCTTCTGTTGAAACTGAAAATTCAGATGAAAAAAGAAGTAAATTGGCAAAAAGATTAATGAATATGACTTCTAAAATTGAAGATATGGAAAATGAAATCTATCAACTTAAACAAAAAATTGAAGTTTTGGAGAAGAAACAAAGGTTAGATTACTAATTTTTATGATAAACATCTTAATAAAAGAGTTTCTCTAAAAAATTCTATGAAATTAAAATCAAAAATTTATGCGCTAAGAACATTTCACATAATTGGTGCATTATTTATTTATTTTTCTATAGGAATTATTATTTATTCTGGTATTATCAAATATAATCCCACCATTTTAAAATACTCTTTGAGCGCTTTAAGTTTAGAAGGTTTGGGAATTGTAATCAACAAATGGGATTGTCCACTTCATCCAATACATAAAAAATTGGGAGATAAAAAAGCATTCTTTGGATTATTTTTGCCAGAAAAACATACTAGGAAAGCCATGGTTATTTCAATCTTCTTGGGGGGATTTGCTATTCTTTTTTGGTTATCAGTTAATTTAATAAATTAAATTCATTCTATTAATATATGCAAATAAAAAATTTAGATGAAAAGATTAAAGCATATGCTTTAAAAAATGCTATTGGTCACGATGGCAAAGCTAATCCTGGCGCAGTTATTTCTGCATTATTCAATGAAGGTTTAAAAAAATCTATGGTAAAAGAAGTTATGCCAAAAATTAATGAAATTATTAAAGAAATTTCTGGATTAAATTTAGAACACCAAGAAAAAGAATATGAAAAATTAAAAGAATTTACTAGTGAAAGAAAAGAAAGAGATGGCCTTCCAGAAATTCCAAATACAAAAAAAGGAGTTTTTACAAGATTTGCTCCATCTCCTTCAGGAGCCATGCATGTTGGTCATGCCTTAACTGCATCAATTGCATATGATTATGTTGAAAAATATGGTGGAAAAATGATTTTAAGAATTGAAGACACGAATGCCGACAATATTTATTCTCCTGCTTATGAACTTTTGACTCAAGACGGTAAATGGTTATTTGAAAATAATTGTGAAGTTGTTATTCAATCTGACAGGATGGAATTGTATTATAAATATATTGATAAATTGATTGAAAAAGATTCTGTTTATGTTTGTAATTGTAATTCTGAACAATTTAAAGAAATTGCTAAAAATAAAAAAGATTGTCCTTGTCGAATACAAAATAAATCTGAAACCAAAAAACTTTGGAAAAAAATGTTAAAAGATTTTAAAGAAGGTGAAGCAGTCTTAAGATTTAGAACTCCAGAAAAATATGGTGGAATGAAGAATAAAAATCCTGCCATGAGAGATTTTCCATTAGCTAGGATAAATGAAACTAAACACCCCCGTCAAGGAAAAAAATATAGAGTTTGGCCCCTAATGAATTTATCTGTAACAATTGACGACATTGAAATGGAATTGACTCATATAATTAGGGCTAAAGAACATATGGATAATGCGAAAAGACAAAGAATGATTTTTGAAATTCTTGGAAAAATATACCCTTGGGATACTTATTTGGGAAGATGGCATATTGAAGGTTTAAAATTATCTGCTTCAGAAATTACAAAAGGTGTCGAAGAGGGAAAATATTCTGGATGGAATGATCCTAAACTTCCAACACTCCAAGCATTAGCAAAAAAAGGTTATTCACCAAAAGCGTTTCATAAAATGGCTGAGAAAAGGGGACTTAGCGAAGTCGATAAAAAAATAACAAAAAAAGAATTCTTTATTCTTCTTGATAAATATAATAAAAAAGAATGATTCTCTACAATAACCTTTTTATAGTTAGTTTTTTTAAATAAGATATAGCATATTTGCTAAAAAAGGAGATAATTAAAAGGAGGTTGATAATATGAAAGGAAAACAAGGTCTATCTACTGTTGTGACAACATTAATCATTATTTTATTGGTTCTTGTTGCAGTCGGAATTATTTGGGGTGTTGTAAACAACCTTCTAGGTAAAAGTACTGGAACAATAGAGATAAGTACAAAATGTTTGGACGTAGACATTAAAGCTACAAATGTTGTTAGCACTACTGAATTTAATTACAATGTTACACTTTATAGATCACCAAGTGGAGATGATGAAGTTGGAGCTAAAATAGTTTTTTTCAATGCTGATACTAATTCAGAACCAATTGATTTTGGTACTAACTATTTGAGTCCATTAGAGACACGAACTGCAGAACTGAATAGTGTGGATTTGCCTAATGCAACATACATAACAGTTACACCGTATTTCTTAGATTCTAAAACGAATAAAGAAACACTTTGTCCAACAACTACAACTTTTGAATTTACTTAAATTCAATAATTTTTATTTTTTTTATTTTTTATTATTTCTTTCTTTTTGAGAATTAGCTGTTGCTTTATAATTGGAAGAAAAAATTTAGATGAATTTAATTATTATTCTTAATTAAATAAACTTCATCATTTGCTCTAACACGGGGAAGTTTCAAACCAACTTCTTGTCCTTTATTTACTTCAGATACCTTTTCTTTTTCTATTTCTAATCTTTTGATTTTTAATTTTTCAATTCCTGTTGTTTTTCCAATTATCGCTATCTCATCTCCAACTTTCAATTTTCCAGTTACAATTAAAATTGTTCCAACTTTTACTTTAGAATAATAATGAGTTATTTTTCCAATAAATTCTTTTCTTTGTGTTGAACTAGAATTTTCCACATTTGAAAAATCATCACTAGTTGGAGTTCCTAAATAAAATCCTGAAGAGAAACCTTTTGTATAAACTTTGTTTAATTCTTTTAAAGATAATTTAATTTCTTCTTTTGTTAAATTATTATTTATTGCTTTTCTGTATTCTTTTACAACTGTGTCAACATATCTTGCATCCCTGTTTCTTCCTTCAATTTTAAATGAAATAATTCCTGCTTTTTTCAATTTATTAATAAAAGGTAAGGTGCATAAATCTTTTGCAGACATTACTGTATTTCCTTTTAGAATTAATTCTTTTCCTGTTTCATCAGTTATTTTATAACTTCTTCGACAAGGTTGAGTGCACATTCCCCTGTTTGCGCTTCTTCCCGACAATTCTTGAGACATGAAACATCTTCCTGAAATTGCAACGCACATTGCTCCGTGAATAAAACATTCAACAGGCATTATTTTTGAAATTTCTTTTATTTGTTTTAAATTTAATTCTCGTGCAAGAACAATTCTTTCTGCCCCTAATTTTTTATAGAATTTTGCTGCCTCAGAATTTGAAATTGATGCTTGTGTTGAAATATGAAAAGGTATTTTATATTTTTTACATAAATTAATTACAGATAAATCCCAACAGATAACTGCATCAACTTTATTTTTAATTTTTTTAATTATTTTTTCTAATTTTTTTAATTCTTCACCATAAATTATTACATTAATTGTTACATATTTTTTTACTTTTTTCCCACAAATTTTATTTATTTTTTCTAAATCTTTAATTGTAAAATTCTTTGCAGATGCCCTCATGGAGAATTCTTTTAATCCGAAATAAACTGCATCTGCACCTGCATTTATAGCCGCCACCAATGTGGGAAAACTTCCTGCTGGAGCCAATAATTCATATTTTTGTTTCATAAAATAAGGGGGAAGAATGAGTTTTTAAGATTTCTTAATTCTATAAAAAGGAATTCCAGGAGCCCTATCCTTATTTGAGGGTTCTACTTTTATTTTTCCACTAAACCAAATTTCCATATATTCATTTTTTTCATAGTCAACCGTTACTAATTTTGAAAGATCCTTAAAATTATCATTATGGTCTTGATCATATCTTACATCAAAACTTTTTTTTCTTAATCCTTCAAAATAAAATAAATCTTTTCCATCAACTTTAAATAAATAACCTTTTTTCTTTTTCTCAAAATCCAAAGTCTTGCCTTCTAGGTTTTCATTGATTTCTTTAAATTTTTCCCTATTTTCAACAACCCCTCGAACATGGATTTTAAATGGTTTGAAATTATCCACAACATATCTTAGATTTTCTAAATCTTCTTCTGCCAAAAGCCAATAAGTATTCATGTCTAACATATTTGGATTGAGAATTTTAAGTTAATATAATTTGTTACTATTCAAATTCAGTTTTTCCCTCTTGTCCTTAAAAAATAGTCATGAAAGTTTAAATAAGAAAAAAACTATTTGTTTTCACTAAATACAGTTTATGGGGAGTTTTATAATCTCTTCATACAACAGATGGTATATTAATAAAAAAATGAACTGTCCATTTTGCCAACATACAAAATCAAAGGTAACTGATAAAAGAGTTTCACCAGGGGGAACTAGAAGAAGAAGGGAGTGTTTAAAATGTTCAAAAAGATTCACAACTTATGAAAAAGTTGCAGAGGCAGAAATTTATATTATAAAAAAAGATGACACAAGGCAAAAGTTTGATCTTGAAAAAATCAAACGTGGTGTTGACAGAGCTTTTGAAAAAAGACCTGTTTCAAAAGAAAAGATAAGAAATATTTCAAGAGAAATTGAAGAACAACTTAGAAAAAAAGGTAAAAAGGAAATAAAAAGTAAATTGATAGGGGAAATGATTATGAAAAAAATAAAAAAATTGGATAAAGTTGCATATGTTAGATTTGCTTCTGTGTATCGAGATTTTAAGGATATTGAAGATTTCATGGGGGAAATAAAAGATTTAGAATGACAAGAAAAATAAGAAAACGAGATGGTAGTGTTGTTCCTTTTAATGAAGAAAAAATTACTGAGGCTATTTGGAAAGCTGCCAAGGCCGTTGGTGGTAGTGACAGAAAAAAAGCAGAAAGTTTATCTAAACTTATAATTGAAACCATATTTTCAAAAATTAGAGAAGATGCTGTTCCAAATGTTGAAGAAGTTCAAAATACTGTTGAAAAAATTTTGATTGAAGAAGGCCATGCAAAAGTTTCAAAAGCATATATCTTATATCGGCAAAGCCATGAAGAATTGAGAAAAGTTAAAGGACTTTTTGACACGATAGAAGTTGTGGACGATTATGTGGGCTCAAATGATTGGATGATTAAAGAAAATTCAAATATGGGTTATTCCCTACAGGGATTGAATAATTATATTGTTGAAAAAATTATGAAAAATTATTGGACTAGAAGAATTTATCCTGAAGCTATCAGAAATTCTCATGAAAGGGGGGACTTACATATTCATGATTTAGGCACCCTTGGATCATATTGTGTTGGTTGGGATTTGAAAGATTTACTTATGACAGGATTTAAAGGGGTTCCTGGAAAAGTTTCTTCAAGACCTCCAAAACATTTTAGACCAGCATTGGGTCAGATAGTTAATTTCTTCTATACATTGCAAGGGGAAAGTGCAGGAGCACAAGCATTTTCAAATTTTGATACTCTTCTTGCACCATTCATAAAATATGATAATTTAACGTATAGGGAAGTTAAACAAGCCATCCAAGAATTTTTATTTAATTTGGCTGTTCCTACAAGAGTTGGTTTTCAAACTCCTTTTACAAACATTACAATGGATTTGAAAGTTCCAGAATATATGAAAAATGAACCAGTGATTATTGGTGGTCAGCCCCAAAAAGAAACATACGGTGAATTTGAAGAAGAAATGAAAATAATTAATCGTGCTTTTGCCGAAGGTATGCTTGAGGGTGATGCTGATGGTAGACTTTTCACATTTCCCATACCAACATATAACATCACAAAAGATTTTGAATGGGATAATCCAGATTATAAAGAAATTTGGGAAATGACTGCAAAATATGGGATACCTTATTTTTCTAATTTTATTAATTCAGATATGAAACCTGAAGACACTAGGAGTATGTGTTGCAGATTAAGAATCGATAACACTCAATTGAAAAAAAGAGGGGGTGGATTATTTGGATCTAATCCTTTGACAGGTTCAATTGGCGTTGTTACAATTAATATGCCTCGTTTGGGCCATACATCTATTGACGAAAGAGATTTTATGGAAAGGTTGGGTAGATTAATGGAACTTGCTAAAGAGAGCTTAGAGATTAAAAGAAAAGCAGTTGAGAGATTTACGGATATGGGATTATATCCTTATTCTAAATTTTATTTGCGAAACATAAAGAAGAGATTTAACCAATATTGGAAAAATCACTTTTCTACCATTGGGTTACTTGGAATGAATGAAGCCATCATGAATTTTATGCCTGGAGAAAACATTGCAACACCCGAAGGAAAAGAATTTGCCCTAAGAACATTAGAATTCATGAGAAAGAAATTGGAAGAATTTCAAGAAGAATCGGGAAATATCTATAATTTAGAAGCAACTCCTGGAGAAGGTACCGGATATAGGTTTGCAAGATTAGATAAAGAAAGATTTGGAAGGATAATTGTTGCTAACGAAGAAAAAGTAAGAAATTTTGATGCCAACCCATATTATACAAATTCTACAGCTTTACCTGTGGGGCACACCGATGATCTTTTTGAAGCCTTAGATTTGCAAGACACTTTACAAACGAAATATACTGGAGGAACAGTTCTCCATGGATTCATTGGAGAAAAGATAACAGCTGAACAAGCAAAAAAAATGGTAAAAAAAATCGCAGAAAATTATCACTTACCTTATTTTACAATTACACCTACATTTTCAATTTGTCCTATTCATGGGTATTTATCTGGAGAACATGCATACTGCCCCAAATGTAAATTGGAATCCCCAGAACAAGAAATAATCTCTACGGAGACAAAGGAGGAAAAATGACAAAAACAAAATGTGAAGTTTATTCTAGGGTTGTAGGTTTTATTAGACCAGTTAATCAATGGAATGAGGGAAAACAGGAAGAATGGGCAGACCGAAAGACTTTCATACCAACTAATGAAAATGAATGTTAAAGGAATTCAAAAATTAACTTTGATTGATTATCCAGGTAAAATAGCTTGTACTTTATTTTTATTTGGTTGTAATTTTAGGTGTGGGTTTTGCCATAATCCCGAGTTAGTTTTAAAAAATGACTCAGAATCAATTTCTGAAGAAGAAATTTTATCTTTCTTAGAAAAAAGAAAAGATCAATTAGAAGGGGTTTGTTTTACTGGGGGAGAACCACTTTTGACTTTGGAAAAAAAATTTTTAAAAAAAATAAAAATGATGGGTTACCCCATTAAATTAGATACTAATGGGAGTTTTCCTGAAAAATTAAAAGAATTTATTGATGAAGAATTAATTGATTACATTGCAATGGATATTAAATCTGGAAAAGAAAAATATACAACCACAATTGGAACAAATATTGATTTAAACAAAATTGAAGAGAGTATTAAATTAATTTCGAGTTCAAATTTAGAATATGAATTTAGAACAACCATTGTTCCAGGAATCCATGACAAGGAAGAAGTTAAAAAAATGGGTGAATGGGTTTTAGAAATACTTGGAAAAAAAGCAAAAAATTACTCATTACAAGGATTTAGAAATTCAGAAAAGTTTATCGAGGAGAAATATAACCGTGAAAAAGATATTTCTGAAAAATATCTTAAGAAATTGAAAGAAGAATTAGGTAATTATTTTGAAAACATAGACATAAAAATATAATAATTAATAAAAAGTAATTGTTCTTTGAAAAAATATGATCATTGGAATCACCGGAACTCTTGCTGCAGGAAAAGGTACAATTGTAGAATTTCTAAAAAACAAAGGTTTCAAACATTATTCTGTTAGAGATTATTTGATTAAAGAAATTAATGAAAGAGGTCTTGAAGTAAGTAGAAATTCTATGGTCTCAGTTGCAAATGAACTTCGGGAGAATAATTCTTCAAGTTATATTGCAGAACAATTATATTTAATGGCAAAAGAAGAAGGAAAAAATTGTATCATTGAAAGTTTAAGAACTCCTGGAGAAATATTTTCTTTAAAAAATAAAGAGGAATTTTATTTGTTTAGTGTTGATGCCAATAAAAGATTAAGATATGAAAGGGCTATATTAAGGGAAAGTGAAACAGACCAAATATCTTTTGAGGAATTTGTAGATAATGAGGAAAGAGAAATGACCTCTACTGATCCCAATAAACAAAATCTAAAACAATGTATTGAATTATCTGATTTTGCTTTTGATAATAATGGTTCTATTGAAGAACTTTGTCGTCAAGTTCAATTGGTTTTAGAACAAATCACCGAAAAAAAACAATCTAAATATTTGGGTAGGAAAGACTATCTTTCTTGGGACGAATATTTCATGGGAATTGCTATTTTGTCTTCGCAAAGAAGTAAAGATCCCTCGACCCAAGTTGGAGCTTGCATAGTTGATGAAAATAACAAAGTTGTTGGAACTGGTTACAATGGGGCACCCCGGGGAATTAAAGATGAAGATTTTCCTTGGGAAAGAAAAGGGGATTTTTTGGAAACAAAATATGCATATGTTTGCCATGCAGAATTAAATGCTATTTTAAATTCAACAAAAGAAAGTTTGAAAAATTGCTCTATGTATGTTGGGCTTTCTCCTTGTAATGAATGTGCAAAAGCAATAATTCAGGCAGGCATAAAAAAAGTTGTTTATTTGTCTGATAAATATTTTGATGTTCTAGAATTCATTGCTGGTAAAAAATTGTTGAAAATGGCGGGAGTTGAATTGATTCAATTAGATACAAAAATTGATGCAATAAAATTAAATTTTGATAGATTAAAATGGTAAAAATAAAAATTAAGAAACTGGTTTCTGATGCAAAAATTCCTTCTTATGCATATCCTGAAGATGTTGCAATGGACATTTTTTCATGTGAAAAATTGATTATAAAACCTAAATGTAGAGTTCTTGTAAAAACTGGAATTTCTATGGAATTTCCAAAAGGGTATGTTGCTCTTGTTTGGGATAAATCGGGAATTGCAAAAAATGGAGTTACTTGTCTTGGGGGAGTAATTGATTCAAATTATCGAGGAGAATATAAAATTATTTTGTTAAATGTTGGTTCTAAAAATTACAAAATTAAAAAAGGGCAGAAAGTTGCACAAATTTTAATTCAACCAGTTGTCCATGGAAAAATTGAAGAAGTTAATGAATTAGATGAAAGTTCTCGTGGAGAAGATGGTTTTGGAAGTACTGGATTGTTTTAAAGAAGGGTTTCATCATATACTTTTTTTACATCCACCCAAACATCCTCAATTGATTGCATTCCATTAATATACACAATTGAATTATCTTGCATTAAATCTGGTAGAATCTTTCCAAGTTCCAAATAATTATCTAAAACTCTTTTATTAAATTTAATGTCTGAATCAAATTTTCTTCCCCGAATATCTTGACTTCTATTTTTTCTTCTAACTGCTTCTTCTGGAGTTACATTAAAGATATATGTCAAATCTGGTCTGCGAGTATTTTGATTTGCTTTTGCAATTTCTTCATAAGAAATTCCTTGGGCATGTTGATAAGCTAAATTAGAATAATAATACCGATCACATAAAACATCAATTCCTTTATCCAACATTGAATCAAATATCTTATTATGTGTTTGTCTATTTTTTGCAAAATATTCCACTGCAACTAAACCATTTTCATAGGGGTTTCCATCAGAAGCTAACATCTGTCTAGCCATTTTACCATTAGCATCAAACTCATTTGGTTCTCTTGTTAAAAAAATTGTATTTGCCCTAGCTAATTTGTAAATATATCTTTGTAATCTAGACATTTGTTCTTCTTTTCCACCTCCATTTATTGTTTCAAAGATAATTAATTTTCCTTTTTTCATTTTATTACATAGAGTTGTATTTTATTTATGGATTTGTGTACAAAATTATATTAAATTGAAATTGTGGCTTTTATTACTGGGTCCGGATTATAATTTTCTAATTTAAAATCTTCATATTTAAAATCAAAAATATTTTTTATCTTCGGATTCAATATCATTTGAGGTAAATCCTTTGGTTTCCTAGATAATTGTTTTTTTACTTGATCTAAATGATTTAAATAAATGTGGGCATCTCCAAAAGTATGAATAAATTTTTTAGGTTTTAATCCTGTAACTTGTCCAACCATTTGGGTTAGTAATGAATAACTTGCTATATTAAATGGAACTCCTAAAAAAATATCTGCACTTCTTTGATACATCTTACAATATAAATCTCCTTCGATTGCATAAAATTGAAAAAAAGAATGGCATGGGGGGAGAGCAGCTTTACCATTTGCAACATTTTCTGAAAAAGTTTTTCCATATTCTGGTAGAACACTCGGATTCCAAGCATTCACCATTATTCTCCTATTGTCAGGATTATTTTTAAGTTGGTTTGTGGCTTCATACATCTGATCTATTCCCTCGCCATTCCAATTTCTCCATTGTGCACCATATATTGGTCCAAGATCTCCTTTTTCATCTGCCCATTCATTCCAGATCCTTACCCCATTATCATTTAAATATTTTATATTTGTATCTCCATTTAACATCCAAAGCAATTCATGAATTATTGATTTCAAATGTATCTTTTTTGTAGTAATTAAAGGAAAACCCTCTTCCAAATCAAATTCCATTTGTGGGCCAAATAAACTAATTGTTCCTGTTCCCGTACGATCTGATTTTTTCTTTCCATTTGTTAAAATATTTTCTAAAAGATTTAAGTATTGTTTCATGTTTTCAAAAAATCTTTCTATTCTTTTAAATATTGATTACTACTTTAATTGTCAACAGGTAAAATGTATAATTTTATAAATAAATTATACATTTTATAAAAATGGATTTAACATTAATTGCCGCACTTTCTGAAAATAAGGTTATTGGAATTGACAATAAAATTCCTTGGAAAATTTCAAAAGATATGAACCATTTTAAAGAATTAACAATGGGACATTATGTTATTATGGGAAGAAAAACTTTTGAATCCATTCCAAAAAAATTTAGAGAATTGCCTGGAAGGAAAAAAATTGTTATGTCAAGAAATGAACTTTCTGAAGATGGAATTTATCTTGCAAAAAATATGGAAGAAGCAATTCAATTTACTAATGGAAACCCCGCCTATGTTATGGGTGGTGGAGAAATTTATGATTTATTTTTACCTTTTGCAAATAAAATGGAACTTACTCATATCCGAAAAACTTTTGAAGGAGATGCTTATTTTCCAGAGATTGATTGGAATGATTGGAATCTCATAAATAAAGAATTGCATAAAACAAACAAAGGTCTTGAATATTCTTTCTTGACTTATGAAAGAAAATAATGGATAATATATAATTTTATAAATAATTCTAGCTTCCGAAATTACATGACAAAGATTGTGCCAGAATTGACAAATGGAGAATTTGAATCTTTTACAAAAAATGGAATCGTTTTGATTGATTTTTTTGCTGAATGGTGCATGCCTTGTATGATGATGAGTCCAATTCTTGAAGATTTAAATGAAGAATTTTCTGAAAATGTAAAAATTGGCAAAATTAATATTGATGATAATCCTGGAGTTGCTGAAAAATACGGAGTCCAATCAATACCCCATTTTGTTATTTTCAAAAATGGTTCAGTTGTAGAAGAAATAAGTGGAACAATTACTCAACAAGAATTTTCTGAAAAAATAAACAAATATTTAAAATGAAATTATCAGAAGAACAAACGAAAAAGTTTCAGGCTGAAAAAAAAGCATTAGATTCTTTCGTAATTAATAATGGTCAAAAAGTTAATTCTGAAATTACAAAAAATTTTATTAATCGAGGATATTTGATAAAAAAAGATTCAGGATGTGAATTAACTGAACAAGGAATTCAAGATTATCTTCGATTTTATCATAAACCAGATTATATTGATAAAGGTATTTGTGGATTTTTGGGACTTTGTTGATTTTCTTAATTCAGAAAATTTTATAAACTAATTATTTCTATTTTCATTAATGGCTTCGTAGCTCAGCCTGGTTAGAGCACTGGACTTTTAATCCAGGTGTCGAGGGTTCAAATCCCTTCGGGGCCATTTTCTTTTAGAAAATAGAGCGATTTATCTCAATTAAATAATATATTTTACAAAACCCATACTCATACCCCGAAAATTTTTAAAAAGATAAAAAACGAAACATTTATAAATTAATTTTTTTACAGTTTTGTATTGCATAATAACTAAAGAGTATTATGTCATATTAAAAAAAACCTTAACGACAAAAAATGCATATTCTACAACCAAAGCACACAAAGATATCCGAAAAAGAGTCTGAAGAATTATTTACTAAATTGAATATTTCTAAGGTTCAATTGCCTAAAATTTTGTCAAGTGATCCAGGATTGCCTGAAAATTGTATTGTTGGAGATATTATAAAAATAGAAAGAAAAGAAGGAGATGAAGTAAATATTTACTTTAGAGTTGTTGTTTAAAATGGTTGGACAAGATAAACATTTAATTGTTAAAAAATATTTAGAAGATCACTCACTTGTTGAATCTAATGTTACATCATATAATGAATTTCTTGCACATAGACTCCAAGAAATTGTTAATGAAATCTCGGGATCTATTGAACAAGATGAAGAAGATTATGAAATTAAGTTGGGAAAAATTGAAGTTGGGAAACCAATTGTAATTGAATCTGATGGTTCCGCCTCCAGGATTATGCCTTATGAAGCGAGAATTAGAAAATTAACTTATTCTGCTCCAATAAGTTTAGAATTAACTGTAAAAAAAGATGGTCAAGTTGATTCTGAAATTGTAGAAATAGGGAAAATACCCGTGATGGTAAAAAGTGAAGCTTGTAATACGAATGGATTAAATAAGGAAGAATTAATTCAAAACTATCAAGATCCATTGGATGCTGGGGGTTATTTTATTATTAAAGGCAATGAAAGAGTTATGGTTATGGCTGAAGATTTGGCTGAAAATCAACCTTTTATTGAAGCTAATGCAAAAAAAGAACTTGTTTTAAAATTATTTTTTCTTAAAGGAACTTATCGTATTCCGACAACAATTACTGAAAATAAAGAAGGTCTTTTTGAAATAGATTTTTCTAGATTTAGAGGAATTCCTGCTATTGTTTTATTAAAAGCTTTGGGCATTACAAAAGAATCAGAAATTGCAAAATATATTAATAAAGAAACAGATAGCATTATTGTTAATTTATATGAATTTGTTAATTTGGCAACAGAAGAAGATGCTATGATGTATATTGCAGAAAAAACAAATTTACAAGGTACTACAAAAGAAATTTTAGATAGGGTGAAACAAAGAATTGATTCATATTTATTTCCACACATAGGTCAAGAAAAAGAAGATAGGATGAAAAAAGCAATTACTCTATGTAAATTAATTAAACAATATTTAATTGCTAAAGATAATCCAGAAGTACGAACAGATAAAGATCATTATGCAAATAAAAGAGTAAGATTATCTGGAGATTTATTAGCAACTTTATTCAGAGTTAATTTGGGAATTTTGGTTAGAGATTTACAATATTCATTACAAAAATCTTCAAAGAGAAAGAAATTTTTCTCGATTAAAGTTTTAGCTAAATCTACTTTATTTAGTCACAGAATTGAATCAGCAATTGCTACTGGTTCTTGGACTGGAGAAAGAAGTGGAGTTACACAAAACATGGATAAAACAAATTATCTAGCGACAATTTCTCAATTACAAAGAGTCTCAAGTATGCTTGAAAGTAGCCAAGAAAATTTTAAAGCAAGAACTCTACATCCAACACATTTTGGAAGATTTTGTCCAATTGAAACACCTGAAGGTACTGAAATTGGTCTTAGAAAAAATTTAGCATTACTATCAAAAATTTCTACAAGAGTAAATTTAGACGAAAATAAATTTTTAATTGAATTAGAAGAATTAGGTTTGGATAAAGAAGCTACTGAAGGTTCAGAAGTATTTTTTAATGGAAATTATGTTGGAAATACTACAAACCCCACAGAATTTACTAAAATTATTAAAGAAAAAAGAAGAAGTGGAAATTTACCCGTTCAATTAAATTTGAATGAAAATAAGGGACTCCAAACAATTTCAATTTCTACTGAACCAGGAAGAGCATTAAGACCTTTAATTATTGTCAATAATGGGGCTTCAAAATTAAAGAATGAACATTTAATTAGATTAGAACAAGGAGAAATGACTTGGGATAATTTGATAGAGGAAGGACTTATTGAATACATAGATGCATCAGAAGAAGAAGGGGCATTAGTTGCAGTATACGAAGAAGAAATAACTCCAGAACACACTCACTTGGAAATTGATTCAATTGCATTTTTAGGGGCTGTAACAAGCTTAGTTCCTTATGGTAATCATGATCAATCTTCAAGATTAAACAGGGGTTCAAAGACTCAGAAACAGGCTTTAGGACTTTATGCAGCTAACTATTTGTGTAGATTAGATACAGATGTTTCAATTTTACAATATCCTCAAAAACCATTAGTTAGGAGTTTTGTTTATGATACTTTGAATACGCACCCTGCAGGTCAAAATTTAACTGTAGCAATTATGACTTATGAAGGTTACAATATGGAAGATGCATTAGTATTCAACAAAGGTTCATTAGATAGGGGAGTTGGACGAAGCTTTTACTTTAGACCATATTCGGCTGTTGAAATGAATTATGCTGGGGGATTAAAAGATGAAATTTGTATTCCTGATAAAGATATTTCAGGATATAAAATGGAATCACTTTATTCTTCATTAGAAGAAGATGGTGTTATTGCTCCAGAAGCAGACATAAAAGAAGGAGAAGTATTGATTGGAAAAACTTCACCGCCCAAATTTTTATCAGAAGCTAGAGAAATTTCAATTAGAACTAAAAAAGAATCTAGTGTAACACTTAGACAAGAAGAAAAAGGAAAAGTTGATGCTGTCTTTATTACTGTTGACAGCGAGGGCAACAAAATTGTTCAAGTAAAAACAAGAGATTTAAGAATTCCAGAAGTAGGAGATAAATATGCTACTGCTCATGGGCAGAAAGGTGTTATTGGGGCTGTTATTCCTGAACAAGATATTCCTTTTACAGCTTCAGGGGTTAAACCTGATGTTATATTTAATCCCCATGGATTACCAAGTCGTATGACTGTGGGTTATTTATTGGAATTACTTGCTGGTAAAACTGCTTCACTTCGAGGAGAAGTTGTTAATGGAACTTCATTTTCTGGTGAAAGTAAAAAAGAATTGGAAGAACAATTAACAAAATTAGGATTTAGATTTGATGGAAAAGAATCAATGTATCATGCTATTACTGGTAAAAAAATGGAATCAAAGATTTTTGTCGGAAATTTATATTATTTGAAACTTAAATATATGGTTGCAAATAAAATTCATGGTCGTGCTTCAGGTAAAATTGCTTTACTTACAAGACAGCCTATTGAAGGTAGAAGCCGTGGAGGAGCATTAAGATTAGGAGAAATGGAACAACAAGCATTAGTTGCACATGGTGCATCATTGCTATTGAAAGAAAGATATGATTCGGATAAAGTTGTACTTCCAATTTGTTCAAATTGTGGTTCAGTTGCTCTTGAAGATACTATTCGGGGAAAAACTTCTTGTCCTAAATGCCATTCAGAAAATGTTGAACCAGTTGAAGTTTCATATGCTTTCAAATTATTAGTTGAAGAATTACAAGGACTTCACATGAATACAGAATTTGAATTAAAAAACAAATACGAATAATAAATTTAAAAACTAGAATAAAGAAATAATAAAATGAAAAAACCAATAAGAAAAAAAATCGGGGAAATTAGATTTACCTTACTTAATCCAGATCAAATTAAAAAGTTGACGGTTGCAAAAATTGTAACTCCAGAACTTTATGATATTGATGGTTATCCTGTTGATGGGGGATTAATGGATTTAAGACTTGGGGCAATTGATCCTGGAGTTAGATGTAGAACTTGTGGTGGAAGAATTAAAGAATGTTTGGGACACCCAGGAAGTATTGACTTAGCAAAAGCTGTTATTCATTTGAAATATGTTCCATTAATTGAATTAGGACTTCGATGTTTTTGCCAAGATTGTGGAAAATTAATGTTAGATGAAAAAAAACTTGAAAAATATTCTCCAACTGAAAGAGCTAAAAAAGCTAAAGATGTGAAAAAATGTCCCCATTGCCAACAAAATCAAGAAAAAATGAAACTTGATAAACCAACTGGTTTTTACAAGGGTAAAACAAGAATTTTCCCAACTGAAGTTAGAGAAATGCTTGTTAAAATTCCAGATGAAGAATTAAAAAAAATTGGGGTTAATCCTAAAACTTGCCGTCCAGAATGGGCTGTTTTAACTTCTCTCTTGGTACCTCCAGTAACGGTAAGACCATCCATTATTTTAGAAACAGGTGAGAGAAGTGAAGATGATTTAACTCATAAATTATCAGATATTATTAGAGCTAATCAAAGACTTTGGGAAAACTTGAATGCTGGAGCCCCAGAAGTTATTATTGAAGATTTGTGGGATTTATTACAATATCATGTTACAACATTCTTTGATAATTCAGTTGCAAGAGTTCCACCTGCAAGACATAGAAGTGGTCAACCTTTGAAAACAATAACTGAAAGAATTAAAGGTAAAGAAGGTAGAATTAGAAAAAATATTGCGGGTAAAAGAGTTAATTATTCTGGAAGAACGGTTATCAGTCCAGATCCAAATTTAAGAATTAATGAAGTGGGTGTTCCTTTTGAAATTGCAAAAATTGTTACTGTTGCTGAAACTGTTACAGATTTAAATAAAGCAAAATTGTCTGAATTAATCAAAAATGGTTCTACTTGGCCTGGAGCTAATTATATTATTCGACCTGATGGGAGAAAGAAGAAAATTGCAAAAGAATTGCAAGAAGAAATTGTTGAAGAAATCAAACCAGGTTACCAAGTTGAAAGACATTTGCAGGACGGAGATATTGTTTTATTTAATCGTCATCCTTCACTACATAGGGCTAGTCTTATGGCGCATCTTGTGAGAGTTCTTCCAGGAAAAACTTTCCGTATGCATCCTGCAGCAGCTGCCCCATATAATGCAGATTATGATGGTGATGAAATGAATATACACTCTCCACAAACAGAAGAAGCTAGAGCTGAAGCTAGAGAATTATTGGGTGTTAAACAAAATTTAATTTCACCCAAAAATAATACAAACTTAATTGGTTGTATTAAAGATGTTAATACTGGAAATTATTTGCTTGGGGAATCAGAATTTAGTCAAGAAGAAGCAAACCAATTATTATTTAGTTCAGGTATAGACGCTGAAGTTAGTAAAAAAACAATTTCAGGTAAAGAATTATTTTCAATTATTTTGCCTAAAATAGATTTTGTAAATGATTCTATTCAAATTAAAAGCGGTAAAATTATTGGAGGAATTATTGATAAAACAACATTTGCTGAGGAAGCTGGAGAATTGGTTAAACTTATTGATGCTCAGTATGGAAGAAATAAAGCATTTACTACTTTGAAAAAAGCTTTTGATCTTGGTAAAAATTATTTATCAAACAGGGGAATTACTGCTTCAGTTGAAGATTTTGATCTTGATGAAAATTTGATTAAACAAGGTGAAAAGATTATGAATGAATCTGGAAAAAAGGTAAAAGAAATTTTAGAATCAGAAAAAGATGGAACTATTGAATTAATTCCGGGAAAAACTGCTGAAGAATCAAGAGAAATTCATATTTTAAAAACATTAAATGAAGTGAGAACTAAAATTGGTGGAATTGTTAAAAAAGAATTTCCGATGACTAATCCAGTTAGCCATATGATGAAATCTGGGGGCGGGGGAAATATTTTGAATATTACTCAAATGGCTTCATGTGTTGGACAGCAAGCTTTTGCTGGTGGACGTATTAATATTGGTTATACTGAAAGGACACTTTCTTTCTTTAAGAAAAAAGATTTAAGTCCCAAAGCTAGGGGATTTATTAAAAGTCCATTTATCAAGGGCTTACGACCAGATGAATTTTTCTTCCAAGCGATTACAGGTAGAGATTCATTAATGGATACTGCTTTAAGAACTCCAAAGTCAGGTTATTTGTATAGGCGTTTAGCTAATGCTTTTCAAGATATTAGAGTTGAGTATGATGGAACTATTAGAGATTCAGGAAACAACATTATTCAATTTAAGTATGGGGATGATGGTCTTGATGTTACTAAATTGCATATGAATGAACAAATTTCTCCAGGTGAAGCAATTGGTCTTGTTACGGCTCAATCTTTTGGTGAGGCTTCAACACAGATGGTTTTGAATACATTTCATATGGCAGGTGTTGCTGAAATGCAGGTAACTACTGGTCTACCAAGAATTATTGAAATTTTCGATGCGAGAAAAAAACCCTCTTCACCCAAAATGGAAATTTATTTAGAGAAAGAATATAATAATGAGGAACAGGCTAAGATTTTTGCTGAAAAAATAAAAGAAATTAAATTAAAAGAAATTTCTTCAGAAATTAATTTGGATTTTGGTAATAAACAAATTAAGATTGTAATTGATAAAAAATCATTAAAGCAAACCCATTCTTCAATTGGAAAAATTGTTGAAAGATTAAATGAATTAGGTTTTGATGTTAAAGAAGGAAATAGTGCAATTTTATTAGATGCTTCAAGTTATGGATTTAGAGAGATTTATCAACTTAAAGAAAAATTGAAAAATACAATAATTTCAGGAATTAAAGGAATTGCACAAATTTTAATTGTTAAAAGAGGTAAAGATTTTGCAATTGTTACTCTTGGTACAAACATGAAAGAATTGATTAAATTGAAAGAAATTGATAAGAGAAAATTAATTTCAAATGATTTACATGAAGTTGCGGGAATATTGGGTATTGAAGCTGCAAGACAATTAATAATTAATGAAATTGAAGAAGTTCTTAATTCTCAAGGATTAGATATTAATATGAGACACTTGAAATTGGCTGCTGATTCTATGACAAATAATGGGGATGTTAAGGGAGTTACAAGAATGGGAATTATTGCACAAAAAGCTTCAATTCTTGCAAGAGCAACTTTTGAAACACCAGTGAAACAATTTGTTAACGCAATTATCAAAGGTTCAACAGATAAACTTGTAAGTGTTATTGAAAATATTATATTGAATCAACCAGTTCCAGTAGGGACGGGACTTCCAGGATTAAAAGTAAATGTAGTTGGTTCACTAGTTAAAAAAGAGAAAGATAAAAAAATTGCTGATCCCAAAATTATCGAAGAAAAACTTCAATAACTCCAAAACAACAATTTTTATAAATAAATTTAATTATAAATAATTATAGACAATGATAAATACAATTGATATGAAGGACTTGAGGCATTTGAATCTTTTTAGTAAGATTACTCGGATCCAAACTAGATTTCATTTTTCTTATAACGATACTTTAATGTTTTGTGTTCCAAAATCAAAAATTTCCCAAGCTTTAGGACGAGATAATGAAAATTTAAGGAAATTATCTGGAATTGTTAAAAAAAGAATTAGAGTTCTTCCAAAACCTCGGGGAATTGAAGATGCTAAAACATTTATTCAACAAATTATTGCCCCAGTTACATTTAAAGAAATGAATATTACCCCCGAAGAGATTATTGTGAATGCTGGTTCAGAAAATAAGGCTGCACTTCTTGGCAGAAATAAAAGAAGACTTTTGGAAATGCAAAAAATTGTTAAAAATTTTTTTGGTTTGGATTATCGGGTTCAATAGGTAGTTATATTACTTTTGAATTCTTAAGTATTTTATGAAAAAAGAAATTTATCGGAAAGCATTATCTATATTTTATTATGGGCAAATTGATGAATTAAAAAAAATTTCAAAAAATATTATTCTTGTTCAATGGGGAAAAAGAACTTGGGAAATGTTAGAAGAAGATATTAATAATTTGGAAAAAATAACTGAAACATATAACCATTATTCTTCCCATCAGGAAAGAATTTATTTTTCAAAAAATTATGTGCAATATCGCCCAAATAGTTCTAAAATAGAAGTTTTTAAAAATACAATAAAACCTAATTCAATAAAGGCAGATAAAATGTTTTTGGAAAAGAATTCCCAATATAAAATAGATATTTTTGAAAAATAATAGCAACCTTTAAAAACTAAAATTCTTAACAATATTCATACTAACTATAAAATGGGATTAAAAAACGCTGTTAAAAAATTGAAAGATAGAAAAAAATTTAGATGGAAGTCTAGAAAATTTAAAGTTCAAATTTTAGATCTTTATGCTAAATCTGATCCTCTTGCTGGAGCTAATCAAGCCAAAGGAATTGTTTTATCTAAGTTCCAAAAAGAAGCAAAACAGCCAAATTCAGCGATGAGAAAATGTGCTAAAGTTCAATTAACAAAGAATGGAAAACAAGTTTCAGTTTTCATTCCAGGTAATTTGGCTCAAAAATTTGTTGATGAACATGATGAAGTTATGATTGAAAGAATTGGTGGAAAACAAGGGCGTAGTAAAGGGGACATTCCTGGAGTTAGATATAAAATTATTAAAGTAAATGATCAACCTTTGCATAGATTAGTAAATGGTAAGATACAGAAGGGTAGAAGATAAAATGGCTGAAGAAAAAATACAAGAACAAAAAGTTGAAAAAATACAAGAACAAAAAGTTGAAACTGAAACTCCAGAACAAGAAGTTATTGAAACCCCCGTTGTTGAAGAAAAGGCGAAATCAAATTTACCAAATTTTAAAATCTTTGACTTGTGGGATATTTCGGATATTGAAATAAAAGATCCTGGACTAAAATCTTCAATTAATTTGAAACCAAGTTTAGTATTAAAATCGCATGGAAGAAATGTTGTGAAATATGGTCAAGCGAAAGTTAATGTTGTTGAAAGATTAATGAATAAATTATCATTGTGTGGGCACCGAGGTAAAAAACATAAAATTGAACTAGGGCATTCTACTGGAAAATATTCAAAAAATATGAAAACAGTGATTGAAGCTTTCAAAATCATTGAAAAAAGAACAAAAGAAAATCCAGTTAAAGTTTTTGTTAAAGCAATTGAAAATTCTGCACCACGTGAAGAAGTAACAGTTGTTGAATATGGTGGGGCAAGATATCCTCAAGCTGTAGACGTTTCTCCAATCAGAAGAGTTAATTTGTCATTAAGAAACATTGTTCATGGTTCTAGCGATAAAGCTTTTGGAAAGAAGAAAAAATTCTCTCAAGCACTTGCTGATGAAATTCTTATGGCTTATGAGGAAAATGGTGAGAGTTCTGCAATTAAAAAAAGAAAAGAAGTTGAAGCGCAAGCTGATTCTGCTCGATAGTTAATTATTCTAAACCACATATTTATTTATAAAATATTTTTTTATCAATTGATTATGGTAGAAATAAATTCATGGGAACCTGGAATTAATTTAGTGGAAGAGAATCTTTATTTGAGAACATTAAATGAATTCAGAATTGAATTTGAAAATAATGTTTTATTTTTTTTAAATCACTTTCGTTCCATTAAAGGGAACAAAATAAATTCTGTTTACTTGGAATCAGAATTAGATTATTTTGATAAATTGTGTTGTAGATACCATGTAAAAAAAATAAAATTAAAAATAAATCCTAACGAAGAAAATCCCTTAATTGATGGTACATTGATTTTAATTAAGAAAATTAGGAAAGCCATAGAATATTCTTTTTTAGATATTGCTGATTTTTATTATGAAAATTTTGATCAATTTTTGAATATAAAATTAAATAAAAATATTTCAATAATTTTGAAAGATCTTTTAATTAAATATCACCGTAAAATTCCTATGAAAATTAAAAATGCTCCTCGTGAAAAATATCTTGGGAAAAAGAAGAATTTTGATAAAACACTTGGAAATTTTGAAGATAATTTGATCTTGAGGGAATTTTCTAAAAATATTAAAATTTCTATTGATAAAATGTTTCTAAAAGTTTATGATTATTTAATTGAAACTAGTTTAAAAGAAATAAATTCCCATAAAATGTATTTTTTGAAAAAAGATTTTGAAGTTCTTGGTAAAAAATATTTTAAACAAAAATATTCTGTGAAAATTAATAATAAAAAACCTAAAAGTTCTGCGAACAAATGTTTAGATGAAATTGCTGCTAATTTGAATCGAGTTAAAGAAATATTTTTAAGTTAATTCTCTTTTATGTTTATTATGAAAAAGCCTTCTGAAATTTCTGATTATAATGAAAGACTTGGAATTGGTAAAAATCCCAATGAAAAAGAAATTAAATCTGCTTATAAAAAATTAGCCTTAGTTTATCATCCAGATAAAAATCCTATTAAAAAAAGAAAGAGAGTGAATTAGAGTTTATTGCACTCTCGGAAGCTTATGAAAATTTAACTGGAAAAGGAGATTCAAGGGAGAAAAGTTTTGGTTATTATGAGAATAATTTCTATGATAATTTTAAAGAATATGAAGAAATTTTTGAAATGATGAAGAAGAGTGATTCTTATGCTATGAGGAAAATAGCAAAGATGACTGAATTATTTTTTCGAAGGGGATTATTTTAATTTTATTCAGAAATATTTTTTTATGACTTGTATTCGATCGACGTATAAAATTTATTTCAGAAACATTTTTAAACTAATTTTCTTATCAAATTAACATGGTAGAAATAGTTGACTTAATGAGAAAACAAGATCATATTAGAAATATTGCAATTGCTGCACATATTGATCATGGTAAAACTACCTTTTCTGATAATTTGCTTGCAGGAGCTGGAATGTTGAGTGAAGAAACTGCAGGAAAACAAAGAGCCTTAGATTTTCACGAAGATGAAGCAGAAAGAGGAATTACAATTGATTCAGCTTCGGTTTCTATGATCCACAAAATTAATGGAGAAGATTATTTAATTAATTTGATTGATACTCCAGGACATGTTGATTTTGGTGGAGACGTTACAAGGGCTATGAGGGCAGTTGATGGTTGTGTTATTTTGTCTTGTGCTGTTGAAGGAGTTATGCCTCAAACTGAAACAGTTGTTCGTCAAGCATTAAAGGAATTAGTTAAACCTGTTTTGTTTATTAATAAAGTTGATAGATTAATTAAGGAAGTTAAATTGACTCCTGAAGCTATGCAAGCTAAGTTTATTTCTATTATTAATCACGTTAACGAATTAATTCAAAAGATTGCTCCAGAAGGTTACAAGGAAAAATGGAAAGTTGGTGTTGGTGAAGGGACTGTTGCATTTGGTAGCGCATTCCACAATTGGGGATTAAGTGTTCCATACATGAAAGAACATAATATTACTTTTAAAGATATTATTGATGCTTACAGCGAGGATAATGATGATAAATTAAAAGAGAATATCAAAGAACTAGCTAAAAAAGCTCCAATTCATGAAGTTGTTTTGGGCATGACTGTTATGCATCACCCTGATCCGGTTCAAGCTCAAAAATATAGAATTCCAAAAATATGGCATGGAGATGTAACTACTGAACCTGGAAAATCTATAATGGAATGTAATGGAGAAGGAAATATTGCATTTGTACCAATTAAAATTACTGTGGATAAACACGCCGGAGAAGTCGCTGCAGGAAGATTATTTTCAGGTACTATTAAACAAGGAGACGAAGTTTATATGACTACTACAAAAAAGAAAGTTAGAGTTCAACAAGTTTCTGTTTACAAAGGTGCTAAAAGGATTTTGGTAAATGAAGGTGTTGCTGGGAATATTATTGGAGTTGTAGGATTACGTGATGTTGTTGTTGGAGAAACTGTTGCTACAACTGAAATTGAACCATTTGAAGCAATTACTCATTTATTTGAACCAGTTGTCACAAAATCTATTGAAGCTACAAAAGCTGCTGATTTGCCTAAACTTGTTGAAGTTTTAAGACAAGTTGGTAAAGAAGATCCTTCCCTTAAAATTACAATTAATGAACAAACTGGTGAATCTTTGATTTCTGGAATGGGGGAATTACATTTAGAAATTATTGAAAATAGAATTAAAACTGAAAAAGGTTTAGAAGTTAAAACTTCTGCACCAATTATTGTTTATAGAGAAAGTGCAACTCAACAATCTAATGCTGCTGAAGGTAGAAGTCCTAATAAGCATAATGGATTTTTTATTAAAGTTGAACCTTTGGAAGAAGAACTTTATAACAAAATTCAATCTGGTGAACTTAGAGAAGGACGAGTTAAAAAGAAAGATTTGTCGGTTACAGAATGTTTAACGGAAATGGGTTGGGGAAGTGATGAAATTAGAAATGTTAAAGATATCTACAAGGGAAGCATGTTTATGGATGAAACTCGGGGAGAAGTTCATATCGGTGAAGTTATTGAAATGGTTTTAGATGCATTTGAAATGGTTATGGATGCGGGCCCTCTTGCAAGAGACCCTTGTATGAAAATGAAAGTTACATTAGTTGATATTAAATTACACGAAGATGCAATTCATCGTGGCCCAGCACAAGTTTATCCTGCAGTTAGGGATGGTATAACTAAAGCTATGAAAAGTGCTAATCCTTCAATGTTGGAGCCATTACAAGTTCATGTTATTGATATGCCTTGTGAATATATGGGTTCTGTTACAAAATTAGTTGGTGGAAAAAGGGGTCAAATGCTTGATATGAAACAAGAAGAAGATTCTGCTGAAATTACTGCTAAAATCCCCGTAGCTGAAATGATTGGTTGGTCAAACGATTTACGAAGTACTACTGAAGGTAAAGGAACATCGTCTATTTTGGATCAGACTTTTGAAAAAGTTCCTACAGCTTTACAAGCGGATATTATTAAGAAGATTCGGGAAAGGAAGGGTCTTGCTGAGAATCAATAACTGTGTGTGCTTGCTAATACTTCAAGAAATACTCGAGAGGGTTTTGTAGAGATCAATACTTCTATTAACTTAATTCACCCATTATTTTTATTGAGGAAAATTAATGGAAGAAATTGAGAGATTAGCAAATAAATCTCGCGCTGATTTGAGTGACTATTGTGTAAACGAATGCCACGCCTATTGCTGTAGGAAAGGGTATCTAATTGTATCCGAACCAGAAATGATTCTCATGTCAAACGACAAAAAAGATTTACTCTTAAAGGAAAATTCTCTTCGAGAATTGATAGATGGAAAATTTTCTTTGAATTTTGAAAATAAATTGGGTGGATGCCCTGCCTTGAAAGATTCAAAATGTTTAATTCATAAAAATGAAAACAGACCTCAAACCTGTAAAGATTTTCCAATTTTTATTTTGGGAAATAAAATAAAAATTTCTAATAGATGCCCAGCAAAAAAAGATAATAAATTTTTTAAGTTTGTAAAAGAAGCTCAAGTTTTAGGTTATGAAATTGTTGAAAATTTGTTTTGATGTCAATAATTCTTAAAAACATCTTTTTATTGTTTTTTCTATGAAACTTAAAGAAGTTCCACAATTTATTTGGAAAAATAAATTATACTTTGCTCCAGGTTATGGAACATATAAAGAATTTAAAAAACCCAGGGAAGAAAGAACAAAAAAAGGAATTATTGGTTGGAGCTCATATATTGGATGGTGGGCATTAAGAATAGCTTATATTGGAACTGGAATTCATACTGGAGATTGGACAATAGATAACTTTACTGAATATTTTAAAAGTAATCAAGAAAAAATTGTTGATTTTGAAGAAAAGAAAGAAAATGATTTGGAAAAAACAATTAATTTTGAAGAAATCAAATTAAATTGATTTATCAAGGATAAATTCATTGCTTCTTTTAGGACAAGTTTTATAAATGTAAATTTAATTAATTACTCATACGACATAGTGTATCTCATGTCAGTTTTTAGTTCGACTAAAAATTATACAGGGTGCAAAGGAGGATATTAAGATGGCAAAAGAAAAACCAAATATGAATGTTGTGTT
>CAZGQV010000005.1:0-39146 GCA_964527365.1 Candidatus Woesearchaeota archaeon
CGTCGATAAAGGGTGTTTTGAAGGATTAACTTATAAGTCTTTTGGTGTCTCTTTTAAGAAAAGACAGAAATAATTTTTTAAAATATTTTGCGAAAACAATATATATTCAAAAATAATATATATTGTATATTTGATATAAAAAATAAAGTTTTTGGAATAAAAAGTCGAAACGTTTAAATAATTTAAACAATTGTTTAAAAAATGATAACATTAATCAAAAAAGGGTTAAGAGAAATAATTAAATTATTTTATGAAAATAAAAATTCTAAATTTCACTTAAGGGAAATATCTAGAAAAACCAAGATGAATGAGAACAGTGTTTTTAGATTTTTGAAAGAATTAGAAGAAGCCCAAATCCTTACTTCTAAAAAAATTGGAAATTTGAAGCAATATTCTGTTTTAAAAAATGAAAAAACATATTCCTTATTTTTAATGAAAGATATTGAAAAATACTTGAAAATAGAAAAAATTAGAAAGAAAGCAATTGATTATTTTATTAAAGATTTAAAAAAGAACCCTGAAATTATTCTTTTGTTTGGTTCTACTGCAAAAGAGAATTATGCCTCTGAATCGGATGTTGATTTGATTCTCATTGGTGAAAATAAGATTGATTTTAAAAATTCGGAAGAATATGCTGAATCTCAAACAGGAATAAAAATAAATTCACGTTCAATCAGATTTAAAGATTTTCAGAAAGAAATTAAATTAAAAGAAGATAAAACCGTTCAAGCTGCAATTTCTTCAGGATATCCTCTTTCTGGGCATCTTTTGTTTTATCAGGAAATATTAAAATGAATCTAAAGGAAATAAATAATTTGATTCAAAACAGAAAATTTTTGGAACGAAGACTGAAAAAATTTGAAAAAATGAGATTGATTAGGGAAGAAAAAATAAATTTTTCTGAAATTGAAGGGCATCTACAAAAATCTGAAAGTAATCTTAAATTTGTAAAAGATAATTTAAAACTTAATTATTTGGATTGGTGTGTTACTGGTTGCTATTATGCTCTTTATCACACAACTCTTGCCCTTATTTTACAAAAGGGATTTTTATCCAAAAACCATAATGCGACTATTTGCTTACTGATAAAATATTATTTTCCAGAAATAGAAAGAGAAGAATTGAGATTGATAAATAAATTGTTTATTGATTACCAGGATTTACTTTTTTACACTCAATTAAAAAATAAAAGAAAACTTTTTACATATTCAACCGAGAATCATTTAAACTCACAAGAAGTTGATAAATTAAGACTTGATTCAATTAAATTAATTAATAAAATGAAGGAAATTTTAGAAAATGGTAAAAACAAAGACAAGAGAAGTTACAATTAAAGAATCAAAAGGTAGTTTTAGTATCTTTTCATCAAGCCCAGAAAAAGAAGGAAAATATGATTTTGATGGACTTACTGCTTTGAGACAACTCTTATCCAAAGAAAAAGCAAAAATGTTAGATGCCATAAAATATAAGGAACCTAAGTCAATTTATGGTTTAGCCAAAATCCTTGGAAGGCCATTTAAGGCAACTATGGATGATATTAAACTTTTAGAAAGGTTTGGATTTATCCATTTAATTAAAGAAAAAACAAAAAATAGAGTTAGACATCGGCCTGAAATTTCGGTTGATCATATGATTATTCACTTGAAAATTTAGGAAAGGAGTAAATATTACAAAATCTGGGAAAAAGAGATAAATTTGGGAAAAGATTGTTTGAGAAAATTAAAATTTTAATTATATGCAACAAAAATTACATCTATTCCACCATCCAAGATCTGAGAACTTCCTTTGTTAATTCTCGTTATATTCCCCTCTTGAAAGCCGATTAATTCTTGCCCTTCAACTGTTATATTCAAATAATATCCTTTTGTTGGCTCATTTTCTCCAATTTTCCAGCTACTTTCAATTATTCCATGCAAACTTTCATTTAGTACTTCACAAGCTTGCCTCCCATCAATACATGGCTGATTTTGGTTGCAGGCTAAAATTAATCTTTGAATGTTATAGTAATTTGGTGTGTATTGAATGGCGCAATCGGTTGTATATGAAAGTGAAGACTGAATAAAAGCGTCAACTTCAAAACTTTTGGTTATATCATCATTTGATTTTTTGAAAGATATGCTTAAAAAAATTAATAAAATTACAGATACTACTACTATTATTAATGCAAAACCCACCATTTCTGACTGTGCTTTATTTTTTATCTTTTTCATTTTAAGATCCTATTAAAATCTTTCCTATTTCACATTTGTTATATATTCCATTTATTTCGAATTCTTTTCTACATAATGTTGCAAATGAAGATTGATCTTCGGAAATTCCCCCCTTTGAATAAATTTTGAAATAATTACATTCTGGATAATTTTGAGAATTACAAATTATTTCTTCTTCTACAGGATATATTTTTCTTATTTCTAAAGATTTAACTTTCCAAAAATTACCATAAGTTTCATTATTTTTAATTAAACCCATTATTTTATCTAAATCAATACAATTTACTTTTTGTCCACCATATGCTGCACCACAAGAGAATTCTGGAGAATTTGCTATTTTTGAAACTAAATTTAGGGCATCTTTTTCTTGTGAAATAGCAACTTCTTTTTTTAGTCCTGAAAAAAATATTGAAATTACAAATAATCCCACTAAAACAAAAAATAAAGTGATTGCAATTAACATAAATGCCATTTGCTGTATTTTCATTTGACCAATTTTGTTTACCATAGTGCACATTCCGAATATCTATTTTTATTTTCCAATTCTCTTAAAATATAACCTAAATTTAGGAATTTTTCTGTGGAATCAAAATTATCTGCAAAATTTTGGACCTGGCTTAATTCTAATGCAAAACTGGTTGAACATCCTTTTTGAGAAAGAAGAACATCTTTTTCTAAATAAATATTTACTAAAGAATAAGTTCTTTTCATTAACCTTTTTACTTGGCAATCATAAATTCCTTTGTCGGAAAATATTGCTGCAAACATTAGGGCATCTCCTTCAAAATAATACGTATCTCCTGATTTCGTTAAATAATTTTGATTATAATTTACAGATATGTCGCAAGAAGAACTATCAAAACAAACCTTTTTGTCACCAACACCACAATTTTCTTCTCCAACACGAATGCTTCTCTGGTCTAACGGAACTTTTGAATTATTTAAAGTATTCAATTCTTTTTTGATATTTGAAGGAGCATCCACGAAACAATATCCCTTGTTTGAGGGGATCACATAAATTAAACTTGCTACTTTAAATGGAAATTCAAAAGGTTTTGAAATAATATTAAATGTTTTTCCTTCAGAAATCTTGTCTGAAAATAAATATCTGTTTTGGGAAGTTATTTCTTGTGTATCTTGACTCCAAGAACTTTTTATTTTTTCACTTAATTTTATTCCCTGGGTTCCGAAATTGCCATTGAGGTCACAACTTGTATAAATCCTTGATTCAACTGGCATTGTAAATGATTTGAATTCAATTAATTCAAAACTAGATTCTAAAGAATCAAATAAAATTGTTATTTCTTGTGCCCCTTTCACTGCAGAAATTGATTCTGCTGAATGGGTGAACTTTGAAACCCCATAAATTGCTCCACCTAAAATTATTGCTCCCACAATTAATGCGAAAATCCAAGAGAAAGAAATATCTAAAAAAGCTTTTTTATTTTTCATTTTAAATTCGAGAAATTGTTACAAGCGATTCTCCATAAGTTTTTTGAATTGTGAAAGTGAATATTCCCTCGTTTCCCCTTATGCAATATTCTTCCCTGTTTTCTGATTCTAACATTTTTGTGACGTCTAAATGTTCAAACGATTCTCCTTGACGAAATTTACCTTGATAAATAAGATTCTCTCCAAAATCATCCTCGACAAAACAAATTGAAGTTATTTCTTTTGGGAGGGGATGTGTTACATCTTTACTTCCTTGTGAGCTTTTCCACATTGTATCAATCTCTTGTTGTAAATCTTGTTTGAAATCAACATATTTTATTTCTTTTTGAAATTTCATAAATTTACTGATAGCAAAAAATGCAAAAGCAATAAAAATAATTATTAAAATAATTGAAAAAATCATGCCGAAAGATAATTTCATTTGTCCCCTTTTTTTCATAATATGTGAAAAGGAATAAACCTTATAAGTTTTTAGTTGAAAGAAAAAATTTAATTATATTACTCTTGAAATGCCCTTGCAGTTATAGAACAAGCTCCTTGCTCGTAAGGTAAGTTTCCAAATGAATCTTTACATTTTATATGTAAATCCATTTGTGTATTCCAATCTACAAAATGATTAAATCCGTCATTTGTGCTCAAGGAAGTTCCATCTTCATATGCATAAGCACATGTATCTGCATTATAAACGCAAGTGGCATCTTCGTTTGTAATTAATTTTAATTTTCCTTGTTCATAGTAAACTCTAACAACAATGGGGGCCGTTTTATCCAATTCTATTGTAAAATTTATTTCATCTTCAACAACATTATTTGCTTCATCATTACATTTGATTGAATAATTATATTCACCTTCATCCAGATAAATATCTTGAGTGTGTTCATTTAGGTAATCAAAATTTCCGCCGTTATAAAAGTAATCAATATAATTTCCATTTATTCCATACTGGCATTTTGATTTTCCTTCATTTGCCCCAGCAGAAGTTTTTACTTTTAGAGTAATTTTGAGGGGATCAACTGAATCAAATAAAGTTGTGCCTGATTCTTTTTCATTTACAGTAATTAAATCTATTTGTAATGGATACGTTCCAATAAGTGTTATTGGATAAGAATCTTGATTTGCAAATCTTCCACCAGACATGGTTGAATTCCACCAAGGTTTATCTTTACATCTAAGGAAATAATTATTTGGTTCTCCACTTTGTACTCCAGTTAAATTTGTACGGCAACCATATTTTAAGGGATATAGGTAATCTCCCACTTGATAAGAACAATCTGTCATATTGTAATTCATCCTTTCGTAATCTAAATCTTGAAAATCCCAACGACAATCAGCAGGTTCATTTGTAAAAACTTCTAAAGGATAAATTGAAGTATTGAATCCTACAAGACCATCAACTGGTGCTGTTGTTTCTTCAATTACTGGGGCCTCAGTGTCTGGACCATCTTGAATACAAAATTCAATGTCAAATGTTGCTAAATTTGAATTTCCATTTGAATCTTCACACCTAATGAAAAAATCATAATCATAATTTAATTCTAATTCAAAATCTGCTCCCTGCATTGCTTCTTCATTGGGAAAACCACTTGCTGGTAAAGTTACAACATGTTCTAAAGTGTAAAAATCGTGCCCCATTATTTGAGCCATATCTCCATAAGCTGGATCTCTTAAAGTATCTATTTTACATATTGCTCTTTCACTTGTGTTTATTCCCAAAACTATTTCAGTAAAAGGAGGAATGCATCCAGCTTGATTTGGTTGATAAACTATTTTTACACCATATTCTTCTGGATATGATGCTCCAGTTTCAACATAAATATAATCTTCATTTTTCAAAACACTTTCTAAAGGAAAAATTTCTGGAGGCAAACCATCATTTTCATTCTCCCAAATACATGCTTCATATTCTGATCCCTTATTTATTATTCCACAAGAAGCACCCAAAGAATGACATTGGTATTCTCCACAAGGGTATCCTAAGTTGTTACATTTAGTACAATCCTGTCCTCCAAGAGGGGGCCTCCAAACACTTGCTGCATATAAAAAAACATCTGCTGAATATTTTTGATAAAAGAAAATTTCACTAGGTCCAAAAGTCAAAATTGAATGTGCCCATTCTTGCCAACCAATTTTGCTATCTAAACCAAAATGGATATCATAATCTTCAGGAAAACCTTCTTCAGCAGAAATCAAATTTAAATTTGCTAAAATAGAGAACATAATAAAAATCACTAAAAAAATTGAAAGAGAGAATAAATTAATTTTATTTATTTTTTTCATTATCTGTACACTCCTGGAATAAAACTATTTCCTTCATAAAGGGTCTCCAAAATAATTTCATCTTTTGGTTCTCCACTTTGATCTAATTTTACAAAACCAACTTTTATTTGTTCTAATTCTTTATCTATTTCTTCTAAAGGAGTATAAATTCCTGGTTTATATCCACAATCTCCAACTGCCACAGATCTTTTTTGAATTGAATTTAACCATTCAGTATTTTTGAAAAATATTGGAAAATCTCTTCTTTTATCTTCATGTTTTGCACAATCAACCACTCTTCCCAAGACGGGAAGATGTGCAATAGATCCGGCACTAATTTTACCGCAATAATGAAATTTTCTTAAAGAAATGTGTGCATTTCTACTAAAAGCAGCTGCATCTAATCCTTCATAAATATTCTTCATTCGACTTACCAAATATTCTGTACCAAATTCAGGAATTAAATAACAATTACCAATACATCTATGTGCTGCTTCATCCACTCCTTTGTCGGAAAATTTATTTCTACTTGAGAACCAACTAGTTTCATAAATTGCTGGTTCAGCTACGCTTACATTCCAACAAACATTTGTTCCGGATTGTTCAAGAAGTTCTTCTTCTGTTTCTTCTCCCGTAAACCTTGATTGAAAACCAATTGGAATTAATGGGACGCAAGATCCTTGAATCTCTTGGTTTCTTTCTCGATTACTTGTTTTAATTTCTTTATCAAACCTATAACCTGGAATCCAATTACATTCTGAATTTATATCTAAACATTCTTCTTTTGATATTTTTTGAGAACAATCTCTTCCGGAATTTTCTCGGCAATGTGCTATAGTATAATCAGGATTTGTTTCAAATGCCCCTTCGATACAATATTGATTTCTATAATCACTACATTGTTCAGCAAAAACTTCTCCATCAGCACAAGATAATTTAGCGTATCTACTTCCGGGAAAATTATATTTTTCAGCATTATTTGCTAATTCTTCTCTTGATTCAATTGTCATAAAACCATCTCCATCTGCCAATATAACTAAATCTGCTCCAGCAGTTTGTGCGCACCAACTTTCTCCATGTTCCTTAATTTCTCCTTCATAAAGACAATCTAATGAGGCACAGGTATAATCTCCATAAGTTGGATTTTGCATGCCGAATGCATTGGTTTGATGTTTCTTACACATGGTTCCACCAATATAATTACAATTTCCACAATCTTTTGAACCATCTCCACAAGTTGGTTCTTTTATGTGAATCCAATAATTTTCCATTTCTTCTGTCCAGGTCAAAGAATTTGCAGTAAACATTGACGCATCATACACATTTGCAAAATTTCCACAAGAATCTAAAAAATAAACTTTTCCATTCTCATCACAACGAGTATTTTCTGTCTTTGCACAGTTTGTTTCTAAATGTGTTGCAGTACATAAAAATCCTTCATTAAAATCTCCTTCTTTACTTAAACAATCTTCTTTTGTTGTCATCAAACAATCCCTTGAATCTAAAACGCAAGCCCCTCCAACAGAAGGATTTGATTGAGCATAACAACTTTCTTCATCATTTAAATCTCCCCTAAAATTTATACTAACAGCATATTCAGTTGATAATTGCCTGCATTCTGTTTGTGTTACAAAATAAGCCAAGTCACCAATTAAACAACAACCGTCTTGACACATTGGAATTTCATCTAGCGGTGTTAAATCCCAAGTGCCTCCATTATTTGTACAAGCTATTTGTTCTGTATTTGGGCTACATGTTCCTGTGTCTGTATCAATGCAAGTTCCGGAAGCACAATAAGTTGTTTGATCACAAGAAGTTGGAGCAGGTGTTCCAAAATTTAAATCACATTCAGAAATAGGTGCATCTCCACACCAAGGGCCATCAATTAATTTTTGGCAACACACATCTGCAGATACAAGAATAAGAGAAAAAATTACAATTAATGGAAACAATAATAAAAAATATTTTATCCCCTTTACCATTCAATAATTAAAGAAATCATACTTATAAGTTTTTTTAATATCCCTGCTCATTAAAAGCTCTTGCAATGATTGAACATTTTTCTTGAGGAAGAGGTAAATTTCCAAATAAATCTTTACATTTTATATATAAATCTACGTCTGTATTCCATTCAACATAATGATTAAATCCATTCAAATCATTCATTTGAATTCCATCTTCATATGCATAATTACAAGTATCAGTTCCAAATACACAAGTTCCGTCCTCGTTAGTTACCAATTTCAAAAATTCCTCTTCATAATAAATTCTTGTTACAATTGGTGCCTGTTCGTCAATTTCTATTGTGAAATTTATTAAATCTTTGGCAGAATTTCCTGCTTCATCAATACATTTTACTTCATAATTGTAAAACCCTTGAGGCAAAAAGAAGTCTTGAGTATTTTCATACAAGAATTCATAATTTCCAGCGTTATAAAAATCATAAAAATTCCCATCAATACCGTATTGGCATTTAGTTTTTCCTTCGTTTGCTCCAGCAGAAGTTTTTACTTTTAATGTTGCTTTAATAGTATTTGTTGAATCAATTATTGTCGCCCCACTAAATTCATTATTAATTGTTACTTCATCTATCTGAACAGGATATGTTCCTTTAAGATTCAAAATATAAGGATCCTTATTTGAAAATCTTTTTCCAATAGTTTCATTTACTCCAGCTAACCAAGGCTTGTCTTTACATTTGATATAAAATTCATTATCGACTCCCTCTTGAATCCCTGTTAATGTAGAACTACAACCATATGTAAAAGTATTTAGAACAAAGTAATCATTAAGATTTTGTGAACAATCTTCCATTTCATTATCCATCGCTTCGTAATCTAAATCTTGAAAATCCCAACGACAATTTGCTGGTTCATTTGTATAAACTTCTAAGGGAACATCAGATGTATTAAATCCAATATAACTTTCTTGTAAATAATTTGTGCCTTCGATTATTGGGGCTTGTGTGTCTGGTCCGTCGTCAACACAAAATTCTATTAAGAAATTTGCAGTAGTTGGATTTCCATTTGTGTCTTTACATCTAATAAAGAAAGTATAATTTTTTGAAGTTTCAAGTTCCCATCCAATTCCTTCTAAGGCTTCTTGACTCGGCATTCCCGACGCTGGAATTTCTAAAGAATGATTATATACACTTACTGGTCCTTGTGCCATGTAACTTGTCATGTCTGATAAATTATTTTTTCGTACAACATCAATCATACATTCAGCAGGTTCATTTGATTCAACACCGAATGCAACTGAAGTGAATGGTAAAACACAACCATTGTTATTTGGTTTGTATACAACTTTTGCACCTCTTTCTCCTGGAAGAACTGCAGTACTATCAATATACATGTAATCTTCAGATTTCAATGCGGATTCTAAAGGAGTTAATTCTGGTGGTAGAATATCTTTTTCATTTATCCAAACACATTTTTCATCTTGTGTTCCTTCATTAATAATATCACAAGAATTACCTAATGCATGACATTGATATTCGCTACAACCGTATTTGAAATCATTACAAAGTTCACAATCTTGTCCACCATCTTGAGGTTTCCAAACTTGTGGTTGATAAGTAAAAACTTCTTGAGAAAATTCTTGATAAGTAAATGCTGTGTAAATTACTGTTGCTACAACTACTACAGCTGCAACCATCCACCCAGGAGGTCCAGCCGTTGCAGAAGCCGCTATTACTACTCCTGCTTGAGTTAAAGCTATTGAAGCCACTGCAGCAATTGCTGCTGAAGTATATGCTGAAGCTTTGATGCTTTGCATATTTCTTTCTCCTGCCCCCAATAAATTTGCTGCTAAAATTACTAATTGTGCTGCACCGAATGCAACTGCTAAAGTGTTAAAGGCATTTCCTACAACTGCTCCGAATCCTTTTGGAGTTGAAGAAATTTTAGTTATTGTTCCTGCAGAATCTTTTACTGCACTTCCTTGAAAACCTTTGGTAAAATAAGTTAAAATATTATTTTTTGGTGCCTGAAGTTCTGGAACTGAAGGAGCCTCAGGAGGACCTACAAAATAAGGGCTTGAAGAATCTGACATTAATGCATTTGTTATTTCTTCTTTGGGTAAACTTCCCCCAGCTTTTATTGTTCCATCTGCAACTTTCTTTTTGAAAAGATCTAGAACTGTTTTTGTTGAACCAATAGCAGCAATTCCTGTTCCTAAAGCATTAGTAAATTCTTTTGCTGTAAAATCTTTTTTTTCTTCTGGAGCATCAAGGGGAATTGGTGAAGATGATTGTTCGCTTTGAGTATTTGGTTCATCTGTATTAGGAGTTATTATTGGAACACAACATACATGGAATTTATCTCCCGAACATTTTTCAAGTTCAATCAATCCATTAACAATTCCGGAATTTGTCACAGCATCACAACTTTCCCCCCCGATGGGAGCATAAGAATAAGTATGGCATAACCCCCCTAAACTAATGCATGCTGAGTCATCTCCTCCTGCACTAACAACTTCAATACTAGAACCAATCATGAATGCAAAAGCTACAATTCCTAAAATTAAAAGTAATGTTTGACTAATTGCTATTGCACCAAGTTTATTTTTTTTATTTATTATCATGCTCTATATTCTCCGATGACCAAATCATTTCCTTCATAAATCTTTTCTGATTCCGATTCCCCTTTTGAAGAGCCATCTTGTTTTAATTTTTGAAACATTGCTGTTACAATTTCTACTTCTGGATTTGCTGCTTTTCCGAGGAAGTTTGATTTATACCCACAATCTCCAAGGGACCTTGTCCTATCCCATAAAGAACTTATCCATTCTTCGTGTGTAAAAAATATTGGATAATTTCTATTTCTAGTATCAGCACAACCGACAGTATTTCCTTTTACAGTTCCTTTAGCTTGACCATCTCCTCCTAAAAATCCTCCAACATCACTAACATCACAATAATGTCCTTTTCTTAATGAAATAAAATGATCGGCCAAACTTCCCCCAACGGCTTCTCCATGCCAAAGTTTATTTTCCATATCTAATGTACTTATATCCTTGGCATATCCGGGAATTAAATAACAATTTTCTAAACATCTTTCTGCTGCATCTTTTGGAGAAACATCTTCAAATTCATCTCTTTCTTCACCACCCCATCCTGCCCAATGAGTTTCATAAACTACTGCTTCAGTTACTGCTCCAGATAAACATAAAGAAAGTCCATCATTATTTTCATTCCAGAAATCAAAACCTGGCGCATATAATGGAACACAGGATCCTTGGTCTTCTTCATTTCTATCGCTGTCAGTAGTCATTATCTCTCCATCATACCTATAACCTGGAATCCATTTACAATCTACATCTGTATCTTCACAAGTTGTTCTGTTATTCAGAGTGTAACAATCTCTCCAATTATTTGCCCTACATTGTGCAACTTTAAATCCCGAATCAAAACTCGACTCCACACAATATTCATTTCTATAATCTTTACAGGGCTCAGTTATAACTTCACCATCCATACAATTTAACTTATAATATCTTGAACCGGGCAGATTATATTTTGTTACATCTAATAAATCTTCTCTTGTTTTTTCTCTTTGGAAAAGTCCCAACAAAGGATCAACTTTTATTGAAGGGTAAACTCCCTCAGAACTTGCACACCAACTTTCTCCATGTTCATATGTTTCATCAACCCCATCACCATCAGTGTCAAAGTTACAACCTAAATCAGCACAAACATTGTCTCCAAATTCTGGTCTCGTCGGAGTTGCAGGATTATTCCGATTATATTCTTTACAAGTGCTTCCTTCAATATAATTACAATTCCCACAATTTACTCCAGCAGAACAAATTGCATCAGTTAGAGAAATCCAATAATTTTCCATTTCAATTGTCCATTCATTTTCATTTTTTGTAAACATTGAAGAATCATAAACATTAGCTAAATTATTACAAGAGTCTAAAAAATAAACTTTTCCATTCTCATCACAACGAGTATTTTCTGTCTTTGCACAGTTTGTTTCTAAATGTGTTGCAGTACATAAAAATCCTTCATTAAAATCTCCTTCTTTACTTAAACAATCTTCTTTTGTTGTCATCAAACAATCCCTTGAATCTAAAACGCAAGCTCCTTTTACTGTGGGAGTTGATAATTCAAAACACATGGATTCTGTACTTATGTCTCCCCTGAAAGTTGTGTTAATTGAATAATCTGTTGCTAATTGTTTACATTCTGCTTGTGTTACAAAAGCTACACCGTCACCGACCATGCAACAACCATTTTGACATATTGCTATATCTTCTTTTGCTTGCGGATCCCAAGTTCCCCCTTCACTTTCACATCTTAATTTTGGTGTATTTGGCATACAAGAACCTTGATCAGTATCAATACAAGTTCCAGTACTACAATAAGTTGTTTGATCACAAGAAGTTGGAGCAGGTGTTCCAAAATTTAAATCACATTCAGAAATAGGTGCATCTCCACACCAAGGGCCATCAATTAATTTTTGGCAACACACAGTTCCTTCGGCAGCCACAAAAGGAAAAATTACAAATAACAAAAAGACTACTAAAAATAATTTCAATCCCACTTTTTTATTTATCATCTTAATATCCTGGGGGGAATGCTAAACTCCTTGAAGCAAATTGGAATTTCTTCTCTGTATTTTTGTCTGTTAAAATATAAATTTTTGTTTCATCTGATCTTTTTATTTTTTCAACCTTTAGGTCAGGATAAAGCATCATATATTTTAGAGGTTCTGCTTCGCCAAGAGCCGTTTCCCACTCAGTAATACTAGAGGCAACTGCTATAAGTTCATAAAGATTATTGTTCAAAATGACATTAAATTTATCATATTTTTCTGAAGAGTCTTTTGTAAGAGTTAATTCATATTCAAAATCAGTTACAATTCTCTTTGGTAAAAGTTCAACAACTACTTCGCCGGATTTTAAATTCACTTGATAACCTTTATTTTGATAATCTTGTTTCAATGCCTCAAAACAACTAGAAACATCTTCTTCAATTGAGTTTTTTATTTCTGAAGTCACATGTTTTCTTAAGAAAGGTTGTTGTACTGAACATAATTTATAATATTCATTGGTGTAACAAGAATATTCTATATCATATCCTTGGTATAAATAACTGTTACTTGGGTTAACACTTCCGCCTTGAAGAGATAAATTTTCTACGACGTTTTCAATTTTGTCTTCCATACATGAACGCATAAAAGAATAAGGATCTTTTGTTTCTAATCCCACTGTGGATTTTAATTGTGGAAGGAAAAAGTAAATTAATAGGCCTAAAACCACAATTACTATTGCCAGAATTATAAAAATAGTTACTTGCCCCTGTTTACCTCTGAAATTCAAATTATCACCCATGGATAATTTAGGAAATTATTATTTATAAAAGTTTAGAACTAGTCTTCTGTTTCAATTCTAGGAGCAAGAAGGAAACTTAAGCTTAAATGTTCACTTTTGAAATCCATTCTCATTGGATGATCGTTGGCAAAATTCAAATATGTTTTTTTGAATTGTTTTCCTGCTTTTGTGAATTTTTGTAAATATTCTAAACTATATCTTGAATGACAAGTTTCAGCTTCAATTACAACCTCATCACTTGAAAATTCAGTTCTTGCAGAATTCAATTCTTTTGCTTCAATAATAAATTTATTATCTTCAACTTTGAATGAACAAGCATCTCCAACAATTGAACAATCTTCTAAAGAATCAATTAAATCCTGTGAATCAATTTCCACTTTTGAAGAAAATTCTAAATGAGTTGGAAATTCTTTATCTTCTCCTTCAACTTCAATTAAATTTAGAGTAAAAATTCTCCTAATTTTGTCTTCAATTTTTATTTCAAGATTATTTTCATTTCTTTCTAAAACTAATGCTCCAGTTTTTCCACATCTTCTTAATATTTTTTTTAAATTTTCTAAATTTACTCCCAAAATTTCTTCTCCTACTTCAAATTCAGAAAAAGCAGATTTTGGAACTTTCAAGCTAACCATTGCAACATTTGCAGGATCAATTGCTATTATTGAAAGTCCAAACTCATTAATTCTAAGTTTTACTTCTAAAACCAGTTCAGAAATCAAATCTATTGATTTTGAAAAGATTGTTGGGTCTTCTAATTTTAGTTTCATATTATTTTGAATGTGGGTGCTTATTTAAGTATTATTATTCTTTCACAAGTAATTATATAAATCTTTTCTGGGTTCTTTTCTTATGGAAAAAGAACATTATGAAAAATCTCCAGAAGAGATAAAAATTAGGCAAATCACTCAGTTATATTATTCTAGAATAGATGTTCAAAATGCTATTTTTGAATTTTCAAAAAATAGGGAGATTTCCCCTAGATATTTTGATGGATTTGGAAAAAGACCAGATACTTTGCAGTTTAAAGGAGATATTTTTGGTCTGATAAAAAAGGGAGCCACTTCCCTTCATTGTTCAGAAGAGCTTTGGGAAAATGCTTTAGAAATTGAAACAGGAATGAATGAAAAACAATCCAATGAACTTAGAATTGGCTGGGATTTGTTAATTGATATTGATTGTGACCAGGGAATTGAATTTTCTAAATATGCTGCAAAAGCAATCGTTGAAACCTTTAAACATCATGGAATTAATAATGTTGGAATTAAATTTTCTGGTTCAAAAGGATTTCATATCTTAGTTCCCTGGGCTGCTTTTCCAAAAAACATCAATGGGATTGAAACAAAAGATTTGTTTCCTGAACTTCCTAGAAAAGTAGCTGCATATGTGAGAGACTATTCTGCAAAAATTATGAAATCTATTTTGCCCGAAAATTTTCAAGATGATTTGAAAAGAAAATTGAAAATGGGACACATGTGTAACAAATGTGGGGAATTTGCAGGTGAATATAGATTTGTTGAATTTAGATGTAAGAAATGTAATATTATTGAAACTAAAAAATTCAAGATGGGGACAAAAGGAATGCTTCCTAATTGTTATAAATGTAAAGGTCCCATGGAATTTAAACCTCTTCAAGAATTTCAGATTTGTGAAAATTGTGAAATAAATTCAATCAAAGAACCAGAAAAATTTAGTAAAAAACAAGTTGAAGATTTATATGAATTGATGGGATTAGATATTGTTTTAGTTTCTCCACGACATTTATTTCGAATGCCCTACTCATTACATGAAAAAACTTCACTTGCAAGTGTTGTTTTAACGGAAGAAGAACTTGAAAATTTTACTATGAAAGATGCTGATCCCCTCCGGGTAAAAGTTAGAAATTTCATGCCAGAGTCAGAAGAGAATGAAGCGGGAGAACTTGTTATGCAAGCTCTTGATTGGGCCAAAGATGCTAAATTTGGCGAAGAAAGAGAAGGGGCCACAGGAGGAAAATATGCTGACTTTAAACAAATTAAATTGGAAGGTATAAATGAAAAACAATTTCCACCATGTGTAAAAAAAATATTGGAAGGAATGGTTGATGGGAAAAAGAGAGGAGTTTTTATTTTGATTAATTTATTTAGATCAATTGGTATGGAAAAAGAAGAACTTGAAAAAAGAATTTATAAATGGAATGAAAAAAATGAAGTTCCATTAAAAAAAGGATATATTGTTTCACAATTAAATTGGATGTACAGAAGAAAACCAATCATGCCTCAGAACTGTAAAAAATTTTACCAAGATTTGGGAGTTTGTTCTCCAGATATGGTTTGTTCTAAAATAAAAAATCCCGTTAATTATGTTGTTAGAAAAAATTTTATTGAAAATAAAAAAGATTTTAAAAAAAATTTGAAAAAAGTAAATAACTCCAAAAATTAAGAAATATTTAAAAGGATTCTATTATTAAATAGCTTATGAAGAAAGAAGGTGTGCTACTTGGAATTTTATTTATATTTTTATTAATCGGAATTAATTTTACTACAGCTCTACTTCCCGGAGAATTTGAAGCGATAGAAAATGGATATGATTGTTTGAAAGACACGATCGATTCAAGAACTTGTAATCGATTATCTTTTGAAGAACAAATATTTTCTTTACTAAGTGTAGGAAAATGTAAAGACCAAGTTTTAGCTCGAGCCCTTGGAGATAATGAATGTTGGCCAAAAGAAAATTGTGATTTGAAACAAACTGCTCTTGTTACACTTGCTCTTGAAAAATTAAATATTGATACAAATAATTCTGAACAATGGATGCTAAATCAAGAAGGTGTTCCAACAAATATTGATTGGTTTTTAGAAATTGAAAGTGATGAAGCTACAACTTGTTCAATTTCTCATGAATCTAGAACTTACTCAGCACAAATAAAAGCAGATAAAACTGTTTCTATTGATAATGTTGAATGTTTAACTCCATCAACTTCTCTTGGTTCATACTGGTTTGAAATTAAAAAAGAATGCTATGATAAAACATTTACTATTTCATGTGATGAAGATTTTTTGACTACTCTACTTTTCAAAAAACCAGATTCATCAACAATCTATGTTTTAGATGAAGTTCATCCTTCATTAGCAGAGGGTACAACTGTTGAAGAAATTAATTCTGCTTGTTTAAAGAAAGGACTTTTTTGTGATTACGAAGGCTCACTTTGGGCTTCTTTAACATTAGATTTTTTGAATCATGATGTCTCTTCTTTTATTCCATATCTTTTAACTGGGAAATTAGAAAACCCTTCCTTTTTACCGGATTCCTTTTTATACTATTTAACAAATGGTTTAGAATTTAGAACAGACCTTTTATCAAAACAAATCAATCAACAATATTGGAAAGTTGGAACAGATAAATTTTATGATACTCCCTTAGCTCTTTTGCCTTTTCAGGTACAATTTGTTCAAGAAAAAGATAATTCTAAAGAATGGTTAATTGATGTTCAAGACCAAAGCGGATGTTGGAATAATGATCATGTTAGAGATACTGCATTTATTCTTTATTCCATTTGGCCTGAAGAAGGAATTACTCCTCCTGGACCAACATGTATTGAACTCGGATATGAATGTATTCTTAATTCGGCTGAATGTACTGGAAACATCTTAGGATATGAATGTGAAGCTGGAAGTGTTTGTTGTGATTCTACTGCAAACAATCAAAGCAATCAAACTATTACTTGTGAATCTGCTGGTTATGAATGTGTTCTCAATTCAACTTCTTGTGATGGAACAATTTTAGATTATAATTGTTCAACAGGTGTGTGTTGTGATGTGGATATTACGGGTGGAGATGATGATGATAATTGTGAAGATGAAGGATTTTATTGTATGTCTCCTGTAAGTTGTTCTCAAAGTGGGGGAGACTTCTTGCCTGATTTAGACTGTCCCGGACAAACTCAATGTTGTAGTGTTGACGAAATTGAAGAAACTTGTAATTCACTTAATGGTATTATTTGTAACGCGAACCAATATTGTAGTCAAGGAGAAATGTTCTATACCAATGAAATAGCATTCGGTGAACAATGTTGTGTTGGTGGAAGTTGTGAACTTTTACAAAATGGGGACGACCCAGAAGAAGATGAATATACTTGTGAAATTAACTTTGGGACATGTGAACAATATGAATGTGACAGCGGATATTCTGAATCATATGAATATACTTGCCAGTATGGAGACTTATGTTGTGTACAAGACATTGATTCTCCTGGAGAAAATAAAAGTTATTGGTGGGTCTGGTTATTATTCATTTTAATTGTGTTAATAACTTTGGGTATACTTTACAAAGATAAAATACAAGAATACCTTTTGAATATGAAAAATAAAGGTAAAGATAAAGATTCGGGAAGAGGTGTTTCTTCTGGGTTCCCTCCAAGTTATCCTAGAAGGCCCATGATGAGAACACCAAATCAAAGAAGAATTTTACCCCCACAAGGAAAACCAAGAGAAAGAATGAAGCGCCCTATTAACCAACCTACTCTGCGACCAACTATGAGATCAACCTTGAAAAGAACTGCTCCCAAAAAATCACCCCAAGAATTAAGTGAAGTATTGAAAAAATTAAAAGATATGGGCAAATAAAATGAAAAAATTTGTTTTTATTTTTGTTATATTATTCTTATCATTAAGTTTTATTTCAGCTGCTGAAATAGAAGTTAATGGAAAAATTTTAAAGGGAGAGACTTTGGTTGCTAAAATTTCTGGAAATTTTGTTCAACCTTTAACTGGAGAAAATATTTATTTTTATCGAAGACATATGCCAACTTCCATGGGTTTTTATGATCTAATAAAAATTCAAGAAGAATATTATTTATATGTAAATATTCCCCTAGAAAAAATCCCAGATAATTATTCTATCATTGTAAAAGATGCCAAATACATGATTGGAACTCAAATAGTTACTGATAACTTTTTTGGGAATTTTACTATTCCAAATTTAGAAGTTCCATTTACTTTGAATCCAGGAATTTTAATTGCGGATACTAATTATTCTATTGTTATTCAAAATTTAGAGCCAAGTACAATTATTGTTGAATACAAGCAAATTATATATGGTGAACAGCCAATTCCGGAACAAGGAACTTTTTTTGATACCTTAATTAATCTTTTTGAAGAATCTTCCATCGGGGAAGAAGTTGGAACTAACTATGTTAGTTTATTATCTGGACAAGAAAAAACTGTTGAAATTGTTCCGCAAAATTATCTGGGATTTCAAGAAGTTGAATTTAACTATGAAAATAGTTCACACGTAGTTCTTGCTTGGATCAATGAGGCCATACCTGAAGAAGAAAATGAAACGGAAATTGTGAATGAAACAATTGAAGAAACTCCTGAAGAAAATGAAACGGAAATTGTGAATGAAACAATTGAAGAAACTACTGAAGAAGAGAAAGATGAAACTTTTTGGGATTTGCTTTTTGGAAAGGATAAAGAAAATAATACTGAAGAAATAAATTTGGAAGAAGAGGAAGAAGAATTTATTCAGGAGGATAGTGATTTGGAAACTTGTGAAGAAATGGGGGGGGAAACTTGTGAAACTGGATTTAAATGTTCTATTGATACCGTTTATGCTAAAGACGCTAAATGTTGTTTAGATGAATGTCTAAAAATAGAAAAAAGTTCAACTGGAAAAACTATTGGGTGGGTAATAATAATTGTTCTTGTTTTATTTCTAACTTGGTTTTTTAAGAAAAAATATCGATCAAGTCCAAAACCTATTAATTTATTGAAAGTAGGTAAAAAATAATAATATGGCGTTACTCGAGTTTTATTGGATGAATTCTCTTTAGCAAAAAGAAAATAAAAAACCTATTCTTTTTTAGGTGCTAATTGCCTTATTTGATTTTCTAGAATTTCTTTTTCAGCTTGAAGAACTCTTGCAACTTCATCATATCCATGGAGTCTTCTTGTTAATTCATTTAATATATCTCCATAACCATTGTTTGTTAAATTAATGTGCTCGGGGGAGATTATTTCCATGTGTGCTGGCATATATTTAAACATTAACATAGCTAAAGTTATTGGACTTTCAACTTTTACTTCTACTTCTGCAAATGTTGTGAATAAATCTTTCTGGTCCTTTACTTCCTTTGGTTCATGTATTTTGCTTTCTTCTAAATTTACATTTTTCTCTTCTTTTATTTGATCAACAATTTTTTGTAAAGATTCCACTATATGTTCTTTTGGTCTACCTAGAATTTCAATAACCATCATCGCTGTAACTTTTGTTTCTCCACTCATTTTTTCTTTTCCTTGGTTTTATTAAATACAAGAAAAGCAACAAGACACAAAATATTCCAAAAGAATATTTGAGAATTTTGCTATCTCCTATTTTAGAAGTCGAATCTTGTGTTTTTATAGTTTTTGGGTTTAAATTGATTATTTCGGGTTGAATAATTTCTTTTGTCCCCTTAGTAAAAGATAAATTTTTATCAATCCTTTTTATTGGTTCTTTATCTGGGATTTCCTCTTCAATTTCTGTAATGGCTGTTTCCTCACAATTTTCTTTTCCTTTTGTTCCTTTTTGAAAAATCCAAGTTTCACACAATGAAAAAGTTCTTTCATCATTAAATATATCTTCAAAAATTGGCGTTTCGTCAATTAAATTTCCTCCTTTGTAAATTGAAATTTTTTCTTCGGTATTGTCTAACCATTGAGATTTGAAAATATAAAAATAATATCCTTCCATTGGTTTATTTATTATCAATTCTTTTCCATCATTGTTTATAAAAATATAATCTCCCAGATAAATTTCTTCAGAAGAATATAATTCCACCCATTCATGCCCCCCATCTGTCCCCGAAGGGTTCAATTCTATTTCTGTTATTTGTAATGCGGGAATTAATGGAATAAATAATAAAAGTAAAAAAATTGAAAAACGCATAACTAAATAATGAAAAAATTATTCTTAAACTTTATTCATGAATTTTTCCCTAAAATCAGTATAAACCACAACTATTTTATTCTTAACTTTTGTTTTTTTTGCAACCAAAATTCTAGGTATTATTTTTTTTTCTAAATACCAGATGCACATTCCTTTTTCAATTTTGTCTAATGATCCTGTTGATTTTACTTCAACTCCAATTACTTCATAGTTTTCTTCTGTTTTTTTAAAACACAATAAATCTGGAAAGCCAGTTCCAATTGCTAGTGCCCTTGTGAAAGGATTATATTTTCTTTTTGCTGGAACTACCTTATCCCTTTCAAAGTTAACTGTATTCATCCATTTAGTCACTGTCCAACCTTTTTCTTCTAAATCTTCCCTAACCCTTGTTTCAAAAAGTTGGCCCTTGATACGATTGTTTTTTCCTTGTTTAACAAAATCTATTACTTTTTTTTCAGTCATAATTAGAAAAGGGAGGATGGGATTAAATAATTATTCATATAAATTTTTCTTAGAACTCTTTAATGTTTTATTACCCAAGTTTCCATTGCTATGAAGATTATTGCTATTAAAGAAATTACTCCTTTTGTTGCAAAAAATACTGGATGATCTACTCCAATTTGAGGAATAGATAATATTCCTGCAATAATTGCCATTACTCCAACCACCAATGCTGTTATGTCTGTTACAGAGTCATTTGAATTTCTTCTATGAATTTGTTTTGGTTTTGATTCCATAATAAATCCAATTCCCATTAAAGTTAACCACAAGAAACCCATGTACTTTTGAAAACTCAAATCAAAAAAACTGTTCAAAATAATTTCGCCAAACCCAATTATTGAAACCATTGCCAATATGCTTGCGAACCTTATGGAAATTCTTCTCTTTTTTTGATCTTTCTTTTTTGTTTTTGCCATTTTACAAATCCCTTGCGTGAAGTGTTCGTCTTTTGTTTGCCTTTGCTCTCTCAATTGCTTTTTGTAAAATTTCTTCAACTTTTATATCTAATGCTGTTTCAACTTCTTGTGCGACTGAAGTTATTTCTTCCTCACCTTTTTGAAGTTCTTTCACTACTTTTTTTATGTTTGATTTTATTACTATTGCCATATTTAATTTAAGAAGTAAGGGTTTTTAAAATTATTTTTTAATTAGAAACTCTTTAATTGTTCACCCAATTAATTACTATTCTACTCAAAATAAATTTTAAAATAATCTATTAAAAAAAGATAAAATCTTTTTGAAAAATCCTTGTTTTACACATTTGCTTTCTAAACAAAAATTAGTTTTGCATTCAAAATTATTCTCACAAAAATCTTCACCTTCTCTTTGTGTTTTCATGCTATTATCAATATCACAATACATGCCTTTTGTCCTAACTCCTTGAGAAATACACTTTCCCCCATATTCACAAGCAGAACAATCTTCTCCTTTGACTTGTTTGTCCTCATTAGTATCATCCAATGCGGTATTTAATTTATTGAATTCTCCTCTAGAGAAAAACTTTTCTTCATCTAAAATAAATATTTTGTCTGTAGCACTCATAATTTGAATCTCATCATTTTCAATTGCCTCAAATATATCATAATTCCTTAAATGATTTGGGAAAGTTCCATTTTTTACCATTTGAAGAGCATGCTTTTTTGTATCTTTACCGATATTACAAGTTTTTGTAAATGGGGGGCCAGTTATATAACCGTAACTATGTTTTATTGTATTCTTCCCAGTAAATAATACATCTGCATGCAGTGCACAATCTCTATTCCCAAATTGAATTTGCTCCATACAATCAGCCTCTGATGTTGCCGATTTTTTCTTTACTATCATTCCTCCTGAATAAAGAAAACAATTATCCTTGTCAAATAAACAAGTCTCTGAAAAAACCACTTCTCCATTTAAAGAAATTTTTAATTCGTTCTCAAAATTAGGTTTAAAATTTTCTTCGTACTGTTTACAATAATTTTCATCCACAAATTCATTGATACAATTTTCTGGGGAGGTTTGTGGGGATTCTCCAATTAACTTCATACCAATTTTAAAAACACATTCTTGATTCCAAGATTCACAAGCGTGTTCAACTAACAAAGTTTTTCCAAAATAGATCTCCACATTATTTTCATCTGAAGAAAAATATTTTTGATAATTGTTGCAATTCTGATCAACTCCTTTATTCAATTCAGTGTTACACTTTCCCATATCAGGAATTGATTCTGAATAAACCCTCTCCCCATTTATTTTGACATGGCAATCATCCACAAAACAATTAATTGGTTGTCCTATGTTACTATTTCCATATCTGGCATAGATTTTTGTTACTCCTTCAATAAATTGGTCAGCATATAAATCGCATTTAAGTAATCTCAAACAATCCGTTTTAGTCATGTCGGGTTCATTAGCATAAAAATCTCCATCAGATCTAATTATGCAAGTTTCCGCCAATACCCCCCCCACACAAATAAAAATCACCAAAATAAATAACAAATATTTCATATACTTCTTGTTGGAAATATATCTTATATAACTTTTCCCTTTGGAACAATCTACAAATAATTAATTCTTGTTATAAAATATTTATTTTTTCTTTTTTTCCCTTACTTCAACTTTCTCTGGACGCATCAAAGGAAAAACAACACACTCCCTAATTGGCTTGTTCATCATAAAAGAAAACAATCTTTCACTTACTCCAAAACCACAAGCTGGGGGCATACCATATTTTAATGCCTCAACAAATCCTTCGTCATGTTCCATCGCTTCTTCGTCTCCGGCTTCTCCTAATTCTCTTTGTGATTTGAATCTTTCTTCTTGGTCAATTGGGTCATTTAATTCCGAATATCCATTTCCTACTTCACTGCCTCCCAAAATAACTTGAAACTGTTCTACTTTTCTAGGATCTTTTTCACTTCTTTTAGCTAAGGGTGTTAGTTCAACTGGTTGTCCAATTAAAAATCCTGGACCAGAAATTTGTTTTCTACAAAATTTCCATAATAAATCAACTAATCTCCATTTGTCCAATTCTGGGTCAAAAGTCAATTTAGACTCACCAGAGCCATCCTTTGAGGATAATTCTCTAAGTTTTTTTATTATTTCTTTTTTATCTGTTTTGTAAATATCAATTTTTGTTTCTTCTTTAATCAACGTTTCAAAATCATATTTTTCCCATTTCTTCCCCAAATCAATTTTATGTCCATTTGCTTCAAACTTTAAAGTTCCAAGAGTTTCTTTTACAACTTCTTTATACATTTCTTCAACTAATTTCATTCCATCTTCATAATTTGCATATCCCCAATAGAATTCTAAATCTTCTATATCCTGTAAATGTTCAGCATCCATTCCCTCATTTCTAAACATTCTTCCTAATTCAAAAGTTTTTTCATATCCTGCAACCAAAAGTTTTTTTTGCCAAAGTTCCCCCACAGAAATTCTTAAAAAAACATCTAAATCTAATGCGTTGTGATGTGTGGAAAAAGGTGTTGCTGCAGCTCCTCCTGCAGAATTTTCTAAAATTGGAGTCGTTACTTCTAAAAAACCTCTTTTGGTTAAAAAATTTCTCATTGCCGCCCAAAATTTTTGTTTCTTTATGAAAATTTCTTTCACATCTTCATTCATAATTACATCTAAATACCTTTTTCTAAGTCTTTCATCATCATCTTTTAATCCAGCGTGTTTATCTGGCAAAGGTAAAATTGATTTTGTTAAAATATATAATTCTTTTACTAAAAGGGATATTTCTCCCGTTTTTGTTTTTGTTGGATTTCCTTTTACACCAATAATATCTCCTGAATCTATTTTTTTAAAAAGAGTTAAAGTCTTTTCTGGAGTTTCTCCCTTTTGAAAAACTAATTGAATATTTCCCCTTAAATCTTGCAACTTTACAAAAGAAAGTTTTCCAAAACTTCTTTTCATCATTACTCTCCCTGCAACAATTTCAAAAGATTTGGATTTCTCTTCAACTTTCAATTTGGAATATTTTTCTAGAATGTTTTTTGACCAAGTTTTTTTTTCGTGTAAATCAAACCTAGGGGGATAAGGATTAATTCCTTCTTCTTTTAGCAAGTTTATTTTCTTGATTCTTTCTTGGATTATTTGATCTTCTCTTCCCATTTTATTTGGTGGGCTAGAAGCTTTTTATATATTTTGATGGCATAATCATTAAAAATGAAATAGGATAAGAATAAAGATGGGTGAATTAAAGAAAAAATATATTTCTGTAGACATCGAATCAGCTGGGCAATATCCTTGGAATTCTTCCATGATTTCTTTAGGGGCATGTGTTGTTGATGGAAAATTCAATAAAACATTTTATGTTGAACTTCAACCAATTACTGATAAATATGTTCTTGAGAATTTTAAAGTTGGAGCTTCAAGTTTGAAGTGTCTTGAAGGACAAACTTTTTCTCCAGAGAAGGTATTAAAAATTCTTTCACAAAAAGGAATAAATCCAAATATTGCAATGCCAGCTTTTGCAGAATGGATTAAAAAAAATACTCAAGGTTATAGACCAATTATTGCTGCTGCTCCAATAAAATTTGATGGAATGTTCGTTTCATATTATATGGATAAATTTAATGGGGGAGATCCATTTGGATACTCGGGAGAAGATATTAATTCCATGTTCAGAGGAAAATCAAATAATATTCATGGTAGTATTAAAGAATTGGGCCTTAGACCTGGGGGAGAACTTAGACATAATGCTCTAGAAGATGCCCTTCAAGAAGGAAAAGAATTGTGGACAACTTTAGTATATATGGGAGAAAACAAACATTAATTTTTACCATAAATTAACTCGGATATAAAGGCATTTTGATTATAATTTTATTTTGATTAAATCTCCATCTGCAAAACAAACCCAATAATGATTCTTGAATTTATGTATTCCATAAATTGCATTTTCTTTTTGATATGATTTTTTGAATTTAAACATCAATTCAAGTTTTCCGTTTTTTAAATTGAATGTGAATATTTTCCCAGTTCTTGTACCAAAAAGCATTTTATTATTTTTAATTTTTTGACCCCTTGTAAAACTCTCTTTAGTTTGAAATTTTTTTATAATTTTGTTATTTTTTAGGACAAATATTCCTCCCCAACGGTTTGCTACAATTATTTTATTTTTGATTGTTTCTAATACCCATGTTGAGGGACCAAGACCTTCTTTTATTCTCTTATCTTTGCTATAAAATTGTTTCCCAAAATCTATTTTTTTCACTAACTTTTTTGATATTAAATCAACAATAAATAATCTCCCTTTATAATCTCCGACATAAGCTTTATTTGATTTTAACTGTAAACTCCACAATCTTTCTTGTGAAAGTTTAAGTTTTTTCACAATTTATAAATTGTCTGGATTGATCCACAATAAATACCCTTCCCTTGTTGTAAGCACTATTAATTTGCTTTTTTTGTCTTTTTCAAGACCATAAACTCCTTTTCCAATTTTTTCATTTTTTATAAAAAGTTTTTCTCCTTCTTTAGAAAGAATATTTAATGTTTCTTTTGCTGATTTGCAAGCAACCAATATTTTATTGTTTAATTTTCTAATTTCATAAACCATTGAAGGAAAAAATACCTTCTTCATTAGATTTAGTTTGCCCTTATTTTTTTTAAAAATCCATAAAATTCCTTGGGAGTTGTTTGCGATTTTTTTTGAATATTTTATTTTTCTCCTATCCCAATCACTTCCCCCAACATACAAATATTCTCTTGTTTCTAAAATTTCATAGATTGAATTTTCTAATCTTTTCTTTAGGATTACTTTAAACATAAATTAAAAAGTATTTTATTATTTATAAATTTTAATTATTTTCTAACACCATATTTCTTATCTAATTCTTGATTCAATAACCAATCAGCCATTTTTTGATATTTATCATTTCTGGGCTTGTGGACATAAGTTATTTTTTTAAAATTTTCTTGAAGTTTTTGAACTTCTAAAAATAGTTTCAATAGAACCGGATTTTTTACCCTGTATTCGCCAAGTAATTGTTTAACTACAAGTTCAGAATCTAAAATGCAAGTTATTTCTTCAATTGTATATTTTGTGACTATTTTTAATGCCCTGATTAAACCCATATATTCAGCAATATTGTTTGTAACTTTTCCCTTCAAAAGTGCACCGTATTCCTCTAAAATTTTGTCACCATCTCTTACAACTACCCCTATTGCTCCAGGGCCAGGGTTGCCTCTTGATCCACCGTCAGAATTTGTGTATATCATATGAAAAAGAAGAGAAATCGGTTAATAAATTTTATTGAAAATTTTCCCTTAAAGAAGGAAATAAGATAAATTCCACTAATGTGATTAGGGAATTTAAAAAGAATAATTATCTCAAACAATTGAGATAAAATTAATAATATAACTCGAAAAAATGTTCTGAATAATAGATTTGTTTTGGTGGGGGAAAAGTAACTTTGCGTTTAGTAAGTTAATTGAAAGATCTGTTTTTATCTCTAAATTAAATATGCAAAATCTTAAACTGTTTGAAATCTTGAAATCTTTCAACTTTTTCTTCTACATTTTTTATCTCGGAATGTTTTGGGCCTTTCTTGCAAATTGTGATCATTTTCTTTACTTCATCTATATTTCCTTCAATAAATATTTCTACTCTCCCATCTTCAAGATTTCTAATAAAACCCTTAACTCCTAGTTTTTCTGCATTTTCTTTTATGAATCCTCTGAAAAAAACTCCTTGAATAGTTCCAGAAAGATATAATCTGATTGATTTTTTCATTTTTCTTATTATCAAAAGGGCGAAGTCGGTTTTAAAGTTTTTGGACTGGGGATTGTGTATCACAAGATTTTTTAATTTCAAGATATTGAGTTTTGTATGGAATTAAAAAGATTTAGAGTTTTTGGAAAAGGAGAAAAAAAGAATCTTGCCCAAAAATTAATGGTGGTTTATTTTTTGAAATTTGAGAAAGTTGATTTACCAATGAAAAATTTATCTAATATTTATTTGGAAAAAGGAGAACAAAAGATAATTCTTGATTATTCTAATGATCAATTCACTTATTATGGAAAAATTTCCAAAAAAGATATTTGGTTATTCAAAGGTGCTTATGAGAAAACTATGGCGCGCAAATTGGAAATTATTGTTGGTCCGGAGAGGAAAGATGATTTATTTTCTAAATTAAATTCCCCTAACATCTAATTCATTATTTACAACTGCTACGACTTGACTTGCAAAATAAACATGTGGTCCAACTGAAATTGGAGTTAAATAATCTTTAATGTATTTTAACTCTTTTTTCGGAAGTCCATCTTGATCTCCAATTATAAAGGCACATTCTTTTGGAATTTTTATTTCTCGAATTGATTTTCCTTTTTTGTCCAAAGTAAAACATTTAATTCCCTTCTTTGTTAATTCCTTTATCAGATTAGGAAAAGTTTTTTTTTCAACAAAACACCCAGGTAAAACTTCTCTTTTTTCTCCCAATTTATATTTGTATAATAATATTTTTAATGTTTTTGCAATATCTTTTTTTGAAATTACTGACTCCTCTTTTACAATTATTTCTATATGCTTTGGGGGATCAGGCATTCCGTAAAGGATAAAATGAAAAGTTACATCTTTTCTAAAATCATTTGAAAGATAAATTGCTTGAATAAAAGAATGAATCGCAATGTCAATTCTTCCTGCTTTCATTAAATTTCCTTGAGAAATTACTTTTCCGGAAGTCGTTCCTTCTTTTGAAAAATATATAAAATGCTTCATAAAAATTTAAGAGAAAGTTTATTTTTATAACTACCTTTTTATTGGTTTTGTTGATCTTTGATGCGTAGATTTTGTTGGAGTTCTTAATCTTGGAGAAGAATAACTTTTTGGGTTTGTATTACTTCTAGGTCGATAATATGTTTTTGGAGATTTTTTTTGAATTTTTTTTCTTTGATAATTTATTTCTTTATTTGATCTTTGATAATTTCTCTCTGGTTTTTGGATTTCAACTTTTTTTGATTTTATTCTCGGGCTTCTTGGAGAAGGTTCTTCTTTGATTCTGGGAATTTTATGATTCATTCCTTTTCTTGGACCATAATAATAATTATCATTGTTTTGAAAATTGTGGTTATTGAGAATTGAATGATAATCCCAATAAAATGAATTGTGCCAACCAAAATTAAAGTGGTTGTGATTGTACCAATGGGAAATAAAATGATTATTCGTTTGTGCGTCCCAATTATCAATAATTCCATTGTTATTCATATCAACGTATGGTCCAAAGTCGTATGGCCAAGGATCTGCCCAATCATAAATTCCATCAAAATCAGAATCCCAATTAAATGAATAGTTATAGTTAAAATTATAATTTAGAAAAAAAGTTTTTTCTTCTAGATTTTCTTTTTTTGGTTTTACATAATCTTCTTTCCCGCCATAAACAGGATCATATGGAATATTTTGATTTATTGAACAACTATTTAATCCAATTGCTAGGGGAATAGTAAAAAATAATGTTTTCTTTATTGAGTTTATTGAATTCATTAACTTTTATAAAGATAAAGAAATATAAATAACTTGTGTAAAATTTAATCTAATGGTTGAAGGGTAAACTCTGAGCGGGCAAATAAATTTCCTTCCTTGATAACTTGGAAAATTCCAATGAACTGACTTTTTGAAAAGGCCACAAATTTTTCTCCTATTTCGTATTTAAGATCTTTTCCATAAATTAATTCATCTTCATGAATTGGACTCCCATGAAAAATTCTTTTAACTGCTTTTTTATCTATTTCAATTGCTGGAAAAAGATTGGCAACTACTTCGCCAGGAATTAACATATTTCTTAAAGATATTTCATTTCCATTTTTGTATTCTTCAACTGCTTTTTCAAAATCATAAAGAGAAATTACTGGATATTCTAAATCATCTTCAAAAAATATTCCGGCATTTGTTCTTCGAAGTTCAAGCATATGTGCACCAATTCCAAGTTCCTCACCTAAATCTACACAAAGGGTTCTCACATATGTTCCCCCTTGACATTTTACTCTGAATAAAATATCTTTACCTTGTTTTTCTAAAATTTTAAATTCATAAATTGTTCTTGGTCTTAATTGTCTTTTTACACGAGACTTTACTGGGGGCATTTGAATAATTTCTCCTAGAAATTTTTCATTTATTTTTTCTTGTATTTTTTCTAATTCAATATCTTCATGGATTCTCATTATTCCAACATAAGTTTTATCTTCTCCTAAAAAATATCCAGCTAGTTTACATGCTCTATTAATTGCGACGGGTAAAACGCCTGTAACTCTTGGATCAAGAGTTCCAAAGTGAGAAGTTTTCCTTGCATCAAATTGTTTTTTTACAAATTCTGAAACTTGAAATGAAGTTGGTCCTGAAGATTTGTCTATATTTATTATTCCGAATTCTAAAAGTTCTTTAGTAGATTTCATTTTTTTTATTTTTGAAAGATTGGGTTTCATTTGAAAACTCCTGTTAACATTTCTTTTCTTTTTTCCTCAGAAAATTTTTCAATTGCATATCTTAATGTTGTCCGAGGTAATTTTTTATAATTTATTTTTAAAAAATCTAATAGAACTTCTTTATCTCTTTTTCCAACTTCTCGGAGCATCCAACCAACTGCTTTGTGAATTAAATCATGTTTGTCTTTCAAAAGAATTTGAGAAATTTTTAATGTATCTCCAAAATCATTATATCTAATAAATTCAAACGTTGAAATAATTGCCATTCTTTTTTCCCAAAGATTCGTTGAATTTGCCAGATCGTAAAGAATTTTTCTTTGCTTCTTTTTTCCAGTTAAAAATTTACCTAAAATTTTATCACAAGTAACATCCACTAAATCCCAATTGTAAAATTGTTTTGTATTTTTTAAATAAAATTGAAGTAATTCTTCAGTTGGATTATCCCGAAACCTATTAACTAAAATTATCCCCCCAATCATTCGGTATTCGTGAATGTCTGACTTTAAAAGTTTTTGAATATCTTGTATTGTGACTTCTGGATGTCTTTTTGCAATATCTCTTTGGTCAGGTAATGAAACCCCAATAAATCTATCTTTTTTATCTGTATAACTTTGATGAAAAAATTTCATATAATTTTTTGATCTTTCTTTAGATGAAGCTCTCTGCAAATCTTTTGTTAAATGATGGAGTGTCATAGAAAAATAAAATAGAGTTTAGTTATAAGGTTTTTCTTTGGGAAAAATTAGAGAATTATTGGTTGCTTACTGCTTCTTCTTTGCCTTTTTCTTTAGCAATTTTTGGTGTAGTAGTTTTCTTTACAGCTTTAGCATCTTGTTTAGCTTGAACTTTAGCTACTTCTTTTACTGCTTCTTGTTTTTCTTTTTCTTTGCTCTCAGCTTCAACTTTTGAGGACACATCCTTTGGTGCTACTTTATCTTTAATCCCCTCTTGGTTTTTATCTTTGTTCGAGATTTCTTCATTTGAATGTACGCCTTTAGGTGCTGATTCTTCTTTTCCAGAAATAGTTTCTTTAGCTTTATCCATCATTGATTTTTGACTTTCTTTAACTTCTTTAGCTTCCTTCTTTTGTTCAATTTCTTGTTTTTCTTCTCTAATCTTTTTGAAATTTAATTTAGCAGGCAAATCAATTGCATAAACTCTTACAATATCTCCTTCTTTAATTGCTTTAACTTTAACTTTGTGTATTGGTTTTTTTATTCCCCTTTGCCAAATTAATTCATTCAAATACATATCCAATCTAACTTTCTTCAAATCTCTGTCTCTTAATTGCATATGTCTTGCGATAAATTCTTTTACACTTTTGATTGCTTTTGGAGTCTTCTTATATCTAGGAACAGGCCTACATTTTTCCCTCAATGGAATAACGAATTCTCTTTCAATTTTTTCAGTTTTAGTTTTTTTTATTTTTTCTGCCATTTTTTAATTATCCGAAATGAGATTTCCTTCTCTTTCCTGGTTTAATGTGTAACTTTGTTCTTCTCCATGATCTTCGGTGGTGGGTCATAACGGAGGGGTGTACTCTTTTCCCTGTTCCATATTTTCTTAAAACAGCCCAAATGGGGGCCCACTTTGTTTGTCTTGCTTTTACTGTTAATTTTTCTTTTTTAAGTTTGTATTTGATTCCCATTTTACTTTATGTTCTCCATAAATTCTTTACCTTTTGCTGTCAATTGTCTTCCAGGTCGTTTACTCCTAACTCCCCTAATGTCTTTGGCAATTTCTGTAAACTCTGCTTTATCTGCTTGTTGTAAAATTGTTCTTAAAATTTTTCCTGAAGCTTTTCTAAATTCTTCTGGTTTCATTCCTCTATTTTTTTTAGAACCATATTTTGTTCTTAACCTATTAACTCCAACAACATCTAATTTGTAAATTTGCCTTAGAACACTTGCGGACCTTTTGTGCCAGAAATCTGGTTCTTCAATTGGTCTTTCTTTTGCTGGCCCCGATTTTACTAATTTTGACCAAGCAGGTTGAGTAAATTCTGGAACTTGTTTTAAAGCTTCAGCTAATTTATCATTATATTCTTGGGGGTTTATTTCAAATACTACTGTCATTTTTTTATGTTTCAAGCTTTCCTTTCGGAAATAGATCGACTTTAAGTCGCTTACTTGGAATTGGATGGAGATTTGGCTTTATAAAAGTTACTGTTCAATTTCGAGGTTTTCTCCACTTCTTTAAAGTTATTGTAAAACCAATAACTTTTGCCGTGTAATAAACACCCATTTTTTCTAAGAGTTCTTCTGAATATTTTTTTACATCTTCCTTTGATTCTCTGGCTGAGGCTAAAACTGTAACCTTCACTGTTCTAACTTTATCAAAATAAGTTTTCAAAGTAGCTAGAAAATTATTTGTTATTCCGTTTTTTCCTAATTGTATTTCACGTATCATTTTAATAGTTCCATTAATTGTCCTTTTTTAGCTGGATTAGCCTCAAAGTTAATTATATTCTCTTTTTTTACTTTAATTGCCTTTGCATTTCTTACTCCAAAGGTTCCAATTTTCATCAATTTTGATTTTTTTATGTTTTTTCCAAGAAACCTGTGAATTATTATATCTGTTTTATTTTGTTTGTAATCTCGAGAATATCTTGCACATAAAATTGCCGCTTCTTTCAAATCTCCATGTTGGGGAGCCCCTTTTATATTGACAAAGGGTGAACCTGGGGCTTTTGTATGGAATACAACTTCTGTTGGTTTTACTTGGGCAATTAATTCTTCATTGTTTTCTGCAGTTCTCCCTGCAAAGAATAATGTTCCTTGTTTTGAAATGTGTGTTCTAAGATTCATAAAATAATTAAGAAAAAAGGGTTTATTACTTTTTGTTTATTTTTTCTTTCAACCAACAATTCACAATTTTCAAAGATTGTTTTTGATTATCCTGGGTTAATTTTCCCATTGCCTCTTTGTATGTTACCCACTTACTTGAGGAATGTTCTTTTTTATCAATTTTTATTTTTCCTTTACACACTTCAACAGAATATAATTCATATGTTTGTCCGATTATGTCTGGCCGATCAGCAAATATTTTTGGATAAAGATATTTCCCCCCATATTTATGATTTGTGATTTTTTTAATTTCTAAACCTGTTTCTTCAGCAATTTCGCGACGGATTGTTTTTCTTTTTGATTCAAATCTTTCAACTCCTCCTTTTGGAAATTCCCACCCCTTCCAATGAAGTTTTCTTTTTTGGATTATATACGCTGGTTTTTTATTTTCAATTGCATAAGTTACCATAAATACTGCTTTTCTATATTTTTTTCTGAAAATCATTTTAGAATCAGTTTCCCCACTTATTCAAGGCTTTCCTTAGTTCTTCGTGAGTTTTAGCATATTCCTTCAAAGAAATATTTTTCAAAGTTGCATCAACTGCTTGCCTCATTGCTATTGCTCCTTTGACTGTTCCATCTGGGTGGCCATGAATTCCTCCACCTGCTTGAATTACAACGTCTTTACCCATAAATTTCATAATCTTATCTGTAATTCCTGGGTGGACCCCTCCTGAAGCTACCGCAAAAACAGGTTTTATATGCCCCCATTTCTGAGATAAATTCTTATGTGTTTCTTTTGTTCCTGTTTGTTCCATTTCTTTTTCAATATGTAAAACTTCATCTTTTCCCCCAATCATTTTTCCATAAGCTGTTCCAATATGCAAAGTATCTACACCAACCATTCTTGCAAATTGTGCGATTACTTCCATTTTCATTCCATGATTGGGACTTCTGTCAAACATTGCATGTCCTGCTCGATGTGCATGGATTGGTAATTTTGTTATTTTTCTTGCATATTGTAATGCTGACCAACCCAAAGTTAAAATGTCTAACATAATATAATTTCCCCCACTCTTTTCAACAAATTTTATCCTCTTTACCATTTCATCTGCTGGAGCCGTACAATTTGCCAAATAAACTTTTTTCTCTCCTGTTTCTTTTTCTGCTTTTCTCAAAGCTTTCAAAGTTAAAGGAATCCTTTTATAAAAATTATTGAAAGTTTGACTACATAAATTTTCATCATCTTTCACTATATCACACCCACCAATCCAAGAATTATATGCGACCATTGCATGTTCTTTTTCATTCAATCCAACTTTAGGCTTTACAATTGTTCCAACGAGTGGCCTTTCTTTAACTTTTAAATATTTTCTTATTCCCCTAATTCCAAACCTTGGTCCTTTGAATTTTTTTAACATTGCTTCAGGTAATTTTACATCTTCCCAAAGTATTCCTTCAACTGATTTCATTCCATAAATGTTTCCCCCAATAGAAGACATGATATTTGGAACAGAGCTTGCTTCAAATAAATCTATTGGATAAGCTATTCTACATCTTTTGTTTTTTGTATCTAAATAATAAACTTTGGGAGTTATTTTTAATTGGTTTTTTTTATTAATAGTTTTCAAATCGGTCCAAGTTCCAACAGAACTTTCACCCGCAGTGATAGAACAAACTTCTCTAAAAGTATAACCTTTTGAAGGAGTTATTTTAAATTGGCAAATAACGTCGATAGATTTAGGTTTGTATTTTAAATTTATGAAATTATCATAATGTATTTTTGTCATCTCTTTTTCTCCTCTTGATATATAAAATTAATTTAAGTTTATAATCTTTTCACTTCGACTTTACCTTTAACGTCCTTAATTTCAAACCCTAATTCTTTTATTTTATCTCTAAATTCATCTGACTTTGCCCAATCTTTTTCTTCTCTTGCTTTTGTTCTTTTTTCTAAAAGACTTTTTACTTCAGCAGGGATTTCTACTTTTTCTTCTTTTAATAAATTCAAACAAAATATTTCATCAATTTTTTTTATTGTTGCTATTTTGCCTTCGATTTTTTCATCCCGAACTAATTTCCATAAACCATTCAATGCACCTGCTGTATTCATATCTTCATCCATTGCCTTTTTGAATTCTGTTAAATATTTTTCATTTTCTTTTTTATCATCTTTTAGATTCTTGATTAATCCTTTTAATCTTTCTAAAGAAATTTTTGCTTCATTTATTTTTTCTAAAGAAAAATCTACTGGTTTTCTGTAATGAGTGTTTATTACAAAATACCGAATAACTTCCCCAGAATATTTTTTTAATAAATCTTTTATTGTTTTAAAATTTCCTAAAGACTTTGACATTTTTACTTTGTCTACATTAACCATCCCATTATGAATCCAATAATTACACATCTTTACCCCATATCCTGCTTCGCTTTGAGCTATTTCGTCTTCATGGTGGGGAAAAATTAAATCTTGTCCTCCTGCATGAATATCAAAAGGATTTCCTAAAATTGCATGAGTCATTGATGAACATTCAATATGCCAACCTGGCCTACCATTCCCAAAAGAAGCTTCCCAAGAAGGTTCCCCTTCCTTTGAAAATTTCCACAATACAAAATCCTTTGAATCTTTTTTTTCTTGTCCTTTTGAAATATCTTTCAAACATCTTTTACTTTGTAGTTCTTCTAAATTAATTCCGGATAGTTTTCCATAGTCTTTAAATTTTGAAACATCATAATAAATACCATCACCTTCTAAAGAATAAGTATATCCCTTATCAATTAATAATTGAACCAACTCTTTCATTTCCTCAACATATTCGGTTGCTCTTGGTTGCACATCGGGTTTGTCAACTCCTAACGCAGCATAATCATCCAAATGTTCCTTTAAATTTTTCTCTGTTAATTTTTTTATCGTAACTCCAAGTTCGTTTGCTTTGTTTATTATTTTGTCTTCAATATCTGTAACATTTGAAACAAATTTAACTTCATAACCAGAAAATAAAAAATATTTTCTGAAAATATCAAAAATTATTTGGACTCTGGCATGACCCAAATGAGGAACATCATTAACAGTTGGTCCACAAACATACATTCCAATTTCATTTTTTTTTATTGGTTTGAACTCTTCTAAACTTTTTGTTAATGTGTTATAAATTTTCATAAGAATCAAAAGATAAAGCCGTTTAAAAAATTAGGGTTTATTTTATTGTTACATAAATTTTTGCTGAATCGTATGGAACTCCATCTTTATCAATTGATAATTGATAAGGAATTGTACAAGGAGCTGCCTCTTCAGGTATATTGAATTTGATTAATTCTGCTCTTTCCATTGCTGAACCTGGCCCTAACTCAATTTCTCCTGCACTCAACAAAAGATATCCATTTGCACGCTCAGCACTCATCCCGGAACCACATTGTCTAACGTAATCAAATCCAACTGTTACTGCAGAAACTTCATATAAAAAAGTAGCTGGTTCTTTTCTAATACCCTTATTATTTATTGAAAAAGCAAACCCTTTTGCTGAATCACCCTTCTTCAAATTTATTTCGGCAGAATTTGGATATATTGCAAGTTTCAAATTTTCTTCAGCAAATAATTTTGTAATTTCATTTTGAACTTGATCGTCAATTGCATCAACTGCGTTTGTTCCAGAACTAAAAACTTTTTGAACTAAGAATAAACCTAAAACTAATACACTCATAAGTAAAACTATCGTTACAATAGTTCCTACACTCATCTCCATAGCTCCTTTGTTTGATTTCATTTTACTCTTATTAGTATGTTGGAAAAGCTCCAAGGTTTCCACCGATAATTGAAAACACAAAAATTAAAATTATCATCACTACTGAAATTATTATTCCAATGATACTTAATTTCTTTGCTTTCAATGACATTAGACCTCTTTGTTTTGTTGATTGTACTAAACCAACTATTCCTAAAACCAAACCAGCAAATGGAGATAAAAATCCGAAAATAATACTTAAAATTCCAATAATAAAAGATGGAATTTCATAGTTTAAATTTCCTTTTTTTGCCCCTTTTTTTATAATTTTTTTTGTCATTTTCTCTTTTTATATTATGAACAAGAATAACTTATTTATAAAAGTTATTGCCCGCCCATGAATTTCTTCATTGCTGGATTCATGTCTGTCATATGCTGTTGAGCGATTGATTGGTAAAATTGGAACATGATCATAATTACTAATAATATTGCTGTTCCCGACACTAACGCACCTAAAAGATTTGTAATTGAAGCTAATAATCCAATTGCGGCTCCACCCATTACTGTTAATGGCATGATGTATCTATCTAAAATAGATTCTAAAATTCTAATATCTTGTCTGAAACCTGCAACTTGTAATCCTGAAGAAGCAATTTTCTTTGCTTGTGCTTTTGAATCCATTCCCGAAGATTTCACCCAAAAAATACTAAATACTGTACATAAAATTATAAATACTAAAACATGAATTATCCCTTGTAAAATGTGTTGACTCAGTAGGCCTCCACGAATGGCTAATTCAAGAATATTTGTGCTTCCTACCCAAAAAGATATTCCGGATACTGCTTGACCGTCAACAAAGTGTCCAAAAATTGTTGCATGTCCCAACCAATTTTCTAAAAGTCCTCCAAACAATTGCATGTTTGCAATTAATGCTGCTGCTAAAATTACGGGTATAACTGAAGCATAGAAAAATGATAATGGCCATTTGACACCATATCCTCTGATCTTTCCGTAAGACAGGGGTATTTCTACTTTTAAGGATTGTGCCCAAACAACGGCTAAGAAAATTATTACTGTTGCTACTATTGCCCCTAATGCTGAAATAAATTCTACAGGATATTTTTGAATTATTGATTGAATTAAGATTAAAACTTTACCAGAACAAGCTGTTCCACCAAAATCAACTAAACAACTTTTACCTTGTTGATTTATGAATTGGAGTGCACTCGAGAAAATACGCCAGGATACACCTGCGGCAATAAATAAACTTACTCCAGAACCGAACCCCCATTTTTCACAAAGTTCATTCATATAAAATATGGCTAGCCCCCCTAAAATTAATTGTAAAATTACAATTCCTGTAAACCCAGGTAATGCTTGAAGCCCATTCATGAAAACATATACCATTGCTTCAAAAAGAATAAAGAAAAATACTAATAATTTTTGAATCCCTTGGAAGAATTTTTTCCCTTCAACTGTCGCAGTGTTGATATTTATAATTCCTGCACCAGTTAATAACTGTAAAATAATTGAAGCCATTACAATTGGACCAATACCTAAAGAAATAATTGAACCAAAATCTGTACCCATAATAATTGCTAAATATTCAAACCGATCTAATGCATTTCTACTTAATCCGAAAAGAGGGATATTTGCTAAAATAAAAAAAGCTCCAAGAACAATCATTGTCCATTTAAGTTTAATATTAAATCCTAATTTTTTTTCTTCAGGTCTTGTTACCTCTGGTATCCATGCAAATAAATCTTTTAATGCCATGAATTATATAGGGTTAAATTGGTTTTTAAAGTTTGTTAAAACAAAGGGCAATTTACGAGAATAAAATCATTCTTTTTTCTTTTTCTTTGGACGTTCAACAAATGGAGTTATGATTTCCTTGATTTCTTTAACAATAATCTCTCCACCAGCTTTTTTCACTTTTTCAATTGCTGATTTGCTAGCTTCAAGACACGTAATAATCATTTTTATTTTTACATCCCCTGTTCCAAGAATTTTATGTTTTGGTAAAAGTACTTCATGGGATTCCCCTTTCTTTTTTCCATATTTTTCAATATTGGATTGAATATCAAATAAATTGATTCTTTGTCTAATATCTCTTTTAGTGCCACGAGAAGTTATTCCTTGTTTACCGAAATAATCATGCCCATATAATTTTTGAACTAATGTTTTTATGTGATCAGCTCTTTTACCTGAACCACTCATTCCATTTCCACCTTTATTTCCAGATTTTCTTTTATTTTTTCTAGCTCCACTACCATGGGTTCCCATCCCTCTCCCACTCATTCTTGATGATTTTTTTCTTTTTGTAGTTTTCATTTTATAACATTTTTAGGATTAATTCATCCATTTTTTTATTTTCGCCTAAAACACCTCGAGGATAATGTACTTTTGTTTTTATCCCACCTCTTGCTGGGTGTAATCTGAAAAAAGGTTTTAAATTTCCTTCTATGTCTTTTTTTCCTCTAGCTTCAACTAATTTTTTGTAAGTGTCCTCAGTAATTTCGCCTTGTGCTACAAAGTCTCTAACTGTTTTTATCATTCCAAGTTGTGCTTCGTTTGGATTATCAAAAACAACACAAACATATTTTCTTCTAAGTCTTAATCTCTCTAAAGTTTCAGCTATTCTTTTCCTTAAACCTACTTGTCCAGATATTCTTATTACTGCAATCATTTTCTATTTGTCTCCTTCATTTTATTTAATTCAGAATATTTTTCATCTTCGGGAAAATATACATGCATTAAAATATGACCCGAATTCCAATTTCCATTTTCTTTTCCTAACAAATTATATTGTGATTCTATAATTCCTTCTTGGTTTCCAATATTTGCTGGCATAATTGTGCTCAACTTAATTTCATTATTAATTGAAACTTTTTCTAATTCTTTTTTGATTATTAACTCTTTCCCAAATATTGTTTCAATTGATTTTCCTTTAACTAAATCCTTTTTTTTAATCCTATTTAATCTTTCATTTACTTTATTGTGATCATACATTATTTCCATCATTTTCTATTTGTCTCCTTAAGTGCTTCCATACAAGCTTTTACTAAATTGAA
>CAZGQV010000005.1:39246-46229 GCA_964527365.1 Candidatus Woesearchaeota archaeon
ATCATTTTCTATTTGTCTCCTTAAGTGCTTCCATACAAGCTTTTACTAAATTGAATGTTGTTCTAACACTTCCGTAAGTTTGTGAATATACATCTTTAATTCCTGCAAGTTTTAATACTTTTTTTAATTCATTTGCAACAACTAATCCTGTCCCTTGCGGCGCTGGAATTAATTTCACTTTTACACTTCCTGATTTACCTGTAACTTCAAATGGGATTGAGTGATCTTCATCACATGAACAATCAAATGCTGAACACCCCCTAGTTATTTTCATAATATTCAATTTTGCCTTTCTTGTTGCTTTGTCTCTTGCTGGAAGTGTTTCTGCTGCGCTTCCTGTACCAACACCAATATGCCCATTTTCATCACCAATTACTGCCATTGCAGAAAATGTTAAAACTCCCCCTTCACGAGTAATTCTTTGTGTTTGTCTCCAAGCTCTTCTTTTTCCACCACCAAATTTACCTTTGGCTTGACCTATTGCAATTAAATCTGTAGTTAATGTTAATAATTTATCAACGATTTGTGGTTCTAAGATTTTTTTATCTTGATCTAAAATTTCATCTATTCTTTTTACTTCTCCAGACTTTACTTTTTTACCCAAAGTTGTAATTGGCATCCATGCTTCAAGCATTTCTTCCCTGGTTGGTTCATTTCTAAACCTTCTTTTCTTTGGATCTCCTCTTACTTTTTCTTTAGCTTCTGATTTTTCTATTACTTCTTCTTTTGCTTTCTTTTCAACAATTTTTTCTTTTACTTTTTCTTCTTCAATCATTTTTTCTGTTGTTCCTTCAATATCTTTAGCTCCTTCTAAAATTTTTTCTTCTGAAACTGTTTCATATGTTTCTGCTGTTTTTTTTATATCTTCAGTCATTTTATTCTTTATCTATCTTTGATTTAATTTGTTCAAATATATTTGAAAAATCTTCTTTCATATTTTTTCCAATGATTCTTTCTTCTTCAGGGAAAGCTTCTTTGGAACACGATAGTCCAAGTCCACCATCAATTGCACCTTTCAAGAATGCAAAAACTTTTGTTTTATGTAAAGTTCTAATCATTCCAAAATCAATAATTGGTTTTTCTAATTTATCTTTTAAAATTTTCTTTGCAATTAAATATCCTGTCAAATATGAAGCTGGAATTGATTTTAAACTTCCTTTGAAGTTTTCTGGCCAACCATATTTCATCAAGAATTTTGAAGTCACACCAAAAATAATTTTATCTTTTGCTTCTTCACTTTCTATATATTGTCCAATTACATATTTATTTGTTTTTCTAAAAACTAACCTTGGTTTTTCACTTTTCAAAAGTTTAATCCTATTTAGATAATCAGTTTTATTTTCCCTTCTCCTTCGTTTTTGTACTTTTTTCATTCTCATTTTCTTAATCCCTCGACATATGATTTTAAATTTGCTTTACTCTTAAATGCTCTGTTTCTAATTCTTTTTCTTATTTCTTTTACTTCTTCTAACGTTAATTTTCCTTGTTTTTTTAACTCTGCTGTGAAAGCTCTCAGCTTCCTTGTCATGATAACATATTCTTGTTTTCTTTTGTTAACTTTTTTCTTAATTTTCCCTGTCCCTTTTCTGTTTTTTCTTGAAACATTTGTTTTTCTTCCCTTTACTTGTTTAACTTTTATTGCTCCAGATATTACTAAATCCCTAATGCCTTGTTTTGTTATTGCTTCTTTAATTTCTTCTAACCTGGATCTTACAAAAGTTATTCTATCTTTTCCCACTTTCAATGTTCTTGCTGCTAATGTTTTTCTATTTCCTGTGTTCATTTTTTATCTTCCTTTTTATCTTCCTTTTTATTTACTTTTTTTAACTTTTTTAAAAATGCTTCAATGTTTATATTTTTTAATTCAATTTTCATTTTTGCAGCTTGAGTTACAATTTCTACTTTTTTCTTTTGTCCAACTTTTCCAACTAATCCTATTTGGTCTTTTCCAATTTTTTTCAAATCTATAACATTCATTATTGTTACTGGTTCTTTTTCATTCAATTTTCCCCTAATTGATTTTTCTGAACCATAACCAATTGAAACAACTGCGGGATATCCTTTTCTTTTTTCTCTCATTTTGTTATCTCTACCCTTTGGAGATCTCCATTTGGCTTTTTTTCCCCTACCTTTTCCAAATTTTAAAAATCTTTTCGCATCTCTTCTTAAAAATTCAACCATTTTACATTTCCTTCCCATTCTTTTTAATTATGTAAACACCATCTTGAAAGACTCTTGTATCTCTTCCTCTAATTTTTGTTGCGGCTTCGAAATTTGCTGCAGTTTGTCCTGCTAATTCTTTGTTTGCAGATTTTACTGTAATTATTTCTTTATTAATTTCAACCTGAGTTCCTTCCATTAATCTTACTGTCCGATCTATTTTTTCCCCAAGGAAATTCTTTATTATTGCTTTATTTCCAACTTTAGTCACAGTAAATGGAAAATGTCCAAAACAAATTTTTAATTCATAAACAAAATTTTCTTTTGATCCTTCAAACATATTTTTTATGTGGGCAGAAATTGTGTTCATCATTTTTTTTTCTGTTTTTGTTGCTTGGTCATTTTTTAAAATGAATTTATTTTCTGTTATTTCATGGTCCAATCTACCAAAGTTAAATTTTCTTGAAATTTGCCCTACTGGGCCTTTAACATTTACTAAATCTCCATTTAAAGTAATTGTTACTCCTTCTGGAATTTCTGTTTCTTTTGATAATTCTTTTCTCATCGTGTTTTTTATTTATAAAAAATGCTTCTTTAATTTAAGCATTCTTTAGTAAAAATATGCAATTAAGCAACCCCCCATATTTTCTTCATCTGCTTCTTCGTGAGTCATTAATCCTTTGTTTGTTGAAAGGATCATTGTTCCCAAATTTCTTGCAGGCAAATATCTTCTCCTATATTTTTCAACTTGAATTTTATCGCAACTAAATCTTGGTTTAATTGATTTACATTCAGTTAAATCTCCAATAATTACTTCGACTGATTTTTCTTTTGCATCTATTTTATATTTTTTAACAGCGCCTTTTTGTTTCATGATTTTTAAAATCTCGATTAGAAGGTTTGAAATAATTTTTATTTTTACAACTTCCTTCTTTGCTTTTTTCGCATTTCTCATCATGTTTAGTGCATCTGCAACGGTATCGTGTGACATTTTTATTTTATTTCCTCCTTATGAATATTTTTTAAACCCAATTTCAGTAGCGACTTCTCTAAAACAGTGTCTACAGAGATTAAGATTGTAGGATTTGATGTGAGCACCAAATCTTCCACATCTTTCACATTTCCTTACTGTTATACCAAATTTTCTTTCCTTGGGTTTACAGTGTTTTAGGAACTTTGCCTTTACTGCGGGTTTTGCATTTAATTGTTTAAAGTAGTTTTTCCAATCGCTAGCTGTCATTTTATTTAAAATTTGTTTGGAATGTATCTTCCATGAATTTAATTATTTCTTCTCTAGTGATAATTTGCCTTTTTGGTATTTTTCCTTGTTTCACTTTTTTTAATCTTACTCTTCTTCCTGCTCTTTTGAAAACAATAGTTACATCAAACCCTATTATCCCAATTTCTCTTTGATATTCAACTCCAGGAATTTCAATATATTCTTTGATTCCAAATGAAAAATTATTTTCACTCATTTGTTTTCTTTTCAAAGTATTATCAACTGTTATTAATAATTTTTTTAACAAATCTTCATAATCTTTTCTAAGTGTTACAACAGTTCCAATTTCTAATCCCGGCCTTACTGCTAATGAGGGTATCCTTTTTCTGGATTTTGTTTTTGTTGGATTTTTTCCTGTTAACATTTTTAGTAGTTTGAATCCTTTTTCCAAATAATCTCCAATTCCGCCTACGCTAAGTACAATTTTTTCTATTTTTATTTCTCTCATTGGGTTTTGTTTATTTTCCATTTTTAATTGATCACCATTAATTGTTTAATTAAAACTCTAAATTTCTTTTCTCCATCGTTAATCTCGGCCATTTTTAATTGTGGTACAAGTGTTTCAATTTTTCCTGTTGCTCCAGCATGTTTTCCACCGATTACTAAAATATTTGATTTTTCTTTCAATTGTAAAACCTTTGAAATTTTACTTTTACTAAAATCAATTACAACTGAATCATTTACTTCGCATTTCTCTTTTGAAAGGTAATTTCTACCATCAAATAAATTTATTTGTGTTTTTTTACCTTTGATTGATTTTTTACCAATTATTTTCGCTATTTTTGTTTTTGTATCTTTTTCATCAATTTTTTCAAAAATATATTTTCCGAATTTTGATAAATTTAACCGATAATTTTCTTTTGCCGGAATAATTGTCAAAATATCCAATAATTCTATGCTATTTTTTTCATCATTTGCAACTTTTCCAGAAATCAAAATATCTTTTTTATGAATTGCTTGTTTTACTTCTTTTTTAGTTTGGGCTAATTTCAAAATATCTCGAAGTGCTACTAATAATGGCAATCCTTTTGATTTACTTTTAACTACAAAAGTATTACCTTTTCTTGCAATCGGCCAAGTTTTTGGCACTTTTTGTCTCTTTAAATGGGCTTTCATTCTTCTTTTTTCTCCTTAGTTACTGGTTTATTTTCCTTTTTAGGTGTTTGGGTTTTTTGTCTTTTGAATCTCTTTTTATCTTCTAAAACAAGCTCAATAATTTGTAAATTTGAAGACCTTAATGGAACATTAACTTTTGATCCATCTTGTTTTTTTGTTTGAATTCCTTCAATGTAAATTTTTTGTAATTTTGTTTTTACTTCAATAACTTTTCCTTCTTTTCCTTTAAATTTTCCACGCATTATTTTTACTTTATCTCCTTTTCTTAACTCAATATTTCTTGTGTTATGTTTTTCCCTTAAATCTTTAGTTAAATTTACACTTAGTAATTTTCTCTTCCTATGAATTGGAGCATTTGCTATATACTTTCTTTGTTTATTTGGTCTCTTACTGCCTATCCATTTAATTGAAAAATGTTTCATCTTAATACACCAATGAAGCAATTTTTGCCACTGATGGCCATCGCTCCATAACCTCCTTTGATACTGGTCCTTTAATTTGAGTTCCCTTGGGATTACCTTTGTCGTCTTTAAGAATTGCAACTGCATTATCTTCAAATGCTATTCTTTCTCCATTTAATCTTCTCCAAGGTTTTTTTTGTCTAACCACTACAGCGTCAAAAACTTTACCTTTCATTTCTGGATTTCCTTTTTTTACAGCCACTTTAACCCAATCTGCAATTTTAGCACAACCTTGTTTTCCTTTTTTTCCTTTTCCATGTTTTACTGAAACTAATCTTACAATTTTGGCTCCACTATTGTCTGTTGAAATCATTTTTGCACCAAGGTTTAATCCTGCTGTTGTTCTTGCACTTACTGCTTTCATTCTAATTTTTCTCCTTCATTTAATTTGCTAATAACCACAAAATGAATTATTTTGCTCAAAGGTCTACATTCTTGAATTCTAATTAAATCGCCCAGATTCACTGATTTTTCCATACATGTTGGTAACCTGGCATGAATTTTTGTTCTTGATTTCGCATAACGTTCATATTTTCTTATGTAAATTAATCTCTCTAATTCGATTGCTATTCTTTTATGGTTCTTACTGATTACAGTTCCTTTGAAAACTTTTCCTCTTGTTTTTAATTTCCCATGAATTGGGCAATCAATATCTGTACAAGTTCCCACTATTAATTTTTCTTCTTTCATTTTTTTTGTTTGTTTTTTTTCTATCATTTTAATCTATTGATTCTTCCTCGAATCCCAGTTTTATCAGGATTTCTTTGGCTTTTTTTACGTGTTCTCCTTGGAGTTCTATTATCCCATCTTTTCCAGTTCCTCCGCAAGCAAGAGAATTTTTCATTTCCTTTGCTATTTTTCTTGCATCGATACTTGAATCGAAGCCGGAAACCACAGTAACAACCTTTCCATATCTTTTTTTATCAGTTGTTATTTTGATTCTTTGTGAACTTTTTACTATTTGTTCACAAACACACGCTGGTTGTGGCAAGCCACATTTTGGGCATATTTCCATATTTATTGAATTGTTAATAACCTCGCTATTGTTCTCTTGATTTCTTTTGTTTTAGAGCTTGTTCCTTGTCCACTTTTAGCTCTTGATTTTATTAATTCTAATTTTAACTCTTGTATTTTCTTTTCTTTTTCTTCTGGTTTCATTCCTTTAATGTCTTTTGCTTTTAATATGGCCATTATTTCTTTACCGCCGCTTTTCTAATTTTTTTTTCTGGTTTTTTTGCTTTTTCAGTATTATCTTTTAATTTGGCAATTAATTTTTCATCCACTGTAATTCTATCTTTAAGTACTGCATCTGGTGATAATATACTAACTTTTACTCCAACAACTCCTGGTTTTGTTTGTGCTCTTGCTTGAGCCCTATCTACTGCATTTGCACTATCTCCAGCCTTTTTCAAATATCCTTGAGCAAATCTCCAAGTCTTTGCTCTTGATCCTGGTAACTTTCCACTTAATCTAATTTCCGTTCCAAGTGCCCCAGCTTTGATAATTCTTTGAAGTGCCCTATATGCTAATACTTTGAATTTTAATGGTCCAAATCTTTCTAGACCTAATGCTATATCATCTGCAATAAGTTGTGCATCAAATTCTACTTTTTTTATTTCATCAATTTCTATATGTGGATTTTCTAATTTGAAATCTTTTTTTAATATTCTTGTTAATTCATCTATTCTTTCCCCACCACGACCAATAATTAGTCCTGGTTTATGGGTTGAAATAATGATTTTTTCACCAACAGGTGTGTATTCAATTCTTACTTTGCTAACTTTTCCTTTGCCAATTTCTTTTTTGATACTTTCTCTTACTTTAAATTCATCTTTTTTAAATTTTACAATATTTTTTTCTTCCATTTTATTTCTTTGTTTTTGTTTTTTGTTTAATTAATTTTTTTTCTGTACAAACAAGTTTTATGTTTGATCTTTTCTTTTGAACTCTTCCACCACGACCATAGG
>CAZGQV010000006.1:0-27779 GCA_964527365.1 Candidatus Woesearchaeota archaeon
TATTTATAGTAAGGACTGTCGGGAAATTTCCAAGGGTATTGAAGGTGAATTTTTATTTTTCTTTGTGTCATTTTTTAAAAAAAGCAAGTTATTTTATATATTCTTTCATCCCATAAAAACTTTTAAAGAACAATCTTTCATTAATTTAATGAAAAAGAAAGATATTTTGATTACAGGGGGATTGGGTTTTATTGGAAGCAACTTAACTAAAAATCTTGTGCAAAAAAAGAACCAAATAACAATCATTTCACGCTCCAATAAGAGACTAGAGAATATTGAAGAAATAAAAAATAAGGTTAAAATTATTTATAAAGATATTCAAGAAATTGGAGAAGAAGTAAGAAATAAAGATTATATTTTTCATCTGGCCTCCACGGTTGATAATTATAACATACAAACAGACCCCTATTTGGATATTGATGTTAATTGTAATGGAACTATTGCACTACTAGAAGCATGTAAAAAATATAATCCTTCTGTAAAAATTATTTATGGTAGTACCTTTTTTGTAAATGGGAATTTGAATAAACTTCCTGCCACCCCAGAATCTCCCTGCAATCCACTTGGACTTTACCCAACAACAAAATTGGCTGCCGAAAACTTCTGTAAAATTTACAATCAAACCTTTGACATGAATACTACAATTGCAAGATTTACAAATGTGTTTGGAGTACCTGAAGAAGGAAATAATAAAAAAAAGGCTGCATTAAATTATCTTCTAAATTTGGCGGTTCAGGATAAGGAAATTCCAGTTTATGGAGATGGAAACTTTATTAGAGATTATATTTATGTGGATGATGTCATTTCTGGACTGCTAAAAATAGCTGATAAAGGGAAAAAAGGAGATATTTATTATGTTGGGCGGGGAGAAAAAACTAAATTTATTGATTTGATTAAAATGGCTCTTGAGGAATCTGGAACCGGAAAAATAAAATATGTTTCTCCCCCAGACTTCCATAATCGTGTTGGAATCAATGATTATTTTTGTGATAATGGTCCTTTAAAAAAATTAGGTTGGGAACCAAAAATTTCCATTAGAGAAGGGATAAAAAAAACAATAGAATATTATAAAAATGAATAAACAAAATTTAATGAGTAAAATATTAGAATTGACCCCGGGATTATTTGAAGAAAAAATTTTTATTCCTGAAGAGACATTTATTCCTACTGGATGGGCAATTTATGATCACAATGAATTAAATGCTGTGATTGTTTCTCTACTGAGTGGACAACTTGGAATTGGAAAAATAGGAAAAGAATTTGAAGAAAAATTTTCTCAATATATGGGAAAAGAAAAAACACTTTTGGTTAATTCTGGTTCTTCAGCTTCACTTTTAGCTATGGAGGGTATTAAAGAAAAATATTTTTTAAAGAAAGGAGATGAAATTATTACACCTGCATGTGGTTTTCCAACCACCGTAAATCCAATAATTCAATTGGGATTTGTACCAAATTTTGTTGATTCTGATGAAACTTATAATATCTCAATAAAAGAATTAAAAAAGTCTATCAATCCGAAAACAAAAGGAATCTTTTTTGCCCACACCCTTGGAAATCCTGCAAAAATGGATGAAATAATGAAAATATCTAAAGCTAATAATCTTTTCATTATAGAAGATTGCTGTGATGCTTATGGAGCTACTTATGGTGGGCAAAAATGTGGTTCATTTGGAGATGTTGCTATTACCAGTTTTTATCCTGCACACCATATTACACTAGGAGGGGAGGGGGGAGCAATTTCCACAGATGATTCATTAATTTACAAATCTATGAGAAGTTTTAGGGATTGGGGAAAAGACTGTCATTGTGAACCAAATCAAGATAATGCTTGCGGAAGAAGATTTGATTTTGATTTAAATGGTGTTCCTTATGATCACAAATATATATTTTCTAGGATTGGATATAATTTAAAGCCAACGGAAATGCAAGCAGCCATGGGGGTCGAACAATTAAAAAAAATGGAAGAATTTAATAAGAAAAGAAAAGAAAATTTTAAATTGTATTCTGAAAATTTTTCAAATTTTAAAAATCATTTTGAAATGCCCAAAATTTATGAAAAAGCGGATCCAATTTTCTTCGGATTTCCATTAATGATAAAAAATCCAAATATTGAAAGAAAAGAAATTGTTCAATATCTTAATAAAAATAAAATTGGAACAAGATATCTTTTTGGAGGGAATTTAATCCATCAACCCGCTTATAAAAACATTGAAAAGAGAGTTACTGGAAATTTAGAAAAAACCAATCAAATAGAAAAAGATTTATTTTGGTTAGGCATCCATCCAGGAATGGGAAAAAAAGAAATAGATTATATTGCAGATAAAATTGAAAAATATTTGAAACAAAAATAAAATGAAAAAATTTTTAAATTAAATTTTTAATTTTCTTTTGAATATTTCTTTCTTTGGCCTTTTTATTAGTACATATCCTTCCCAATATAAATTAAACAATTCCTTTACTCCCAAAAAGCCTTTTTGTTTAAATTTTTTAAAAAGATCTGAAAACATCCGGGGTAAAAAATATACTAAATTATGATGTTTCATAAAATAAATAAATCTGTTCCGATAAAATAAATTTGAAAAATATTTTGCTTTCTTTTTTGTAGTTTGACCTCCTTTGTGGAGAAATAAAGATTTGGGACAATGTAAAATCTTGAACCCTGCCCCAATTGCCCTTTTTTCAAAATCGGTTTCTTCATAATATGCTGGATTATAAATTTCATCTAAAAACCCAATTTTTTTAATCACTTCTCTTTTTACCAAAAATCCAGCACCCGAAACCCACCCCACTTCTTTTTCCTCTTTTCCCAAATAATATTTAACTTTGAACATTTTTATCCATCCTGCAGAAATAACTTCCTTTTCTTCAAAATTAAATTGTTTTGATCCAACAATTCCACATTTAGGAAATTTTTGAATAGTCTTAATTATTTCAGTTAACCATTTTTTTTGTACATAAGTATCATTACTTAAAAAATAAAAATAATCTGGATTATATTTTTTTATTGCGTATTGGACTCCATCATTATTCCCCCCTGAAAATCCCCTGTTGGTTTTATTTTCAAGAATATTCACCCATTTAAATTTAGATTTAATCATTTTTTGAGAACCATCAGTAGAAGCATTATCTACTACAATTACCTTATAATTTGAATAAATAGTGTTTTTTTTTATAGATTTTAAACAATTTTCAATATATTTTTTATTATTAAAATTGGCTATTATAATTGTTACAAGAGAATCTTCCTTCATCTTTTCAAAACCTCAACAATTTTTTTACTAACTCCTTTTTCTCCATAAGGGTTTTTGAAATTTTTAATCTTAAATGCCGGATCTAAATATTCTTGAATCTTCGCTTTTGTTTTCTCAACATCTAACTTGCTCAGATATTGGAAATTCGTCAAGAGGCCCTCTTGCCTTTCTGTTGCAAATCTTAAAACAACGCAAGGTTTTTTAAAAATTAAAGATTCTTCTTGCATACTTCCCCCATCACAAACAATTAATGAACATTTTTCCATTTGATAAATAAATGAAGGGTAATCCATTGCAGGCATTAATTTTATGTTTTTACTTTCTACCAATTTTTTGTATAATCCATGCTCTTTTAATTTAGCTTCAGTATTATCGTGCATTGCAAAGTAGGCCGGAATTGGAATTGAACATAAAATATCTACTATCTTTGACAATCTTTCTTTTGATTTTAAGTTTTCATGCCGATGAACAGTAATTAATGCAAACTTTCCTTTTGATAAAACTTTTACATTTTTCTTCTTTGCAAGATCTAATGAATGAATTGCAGCGTCAACAATTGTATTTCCTACAACATATATTTTTTTATTTCTTTTATTTCTTAAATGATGTTTAGATAAAACAGATGGCGCAAAAAGTATTTTTGAAAAGCTTCCCGCAATTCTTCTTGAGATTTCTTCTGGAAATGGTTCAAAAACATTAAAACTACGAAGACCAGCTTCAAGATGGACATTTTTATATTTCTTTAATGGATTAAATAACCTAGATGACGCTAAAGACGCTGAAGCAGTGGTCATCGTGTCCCCATGATATAAAACATATTTTAATTTCTTTAATGATTTTAATTCCTTTCTAATTTTAAACAATAATCCTAAATTCCAAAGAATTGCTTTTCCTTCTTTTGAATTAAATTTGGAAGATTTCTTTGGTTCTTTTGTTAAAACAATATCTGGCTTTTTTACTCCAAATTTTTCACATAAATCCCCTAGAGAATGTTGTCCAGTGTGAATAAAATAATAAGGGATTTTTTCTTTTTCTAATTCAAGCATCACAGGAAAACTTTTAATTAATTCTGCCCTAGTTCCAATGACAATTGCTATTTTTTCTTGTTTTAACATTGTAAAAATTTTAAGAGAAAATTTTATTTAAAGATATGTGTTTATTTAATGAACACTAAATCATCCAATTCTCCATATCCCCCATCAAGGGCTGTGAATTCTTCCCTCACCAAAATATCTGGCATTTCATTCACTCCCCATATTGAAATTGGACCCCTAAATCCCCCATAATAAAATTTTAGAGGGTATTGAGATTCTTCATGTAATAGTTCTAGTTCAGAGTATTCATCTAACGGATCACCCATTAAATATAATTTTGCTACAAGAGAATCTTTTGTTTTTTCTGATAAATACATTACCGCGCCATCCACATCAAATTGAGTTCCAGTAGGAGAGCTATAAACATTTGTATAAAGATAAACTGTTGAATTTATCCCTTTTCCAAAATCTTGCAAATTTCCATTAAAGTACATGTACCTTATTGGTAAATTATATTGTTGTCCATTATACAAATAAATTCCTTCTGGTTGGTAATAACCCGTGTTAGTTTTTTTCAAGGTAATTCCGTCAATTGCTGCTTTTCCTTTTGGTAAAAAGATTGTTTTGCCATTTAATTTGTAACTTAAGTCAACATCTAAATAAGTTCCACCACGGTAAATTCTTGTTGTCTCATTTCTTGTTTCTTGTGTTTCTTTGGGATCAGATACTAAGGTCACAAGCCAAGATGCCCGGTCACTATTTTCATTATCATCACCAATTGAGGAATAAGCAGAATATTTTCCAATATCTGTAGGATCAATTAACAAATAAGAAACATTGTGTGACTTCATGAAAGATTTGGCTGTTTCAGGATAAGGTGTTGTTAATACATATCTTCCAACTAAATGATCCCAATGACCATTAGCGTGCCCCCCATCGGTCACAGTGGGCCTCTCCCCCCCTGTTTGAACCCAATATCCATAATCCCACCAATGTAAAAATATTCCATTCTCAACAGTATTGTTCCTTACCCAACTCATTGCATTTTGCCAATCTGTATTATAAGAAGGTGCTTGATTTTTTGCTTGATAAGTTATAGTTTTTGTGAATCCAACTGCTGCCCACACAATTCCCACCACTAACACAAGCAGGATTACAATTGCAAGTAATTTTGCCATCTCATCTTTTGACTTTTTAGCAAATTTTCCTATTTCAAACAAAGTTATTGGGACCATCATTGAAATGAATGGAACAATTGCAAAGAATACTCTTATTGCTGACCTTACTGATAGGAGCATTGGAATCATCCAAGCCGCAATAAAAATCCAAGTTGTTTTTATTTCCCAGTCTGACTTCCAATAAATATAAAATGACGTTATGGCAAAAGCCAAGAAAGAAATGAAGAATAATGCTTTTGAAAGAAAGTTATCTCCATTTAATGCAGAACTTGCTGAAACCCTTGAAAACAAGATTCCAAAAATAAAGAAAGCGAATGTTACTGTAAAATATTTTCTGAATTTCTTCTTTTTAATCCCAGAAGCTAATTTGCCTCCTACAATAAAACAACCAGCAAGGAAAGTATAGAATACAAATTTTCCGACTTGTGCAATTAATTCTGTTAAGTATGGTTGTTTGTTTTCTGCAACTGTTAAACCAACCCTCCCTGTTCCAAAAGGATAAAGGATTTTATTAATTATACTTGCAAAAAAAGAAAAGAAATTTCCAATAAAAATTTGATAAAGGATTGCACCAAAGACAATTACTCCTCCAAGACTAAATAATCCCCTATATTTTTCTAAATTTTTATTCAATATTTTTGTTTTGATTAAAATTATTTCCATTATTATAAATCCCATGGTAAAAATAGTTAAAATTCCGGCTGAAGATAACATAAATGATGTGAGAATATATGAAACATCATAATTAAACAAAGGAGCAAATAATATTGTTGAAATAAACCAAAGAAAATAAAATAAAAAATAATTTGAATAATTTTTATCTTTCTTTGTTAACCATAAAACAATAAATGCTAAGGGTAAAATCATGAATAAAAATTTTGCTCCGCCCCCCCAAGCTGCAATTGCAAACATTGTCATAAATCCCGAAATTAATCCAAAAACTCCCGAATAAATCCCACTATTTTTTTTCTTTTCTAAATAAAACATTCCAATTGCAAAGAAAATCAATGCTAAAAATATTCCAAACATTCCTATTGACTCGTGATCTGAAAATCCTGCCAATGTACGATATAAATAAGGGGGAATTATTGAAAGAATTCCAGTTGAAATTACTGTGATCCATTTATTTTTTGTTAAAAGAAATACTAATAAGGCGAAAATAATAATTCCTAATATAAAGAAAATTACAGGATTTAATACATTCACTAACCTCAAAGAAATATCTGGGTTGAAAACCCCCATTATTTTGTACAAGAAATTTGTTGAATAAGGGGTCATTTCATTTGCCCAACCAGCACCCAATGCAGGATATCTCATGGAATCAACTACAGGCAAATTGCCATTATTTGCAATTAATGTTTCTGAAACTCTTAAAAAATAATATGGATCTAAAGCTAAGGGAGTATAATCACCTGTTGTTGGATCTTTTAAGTTTGGTAAACCTTGTACTCTTATGAATGCCCCTAAAAAAATTGTTGCGATTAACAGAACAATTGTAATTATTGTTTGTACTTTTTTGTCTTGAATAAATTCAAATGCTTTTTTTGAATATTCTTTTATTTCTTTTGATTCTACCATTTTATTTAGACGATATTTCCTTTTTTAAAGTTTGTTCAGATTGACTTTAATTTCCTATTTTTGAAATAATCATAAATAAGAGAAATCTTAAAAATTCTTTTTTTCGAATGAACTAATTCTATCCAATCTAAAACAAGATGAAGAGAGATTCCAATTAAAATATAAAGAAAATATTTAGATACAAATATTCCCAAAATTAAAAGAATTATTATTATTTCAATTCCATGAAAGCAATAAAATCCTGTTGAAAATTTCTTTCTTTCTTTAATTGGGAATTTTTTTAAAAAACGACCTTTTTCCCTAAACCACAAATAAGCTTTTTTCAAATTAAAAGAATTTTTTTTGTGAATAAAATAAAAATAATGATCAATATCAATTAAAAAACTAAATAAAAAAATTATTGCAATTCCTAAAATACCAATTTGTGGAAAAATAAAAAATAAAATAGTGGAGATAATTAAACCAATCGTGAGGTGTATTCTTGGGAGCATTTTATTCCTTCTTGAATTTTCTAATCATTTCTGAAAACGCTGGCCTTGTTATGAAAACACCAACAGAAATTCCAATAATTGTTGTTATTGCAAACCCTTTCAATAATCCTGCTCCTGCCCACATTAAAGGCAATAAGGAAACAAGAGAAGTAAAGTATGCACCCATAATTATTGTAAATGCTCTTTTCAATCTTTGTTTTAAATTTAATATTGTTCCGTGAGTTGATTCGTCCAAGATAATTATTAAATCATCAATTCCAGTTCCAAGTGTCGCCAAAATTCCTGCAATTCCAGGTAAATCAATATTCCATTGAATCATTGATGCTACACCCAAAATAATCACTACTTCTGAAACAGTTGTTACAACTAAAGCCATGGATGATTTCCAATTTCCATATCTAATAAAAATAATAATTGCTACAACTAAAATTGCAACTAATGCTGCTAGAAGAATTGTATTTATGAATTCTTCACCCAACAAGGGAGAAATTGTGTCTAACTTCACTATTTCTAATTTATATGGTAAAGAACCAGTCATTAAAATTGTTTGAAGTTGTTTCATTTCTTCTTTGGTATTTTCATATGCTTCTTCTTCTGTTGCACCTTTTCCTGAACCGGAAATTGAAATTCTTGTTTCAACTCTTCCTTTCAAACTTTCTCCAATTAGTAAACTGTCTACTAATTTGTCATCTAAAATAAGATCCAGTTTTTCAGACAAATAAGTTCCCTGGCTTGTTGTATTAATATCTAACTTATCTGTGATTTCTGCATGTTTTTTGGCCGCGTCACCACTCAAAGTAATTAAGAAACTAAATCTACAAGCATAACCTGAATCAGCTTGTCCACAGCTCTCTATTCTCGCATTTGCTGCATCACGTCCAACAGAAGCGATGTCCCTATTTCCACCTTCAAAGACTGTTTCATTTCCAATTTTTGCTTCGAATTTTCCTTGTTCTGAGATTAATTTTTTCAAATCCTTTGGAGTTGCTCCTGCAATTTCAATTAACATGAAATGCTCTCCCGATAAATCTGAAATTGGCATCACTTTCAAATCAGTTAATCCGAATGCATTTAATCTATTGGAAGTGATATCAACTAAATCGTTTATTTCTTCAGAATTTAAAGACTTGTTTTCTGCCTTGATTAATGCCCTTGATCCTCCTGCAAGATCTAATCCTAATTTAATATTTGATTTCGGAATTTTTGCTACAATAAGATTGGGAAATTCTTGCCCAAAAAGAATATATTCTCCTGTTTTTGTTTGAATTGTTGTTTTAATGTCTTTTTCAGTTGGATACATTGAATTAATTATTTTTGTGTACGCTTCGAGATCTTTTATTTTTTCTTCATTAATTGTTGTGATTATTTGACCCTGCCTTAATCCTTGTTCAAACAAAGTATTATTTGAATCTAAATTTGTTATAACTACTCCTGTTTCCATAAACTTCAAAGGCATTCCAAAAATTGAAAGTAATGAGAGTAAAAAGACAATAATTAATAACCAAATTTTAAACCCTAATTTCATTTTTTCCTCTCCACATACCATTTCAATATTGAAACATTTGTAATCCAAGTATTCAATAAATCAAAGACTAATCCTGCAACAAGAATTGTAAAAATTTGAGTTAATACATTTGAAAAAGATTTTACAACTAAAAGTGCAAAGAAAAATGCAAACAAAGAAGTTAGAGTCATGGTTGTCCCTGTTTTGAATGCCCCAAAAATCCTGTTATTTAATGTCCCTTCTTTTCTTTTGATCATTCTAGTTGTTAGTAAAATATCTGTGTCAACTGAATAACCAATAAGCATTAGGAATGCAACAATACCTGCAGTTGACATTTTCATTCCGATTAAGTCTACAAATACTAATGTCATCAGAATATCTGCGAAAGCTGAAATAATCACCGCTATTGAGGGGGTCACTGTTCTAAATATAATGAAGACTACAATTGCCATGAATAAAAATGCGATTAAAATTGCAATTATTAATTGTTTGTAGAAGCTGTTACTAAGAATTGATCCTGTGAATTCAAGATCTGAATTTTCTCCCATAACTAGCTCATAACCTAAGTAATTTTCTAAAATTAATTTTGCTTTGTCCCCTTCAGTTGTCGTTTCAACAATGACTGCCTTTTGTTCTCTTGTTGTTAAATCATAAATTTCCCTTGTGTTTAAATCTACTAATTCTGCCGAAAGTGCTTCTTCTAGTTCAATTATACTTATTTGATCATAAATTGTGATTGAAGTTCCTCCTGTTAAAGTAATATCTTTGTAAATTACATCTTGATTATTTGAATAAAATACTCCCAAGTAAATTAATGAAAATACAATTAAAATTAACGGAATTAATAATAGTTTCTTATAATTTTTATCGTGAAATTTGCCCAAGTTCATGAAATAAGTAGAAAATATTGCTATATAAAGTTTGTTCTGAAAGATTACTTTCTTTTAACTTCATATTTTATCCATTGCCTGTTTTTGTCTTCTTCTATTCTGAAAGAAAAATCGGTTAATTCACTTTCTAAATCATGAATTAAAGAATAGAAATCATTGTGATAAACATCTCCATCAATGAAAGAGATTAGATAAGGCACCACATTATCGTCATGTCTTGCGTCTTTTGATAAAATTCCGTCATCTTTTACTTTGTACCTTTCTGAATATGTTTCTCTTGTTTCTAAAAATTTCTCAAATGATTCTTGAAATAGTTCTTTTTCTTCAAGAATAGCTTTTTCAAATAAACCCATGGAGAAAAAAGTTAGAAAGAGTATTTATTTATTATTGTGAAAGAAAATATGCACCGGCCGGGATTCGAACCCGGGTCAACTGGTCACTTCGTCCGAAGACCTGGAAGCCAGTTATACTACCACTATACTACCAGTGCATGTAATTAGTTCAGATTTTTATTTAATAAATCTTACTATTTTTCTACGCCCGAGGCAGGATTTGAACCTGCGACTTCTTCCTTAGGAGGGAAGCACTCTAATCCAGGCTGAGTTACCCGGGCATCACTAATATTTACAAAATATTTGACTATAAAAAGTTTTATAAAGCAAAAGAAGTTCCAAATTTTGAAGACGGCCATAGTAGGTTGGAAACACCTGTTCTCTTTCCGAACACAGAAGTTAAGCTTCCTACGTTATTTGCTGTAGTGTCCGACACGATGCGAAACTTGTAAGTCGTCTTTCATTTTTTCTTAAAATGAAGAAACAAAAAATACCAAAAGAATTAGCTAAAAAGAAAATTAATAATTTTTTTGTGGATATTAAAAATAAAGAAGCTAGTGAAGTTTGGAAAATTAAAAAACTTGCAATGAAACAAAAGATTTCTTTGAAAGAGAATAAAGAAACATTTTGTAAAAAATGTTTAAGACCATACCAAGATCCGAAGATTAGGATTAAATCAGGTTACAAAACAATTACTTGTGAAACTTGTGGTGCTGTTAAGAGAATTAAATTATAGAAATTTGTTTATTGTAATTTATGTGATTTTGAAAAATTAACAAAATAAATATTTAAGCTTTCTTATAATTAGAAACTAACTCAATTGTATCTGCTTGTCCCAAAAATACTGCTCGACAACAGTTTCTTTTTAACCCTAACTCATCTAAAACTGCCTTTTGATTTTCTCCTTCAGAGATCCTTTTTTTGTATTCTTCCCACATGTGCCCGATTGGCTTGCCACATGAAAAACATCTAACTGGGATTATCATAATATTATTCACTTCTTTTTGTTTTTAAAGCTTACTGTTTATATAAAAAATATGGTTTTGAAATATAAATCTTTAAAAAGAAATAAGTTATTTTTTTAACAAGAGAATTAAAGTTAATTCTTCAAAAAAGAGATGGCAAAAAAATGTATTTATTGTAAAGGGTATGTTTCTGAAGAAAGTGTAATAGATTTTTGTGATGCTTGTGGGGAAGGCGTTTGGGGAAAGAAAATGTTTAATGCAATTAAGGAAAACATGGAAAGTGCAAGAGACACTGGAAATCTTTGCAATTCAAACTAAAAAGTTATTTTTATGAAAATAAATATATTTCTGAAGGGAATTCTATGTTTTGAGAAAAGATAAGTTTTTAAAGGGAAATTTTTTGGATAGGTTATGGTAAGAAAAAAAAGCATTAGGACTAGAGGTAAACTTCAGCTTAGTCGATACTTTCAAAAGTTCAAAGAAGGTGACCATGTTGCCGTTGTGAGAGAGAGATCTTTAACGATTAATTTCCCAGAAAGACTTCAAGGTCGAACTGGAATTGTTGAAGAAAAAAGAGGAAAAGCATATATTGTAAAAATCAAGGATCAGACAAAACCAAAACAATTTTTAATTGAGCCAATACATTTAAAAAAAATAAAACAAATTGAAAAACAATGATTAACGAAACAAAACCAATAAGTATGGCAGAAGCACAAGAATATGTTAGTGAAAACCATCCTGAAACTAAAGCTTTTATCAAAAAGTTTATTTCCTTAAAATCAGAACAAGCAAAAGATTTAAGAGAAAAATTAGAGGGATTAGAATTAATTAAATTAAATGATAAGCACATTTCAAAAATTATTGATGTCTTGCCTGAAGACAAGGAATCATTAATGAGAATTGCTGCTGATTCCAATTTAGATGAAAAAGAGTCAAATGATATTTTACAAACAATTAAAGAATACAAATAAGAAAAATGCCAAAAGAAGAAACTGCAATAATATTAGAATACTTACCAAACGGTTATCCGTTAGAGAAGAAAATGATGCCGATAGCTCAAGCTATTGGAACAAATAATTTCACTCTTCTAGAAATTGTACCTAGGAGAGGAATCACGATGGATATAGGCGAAGAAGCTTATATTGGAGAAGGTAAACGAGATAAAGTTTATTACATTCTTGGGAGACTCAAAAGGGAAAAACTAACTGAAACTGCAAAAAATCAACTTCAAGAAGTTATTTCAAAAAGAGTTAAAGGTCAAGAAGAAAAATTCGTTAAGTTTTTTAATGAATCAACCGCAATAAATAAACGAATACACCAAATCGAATTGCTTCCAGGTTTAGGGAAAAAACATATGCAAGAAATCCTTAAGCAAAGAGAAGAAAAAGAATTTGAATCTTTCAATGAAATGAAAGAAAGGGTACAAAATTTACCGGATCCAGAGAAGGCAATTGAAAAAAGAATTTTTCAAGAGTTGACAAATATCGAAAGATATAACTTATTCACACAATAAAATGGCACAAGAAAAACACGAAAACAGAATTGTAAGAATCTTATCAAAAGATATAGAAGGGAGAACGAAGATTTACCCTGGTTTAACAAAAATCAAGGGGGTTTCTTGGACTCTTTCAAATGCAGCATGCGTTTTATTAAAAGTTGATAAAACTAGAACAATTGGTTCATTAACTGAAGAAGAAATTGAAAAAATTTCTGCATTTTTGAAAAAACCAGATATTCCCACCCATATTTTGAATAGAAGAAATGATTTTGAAAGTGGAGAAGATAAACATTTAATTGGAGTAGATTTAGAATTAACAAAAGAATTTGATATTAAAAGATTAAAGAAAATTAAAGCCTATAGGGGATTTAGACATATGCTTGGACTTCCAATGAGGGGCCAAAGAACTAAATCAAACTTTAGAAAAAATAGAAAGAAAGGATCTGGAATTAAAAAGAAAGGAGAACAAAAATAATGAAAAGAAAATATATGTATGGATTTATTGCAGGAATGGGTATGATGGCAGGGGGAGGACTTTATCTTACAACTCAACTTATGGAAAATATTGAAAATAAAACAGAATATTTGAAGAAAGATATTGCTAAAACTGTTGTAGCGGGAATAATTATGACTTCTGGATTGTGTTTGTCTACCTGGGGAGCAATAAAAAAAAATAAATTGGAAAAAGAATTAAACGGAAAATGAAAAGAAAACATAAAAATTATTCGAGACCTAAAAGACCATTTGATAAAGCAAGGATTGATGAAGAAGGCGTAATCAAAAAGGAATATGGTTTAAAAAATAAAAAAGAGATTTGGAAAGCTGATGCTAAAGTAAGAGTAATGAGACAAAAAGCTAAAAGATTAATTAAGGCAACACCTGAAGAACAACAAAAATTATTTATCCAATTAAAGAAAATTGGTTTGGAAGTTAATTCAATTGCGGATGTTTTGGGACTTGACAAAACAGATTATTTAAATAGGAGACTTCAAACAGTTATTGCGGTTAAAGGACTTACTCCGACGGTAAAAACAGCAAGACAAATGATTGTTCATAAAAAGATTTTGGTTAATGGTGCAGCTGTTAGTATCCCCTCATATATTGTTCCGGTGGAATTGGAAAGTAAAATAACTATTAAAGAAAAAATTAAAAAAGTAAAAGAAAAAAAGGTTGAAGCGGCAAAAGAATAAAATGGTAGAAAAAAAAGAAACAAAAAAAATAGTAAAGAAAGAAACTCCAGTAGTTGTATCAAAGGATGCGCCCTCGATAGTTGAAGATGGGGACAAAACAAAAACTGAAGTTGTAAAAGAAACTCCTTCAAAAATTGAAGAAATAAAAATTTCAAACAAAGTAACAATTAGTAAAGAGAGTGAAGCTGTGATTAATATATATACTTCTTTCAATAATACAATTGTTCATGTTACAGATATGAGTGGGAAGACTATTACTAAAGTTACTGGGGGAATGGTTACTAAACATAATCGTTTAAAGGCTAACCCTACAATTGCTATGTTTATTTCAAAAAGAATTGCTGAAGAAGTTAAAGATCGAGGAATTAAATCTTTTTATGTTAGAATTAGAGCTAAAACTAGAAATCCTGCACCGGGACCTGGAGCCCATACAATTATTAAATCTTTAACTCGGGAAGGATTTAAGATTTTAAATATTTTAGATACAACTAGAATGCCTCGTGGTGGACCTAAGAAGAAGGGAGGTCGAAGAGGTCGAAGACCTTGAGTAGATGGGGATAAACCTTATATACACTTCAAAATATACATTAAAATGAACATTATTAAAAAATCCGACAACATCATTGTTTTTTCTGCAAAAACTACTGATAGTTTAGCAAATGCCATTAGGAGAAGCTCATATTCTATTCCAATGATTGCTATTGATGAAATTGAAATTGCAAAAAATGATTCTGCACTTTATGATGAAACTATTGCACATAGATTAGGTTTAATTCCAATAAAAATGAAGAAAGATGAAAAAAAAGACGGTGTTCTTAAGTTTAAAATTAGTGTTAAAAAAGAAGGATTTGTTTATTCAAAAGATATTTCTGGAGATTTTGAAGTTGTTTATGGAGAAATTCCAATAACTCTTTTGAAAGCTGATCAAGAAATAAAGATTAAGGGGACCACAAAAATGGGTACTGGAAACGAACATACTAAATTTTTACCTGGAATAATTGTTTACAGAAATATGAGTGAAGTTACATTAGATAAAGAATTTGAAGATGTGGTTAAAAAGGTATTTCCTGAAGTAGAAATAAAAACTAAAGGTGATAAAATAATTATTAAAGATAATTTGGAAAAATCAATTGTTGATTTTTGTGAAGGCCTTGCTTTAAGGAATAAGAAAGAATCTGAAATAAAAAATACTGATGAAATAATTTTTACAGTTGAATCCTTCGGTCAAATACCTGTTGAAGATATTTTTAAAAAAGCTATTAGTGTTTTGAAAAAAGATTTGAAAGGCATTAAGATTAAATAAATTAGAATTGTTCTATTTTTTATGAAATACGCTGATAATTTTATAAATTTTTTTTATATTTTGTAATACTACGGGCGTACCTCGAAATATTTTGCAAAAAAAATATTTACTAGGGGCAAAAAATATTTGCTGGAGAGATAAATTAAATTATGCTTTTTGTTTGTAAGTAGAGAACTGCAGAAAGATAACAGTTCTATTTTGCAAAAAAAAAGATTTTTGAATAAAGAAAAAAAACCTTTTTCATTTTTCGAAAAAGGTTTTTTAAAATTGAATAAAAGTTTAATGTTCAAAATATGTGGGATCCAATTCTTTTACAACATCTATCAAGACATTACAAGTCTGATGTAAAAACAAAGCTTTGATATTTGGAGCATAATTATTTGCGCTAGTAAATAAATAACTTCTGATATAAGTAAAAACTTTGTCACCCAAACTATCAAAAAAATCTTTGAGGAGTTTCTCTTCCTCAGTCCTTTCATTATGTGAGAGTTTTGGATCTAACTCGGCTATAACAGGAATTAAATGATTACATGCCTGATGTAAAAACAAAGCTTTGATATTTGGAGCATAATTATTTGCTCGAGTAAATAAATAACTACGAATAAAATTGAATCTTTTGTTTCCTAAAGATTCTAACTTTTCTGTTAATTTTTCTTCTTCTGACATAATATTGGATTTTAATTTATATTTTGTTTTTTATGTGTTAAAAAACCCCCAATCAAAATTGATTAAGGGTTTTTTTTTAAAAATAAAAGAATTCTAATAATTATTCTGCAACATTAAAATAAATGGTATAATGACTTGTTTCACTTGCAGCACAATTATTAGAATATTCTTCCCATAATTCATCCCACCAAGTTTCTTCGGGAGCAGAATTTGGTCCTAATAACATATTTGCTATTTCGGGATTGTTCTCCCAGGCTATGGCACCATGATTACCAAAAGCTGCCCATTTGTCATATCCTTCAGAATAACCACAAACTGCTTGACATTCATCCTTGTATCCCTTCATTTGAACATATTCTCCCACTGTGAGAGTAATTTCAGTTGCTGAAGGGCCAGCAATTTCAATTTTTGCTTTTATTGCTTCGGTCATTTCTGTTTCATTTGAAGATTTAATTGGTTTTTCTATACCTTCTTCTAAAACAAATCCGGTAAAAATAAATAAAGCTATTACGATTACTGTTAAACTAATAATTTTTTTCATGTGTTTAAAATTTTTATTAAAAATAAATTTGAATTTAGTTGCTTTGTTTGAATTTTTAATTAATAATTTGAATTGGGGGTGATCTACATTGTTTTTTCATGTTTTTTTTAGTTTTAATTTGATACTCCACACATTCATCGTTTTGTTTTTTGTGAATGTGTAATTTATTTTCTTGTCATATCTGAATATGCCTTAAGGCCTTTGTCTTCAGTTCTTACATATTTTAGATATTTTTTTGCATGGGGCTCTATCCCAATAGTTACATAAACTTTTTTGATTAAATTTTGATCAAGAAGTTCATTGGTTACTTTTTTTGAAAAAGTTAAAGATCCTTTTTTTCTCCAACCCTGGACTTTTTCATAAACTCCAAAGAATCCTTTTTTTCCAATTTTGCGTAATGCATTATGGCCTTCGATACTAAGATCAGTTAAAATAATTTTTCTTTTTCTTCTTAAAATCATTTGTTATTAATTTTTAAATTATTATTAATTTTTTTATTTGTATTGAAAAAAGACATCTAAATGCGAGGAAACTATTTTGAATTCTTCCCCACATAAAGCCCTTTAATCTCTAACACAACGTACACTAAAACCAAGTGATTTATTGTTGTGGTCAATACGGTATATCTGTTTATGCTCGGAATCAAGAAGTCGATCCCAGGCATTTACACTTGATGTCTCTGTTCTTGTCCACCAAGCTCCATAAAACCCGATCCCCCAATAAGATCCAGCAGTATTTCGTGTACCGCCCGGCAGTGCAGTGAATTCACTATTATTGTTTGCACCAGTATTAGGGGAATTCCAATGTAATGTTCCAGCTTCTTTTATTTTTCCACCCTCATTTGTACCCCTCCATTCTAGATTATTAACTTCACCTTGACTCATTCCGAGATACATTTCTAATATCTTCCACTCAGTATCGCTGGGTAAATGCCATCCATTAGGACAAGCATTTCTTGCTGCTTCCCACGTGTAAAGACGACCATAAATATTTCCATTAGCAGAATTATTATTATATAGCCATGAATTATTAGTTTCATAATTCAAATTTTCTGCAAACCAAGTTTGAGAACCAATCATTACAATATTGTATGTTTGGCCATCACGAGGATCTATGAAAGTATTACCCCCACCACCTGATTCAACATGAATATAATTGACCCTAGTTTCAAAATCTTCCCCATAATCATTTGAAACTCCAAAAGTTATTGTGTAATCTCCAGGGGTAGAATATGAATGAGTTGGATTTTGAACAATGGAATTTGTTGTGTTGTCTCCAAAATTCCAATGCCAATAAGTAGGATTGTTTGATGAAATATCTGTAAATTGTATCATTTCATCTACTGAAACATTTGTTGAAGATACAGTGAAATTTGCATTCGGGGGATTTCCTCCACTAGATGCTTTAATTAATTCCCTTTCGGTGAAAAGAGGCCATTCTTTTTCAAGAATATTTCTTCCAAGCCAACGAGAAGTTTCAATTTTTACTTTTCCAGTTAAGCCACCATACAATTCCCACCAAGGAGTTGAATTCACATCTACTTCAAATTCCGTGTAGGGTTCAACTATAAATGCTGGTCCTGCCATACCATAAAAAAGAAAACTCAATGAAGCTTCTAAACCTAGATGAGTTTGGGCATTCAAGGAAATTGTTGGTTCCCCAATTACAAATGAATTTTCTATTCCAAATTGTTTTGACCAAGAATAAGATTCATAAGATAATTCTGAGTGAATTCTAAAATCATCTAAAAGGAATGTTTCTATTTTTCCTTCCAAATGTCCATTCATATTTGCAACCAGGGAAAACTGGGGGGTGATAAAAACAGGGGGAGTTGTGGGAATTGAAATTGTCCCAAAAGAAAAATTGAGCAAATTTATTTCCTGATTAATATAATTTGCATTTTCTTCTGCCAAAAAATGAAAATCAGAATGGACCAAAAAATTATCTTCAACTTTAGCATAAAATCCTCCTTTAATTCCTATTTCGCCACTAAGGATATTTGATAAAATTATTTTGCCATTAATAGATCCATTTTCATAAAGAGCGCCATTAAATTCATACTCTATTCCCCTTTCAGAAACTGTTTGTTTTATTCCTGGAGGTAATTTTGAAGCAGGAATTAATTCGTTTGTTGAAAATTTAAATGATCCTGATTTTATTATATCTTCAAAAGTTGCATCAGAAGTAGAATAACTTTGTCCGCTTATTCCTTCAACTTTTCTTAAAAACCCATAAGGGTTTATTTCAGAAGGACTACCAATTACTATATCTCCCGCATTAATTCCAGGGTTTTCAGAAAATTGTATTTTAGTTGAAGAAATCGAGATTAATTTAGACATTTGCTCTGAAGATAATTCTTTTACATTATCCTGCAAAACTAATTCTTCACTTGGAGGTGGTGGGATGGGGAGGGGGGATTAGATGTTGTAGAACTTTCTTTCTTACAACCAGTAAAGAGAAATATAAAAATTGTGATTATTAAAATTATTTTTTTCATGATTTTAAATTTTTAGTGATTATTAATTTGTTTTTTATTTATGGAAAAAGTTTTGCTTGTTTTTCTTAATTGATCATCTGTGTTGAGAAAATTTAGAATGATCTCCTCCTTGCAATTGCTCCTTTTGCATCTACGTCTCCTCTTTTTATTTTTTTTGAGTTACTTCTGATTTGATTTGAAAGTTTGCGAGTTCTCCAACATTTTCCCTCTTCATTCATTATCCAATGTTTATTATCAATCCAAACAAGATATTTTCCTTTTGGATCAAGAATGTATTCATTTACATCTTGATAATTATTCCTAAAATCTTCCAAATCTACTACGAGCATAAAGCCAAATGATGTTTTAGCTCGAACACTTAACTCATATTTTTCTAAGAGAGGATAAATTTCTTCCCTTGTTTGGGTTGATTTTAATGGTTCAAAACAAAATTCAAAAATTTCTGTAAATTTTATTTCTTCCTTATTTAAGATTTTTCCACTTGGAAGGAGACATAACCCTTCAAATAAGAGAGCGTATGTATCCACAGAAATTATTCCCCCATAAACAATACCATTTCTCCCAATTTTCAAATATTCTCCTTTTTTTATTTTTATTAATTTGATTTGTTTATCCTCTAAACTGTAAAAGGCATTGTTAAAATATTCCTCCAAGAAAAAGAAAGTATCTGAAGGATAAGAATCTAAGTTGTCAATAAAAGCTTCTTGTGCCCTTATTTTTTCAAGAGAATCTGCTGCCTCTAATTTTTGTGTTTCTTCAATTTTTTTACTTTCACTGTGGCAAGCTGTAAACAAAAATCCTATAAGAATTGTTGCTGAGATAAAAATTAATGTTTTTTTCATGATTTTAAATTTTTAGTGATTATTAATTTTGTTTTTTAAAATTGAAATTAATCTAAATGTTCCCAAAAAAAATCATTAGAAGTGGGATTCTTCTCCGGGACTTAACCTGTATTCATAATCTCCTTGAAAAGGCATAATTACTTTTCGTGAAACCATTCTACCTAAATTGGATTCTGGAGGTAATTTTATGATTGCAAAATCTTTTTTCAAAGATATTAATTTTGCATAAGAAAATGCAATTGGAATTTTTTCAATTGAAATATCTCCTTTTTTTGCTTTAGCAAATAATTCTTTTAAGTTCTTACATTTCTTGGCAAATGAGGATACGTCGTCAATTCTATTTCTTTTTTTATCGTTCATCGTTTTAAATTTTTATGATTAATTTTTTTATAAAATTGAAGTTAAGCTAAATGTTCCCAAAAAGATTATTATAAATAATATTACCATAAACCAGAGAAGATATTTTTTTGAAACATATGCTTCTGAAGGCCTTTCAAGAAAAGGCGTTAAGGGATTGTTAAAATTTTTTGGAAATGAACTATTTAGAATGCTAAAACCATGAATTGAATATAGTAAAGTTATCAGTACCACAATTAGAAAGATAAGAAAATCCATTACATTCAATTTTGGAAAACTAGAATAAATCAAAATTCCCGTCATCCCTGCCGCGAGAATACCAAAAAAAGAGTTTGTTGGAACAATATATATTAACCAACTTCCTGGAAAATATTTTTTCATGACTTTTGAAGTACTTGCCACAGTTAAAGAAATTATCACAATCAAAGAAGAAAAGCAAATAAGTAAAGATTCTTTTGTCCCCAAAGTTGAAAACCTACTCAATGTAAAATAAACTGCAGAAAAAATTGTCAAAGAAAATATCAAAGTAAATATCCCTCCAAAGATTAATTGTTTTTTTGTTAAATTGTTCATAAGAATAATTTTTAAATTATTAATTATTAATATTTGTTATTAATTTTTTTATAAAATGAAAATGAAATTTTATTAATCTTCTAATAAATGTAATCCAGTACAGATTCCATCTTCATCAATTACTCGAAAAACTCTTACTTTGGAATTCAACTCCAAAACTAAATAGAGGTTCTCCATTGTTTCAAGAATCCCCTTAACTTTTGCAGTGAATTTTTTTGAATCTACTGCTAAAAAAGTGTATGTCTGCTCTTGCTTTAATTTGAAAGCAAAAACTGATTTAGGATTATCTTCTTTTGTTTCTTTAAAATCATCAGAAAGTTTAACCCAAGAAGGAATCAAGACAATAAACCCAAAATCATCAAAATATGGTTCAATTGGGGGGGGCAATCTTTTAAATTCCCGGGAAGTTGAATTCAAATTGTATATGGTCATTGCTTCTGCCTGCTTCAGAATATCATTATAATTAAGATTTTTCATATTTAAAATTTTTGATTTTTTTGATTTTTTTTATTTGCACGATCTTCTTTTATTTTTTCTATTAAATACAAAAAATATCCAATTGAGAACACAATTGCTGAAGAAAGGATTACTATTAAGATTCCAAATAAGATAAATGGTAGCAGAATTAGAAAAAGAATTACAATTATAATTACGATTATAATAATTTTTATTATTTTCATCTTCTTAACATTTAATGAATTCGCAAAAAGAAGGTGACAAACAATAAATTTCATCTTGTTTATTCCCCGGTTGAATAACTATTCCTGCATTCACTAATTTTGAAAGTGATTTTGTTTGATTAATAAATCTGAAATTGAACTGTTTTAAATTTAGAGTTATTTTCCTGCACTCTCTGAACCATTCAATAATTGCTTCCAGTTCAGGGGTCAATTCTAAACCTTTGTCTTTTAATGCTTTAAGCGCTAGGGCTCTTTGAGCTCCAATAAGTTTAATTGATTTTTTCATTTTAATAAATTTTTAGTTTGAAATTAAATTGTTAAATTGTTAAAGTTGTACCTGCGTTGAGGTTTGAAGTCTTTTCAGCCCTTAATGGCATGGCAGGTGGTCCAAATTAATGGTTAATTGATTCAAAATTAATTAAAAGATTATGCCCCACAAAAAGGGAATTAGGAATGAAAAAACAAAAATAATTATAAATAAAATTGCTAAAAATTCTGGTGGCCCTATCGAGTTTTTATCCTCTTTCAAAAGGCCTTTTTTGTGAATATAATTTAGCTGAATTTTTGCCGCATCATAAACCCAACTGAGAAGATGAGGGTACTCTAGTACCTTTTCAATCCTTTTGAATGATTTCAATTATTATTTTTTAGTTTGTTTTGAATTTTTTGAATCTTGGGAATATTTTATTCTTTTTACAACAAAAGTTTTGCCCTCCAAAGATTCTACCATTACTTTTGTTTGGACTGAAAGACTTTCCCCCTTGCAAGTTGCAGGAACAATAAAAGATCCTCCACTAACAGTTACAACAATTTTGCCTAAACCTCCTTTTGAAATGAATGAAGATACATATCCCACATATCCTATTGATTTTTTTAAATTCTTTCTAGAAAGAGTGGGTGCAAATACTTTAATTAAAATTATGAAAATCAAAATACCTAATATGGTCCCGCTTACCCCTTGAACAACTGGATTTAGGTTTGTTAAAAAATCTAAAATTGGTTTTTCCATGATTGTTTTTATTAAATTTATTTATTTGTTTTTTTATTTATTAATTACTTCCCAGACATCTTTGTTAAGCGGTTTAGCTATGATTTTTGATTTTCTGAGAAAAGGGAAGTGCATATCTAAAACTATTTTGTTTTTGGATATTTTCTTTATTTCATTTATTCCTGCTCCAATGGGCACTCCCCATATTTCGAATATTGGTTGAATGCATTCACCAGTCCATTGATAAATATAAAAAATCCTTTTGCCCTTGTATGTAGAACCGAAAAGATATATTTTTCCTTTCTTCTTTGTCGTTCCAGAAATCCTTGAAGGCAAATTATCCCAAAGATATATACTTTCATTGGGATCCATTACTGTTTGGCAAAAATCTTTTGAATCTGAAAATTCAGAATATTCTTCTTTTGAAACATATCTAGTTGTGTCTGTCTCATCGAAGGGATAATATCCTTGAGCGATTAATGACGTGAAGCCATATCCCAGATCCATTTTCCAAACAGAAGACTTCCTTATCTCCACTTGGGCATTTATATTTATACTCAGAAGTAATAAGGAGCTAATTAAAATTAAAATTGATTTTTTCATTTTGAAATATTTTTTTATTTAATTTTTAAATTGAAATAAATCAAGGTTGTAAAGACCTTTATTTATGAATTTGTTTTTTTTAGTAGAAAAAGAAATAAATTAATGATATTCCAATTACAATAGAATGTGCTGAAAACATAAAGTTCCACCATTTAGTGTTCTTTGTTGTAGCTCCGGAAAGAAATTGTAATGAAAGAATCGCCAGAAGAGAACTAAAACCCAGAAAAAAGAAGATTATCTGGGTTGGATTTGTATTGGTTATTATAAAATAATTATATGAAAAAAAGCAAAGAGCCCCATAAATAATTGACAGAATAAGAAAAATTCTTTTCTTTTCAACAAAAGAATTTGTTGTTAGATATAACCAAGCAAAATTTAATCCCACGAGGATTGTAATTAGGCTCATGTAAAATACGTAATTCTCGATACTACTAACTAATTCTGTATTTAAAATTTCTGTGTTCATAATATATTCTCCTATTTTTTTATTTGTTAGAAATGAATTTATTTATTTAATTGACAAAAAATGATTAAATGGTTTCTAAAAAAGCTATCACCGTTTTGTTCTTGTTTTCTTTTGCTAAGTTCATTGCAAACCTAAGATTTGATTCTGAATGAATACAAAACTGAGAAAAGAGTTTACCCCCATTTATTTCCCAACTCAAATTGGCCAATCTCTTTATTAACTTCAAATTTCCTTTTTTTGCTGCCCAGAAAAAGGTGTTCAAAATACTTTTTGGGGAAGAAAAAGAAACCCCATAATTTTCAAAGTAACTTTTTCCAACCTTTTTTTTATTTGGTTTTTTGAAAGTTTCTTGTTCTATTGTTTTGGGTTCAATTTTTACAATCTCTTCACCCACTATGGGAATTAAAAGTTCTGTGCTTTTTTCAGGACGAGTAGTTAAATTAAACAAACCTGCATAACCTATCCCAGATTCAAATTTGTGTGTATGTTCTTTTTGAAGAAAAACTAATTTGCCTCCTTTAACATTGATTTTCCTGATTGCACCAGAATCACCATGAACTCTGAATAAAGGTTTGCCTTCCTGATATACGAAAAATACATTAATTTTTGTTGTCATGATTTCTTTTTTTATGTACATTAAAATTATTTGATTGCTAACATCCGCTCACAGCGATGCCCTTGTCTTCAAATATAAAGTTAATGACTAATTATCTTAACTTTATTGATTGTCATTCTTTATGACAATGGGAGTGTTTTCTGCATTTAATTAGAAAGTTTGTTTGTTTTTCATAATTTAGTTACTTAAATTAACGAGAAGTTCTTCCATTTTTATTTCAGAGAGAAATTTAAGTTCAAGGATATAATATTCAAAAACTTCCTTTAAGACACCTCTTCTTTGCATTTCTTCCAGCATTAATTTTGCAAGATTCATTGATTCTCCCTTAGGGAAAAAATCTTCGGCATCTTCTTTTGTGATTTTCCCCTTCTTTAAAAGAGAAATAATTAATTGTTCTTTATCTCTTCCATTAATGATATTTCTGGCATTCAATGCTTTGATAATCAATGTCTTTTGTCCTGGACGGATTATTATTTTTTTCATTTTGATAAATTTTTAGTTAAAAGTTAAACATGCACTCTCGGTCATGTTCTTGCCAACGCATATTAATACTTCGATTATGGATTTTTTGAAGAGATATTTTTTGTAATTCTTAATTCTGACTTCTCCAAAACTTCTTCATCATCAAAGTTCCAAACTCCTTTATATGCTTCATGATTATTCATGATGGGAGAACTTGTATCTCTCTTAGATTCAATTTCATCTAAGTTTGGATTCCTTGAAATATTGATTTTGATTAGAAAAACAACTGAAAATAATTCTTTAAATGGAATCTCTTCAGGATAATTTTCTTGGAAAACGAGGCTTCCATCAAAATCAAGTACTTCTTCTGCTTGATAATTAGCTGAATCAAGTTTTCCATTTTCATTGTAATTCGAGATTAAATTGTTTTCTTCTTCAATCCTTTCTGGGACTTCTTGATTTAAAATTTCATACCTATTTTCTTCAGTAAGAGTATTCAAATGGAAAACATTTTGATTTCTTACATTGTGTTCATCATCAAATTTCCAATCATCATTATACCATCCCTTTTCAAATTTACCAGAATGTTTTTCTTTATTCATTCTTCGTCTAACTCTCTTCTCTTTTTCCGGTTTGGTTAAATCCGAGTAGAAAGATGGTTGTTTCATCCTTTTCATTCCAGTTCCAAAAGAACAAATTAATTTGACATGATTCTCCTCTGAAATAAAATCTTCCTCATTTTCCAAAATTTCTTCTTCTTCATCTGTTAATATTACCTCACGACGTTTTGTTTTTTCTTTTTTAGAAGATTCAATATTAATTGTGGGTTCATCAATCTTTTCTGCAATTAATTCGTGGTGACTTAACTGATCACCTTGAATTTTTTTAATATAAGGATTCGGAACATTAATTCCCGGCGAATCATCTCCTAAGAAGGGGCCATGGAGATTTGTCCGTTCACCAAAAAAGAAATCAAATAAATAACTTCTTGGAGAAACAAAGGGATTTATTCTTGGTATTGGATTATTTGATAATTGTACGATTATTATAGTTAAATTTTTCATTTTTTATTGTTTATGAAAATTATTTTTATTACTTAAAAAATTCCTGTTTCTTTAAATCTCTAACAAGGAAGTTAAAAATCTTTACAGATTCAAATTTAAAGAGATGGGAAAATTACATTAATTGTAATTTTCTTGCTTGAATTAGTAGATTAATAGAATCTCTTAAATTATATTCACACCTGTCTGTTTCTGCTTTCAATTGGCCAAGCTCTTTAATTGAATTACAATTCATGATTTCTTCAAACAAGATTTTTATTCTCTCCCATATTAGAAATAAATCGTTTAAATATATTGCATGCAATAGGGTGGTTAATAATTCAACCAAATCAACTTTTGGAGTAGTATTAAGCTCTTTTCTTCTTTCTTTGCTGAGTTCTGTTAACATACCATCTTGGTCTTCACCTCCCATTTTCAAATAATTTTCGAAATCGCACAATTCTTTTTCTGAAATACAAGATTGGATATTTTGAATCAATTCATCTTTAAACTTTTTATAAAGAGATATATTCCTAGCCATCTTTACATTCCATATTTCCAGCATTTGTTCAACAAGAGTTTCATCTTTAAAATGAGGTTCTTCTTTAATGTCCCAAGAAATGTGTTGTTCTAATTCTTCAAATAAGTTTGACAAACCAAAAATATTAACTCCATTTTGATCAAGCCAAGTTAATGGATCAGAAACCCTTGAAAACTCTTCTACAAGAAAATCTTCAGGATATATGTTAGGACAGTCAAAAGGGTGCCAAGAGGAAGATAAATCTTGTGTATCGAGGGGCAAAAAATCTTCCGGCTCAATTACTTCTTCCAAACTAGTTAGTTCTACAAAACCCATACAATGTTTTCTCACAATTATTTTAACCAGAATCATATTTTCTGCAATGGAATGAAATACTATTATTAATTGTTCCATGATAATTTTATTTATTGTTTATAAAAATTATTATTTTTTGAAATTAAACCAAAGTTTTTGCTGCTTTTCGAAAAACCGGTTAAGAAAAAGAATATCCAAAATAAAAATTATCTTATGATAGTTAATTTTTGTCCTGAAAGAATTTTACTGGATTTCAAGTGATTCCACATTTTTAATTTGTCAACTGTAACCCAAGAATATTTGTTTGCAATTACTGTTAAATTCTCGCCTTTTTGTACAATGTAATAAATTGGCCGGTAACTTTGAGTGGTGGATGGACGATAACTCTGGTTAGTTGAGCTAGTAACTTGTTTGGTTGTAGGACAATCCAATTCATCCCATTCCTTTTTTACATCTACTCCTTCAAAAACATAGAAATTATCTTCGTTGATAAACGAAACTTTCTTAGTATCATAAGCAATATTATCATTAATATCCTCGTCTATGGGAGTAATACGTATAACTTTATCCCCTTTGAAAAGAAAATATTCTACCCCATTAACAACTAATCTTTCTGGAGATTTATACATATAATCTCCACTTTCAATGTATAATTTTGCTGCTTTTCTTTTCCTCTTTTCAGCAATTAATCCTTTTGGACTTAATTTGTCTACATTTTTTCCATTGCAATTTGTTAATAATTTAGCAATAAAAACTTTTGTTGCAACCATTTCTTGTTTGCCACTTGAAAGATTACTTTGTTTTTCCAAATCTTTGTAGAATGCAATTTGAAAAGGAATTTCACTTTCGCCGTCTTCAAGAGGCATTATGTAAAGTTTATATCCTAATTTTTCAACAATAAAATACTTTATTGGGTCTTTCTTGAAAGTTTTATTATTCAAAGAAATATTTTTAACATTATTATCGGCATGGAATCTGCTATTTTGTCCTACTAAACTTAAGGAGAACAAAGATAATACGAATAAAATTGATATTGAATTTTTCATGATCTTTTTATTTATTGTTTTTTATTTATTATTAGATTGATTTTTATTTAGAATTTTACTTATTTTTCACCCCACCATTTTACTGCAATATTTTCCTTTTTAGAAAAACTTTGTCCAATGTTTTTACCGTGTTGTATTAAAGAAAAACCAAATCCATAAAAAGTATTTTCTTTTGCGTATTGCCAAAAAGAAAATCCAATCATTAATCCGGCATCATTTCCTGCTCTTTGGTAAAAAGGAATTCCAAAACTACATACAGCATCATTTCCTGCTCTTTGGTAAAAAGGAATTCCAAAAATACATACAGCATCATTTCCTGCTCTTTGGTAAAAAGGAATTCCAAAAATACACCC
>CAZGQV010000006.1:27879-45946 GCA_964527365.1 Candidatus Woesearchaeota archaeon
AAAAGGAATTCCAAAAATACATACAGCATCATTTCCTGCTCTTTGGTAAAAAGGAGTAATCGAATAAACATTTCCAGAAGAATTTAATCCTCCAAATATAGAATAAAGATTTTTTCCAAATTTCCAAGGAATACACAACAACCCAAGTAAGATTATTAGTATTTTATTTTCTGTCCAAGTTAAATTGAAGAAATAAATTATCAAGAATACCCCAATTATTGCAGGTATTAAGTTTAGAATTCCTTCAAATGATTTTAAAGATTTCATGATTTTTTTGTTTTTTATTTATTATTAGATTGATTTTTATTTAGAATTTTACTCCTACTGTGAATGTAAAACCCTGAAATTTATCCCCAAATACTTTTACTGTGTATTCTCCTTCAAGATAAACTCTTGTTTGTTCAGCATACATAAACATAACTCCAACACGCAAAGGAATGTTCCAAGAATTAAATTCATTGTCAGAAACATGGTTTGCTACATTTTCCCAATTATTGTGTTCTGATGTACGATACATTAAACCTGTTCCAATATATCCGCGGTCATAACCATTAATGTTTGGGGAATAATTTATGGCATATCCAAAGTCGTAAGTTGTTTGCCTGGATGGGCTTTTGGCCTTATTGTAATGGAGGTATGTTCCAATATATACTCCATGTCGAATATCCAAAAAAGTTTCAAATCCTAATTCTGCTTTCACTCCTCCAAAGGCAATCATTTGTGGGGTTTCACTTGTTTGGATCAAAACAATACTTGGTCCAATTTTTCCATAAATTTTTTGTGCTTCAGTTGTAAATCCAAAAGCAATTACTGCTACTAATACTATTACTAATTTTTTCATAATGATTTTATTTAATTTATTAATGAATGATTTTTTTAATTAGAAAAATAAAATATGCTCACGGCCATGTTCTTACCGTTTAATTTTTTGTTTCCTCGTGTTTAATCTTTAAGATAACCCCCGTAGAAAAACCTATTGGCAATAAAATTGCTGTTTCCTTTGCAACATTAAATAATTCTAATTCCAATTGACCTTGAATTAATTGATTGAGTTCATAAAGTGTCAAATCTCGTTTTAACTCTTTACAAACACTCAGAGATAAATCTCTAAGGCTCTTTTCGATGCAATCGGCCAATAAAGCTTCAAGGGCAAGTTGATGATATTCTCTTGAAAGGATGTAAATCATTTTGATCATCTCGGGTGTGTTGTTTTTTCTGGCAAAAGTTTTTACTACCAAAATAATTATTCCTAAAAAATCATAACCGGAAAGAAATTTGAATGAATTGATTAATTCAAGAAATTCTTCTGCGTCATACTTTTTGAGTGCTGCAATTTTTGTTAACAGTACACTTAAATTTGATTTGTTCATAAACGTTTTTTTATTTATTAATAATTAGAATTTTGTTTATAAAAATAAAATAGCCAGTTCAATAATTCCATAAATTACTATGAATTCTCCAAGAAGTGATAAAGCAAAAGTTTTTTTTGTCCATCTTTCTGTAAAGAACCATGTCCAAAGAGACATTACTACAACTATTAAAGCCATTCCTAACACAATGTAAATTGTGGATGTTACAGCGATTATTGCGAACAAAGCTACCAATGAGCGAATAAAGACCCTATCAATTCCAAACACCATTGAAGTTAAGTTAAATAACAAAAAACCAATGCCCCCCAAGGCAATTAATTTTGTCATTTCAATACTATATTGTTCTTTGAAAAAGAAAATACAAAGGTAAATAATGAAGAAAAATAAAGGAATTACAATTGCTGTTTTTATTGTAGAAAGGATTACTTCCCGATTTGTTGAATGTGTCATGATATTGTTTTTTACGTATTAATAATTAGAATTTTGTTTAGTGCTTGCTTTGTTTGTTTTTTATCTTACAAATGAAGAAATAAATAACCATTTACTGTTCTTGTTTCATTTGCATATCCCAAACCAATTAATCCACCCCCATATTTAAATTTGAAATTTTTTAAAATTCCTATTTCTGCTCTCACCAACTGACCTTTACCAAAATCTGCATTAAGAAAATCATATCCTGTATCTAAATAAAAATCAATTTCTTTTGGTAAATGTAGTACAAAAATATTGGCAAGAATACCTGTCTTTATTGCAAAAGTATTGTAAACTTTTTTTGTCTTCAACGTTCCTGCAATTCCCCATTCTTCATTATAAGTAGAATGTCATGCTGTAAATTTTATTTTATCTTTTATTCCAATCATTGCATGATATTCTAGTTTGTTTTTTCTTATGCCAACACCTGCTCCTGCTTGAAAGTTTTTACCTACATATTTTATTTTTGCATTCAAAGAACCTCCCGGAATTTGAGATTCTGACCAAGTTTCAAATTGTCCTGTGGCACTTGTATGTAAGGGACGATTTTCGGTAGAAAGTGTTCCCAAATGTCCTGCTTTAATTGAAAGATTTTTTGTTATATCCCAATTTACCCAAGCTTGAGCACAAACAAAAGGGTCTTTTTTTCCAGTATAATCAATTGTGCTTAATCCTCCGAAAGAGAGATTTTTTGTTATACTCCAAGTTGCCATTGCTCCTGTTCTTACATTAACCAATTGAGAAACATGCAAACTATCTATGTTTACATTTGATGCAGATAAAACTCCAAAATAAATTCTATCTAGATTAATTTGATCACTAATTTTAAGATTTTCGATTTGTGCTTTAGTTGAAAATCCAAAAAAGACTATAATTATTGTGATTAATAAAATTACTTTTTTCATGATTTTATTTTTTTGATTAAAAGTATTATAATTATTATTGTGCCTGCAGCCAGATTCAATCCATATCTCAAAAGGGATCTGCAGGCTGATTAACAATTGTTAATTTGGATTTGTTTTCAATTATTCAAAAATTGGATTGCCCGAAAAGTTTTCTTTTTCTTTCTTTCCTTTCATTCTTCCTTCATTATCAACTAAAAATTTGTGTTTTTTTGCTGAAGTAACAACCTGCTTTACTGGAGATTCAATTTTTATTAGACAAGATTTTCCATAATTTTTCATCAGATATTTTGCCCTGATTAATCCATCTTTTTTACTTTTGGATTCTAAGTGTTTACTTGAAATTTGAATGTAATATAATTTCAAATAAGGAAGTAAATGATACGCTCTCCATTCTAAGGGCGCTTGTTTTGTTGTAAATTTTACTGATTCATATTCCAAATTTGTTCCGGATAATTGACAATTTGCGAGAAACACATTTCCACTGAATTTGAAACCAAATACATCAGTTTCTAAAGTATCCCTGTAAGTTCCTTCTTGCATTAAAACGTTTACGAAAGTTCCTTTTTTCACTTTCACAATTTCAAATGTTTTTGGAAGGAGCCCACCAGATTTTGAAATAATTGAATCAATGATTAAATAATCCAAATTTGGATATGATTCTATTTCTTCAGATGCAACAATAATTGATTCTGTTAAAGGATTAGATTGCACCTTATTTTGCCAACTTCCAAATTCTTGAATTCCAATCACAGTTAAAAATGTTAGGATTATGATGGCAGAGAAACAATACTCTCCTAAAAGTTTTGTTTCTGATTTGAAAATACGCACGGGGGATAATATGAAGGTCCAACAAAATCCCGCTAACATACAATAAATAGAACCGTTAACATTGAATTCTAAAACCCAAGAAAATCCCGCCATGGCTATTGCAATAATTGATACATGGATTGTTTCTGATTTGGTTATACCAAAGTCTTTTACTTTATTATTTTCAATGTACCCTTCTCTTAAACCTCTAAAAATTATGTAACATATTGCTAAAAATATGGGCCACATAATCTTGATTAAATTGATTATTAATTCTTTCATGATTTCTAATTTTTTTAGTTATAATTTTATTTTTATTTTAAATTTGATTGAGCTCACAATTGGATCAAAACCATATTTCAATTGAGTTGTGAGTGACTAAATAATTACAATATTCCCGTAAGAAAATAAATAATTAAGGAAAGAATACCTGTTGCAATGATCCAACCTAAAATTACTTTTCTAAGGTTAGGAATTTTAATTTTTTGAAAAAATTGTGCTTTCATGACTTTAAATTTTAAGTTATTTTTTGAAAATTATTTTGATTATACTTTTTTTTATTCAGATAAAATTTGTTTTATTACTAAAAATTTGTATGTTTGAGGATATTTGGAAAGAATTTTTTTCCAATTTTTCCTGTTTTCACTTGAGAGCCTTTTTGATCTTTGTCTTAACCAATCAGCCCCTCTTTCTGAAGTTAAGTAATCTTCAATATCAAAAGCAAATTGTTTTTGAAGCTGGTATTCTTCATAATCTTCTCCAGTAAGATTAGTTAACTGGGAATACTGATTGAATAAACTTCCTTGATCTGACGAAAGGGTATTTTCTGTTGTTTGAACGAGGGGATTAGTGTTTTTGCAAGGAAGGTTTTTTGGAACAAATAAATACATTACTATTGCAAAGGTTAATGCAACAACAAAAATTATTTGAACTTTTTTGTTAAAAATTAATTTTTTCATGACTTTGATTTTTAGTTAGAATTTATTTCTATTTTTTGATTTTAATTTTTAATTATAAAAAATTATTGATAATACAATATAAATTATTGTAAATAAAAGTAAATTAGAGATAATCCTCTTTCTTGGGAAAATCCCACAAACTTTGTTTCCAAAATAAGCCGTAAGTGAAACGGCGTATATTGTGGTTAATATTATTCCAACCATAATTATTGCTATAACACTTGTTGGAATGAGTAGAGAGAGCAAAGGATAAATTGCTCCAATAATTATAGAGATAAAAATAATTCTGTAATCAAAATCACAGAATTGTAAATTTCTTTTAATTGAATTCATAATTTTATTTTTTAATTGTTATTAATTTTGTTAAATTATTTTAATAGTTAAAGATTTTGTTTAATAATTAAACTCCCATACCAAAATCAGAAAACATATTATTAATTTCACTGCTTAATTTCTTTTCCCGAGATGTTGGCATTCTATTCCTTTTTGCATAAGAAAGGTGATTTATGATTACTTGGGTTGGTGTTTTTGAAATCCTTTGTATTTTTTCTCTAACATTAACTTGAAACACTTCTTTTTCTGATTCGACCAAAGGTGTAACTTCCATATTTGTCCTTATCACTGTTCCTCTTAAGGGGAGCATTGATTTACCAGTTCTTTTTTTAAATTTGGATTTTAATTGTGTTTCCATGATTTTATTTTTTAGTTATTATTATGTTAATTATTTTGTTTTTTGTTAATGAGTTGTTTGTTTTGTCTATTGAACTTCAAAAGAAAAAGGATGAAAAAAATCATGTTCCCAATAAAATTATAATGAGCATAAAAGATAAGTGCTCTTTATATTCTTGTTCTAACATTGAATCTTCCACGATCCTATTTTTTAGTTTGTAATTTTATTTAATTTTTGATTATTTTTCTGTGGTAAGAAAAAGAATTCCTGCTAAAATTATAAATGATCTAATGGGATAATCCCAATCATTCAACCAACTAAAATAATTATGTATTCTTGAATCAGTGGGAATTATAAATACTAAAATTATTAGTACTGCAACAATAATGATTTTTGTTTTTAAAATTTTGTTCATGACTTTATTTTTTAATTATTGTTTGATTATTTTTTAATTCTTAATCTTTTTATTAAATTCTTAATTATACTTATTTCAAGGTATTCATGTTATTTCTAAGAAAAAGTATAGCTAAAGCTAAGTTGTAATATCTTGTAAATACCTAAAGTGAGGGTATTTCGCTTGTTCACTCATTGAATCTTATTCGATTTAACGAGGTATTCCAGGTATTTCCGAGTAAAAATCTTTGATCCTAAAAGGTTCATGTCGATTTTTATGAAATGTTTTGTCTGAAATGTTGAATTGATAAATGTGATTTTTTGATTTGTTATTGGGGGTAACAATTATTGTTTTGCAATCTTTTTAAACTTTGTTATTGTTGTAATTGTTTAGTGACTATTATTTACTCTGATGAATTTTTTCCAGCCTTTTGCATATTTAATTTCTTCAATTTTTATTAGTCCTTTTTGTAAAAGTTGATTTTTTACAATATTGCCTTTTCTTGGAGAAAGACCTACTTCTTTGTATAATTGTACTGTTGAATTTTCATGCGCAGGGTTATTCACTAAGTAAGTCATCAACGTTGTTTCTTCCTCGCCTAATCCCTTAATTACTACATCTGATTCTTTTTCTTTTTCTTTAACAAAAACAATTTTTTGTTTTATTTTTACTGGATCGATAATTGGTTTTCCTATTGGTTTTTCTACAATAATTACTTCTTCTTTTCTTTTAAAAATTTCTATTTGATCTCCCCTTTGGTCTTTCAATAATTCATTTACTACAGAGATAATATCTTTTTCTGTGTAACATTTTTCACAAAGACCCATTTCGAGTAAACTTTCAATTTCTTTTATTTTCATTCCCTTTTCAATTTTATTTTTGGAATAATCAAAAAGAGTTTTTTGAATTTCTGACAAAGTTGTTCTTTTCTCTATTTTAGGTTTTTCCGTCTTAAAAGAAGCTATTTTGGGTATTTTGAATTCTGATTTGTATGGTTTTGATAAGGGATTTTCAATTATTTTTACTTCTTCGATGGTTGGTTTTTCTAACTCTTCTTTGAATTCTAAATCATATTTTTCAATATTTGCTCCTTCAATTAAACAACTCATTCTTGATTGTATTTTTTCATCACTAATTAAATTTTCTCTAATATCTAAAAAAGGTACTTTAACTAAAAAAGGGGAAGTATGCCTTTCTGAAAGTTTTACAATTGCTGTTCCAACTTCCAATTTTGAAAATAATTCTTTATTATCTGTTTGGACTAAGGAATTTATATCATTAATGTCTTGAGGCAATTGCTGTTGAAATGCTACATGACAAGCAGAATTTCCTGTTACCGTATCCGATAATTTTGAAACATGTTGATCTAGACAAATTAAAGAAGTTCCATATTCCCTCATTTCCCTATAAATCATGTCTGTTACGGATTCTGACATAAAATTTGTTTGTTTTTTCAAGAAAACATTATGTGCCTCATCAACTAAAATTGCATAATTAAATTTCTCATCAATTTTATTTTGGGATGCTTTCTTTTGTTTGTAGATATGTGTTAAAACATATTCACAAAAGAATTTTTTTTCAATGTTCGACAAGGAATTTAATTCAAAAATTGCTCTTTTATTAAATAAATCTTCGATTGAAACTCCTTTTCTTCCATCATAATTTACTACTTTTCCAAATGCTCCGAAAGTTAAAACTGTTGCAACCCTCATTGCTGATTCAAACCAACCTGTTTCCCTTCCTTTTGATTCTTTCATTTTTTGTTCAAGTAATTTCTTTATGTGTTGCCAGTTTGGATAATGTTTGCCTCCTTCGTAAACTCCCCAAGCTTCAAATGCTTCATCGATTGTTTCAAGTAAAACCTTATGTACACCAAAAGATACCGAGAAGGATTCTGTCAATAAATCACAAAGCGTATTTACCCACTCTTTTGGATTTACTCCTTTCGGTGGCCTATTAATATTTATTTTGAATGAATTTGATACTGAATCATTTCCGACTGTAAAAACCATTAAAGAGTTGTCATTTGCTATCAAAGGTCTAAAACTTTTTTTCCAATCAAAAACTAAAAAGGGTTTATCTTTTTTTATAAAATTATTTAAAATATTGAATGCAAAAGTTGTTTTTCCACTACCACTCATTCCCGTAACACAAACATGTCTTGGCCAATCTTTTTCTCTTAAAGCAAAAGGAAACAAATCTTTTTCTGCATAATTTACATTTGCTAAAGGGTATTCCCCTAAAACATTTTCTTTCTTTGGGGGTTCAAGTAAAACGCCTTTGTCTAAAAGTTGACTAAGATGTTTTTGGTATAATCCATTTAAAAGTTGTGTTAATTCATTTCTTTCTTCCATGGAGTTTGCAACAGAATATCTAAAATATAATTCGTCTATCTTTTTTCCAAATATGGGTTTTAATTTTCTACATATTTCTTCTACTGTTAATGCTCGTTGCATCATTGTTTTTCATCTCCCAAAATTTTTGTGATCATATTTAATCTTTCTTCTCTTTCAATTAATTCTCTTTCATATTCTCTTAATTCTTTTTTCAAAAGTGCAATATCTTTCCATGCTCCAATTTTTTCATTAAGTTGTAATTCAGAAATTCCTACTTTCTTTGACCGCAAATCATTTTTTTCTCTAATCAAATCATTACTGTCTGTTCCCACTCCCACTCCTTCATTTTCAATTAAATAGTTGTTAATCTCTGTTTTGATTTTTTCTCCTTCTTGAAAAATTTGTCTACTCAATTTGTTTCTTCCTGAGACCATTTCTTGAATTTCAAAAATAGATTTTTTTAGAGCTTCAACTTTCTCTTTACCTATACCTGAAGATAAATCTTCAGAAGGCTTTTCACTTATTTCGGGGTTTTTCTCAGTTGAAAAACCTAAATTTAGTTTTGGTAATTTGTTTGTTTCCATACTTTTACTACTCTAGAGTTATTTATAAATGTTTCTATCTTGTTGTCACTCCTTAAGAACAAATGTTTTGAGTTTTTGATTAATAACATTTCTTAATTCCAAAATTGGAGAAAGGTAATTCTTAAAAACAAAGACTGAATCTAATTAATATATGCAGGTGTGCCGGAGTGGTCAAACGGGACAGACTCAAGATCTGTTGGCTTATGCCTACGCAGGTTCGAACCCTGTCACCTGCATACGAAAGTTTTATAAAACAAAACTTTCTTCAAACTTTACAACCTGCGAGTTTAATCGCGATAGCGGGAACATTTACTTGTTCTCATAAAAATAAAATGGCAATAAAATCAAAAACAAAAATAGAAAACCAATTACGGCCTAAAACTAATAAAGCCTTAGTTGAAACAATTATCTTAGCTAAAAAAAATCCTGCTTGGATTAAAGTCGCTGGATTATTAACTATTTCTAGAAGAAAGAGAAAAGATATTAATTTAACTGAAATTGAAAAAACAGAAGGAAAAACATTTGTTGTTTGTGGCAAAGTTCTTTCACAAGGAGGCATTACAAAAAAAGTTAAAGTTGTTGCTTTAAGTTTTAGTGAAAAGGCAAAAGAAAAATTGAAAGCTGCTGGTTGTGAAACCTTAACTATTGCTGAAGAAATTCAAAAAAATAAAGATGCAAAAGAGGTAATAATTTTACAATGAAATTTATTGATGGAAAGGGTTTAACTCTTGGAAGATTGGCTAGTTTTGTAGCAAAAGAGATTTTAAAGGGTACTGAAGTTGCCGTATTAAATTCAGATTTAGTAATTATTACGGGAAATAAAAAAACAATCGAGAGAGAATTTCAGGAAAAAAGAAGTAGATTCGGCCATTCACAAAAAGGACCTAAACATCCAGCTACAAGCGAGAAGATCGTTAAAAGAGCTATTCGGGGTATGCTCCCCAATCATCGAGAAGGAAGAGGAAAGGAAGCATTTAAGAGAGTAAAATGTTATGTTGGAATACCAAAACAATTTGAAGGAAAAAAACCAATTGTTTTGAATAAAGAAAGAAAAATTAAATTTTCACCAGTGAAGGAGTTTACAAAATAAAATGGTAGGAATAGAAACAAAATACAAACAAATTTATACTTCCGGTAAAAGAAAAGCTGCCATTGCTAAAGCAAAAATTAAAACTGGAAAAGGGAAAATTTTATTCAATAAAAGAAATTATGAAACTCTTCAAATGTTTGATAGATTAAAATTGGATGAACCAATAAAAATTGCTGAACATGTTTTAAAAAAAATTGATTTTGATATAGAAGTTACAGTTAAGGGTGGTGGAGAAAAAGGTCAAATAGATGCAGCAAGATTGTCTATTGCAAAGGCTATTATTGATTACACTAAATCAGAAGAACTAAAACAAGCATATTTGGAATATGATCGGAGTTTATTGGTTGCAGATGTTAGACGTAAAGAAGCATGTAAACCAGGTGATTCTAAAGCAAGGTCAAAAAGACAGACCTCTTTCCGTTAAATTTTCTTTTGATTCTTTTTAATTAAAAGGTTATATTTAAGTTACTTATTTGTAAATGTACATTGTAAAATAAAATTTTAGATTTTTCCATAAAAATAATTCAAAAGAATATTTTAAATAAGTTTCATTTTAGAATGATAACAGATAGAAAAATTTATAAAGATGTTTTTCCCCACCTTTTTATGGAAAAAATAACATACAATAAACAATATGTTTTGAAATGTAAAGAAGGACAATATGAACAATTAAAAATTGCCTTGGATCAAATGAATTCTATTTCTTCACAAAAAAATGAAAGAGGGTGGGAACAATATTTAATTTTAGATGAAAAAACAATTACAATTAAATTGCTTCCTGATTTTTCAAACATAAGTTCCCGTGACAAAGAAAAAGGAATTGAATCTGTTGTGCAAATGGCAATTGGAGCTAGTTCTAAATTTGAACCAAAATTCATAAAAGAAATTGCTAAAAAACTGGAAGGGAATTCCACTGGGTGGGGGCACTACCAAAATTCTTCACTAATTGATTTATTTATAAAATAATTTTTTAACTTTAAGGTTTTTTAATTTTTAATCTTTCTAATTTATCTTGAACATGATTGAATAAAGTAGAAGACAATAAAGGAACATGGTGCCCTAAATGTATTTCTCCAGCAAATTTTATTTTTCCAACATATGTGAAATTTGTTAATATTTTTTTCACCCCATTTATAGAAAAACCCCATTTTTTAGAAAATCTGTTTAAACTCAAGGGAGTTTCGTTAAATTCGAGAAAAATTTTTTCAATAACTTTTGAATTTTCTGCTGGAAATAAATTTCCTTCTTTAATTATATACCCAAAAGGTGCTCGGTTCATGATTTTTCCCTCTTTTGCTTTTTTTATCATTCCCTTTTTTTGACGATATCCAGCTAATTTGTTTTGTTTACGATATGTTTCTATTGCTCTAAAATTTACTTTCTCTAAAAGATATTGCTGCATTTCTTCTCTTTTATCTGGAGCAAAATAAAAACAAAAAGTGCAAAGGGGTTTTCCAAATTTTAATTTTACTTTTTCTGACACATAATTACATTTTGAACATTCTTTTTTCATTTTATTTATTCATTATTACATCTAAAGGAGATTTAATTTTTTTTAATTGTTCTGTTGAAACATGAGTATAAATTTGAGTTGTTGAAAGATCTGCATGTCCTAAAAGCTTTTGAATTTTCCTTATATCTACATCATTTTCTAATAAATGTGTGGCGAAAGAATGTCTAAGCGTATGGCAATGTACTTCTTTGTTTATCTTTGCCTTTTCTCCTGCCTTTTTTACAATTTTTTGTATGTTTCTTGAAGACATTTGTTTTTCGTTTCTTCCTGAAAAAAGATACACTTGACCAAATAATTTTTGTTTGTCTGCATACTTCTTTATTCTGGACAATAAAAATTCGGGAATATTAAAAATCCTATCTTTCTTTCCTTTTGCTTGTCTAATGTGCCCAATTTTATTTTCAAATTCTAAATCATCAATTTTTAAAAAAGTTAATTCGGATACCCTCATTCCTGCCGCATACATTAAAGAAATCATTAATCTTGATTTTTTTGAGGGTACTGATTCAAATAAATTTAATACTTCTTTTTTTGTTAAAACTGTTGGGAGCCTTTTTTCTCTTTTGGGTCTTTTGATATTTGCAGTGGGATCCCATTTTAAAATGGCTGTATAAGAATATTTTAATGCTGCAAGAAACATAATCGTGGAAATTGCTGAACGATCATTTAGGTTCTCAGCAATATATAATTTTATATCATCCTCCTTTATTTCTTTTGGATTCTTTTTCAAATAATCTAAAAAGATTTTATTTAATTTTAAATAACTTTTTAAGGTATAAATTGAATTTTTGGCTATTTTTAATTCTACTTCTAATTTTTTTAAAAATTCATCTTTGTTCATAAATGAACCCCAAAAGCTAATAATTGTTTTTTTATTTTTTTGTTATCTGTAAATAAAATTGTTTTCATACCTAATTTATTTGCAGGAATAAGATTCCAAGATTGATTATCAACAAAGATAGATTCAGAAGGTTTTATTTTTAGTTTTTTAAGAATTAAATTATAAATTTCTATGTTTGGTTTCCTCATTCCCACTTCACAACTAAGGATAACATTGTCAAAAATTTTTTGATCTTTTTTGGAAATTAAAGCTTCTTGAGATAAATGCCATTGGTCAGAAAGAATTGCTATTTTGTACCCTCGTTTTTTTAATTGTTTAGCAATATTGAATAATTTGATATTTTTATGATATTTTTTTTTGTATGTTTTGAAATACAATTTCTCTAATTTTTCTGAAGAATAATTTAACTTGGCTGCAATGGTGGATATTAATTCTTTTTTGAATGTTTGCCCTTCTATTGATTTTGCATAAAAAGAATCAATTGAATCCAAATATTGGTCTAGAGAAATTTTTAATTTTTTTGCAATAATTTCGTGAACACCTGAAACATGGACATCTTTTCTGGTAAATCTTGTTTTTGGGCCTAGTTGTAAAACTCCCCCAACATCAAAAATAATTGCTTTAACTTCGTCACCCATAAGAAGATTATGCGAACTTTGTTTAAATAATTTTGTAAACGTATATACTATTTTTTCTTAAGTAATTCCTTTTGATTCAAGAATACAAAAATAACTGCCCCAATAATGAATAACCAATCTAGGAAGTACGTTAAAACTAAACAAAGTAGAGCTAACAAAGAAAAAATGATTATTTTTGGTCTAATTACCATATCTTAACATGGATTTTTTGATTTTTATATTTTTAGATATAAATCCTTAAAAAATCTAAAAGCTAAAAAAGAAGATGTTAAGCAAAAAAAGAACAATTGAACTGTTTTTGGCTATGATTTTTGTTGTTTTGGTATTTATTTTGATTTTAGTTGGTTTGGGTTTATCTCACCTTGAACAAAAGCAAGAAAAAAAAGTTACATATATTCAAAAAACAATTATTCAGGGCAGTTATAACGCCTATAATCAAAATAAATACATTAATTATGATCAGAAGAAATATGATTTCAAAAAAGAATTCTATAAAAAATATGAATCTTATGGTGAACGGAAGAAAGAATATTTTTTTGGGACATATGCAGATACATTTAGAGTTCACATAAAAAACTATGGGATAGGAAAACATTATACTGTAAATTTTTATTTTAAAAATTATTGTGGAGAAGAAAAAATTGTTAAAATGAGAAAATACATTTTTTCTAAAGAAGAAGAGACTTTTTATTTTAGAGATATTTCGAGAGATAAGCAAGAATACATTTCTTGGAAATATTCTATTCTCTTAGAATGATTTTGTCATACAGGTTAAGAAAAGAATTTTTTATAAAAAGGTTTTGGAGTTAGAAAATAAAAATAAAACATTTGAGAAAAAGATCTTACAAAAAAGAAATTTATGGTGTGTATTTTTAAAAAGTGTTGTTTTATTGGATTAATTTAAACAAAAGTTAAATTTAGTATATACAATTTTCCTATGTCAAAAATTAATGGAACGAAATTTCAAACCATTCAATTTAATATCAGAATTTGAAATTAAAATTTCTTGATCTTTAAAAAAGTTATTCGTTTTAACGAATAAAAACTATTCAAATATTTTTTCTAATTCTAACAAAATAAAAATTTCTTTTTTTAATTTTTTCCTGCTGTTTTTTTAAAGATTTGTTTTTATTCATTTTAAAAGGTCTCACTTTTTGTTATTTTTTAGGTTATATTTGGCTCTCTTTGGCAATATTTCGTCTTTTTTATTCAAATAACTTCAAAAAATAAATTTTTTCTTGATTAAAGAAGGATTAACATATTTGTGAGGGATATTTTAAAAAAGACATCTTATCTGCTCTTTTTTTTGAATATTTGCTCTAAATTCTTGAAAAAGCTCAAAAAGATACACTCTAAAAAGATCTCAGCCCAAAACAGGAACAATCTCTTGAGTTCGTATAATATATCTTATGCGAACTTCTCTGAAGGATACTTTTTTTTAAATAAAATTTCCTTTTTTCCTCCTTAAAATGCTTTAAATTGGTTTAAAAAATAGAAAATATTTGATTGATTATTTTAAAAAAAGTTTGAAAAAAATAAATTTTATTCACTTAGTTTATCTTAGTGAAGAGTTGTTTAAAATTATTAAAATTTTTTGAAAAGGAGAAGAAGTAAAATACATAATTTAATTTTTTATCTTCGATAAAATTAATTTTTTTAAAATTAAAATAAAGAAGAAAAAAATTATAAAGATTTAAATATTTATCCAAAAATCACTAAAATAAAAAATAAAAAAGGTTAATTTCTAGAGGAAAAGAAGATTTTTTGTTTGTTTTAAACAGCTGTTTAAGGTATTTTGTGAAAAGATATTATTTTTTTAATAAATCATATTTGATTCTTAAAAAGAGGTGTTTTATTATATAAATTTTAGAAATAATTCTTATTTTTAAAAAAGTTATATTTGATTATACGAACTTTTTTAATGATTTTTATTCTTTTGAAAATGCTAACTCTTAGATTATCCGAACTAATTTTTAAGATTATACGAACTTTTTATTAATTAAATTGGGTTGGAAACCTTAATTTCATGTTTTTCTTCTTTGAGTGTATTTATGAAAATAAAAAGATCGTTCCTTAGAATGGACATAAATTAAATAAAAAATAAGAAATTAATATTCACTTAGGTAAACTTAGTTAAAATTATTAAAATTATTAAAATTATCTGTCTTAAACAACCGTTTATCAAACTATTTATGTGTCTAACCAATAATAAAAAGAATTTTATAGACGGAAAATTGAAGAAGAAAAAAGATTTTTTGATCAACTGTTTATCTGTTTGTTTGTGTTTTAAACAACTTTAAACAGCTGTTTGAACAGTTAAAATTAAAAATTAAGAATTCTCTTTTTGATTTTTTTTGAATAAATTCTTCAAAACAAGAAAAATAGAGAGAAATTGTGTGTTTCTCGTCGAGAAAAAAGAAATGTTTATAAAGAAATATCTCTTTGAATGTATATGTTTGGGCTATTTACAACAAAGAAAAAGATTAACGAAATTAGTGAAGAAACAAAAAAAGGTTTTGAATCTGTAAAAAAAGATATTTTTTCTGTTACGGGATGGATTAAACACCTAGATTCAGAAAATAATCTTTCAAAAAAAGATATAAAAGAATTAAAAGAATGTTTATCGACGATAAAAGAAGATATTGGAGGGTTAAAGAATATTATTTCTATAACCTCTAATTTAAACACAAATAACCTGTTTAAACAACCGTTTAAAACAAAGAAGCCTTTGTTTAATAAACAAACAACTGTTCAAACTGGCCAAACAGGTGTTCAAACAAGTGTTCAAACACCAAATTTAAGCAACTTTTCTATAACTGAGAGAGCAATTCTTTTAGTACTTTTAAATAATGACATGAAATTAAGCTATGATGATCTTGCAACAATGTTAGGAAAAGAAAAATCTACAATAAGGGGTCAAATTAACACCATAAAATCAAAAAGTGAGAGTTTAATTAAAGAATCAATAGAGAAAAATGGTAAAAAAAGGATATATATCACTGAAGAAATGAAAAACCAATTATTAAAAAGACAAAAAGTGAGTCTTAAAAGAAATAATTGAATCAAAACAAAAGAAGATATTGGAAAAAAGAGAAAATAAATATTCAAAAAATTAACTTTAGATAAGATCTAGGGGAAGAATAAAATAAGGAAAAAATGAAATAAAAAAGAGTTAAACAAAGAAGGATTATTTATTCGGTATAACGAACAATTAAAATTCGAAATAAGATTTTGAATTTTATCGAGGGGAATTAAATATAATAATTTATTTAAATTATCAAATATCCCTTAAAGAAAGAATTGTATTTAGAGAAACTATCTTTTTTAGATCTTTATCTATTGAAAGATTAATTTCTTTATTATTAATTTTTTCTTTGTTAATAGGTATATTTTTTGATATTAATCTACTTACATAATCTCTTATGGAGCTTTCACTCAAATTAAGCTTTCTAGAAAGAGATTTATAGTTAGAATAACCCAATTCTTCTTCTAATTGGTATATTGTTGAGAAAATGAGTATTTCTTGTTCTGTTAACCTCTTGAACTTCAATCTTATCTCTTTTTTTAAGTCATCTAAAGAATCCAAAGCGCTTAATGCATCTTTAAAGGTTGTTTTTGAGAGGATTTTGCTCTGTCTGTCTGTTTGTCTGTCTGTCTGTCTGTCTGTCTGAACCCCTCCATTTCCTTTGGAAATAGTTATATTTTGGTCATTTCCGAGCTTAAAAATAGGATTATCTGTCGAAGTATTATGATTATTTGTAGATTTTATGTTATTATTTGTTGAAATATTTATCTGTTTGTCTGTTTGTTTATCTAATTCTATTTCTGTCTTGATTGTTTCTTTCCCATTAACAAAACTTTGAAAAGAAATGTCTTTATTATTAGAATAAATTAAATTAGATTCAATATTTGAATTCATTTTATTTTTAAAAAAATTTTCATGAAAAGAAACCATTACACCACATAATTCTATTAATCTTTCTCTCGTTTCTCCTAAACTTTTTTTTAATTCAAAAACCTCTTCACGAAGATTATTCATATCTTTTTTTACTTTAGAAAATGCTTCTTTTATTTCTTCCATTAAAAATAAAGTATATACCTCTTTAAAAAATTTCATCTAATCTAACATATTAGTTCATCTGACTTTTTTTATAAAAATCATAAGTATTATTACTTAATTTCCAACGAGATCTACGAATATAATAATAACCCTCAGAATTTTTTTTAATTTCTATTATTAATTTTTTTTCTTTTAAATTTAAAAGTAATTTTTTTACAAATTCTTCATCTCTAGCTATCTCTTCGGCTATATGAGAAGTAAAAATAGGCTTAGGATTAGTTGAATATAAATAAGCTAAGATTTGTTCTGCTATTTTTTGTTTTTTCTTATCAGATATTTTCATATATTAAAAAATTTAAAGAAATTTAATAATCTATCTAAAAAGTATACATAAATTTATTTTTTATCTTCTGCTTTTAAAGAAGGTAAATTAAAATGTGTAGGTAAATTTAGGTCTTCTTCAAGTTGAAGGGCTTTTATATTTGATTTTCTTAAAATAGCATTAAATACAATTAATCTAAATTCATCTTTTAATTTTTTATCTTTCCAATCTTTTAATACTTCTTTACCTAATTTTTCATTTAAAGATAAAATAATATTCCCACCTAATTCAATTGTTGCAATCTTAGGATTATAATTTATTTTATAATTAAAATTAATATTTAAAAATAAATCATTTGATTTACTCAAATTTGTTTTTTTCTCTTCAATTGATTCAATATTTATAGAAGTGTCTATCTTTAATTCTTCAAATTTAGAAGAAATTTTTTCTACATTTATTTTCGTAAAGTTAAATCCTAATAATTTCATTGTATTCATAAAATATTTTTTTTATTTTTAAATATATGTATTATATATTATTTATTTCATTAAATTAAATCTTCTTCAGAAACAATAACAAAATCTCCAATAGCAATAATGGCACTATGTGGAATTAAAGGTTCATTTGATTCTGATCTTTCCAAATTAAGATTTCTAGTATACATTGTAGATTCTTTTACTACTATGTTTATTAATTCTCCAGATTTTGTTTCAAATGTTGTATCTTTAACAAAACCTAATCTTTTTCCTTCTTTTGTTACAATCATTTTTCCTAAAATTGAACTAAAAGATAATTTTTCTGTTTGCATATTTGTTTTAGACTAATTTTATTTATAAATTTATCTCTAAAAAATCATCTATTTCTATTTGTAATTTTAAAGTTAATTAAAAATTATATAAAGAAAATTATATTATATTTTATATCTAAAAAAAAGGGTGAAATTTTTTGAAGAGTGTCCCCTTTGTTTCTTATGGAGATTATTTTTGTTTCTTTTTTTCTTTTTTTCTTTTTTAATTTTTATTTAAAAAATTTTGTATATTATAATATATATATTGTAGTAGTAGTAGTAGTAGTAGTAGTAGTAGTAGTAGTAGTAGTAGTAGTAGT
>CAZGQV010000007.1:0-30254 GCA_964527365.1 Candidatus Woesearchaeota archaeon
TTAATTCTTGTTTAACTAACATGTTGTTACTACATAATAACACTTTATAAATGTTCCTGTGTGTTGTTTTTGTTAAGTAGTTACATATTAGAATATTTGTTTTTTTGGATAGAAATGTATTTTAAGAGAGAAAGATTAATTGGTAGAATGATTAAGGATGGTGGCCCGAATAATAAAACTGAAATTAGAGCTTCAAGGTTTGGACTTACAAAAAGAATTGTTGATGATTCATTAAATTTTCATTACAATAATAAAGATGAAATTCGAATTGAAGGAACAATTGGAATTATTAAAGAAATGGATGAAATGAATATTCATCTTTTGCCATATGTGGTTTATGAAGCTCTTCCAGATGAATTTGGAAATTGGAGCGCCACTCCCCGGGTTGAAGAAAAAAAACCATATATTATTCGAAGAGAAAATATTTTTCAATCCCCAGAAAGACTTTCAAAAGGATACATATCTAAATTAGCAAAAAAAGTTTCTCAAATTGAAAAAAAACCAAAAATAAATATTTTTCAAATATTAAAGGATGATAATGCGGAAGTTAAATTTCGGATTGGAGAGAGTAATGAGATTGGAAAGATATGGGATTTTGATAGCTTTAATATTTATTTGAAACCGCATCTCGTTAATGAAGCCTATTTGAATACACTAGGTAAAGTGACTGATTTTTTTAGGATTGAAACTGAAATTCCCTTAACACTTCCAAGAACAAAATATCTCGTTCCAAAAAAAGTTCAAACAGGGTATATGGATTACTATGTTCAATTTTTTGGGGAAGCACCAGATGTTAGAGAAATTCTTTCTGACTTTGATTCTGATCAAATGGAAATTGATTTTCCAGAAGATTAATCTACTTAATTATTAACCAACAAATTCCTATTGCCAAAAATATTCCTGCTGTAATAAAAGGCATTGCGGGGTAAAACTTTTTCTTTTCTGAAAACATAAATAATGACAAAAGTCCGAGAAATGCTCCAAAAGTTGTTGTAATAGCAGGCCAAACTCCCCAAGTTTTTAGTATAACTCCCGATGCTATTATTGGAAAAATTATATCGCCACCTCCAAGAATTGCCACATTAACTTTGATTCCTTTTTTCTCTGCTTCTTTTTTAGTCATTTTTTTATTCTTGACTTTTTCTCTAATTAACCTTATTTTTTCCTTCTCTTTTTTAGAAGCATAAGGAACAAAGAATCCCCCAAAAATATTTAACTCATTCATTTGAAATTTTGCCATTTTTTGCATTATTTTTGATTTCCAAACAGCCCACATATCATAAACAGAAATTAAAACAAGTAAAATTATTATTCCAAATAAACCTAAAAGTGGAACAAAGATTGCAGCTATTCCCGGGTAAATTAATAATTCTGAAAAATTGTGAGCAATAAAATCCCTTTTGTAAATTTTTGCTAGAGCTAAAAAGAAACCTAAACTTAAGGCAATTATTGAAACGAATTTTACTGCAGGAAGTAATGCTGTTAGAGAAATTCCCAAAGCCAGAACTGTTACTAGAAAAAACCAAGTTTTTAAGATTACTTTGGCTTTGAGATGTGTTAATAAAAATAATAGCAAGACAGCAATTACAAATGAAAAAATAATTGATGTTAAAAGATTTGATTTATTTTCTCTTTCCTCTTCATTTAATCCCATTCCATAGGGTAAAATTTTTGAACTTTCTACATTAATTGTATGTCCATCAACGAATCTTTCTGTTGAATATGAATCTACAACATAAAGTCCAATAAATTGTGTTACCAAAAACATTGCAAGAATCAAAATTGTTATTTTAGCACTATGTTTCATTAATATCACTCAAAAAAATTAAGAGAAAAGAGTTTTTAAAATATAAGTAATTATTTTAGTCTCAATGTTTCAAGTCCCCTGGGAACAGAAGTTTCAATTCTGTTTGCTTTGTAAAGAGAAGAAGCTAAATCTAATGATTTTGAAACTTCCCCATGATTCACAATTATTCTTTTTGGTCTTGGTTGCATATTTCTAATATAATTCATTAATTCATTTCTTCCAGAATGTGGAGAAAGACCATTTATTAATTCAACTTTTAAATTTACCTCTAACTTTCTTTTAACTCCTTCGTCTTCAATTAATACGCTTTTTGCTCCTTCTTGAAGTTGTCTACCAATTGAACCTGGTCCCTGGTAACATGAAAGAATCAATAAATTATTTTCATTTTCTGCAAAATTCTTTAGATATTCTACTGAAGCTCCCCCAACCAACATTCCTGAAGTTGCAATTACAATGCAAGGTCCACCTTCAATTACTTCTTTTCTTTCTTGGGGAGAACCAATTCTTTTGAAAACATCTGAAGTGAAGGGGTTGTTGTCTTGAAAAAATTGAGAACGAACATTTGCTGATAAAAAATCTGGATAAGTTGTATGAATTGCATTAATATCCCAAATCATACCATCAATATACATTGGAACTGGGGGCAATTCTCCTGTCCTTATTGCTTCTTCAACCCTAAGCATTGTTTCTTGAGCGTGACCTAAACCTAATTCTGGGAGTAAAACTTTTCCACCTTTATTCACTGTTTCTCTCACTAAATTTAGAAATTTTTCTTCCGTATCTTTTCTTGAAGGTAAAATATCATTCTTTCCACCATAAGTTGATTCAATTTGAATAGTTTCCACTCGAGGAAATCTATTTACTGCTGGATCTAATAGTCGTGTTTTCCCATATTTCATGTCACCCGAATAAACAAAGTTGTGTGCCCCATTTCCTATGTTCATATGAATTTGTGAAGAACCCAAAACATGTCCTGCATTGTATAAAGTAATTCTTATATCTGGAGTGATGTCAGTCACTTCCCCATAATTTAAACAAACTGTTCTCTTTACCATTTCACTTACATGTGCTGAAGTAAAAATAGGTGCTGCTGCTTGTTTGTATGCAACTCCAATAAAATCAAGTGCCAATAAAGAAGAAATATCCCTTGTTGGAGCAGTCATATATGTTGGTCCTTTGTAACCCATTTTATATAAATAAGGTAATAATCCAGAATGATCCAAATGTGCATGTGAAATTATCACTGCATCTAAAGTTGAAATATCAAATTCTGGAACTGTGAATACTGGAAATTTATCTTTTCCTTCCGAAGAAACATCAACCCCACAATCAAGTAAAACTCGAGAATTTTCTGTTTGAAGTAAAAAACAACTACGACCTACCTGTCTTCCCCCACCTAGAATTGAAACTCTTACCCAACCAGTTGACTTTTCTTGTGTCCAACCAGAATAAATTTTTTCTCCTATTTCATTTAGGAATTTTCTTCTGTCTCTGTTTTTAGCATAAAGAACAGATCGAATATTTTCGGTTATTTTTGACCTTATTGCTGGAGACCTTTGAACTTGTGGCGTCCATAAAGTTGATTTCCTTATTTCATCTAGAAGAGAGCCGTGTTTTCCAATAACTAGTCCTGGTTTTTTGGCTTCAATCATAACTGTACTTCTATGTAGGTCAAACAAGATATCTGTTACTTCTGCTTCAGCTGGAACAATTTCTTTAATCTTTTTTTCAACTTCTTCTTTATCGAGTAAAATTTTTGTATCGGCCCTTAGTTCAATTCTTTTTTTAATATCATTTACAATCTCTTTTATCTTTGTTTCTCCTTCTTTGAAAAACTTTTCATTTTTTGTATAGAGAACTATGTTTGCGCCTTCAAAACTTGCTTCAGATACATCGCCATGCAATCTGTCTGTTATGTTTCTTAAAATTTCTAACATTTTATTTTTTCTAAAAATATACTAATTATTTCCTATCCACGTAATTTGGCTCAATTGATTGAGATACTACTTTTTTTATTCCGTCTTTAGTAATTGTAAAAATATCCATTCCATTTCCAGAAGCCATGTCTCTTTGAGTTGAAGATTTTAATGATTCTTTTGCAAGTTCTATTCCTTCCTTTACTGTTAAACCTTTTTTATATTGTCTTTCTAATAGTCCTAAGACATAAGGCATTCCTGATCCAACACTTGCTGTATAATCTTCAACCTTTTGTAATAAGCCCCCGGTTATTTCATAAAGTGCTGTTGATCCATCTTCATTAAATCCTGCTAAAATGAATGCGCTTTGTTGAACTTGTATGTTTGAAAGAAGAGAAGCCGATTCATGAACGCTTGGTCTTTTCTTTGATTTTAAATCTTTTAATTTTAACTCGGCTGGAAGAATTTTTGAAACTTTTTGCATTTCTGTAGCTGAACCACATCCAGCAAAAACTAAATAATCTGTTATTGGGAAAACTTTCTTAAAATCTTTTGAAGCTATTAAACTTTGGCCCATGGAAACCCTATTATCCCCTGCCATTATAACTCCGTCTTTACAAACTATTCCTAAAATTGTTGTTCCTGTTTTAATAATATTTTCTGTCATTTTAAATTCTTACTTAAATTAAGTGAATAATTAAGATATATTAATATTTTGGAGATGAGAGAATTTATAAAAGTTTCTGTTTAATTTATTTTATGAAAAATTATTTTTAATATTAATGAAAACTATTTGTCATATTTAATGGAGGTAGGAGAATGTGAAGAAAGATTTGGTAATTATGGAAAATTAAAAATGACTATGTATAAAAATTTTTAATTATATGAATTATTCCTTAAAACTAACTCCAAATTCTTTTTTGAATTTTATTATGTTTTCTACAAACCCTTCAATTTGTTGATCATGTGAAACTACAATTAATTGCCTTACTTTTAATTCCTCTAAAACTTCTCGCATTTTTTCTAGTTGTTGAGTTGAAAAACCATCTGTTGGTTCATCTAAAATAACCAAATCTTTTGTTTTTATTTTACTCATCAAAGAATTGATTACTTGATTTAATGCAAGACGATAAGCTAGAGCTATTGCGGTTCTTTCTCCACCTGAAAGATAATTGTAATCAATTTCATAATCTCGTTGTTCAATAATTGGGCTAAAATCATCTCCTAGTCTAACATTAAAATCCTCGGGAACTAAAACACTAAACCACTCTGAAAATAATTTTGAAAATTCATATTTTAAAGAAACCATTACATTCCTTTCTATAAAAGAAACAACAGGTATAAATTTTTTATTTAACCACATTTCAAGTTCAATAACATAATCTAGTTTAATTTTTACTTGTTCAATTTTTTCAATTCTTAAAAACAATTCTTCAATTGATTTTTGACTCATTTCAATTTCTTTTTTTAATTCGGCAAGTTTAATTTCTGACATTTTCTCTTCTCTTAAAGTCAAAGTTAATTCTCTTGATTTATCTTCAAAAATCAAATCATATTTAGTAAGTCCCAATAAATCTTCTTTGATTTTTCCTATCTGATTTTTTAATAATAAAATATCTCCCTCAATTGAATAATTTTGTTTTTTTGATTCTTCCACTTTGTTTTCTTTTTCTGTTATTCCTTCAAGTTTCATTTTCAAAATTTTTAAATCAGTTAATTTTTTTTCAAGAAGATTAATTTCTATGTCAAGTCCCCTTAATTTATCAAAAACACTTTTCTTTTCTAACTCTAATTCGATTGTTTTTTGTTTTGATTTGGATAATTTGTTATGATTTTCGTTTAAAACATTTGCTCTGTAAACTGCTTCAACATTTTGCTGACAAGTTGGACAAACTTCGAGGTTTTGCATTTTCTTTTCTAAATGTTCACAGTCAATTATCCTTGAATTGATTGCAGCCAAATTGGAATTTATTTCTAAATTCAAAACAGATAATTTTTCTTTTTGTTTCTTTTTTAATAATATTTTTTCTTCAATTTCTTGAAGTTCTGAAAAATTAAAATTCAATAATTTAAATTCATTTATTTCTTTTTTTAGAATTTCCAGTATTTTTTCATTGTTAGAAAAAATTTCTGTTTTGGAATGGAGAAGACCCGTTGATTGTCCCAATTTTGCTTTCAAATCTGATTTGCCTTCAATTAATTTTGATATTTCTTCTTTTTCTTTTTCTTTTTCTTTTCTTTTTTCTATTTTCAAAAGTAAATCTTCTTCGATAGAAAAAATACCCCCTATTTTTTCTTCCACTTCAATTTTTTTCTTTTCTAAAATTTTTTTATCATTATCTAGGTTCAGAGTTACTCCCTCCATCAATCTTTTTTCTTCTCTTAATTTTAATTTAATAATTGCAATATTTTCCAAAATCTTTTTGTATTTATCAATTCCAAAAACATGACGTAAAGTATTCAATCTTGTTTCAGAATCTTCCATAATTATTTGCTTCATTTCTTCTTGTGGTGTGTAAACCGTAAATTTGTAAAGAATATTTTGTTTTTTTGATAATTCAGTTGGATAATTTAGTAAATTCAAAACTCTAGATTTTAATTCGGTTACTGCTAACTCTTCTTTGTTTCCATCAATTGTAATTGCTGCATAATCTTGAGAAATAGTTTTTCCTTTCTTCAAAGTTCTTTCGACAATTATTTCTTTTGAATCTACTTCAAAAGTTAAAATCACCCCCCCTGTTTCTTTTCCATTTCTTAATAAAGAGGAGCCTCTTTGACCGGGATGAAGTCCAAATAGTCCAAATTCAATTCCCAATAAAATTGACGTTTTTCCTGAACCAATGTCTCCTGCTAAAAGTGTTGAACCTTCTTTAAAACTAATTGTTTCTTTTTCAAAACTCCTAATATTTTCTAGGGTTACTTGTTTTATTATCATTCTAAATCTAAAATCCCCTTTAATTCTCCAACCAACCTTTTGTTAAAAGTATCAACAGTTTCTCCCTCTTGTTTTTCTATTGAAAGAGATTTCATTAAAGAAGGAATTAATGGATTGAATCTTGAAGGATTTTCGATTGAATATTTTTTTATAGTTTCTTCCTCTAAATTTTCTTTATTTGTAACTTCAATATTCAAATCAATTTCTTTTGTTTTCAAATCATGGGTATTTTTTAATACGAAATATGCTCCCTCATTATAACAAAATTCTTCTATTTTGTCTATTTTAACATCAGAGGGTTTTTGATTTTCTAAAAGTCCTGAAAGCCGAAGTAAAACTATTTTATCTTTTATTTGTCTTTTAGTTAATTCTTGAATTATTTCATTAGTTGCAGTCGCTGCATTTTTAACAACTATTTCTAAAGATTCAATTTCTTTTATTTTCAAATCAATTTTTTCAAATGGTTTTTGTAAATCGTCTGTATCAATTATATAAAAAGTTCCATTATGCAATGTTTCTAATTCTTGAAAATTATTTGGGAAAATTGGGCCGGGATAAACCAAATTTTTGTAAACAAAATCCACATGAATATGTCCTAAAGCATAATAATTTGCATCAGGTAATTCGTCAAATTTTACACATTCTATTGGTAAAACTCCCCTCACTTTGTCAAGTGTTGTGTGTAACATTAAAATTTTGAACATTCCCGGAGCTTCATTTAATTTAATTTTTTTTATGTCTTTTACTTCTAATCCTGACTTTCTACCGGGATAACCATAGATTGCTACATTTTCATGTAAAGTTGGATTAAGTAAAATTTCAGATTCCGTGACTTCTTCATCATGAACATTTTTACAAAATCCTGCTTTTTCTAAAACATCTAAAAAAGATTTTCCAGATACAGAATAATCATGTGATCCTGCAATCATAAAAACTGGTATTTTTGCTTCTTTTAATTTTCTGAATTCAGCAAAAGTTTCTTTCAAAATTTCAATTGGGGGATATGCTGAATCAAACAAATCTCCAGCTATTAAAATAAATTCTACCTTATTTTCAATACAAATTTGAATTGATTTCTGAAAAGATTTAAAATTTAAATCCTGCATTGGTCCCTGCCTCCAACCGCCTAAATGTACATCTGCTAAATGAGCGAATTTTACCATAATAATTTCAGAAGAGTTTTGTTTTTAATAATTATTGTCTTTGAGCGGAAATCTGGTTCGTAAATATTAAATACTGATTAATTTTAAAAATGACATGATAAATAAAAATGATAAAATTGCAATTATTGGAGCAAGTAACAATCCAAGAAAATATGGGAATATTGTGGTGGGAGACTTAATTACAAAAGGTTATAATGTTATTCCTATCAACCCGTCTGGAGAACCAATTTTACAAATGCTAACTTATAAAACTCTGAAAGCTGCTGGAGCAGATATTAAACTGGTCATATTCATTGTTCCTCCCGCAATCACTGAAAAACTTCTTGTTGATGTTAAAAAGATGAAAATTCCTAAAGTCTGGTTACAACCAGGTAGTGAAAGTCTTGCAGCTATTAAATTCTGTGAAGACAATAAAATAGAATGTATTCATAATTCTTGTATTATGCTTGAATAGATTTTTAATTTAATTCCTTTTTTCCATAACCTTTATAATTAATCTTTGTTTGTTTTCAATAGAGGTTGATTCAAATGAAATATAATATTCTTTTTGGTGGAAAAGCTGGACAAGGCTCAAACACCTTAACACATATTTTGGCAGAAACTTTAGCAGAACAAGGTTACTATGTTTTTTATTACCGAGATTATATGTCTTTAATTCGGGGTGGCCATTCATTTAATATTTTAACTTTTTCTGATAAGCCAGTTCATTCACATGAATCAAAATATGAAATAATTGTGGCATTAGATGAAAATACCATTAATCTTCATAAAAAAGATTTGAAAAAAAAAGGGGTTTTGATTCAAGGAAAATATCCGAATATGTATTTTGCTGGAAGAATGTATAAATCTCTTGGACTTTCATTTAAATTATTAGATAAAAAATTGAAAGGTTTAGCAAGATATAAAGAAAATTTAATTGAAGCGAAAAAGGGTTATTCTGAAGAAAAAAATAATTTTAATATTAAAAAGGTTCCTAAACTTATCAGAAAATTTTCTTCTGGAAGTGTTGCGGTTGCAGATGGTGCAATTAAATCAGGAATTAACAACTATTTTGCATATCCTATGACTCCTGCTACTGCTGTTTTAGTTGAACTTGCTCAAAAACAAAAACAAAATGGACATTTAGTTTTAGAATTAGAGAACGAAATTGCAGTTGCAAATGCTGGGGCTGGTTGTGCCATTACTGGTGCTAAGACAATGGTTGGAACTAGCGGGGGAGGTTTTTGTTTGATGACTGAGGCCTTGAGCATGTGTGGAATAGCAAAAATCCCATTAGTGTTTTATTTGGCTCAAAGAGCTGGACCTGCAAGTGGTGTTGCAACATATACTGCCCAAGCTGATTTACATCTCGCCCGACATTCTGGACATGGGGAATTTTCCCGAGTTGTGTTAGCTCCAGGAGATCCCGTTGAAGCAGAAGAATTGACTTCACAAGTTTTTTATTTAACTCAAAAATACGGAATTCCGGGAATTTTAATTTCTGATAAACATTTGGCAGAGAGTTATTTTACAACTGAGAAAAACCCAGTTATTACTAAAGTTGGACATTTAACTAAATTTGGACGGTATAATTCTTATGAACAAGATTCTAAAACTGGAAGTGGAACTGAAGATGCAGTAATTGTTAAAAAGAATGTTGAAGAAAGGAAAAAGATTGGTGAAAGATTAAGAAAAGAATGTGAAAAATTTGATGGTTTTAAAATTTATGGAAAAAAGAATTCAAAAAATTGTGTTATATTTTGGGGTTCTACTAAAGGGGCTGTTCTAGACGTCATTTCCGGACTTGATATTTGTGCTATTCAAATTTTATATGTTGAACCTTTTCCTCTTCGAGTACAAAAGATTTTAGAAGGAAAGGAAAAAATAGTGGCTGTTGAAAATAATTCTACTGGACAATTATGTGATTTAATTCGTGAGAAAACAGGAATTTTGATTAAAGATAAAATCTTGAGATATGACGCTAGACCATTTTTGTGTGATGAATTAGAAAAGGAATTGAGGGGGAAATTTTGATGACAACTAAAAAACAACCACTAGAAACAGGAACAACTATGACTTGGTGTCCTGGATGTTTTAATTATCAAATACTTGCCGGAGTTAAAAATTATTTTGAAAAAGAATTGTCAAATGGAAAAAAGAAAGAAGATTTTGCTATTTGTGCAGGTATTGGTTGTCAAGGTAAAATGTTTGATTATATTAATTTGAATGGTCTAAACACCCTTCATGGTCGGGAAATTCCAACTTCACTTGGAATGAAAATGGGAAATCCTAATTTAGATGTTTATTGTTTTATTGGTGATGGAGGATGCTATAATGAGGGAGTTAGTCATTTGATCCATGCTGCTCGTGAAAACGTTGACATGACTTGTGTTGTTCACAACAATCAAGTTTTTGCTTTAACTGTGGGGCAACCGACCGGAGTTACTGAACAAGGATTTACTGACAAAACGACTCCGGAAGGGGTGAGTGTTAAACCATTTAACCCATTAAAATTAGTAATGAGCTCGAATGCGACTTTTGTTGCAAGAGTTTTTGCTGACATGAAACAAATTGAATGGGTTCTCTCTGAAGCTAAAAAACATAATGGATTTAAATTTATTGAAGTAATTCAACCTTGTATTATCTTTCATCCTGACAAAGGTTACAAAGAACAATTAAAAGAAATTCCAAAAACACATGATGTAACTAATTTTGATAAAGCCATGAAACTAGCTAGTGAATGGGATTATAATGGTGTAAAAAAAGGAGATAAAATTTATACTGGAATTTTCTATAAAGAAAAAAGATCAACCATAATTGGCAAACATTGGCAATTGAAAGAACTTGTTAAAAAGAAAAAGTGTTGGGGAGACCGAGAATGAACAAAGAAGAATGGATTGATGATTTGAAACTTATCTTAGTTGGTTCAATTAGTGGGTTGTTGTCTGGGTTATTTATTTATATTTTTGTTATATTCGCTGCACAAATAAATCCAAGAATTGCAATTTTTGTTGCACTTTATTTGGCTCTTATTTGGGGCGTTGTTCTTTCCCTAATCATTCTTGTTTTAATGAAAGCCATAAATAAACAAAAAGAAAACTAAAGACTTAACTTCCAAACTTCTAACTTTTCAAAAAATATTTTCTTTTCTGAAACTAATTTCTTTTTATAATTTAACCAATTAATTCCTTTTGTTAAAGATGATACAAGCAATAATATCTTTCCTTCTTTTCCTAAATGTTCTTTTGCTTGAATTAAAAATTCATTGATTATTTCGCTACCTTTTTTCCCACCAGTTGTTATTAATTCTGATTCATTATCTTCATCTTTTGTTTTTGGAAGATAAGGGGGATTAAAAATTATCAAATCATATTTTTCCTTGACCTCAGAAAATAAATTTGATATCCAAACATCAAACCCCAAGTTTTTACAATGCTTTACAGCTTCGGAATTTATATCAATTCCAGAAATATTTTTTACTTCTAACTTTTTTAAAATTTTTAATTGAATTCCAGATCCAATTCCAATTTCTAAACATTTAATATTTTTATTTTTTATTTCTTTTTCTAAAACTTCTTGTAATAAATATGAGTCTTCTTCTGGAGAATATATTAATGACATTTTAACCAAATAAAGTATTGAAGAAAGTTACTAATTCTGATTTGAATAAAACAATTGCTCCTAAAATTCCGATTAAAAGAGCTAGAACTAAAATTAAAATAATTGTTATGACTTTTCCAGCAGGGGGAGCTTTCTTAACTTCCCCATATCGGGAAACTTTTTGGGTATTTTCTTTTTTCTTTTCTTTTTTTTCTAAAGGTTGGAATTTTTTGGTTTGTGGCATAATTCCTGCATTTTTCTTTTCTACCCCCTCATTTATTTTTTCTCCTTTCTCTTCTTTTTCTGGAATTCTTTTTGTCACATTTGGCCCTTCCCCTTTATTCATTTCTAAATATACTTTCGCAGCCTCTTCAATTTCATTTTTATTATAACCAGCACGATAAAAAGACATCATTGCTTCTTTGAGTGATTCACCTCTCATTACAGCAGATTTGATTCCTCCAAAAATTTCTTGACTAGTTAAACGATATTCTTCCTCTTTTATCATTATTATTTAAAGACAATCTAGATTTAAAAATGTATTATTTTAAAATTTTAAAACATCCCCATTTGAAACCAAATAAGAAGTCTTACCCAATTTATATCCATATTCATCTGCCACACAAATTAATTCTTCTTCTTGTTTTCTATTTCCATGTGAAGGGATTATAATTTCTGGTTTAATCAATTCAATTAATTTCTTTTTACTTTCTTGACTACCGTGGCCATGGACATGAACATTAATTTGTAAATTGACCCCAATTTTTTTAAATTTTGCATCTAATTTTTCTCTTGCTTCAATATTTACTTCTGTAGGAATTACACTTGATGAGAATATTAAATTGTCTCCCGGCCTAAAATTAAAAGGAGTTGTCCCTTTTGAAATTCTATCTAAAATTGAATTCTTTTCTCCTTGATGCCCTGTACAAATTATGACATATTTGCCACGATTTGTTTCTACTTTCTTTAAAATAGAATTTACTTGTCCACGATATTTCATAATTTTCATTTGATCTTTGAAGGGGCATTTGCCAATTTTTATTGCACACCCAACATATTTTGCAAGACTTCTTCCAATAAAGATTACTTCTCTTCCCGTATTTTTTGCATGTTTCACTATGTTATTCAATCTTTCTATATGTGAAGAAAAAGTGGTTATGAAAAGTGCTGAATTTTTGTCTTGTACTTTTTCAAAAGCTAACCTTAACATTTCATCCGCATCTTTTTCACTTAAATTGGATTCTTTTTTACCTGAATAAAGAGTATTTATCACCGCTACTTTAACTCCATTTTCCCCTATTTCTTTTAATCTTGAATAATTTGGGGGACTTCCAAAAGTTGGAGTGTCATCAAATTTATAATCAAGAGCATAAAAGAAAGCACCTTCATTAGAATGTAAAACGACAAAAGTACAATCGATTGTTGAATGTGTTGTATGGACAAATTCTACTTTTACATCTTTTACATTTGGTATTGGATTTGTTGAATTTGTGTTAATTATTTTTAGTGGATTTTTCAAAGGAATTTTGGCATCTTGATATAACGATCCAAAAACCTCCATGGTAAAAGGGGTTCCATAAATTGGTGCATCTGGATATCTGTCTGCTAAGAAAGGCAATCCTGCTACATGATCTAAATGAGCATGAGATAAGAAAATAGCTTTTACTTTTTTTGTCCAACCTAATTTATCCAAAACTCTGTCATCTGGGATTCCCCCTACTCTTCGGAGTCCTTTCACAGTATAATCAATGGATGGATCTTCTTGTAATTCTATCACTCCAGGTAAATAAAATCCACAATCAAATAAGAAAACATCTTCACCCACTTTTACAGCAGTCATATTCTTTCCTACTTCTTCAAATCCTCCAACAGTACAAACTTCCATGAAGTTATTTGGAGAAGTTTATTTAAATAGGTTTTTGAAATATGTTGTCCGGTGAAGAAAATAATATAAAGAATTATCAATTTGAAATATCCTTATGAATAAGCTTGAAATTGAATTGGCTGAAGCGGAAAGAATTCTGAGTAAGGGGGGTGCTAAAACTTTTGGGAAAAATAAAAAATTTACAATCTATAGATTTTATAATGATAGACATTTAAATCCAAAACCAATTAATGTTATTTTTAGATTGGATGAATATGAGAAGAATTTTGAAAATGGTGGCTTGGAAAAACAATATTCTAATTTATCTAAATATTGTAATTGTGAAGAATAATCTATCTCTAAAAATTATTTCTTTCAAAAAGAGTAGAGCGAATATAATCCATCTCTACTAACTTTCCTGGACAAGATTTAATTACATTTTGAAGTTCGTTGTGTCCAATTATATTTTCTAAAGGAATATTATGTTGTTTTATTTTTTGTTCTAAAAAAGAGAATAAAGTTTCAAATTGTTTTTCATTTGGAGAAATTTTGTCAAAATTTCCAATTAAGCAAATTCCGAGGGAATCTTTGTTATGCCCACTCGCATGTGCTCCCTCTAAATTTTCAGATCTTCCAAAATATAATTTTCCATTTTTAGTAAAAGGTCTTACATTTCCAATAAGATAATGATAACCCATATCTTCCCACCCCCGCAAATATTTGTGTCTGAATTTTATAAAAGAAGGAAAATCATTATTTCTTTTAGTATGATGAATTATTATGTATTCTACATTTTTGAGTGAATTCATGTTAATTTTAAATATTCTCCTATTAAAAATATTTCTAAAAAAGAAAATCTTTGAAAGAAATAAAAAATATAAAAAGCCCTTTAGATTCAATATACCATAAAATGAAACCCTTAATTCCATCACACAAAGAAAATAAAAGGTATTTGTTACTCTCTGGAAAAGATCTGAGAAAAAATGTGAATTTAGCAATTAAAGATTTTATCGGGATTTTAGGATTATCTGAATCGACTCCTAGTTGGATTAAAAAGGATATTTTATCTATTAATAGGAAAAGTTTAGATAAAGTTCGTGCTTCTTTTGCTGTCTGGCCAGAAACAATAAAAATTTTGAAAGTTAGTGGAACTTTGAAGGGTCTCTCTAAGAAAGAATAACTCCAAAAACCTTTTAAATTGATTATACTATTTTTTCATATAGGAAATTTAAAATGGACATGCCAACAGATATTCAACATCAACAAATGGGTTATGATAGGACTGCAACAATGTTTACTCCCGAAGGTCATTTACTTCAAGTAGAATATGCAGAAAAAACAGTTAGATTGGGAAGTTCTAGTCTTGCAATGATTTGTAAAGATGGTGTTTTCATCCTTGCAGATAAAAGAATTAATGATTCATTGATTGTTCCAGCTTCAACTCAAAAAGTTTATGAAATTGATTCTCATTTGATTACAAGTGTAGCTGGAATTGTAAGTGATGCTCGAGTTTTAATTGATAAAGCACAAGTTTTGGCACAACAAAACAGGATTACTTATGACACCAGCATAGAACCTGAATTAATTATTAAGGAAATTTCAAATTTAAAACAACAATTTACTCAATATGGTGGAGCCAGACCTTTTGGAGCATCTTTAATGATTGCAGGTGTTCAAAATGGAAAAGCTCAATTATATACAAGTGACATTACTGGAAATTATATCGAATATTTTGCAAATGCCATAGGAGAAAATGATTCTAAAATTAAAGAAATGTTAAGAGAAAAATACAAACAAACTTTTACAATGAAACAAGGAGTTGATTTGGCTCTTGAGATAATGAAAAATGTTCAAGAAGACAAATTTGATATTAGTAGGTTTGAACTTGCTTATTTAGAAAATAAGAAAGAAGGAATTACAAGGTTGGAAGGAAAGGGGATTGAAGAATTAAATTAAAATGGCAATTCAACAAGAACATGCAAAATTTGATGTAGGGCAAGGAAATACTCTTGCAAGAATAACAAAAAATGGTTTACATTTTGAAATTATTGTGAACTTGGAAGACGCTTTGAAAGTTAGAAAAGGAAATTCTGAATATTTGGTTGTTGAAGGAGATAAAGTTTTTAGTAATGTGAAAAAAGGAGATGTTGCCTCAAATAATGATTTAGAGATTGCATTTGGAACAACAAATGTTGATGGAATTGGGAAAATTATTGTGAAAAAAGGAGATGTTTTGGTTGATCAGGGCCACAGAAGTGAAGAGCAAGAGAAAAAAATAAAACAAGTTGTTGATTTTTTAGCAACAAATGCTCTTGACCCTCAAAGTGGTAATCCAATTTCTCCAGATAGAATAAGAAGTGCATTGGAACAAGCACATGTTAATATAAAAAATACTCCAATTGATTCACAAATTCAAGATATAATGTCTCAAATTGTTTCAATTATCCCAATTAAAATAGAAACAAAGAAAATCAAAATCACAATTCCCGCAATTCATACTGGAAAAGCATATGGGGTTATTAATCAATATAAAGATAAAGAAAACTGGCTTAACGATGGAAGTTTAGAAGTAATTGTGAGTGTTCCTGCGGGACTCATAATGGATTTTTATGATAAACTTAATTCTGTTACCCAAGGATCTGCCTTAGCCGAAGAAATAAAAGAATAATAAAATGGAATTTATAAATAAAATTATTGGGGAAGCTGGAGTTATTGCAATGGATAATCGAATTGAGTATAGAAAAATTGAAGAAGAAATAAGAAAACAAAATTTAGAATTGAAACCCCTGATAAATCAAATTAAAAAAGAAAATGGATTGAATAATCTTGGGGAAATGTTAGAGAAACAAAATTTTTATTCTAACTTGACAAATATTCCCACTAGATTATAGAAACAATTAAAAAGACAAATTAATAAACAATTAAGATGGATAGAAAAATAGTAATACCGGGCGAAATAATTATCGAAGGAGATGAATATCTTCCAGGAGATTTTACGGAGAAAAAGAATGGAAAGCTTTTTGCATTGAGATATGGTTTAGCTGAAGAGCAAAATAATTTAATTAAAGTTATTCCTTTGTCTGGTGTATATCATGCTCGAAGAGGAAACGTTGTTATTGGAAAAGTTGAAAACATTTTAGCAAATGGTTGGATAATTGATATTGGTGCTGCTGATACTGCTTTTTTATCTATTATGGAAGTCCCAAAATATGTTAACAAAGATGCTATGGATGAAGTATTGAATATTGGGGATATGGTTATTGCCAAGATTTGGTCAATTAATAAAAGAGGCATTGATTTAAGTTTGAAATCAAGAGGCCTTGGAAGAATTGAAGAAGGTTTGATTTTTGAAGTTAATTCAAATAAAGTTCCAAGAATTATTGGGAAAGAAGGAAGCATGATTAAAATTATAAAAGATAATACTGGTTGCGATATTACTGTTGGACAAAACGGAATGGTTTTACTTGACGGAAAAGATATTGATTCAGAATTATTTGCTAAGAAAGCAATTAGATTTATTGAAAAAAAATCTCATATTCAAGGATTAACTGCAGAAGTTGAAAAATGGTTTACGGGAGAGAAAAAATAAAATGGTAAAAGAATTCAAAAGACCTGACGGAAGAAAATTAACTGAAATGAGACCAATTAAAGCGGAAGTTGGAGTAGTTCCAAATGCTGACGGTAGTGCAATGTTTCAATCAGGAAAAACAATTGCTATTGCTGCAGTTTACGGTCCTAAAAAGATGCATCCCCAACATAAACAAGATCCTTCAACAGGACAACTTAGATGTGAATATAATATGATTAGTTTTTCAGTTGATGATAGAATTAGACCTGGAAGAAATAGAAGAGCAATGGAAATTTCTGAAATTACAAAATGGGCTTTGGAACCTTCAGTAATGTTAGAAAAATACCCAAATCAAGTAGTTGATATTCACATTAATATTATTCAAGCAGATGCAGGAACAAGATGTGCAGGAATTAATGCTGCTGCAATGGCTTTAGCTCATGCAGGTATTCCGATGAGAGACATAGTTTCGAGTATTTCAATTGGGAAATTAGATAAAACATTAGTTGTAGATTTAACTAAAGAAGAGGAAGACTTTGAAGAAGGAGAAGGACCAACTGATATTCCTGTTTCTATGACTTCTGACGGAAAAGTTACACATATGCAATTAGATGGGAAGATTGGAGTTAAACAATTACAAGAATCAATCGATATGGCTTATGAGGCATGTAAAGAAGTTCGTGAAGTTCAAAAACAAGCATTAAAAGATTTTATAGGAGAATTAAAATAAAAATGGAAAAAGCAAGAACAACACCAAGCACTACTGGAGATAAAATAAGAAAATATTTAGCAGAAGGTAAAAGATTTGATGGACGAGCGCCTGAACAATTTAGAGATTTGGTAATTGAAAAAGATGTTTCTATTAAAGCTGAAGGTTCTGTAAGGGTTAAACTTGGAAAAACTGAAGTTATTGTTGGTATCAAAATGGCAATAGGTGAACCTTATGCTGATTCACCCACAAAAGGAAATTTAATGGTTACTGCAGAAATGCTTCCTTTAAGCGGAGCAAGATATGAATCTGGGCCACCAAAAATAGGTGCTATTGAATGGGCGAGAGTAACTGATCGAGGAATTAGGGAAAGTGGATTTGTTGATTTTGATAAATTATGTATTGAACCTGGGAAAAAAGTTTGGACAGTATTCGTGGATATTTATTCTATTAATGACGATGGAAATTTGATGGATGCTGCTACTATTGGAGCAATTGCTGCAATGAAAATTGCAAAAATTCCAAAATATGATCAAGAAAATGATAAAGTAATTCATAGTGAATTAACTAAAGAAGGGTTGCCCTTAACAAATATTGTGCCTGTTGCAGTAAGTGTTCATAAATTAGGTAAAACTTTGATTGTGGACCCAACACGAGAAGAAGAGGACATCAGTGAATCAAGAGTGACGATTGGTTCTTCAAAAGGAATTATTTCTTCTTTACAAAAAAGTAATAGTGCTTCCTTGGAGATGGATGAAATTAAAAGGATTTTTGAAATTTCAACTAAAATCTCTGAAGAAATCCTGGCAAAAATTGAAAAAGCAATAAAATAATTTCAATTTTAAAAAGGAAAGTTTTAAAATAGATAAACACAAAAAATATTTATAAAATGGAACAAGAATTTACGAAATATGAAAGAGCAAGAATTTTGGGTGCAAGAGCACTTCAAATTGCCATGAATGCTCCACTTTTAATTAAAATTTCAGAAAAAGATTTGGAAAAAATTAATTTTGATGCTTTAAAGATTGCTGAAATTGAATTGGCTTCCAATGTTTTACCTATTTCAATTAAAAAACCAATGCCTCAAAAGAAAGAAGGGCCATTGAAGAGAACTAAAACTCCAAAAATTAGTGATCAAGCTAAAGAAGATATTGAAGCTAAAATTGAAAAAGAGATTATTCAGGGCGGGGAAATTATGGAACTTGCAAAACCCTCTGATGAAGTTGAAGAAGAAGAAACCCTTTCTGTTGAGCAATAATTTCTTATTCTATAATTCTTCGAGTTAGATTTTTCAGGCAATAAAAAATGATTGAAAAACATTTTTTTTAGGAAAATCAAATAAAGAACAAGAAAATCTTTCTGAGGAATAATAAAATTTTTAATTGATATTTTATTGTGAAAAATAATTATTTATTTGAAATATCTTCATAGTATCTTCCATATTCTTCTTTTGGAATTCTATTAACTTCTAATCCCTTGATTAATGTGTCTGGAGCCATAATGCTTTGAGTTACCAAACCAGATTCTGCACCACAGAATCCATTTTCTAACATTGTATTATCAGACATAGCTAAAATATTTGATAAAGTATTGTGTGGTGTTCCTACTACATTAATTCCTTGTACTCTTTTCATAGTTCCATTTTTATAAATTCTAAATGCTTCTTTCGCATAAGTACTATAAAAACTTTCTGAAGGAAGAACCCACCCATGACTTTTTCCTTTTATGAATAATCCATAAGGTTTATTTGCTTTTTCGCACTCTTCTTTCAACATTTTTTTTAAATCTTCGAAAGGGAGGGGATTATTAGTTTGTGCTACTAAAACTCCCATTCTGGGGTGAGGCTCTCTAGTATCTGCATGGGAATACCTTGAGTGACCATTTGAATTTCTTTTGAAATAGCCTGCAGATTCCCTGGAATGTAATAAATCCTTTAGAACTCCCCCTTTGATTAATTCGACTTTTTCTGCAGGAATGCCTTCATCATCATAAATATATGAACTCATAATTTTTTTTCCCTTAAATTCCTTTAAAGAGGGATCATCATGAAGACTCAATAAACAAGGAGCAACTTTTTGATTTAATTTGTCTTTGAATAAATTTGTTTCATCCATTCCTTGAAGATAATTTCTATGAGCTTCTAAACCATGCCCAACAACTTCATGAAAAAGAACCCCTGCATTTTCACCACATAAAATTATTGGATATTCTCCATTTTTTTCCCTCGGTGCTTTTACAATTTTTTCTAATTGTTTAATAGTTTCATGCCCTTTCTTTAATAAAAAATCAGAACTAGGCAAATCTTTGGATCTCCAAGCAAAAGTATGAGGTACTATTAATCCATCTTTAGACTTTGCAAAAAATCCTAGATATGTAGAATAAAAACTATCGGTTGTAAAAACTTTTGAACCACCTGAATCATAAAAATAATTATCTACTTCTGTAAATTCAAAGGATAAATCATTTCCTAATATTTCATAATTATTAAATCCACTTGAAAGATTTCTAAACATATTTTCTATTTCAGGTATGTTTATTTTAATTGGATTTTTTGTTTGAATAAAATTTCGTATTTGTTCCTTTGAATGATACAAGAAATCTTCTCTTTCACTTTTTTGTCCCAAGTTCTTTGAGAATCTTTTTTCTAAATCTTTTGCAGCTCCCCAAAAAGCAACCTTTGCTATTTCGCCAAAAGAAAAATCACTTGCCTCTTTGGAGACATTATGGGGAATTCTAAAAAAGCCTTTTCCTTTTGAGCCCCCCTTCATACTATCACCCATTCTAACTTGCAATAACCCCCTTAAAGGATAATCAAGATGTTCTATAGAATCATAAATCCCCCCATTCAAAACATTCAAATTATAATTCCTTAAATCTTTTATATTTAATGAAACATGATACGGAGAATAAACAACTTTGGTTTTGTCTGGTTTATCGACTATTTTTTTAGCTCCAATTAATGAATTAACATTTCTCTTCATAAAATCAAAAACATTAGGATTCATTTCTTGAAAAATACAAAAGGCTATTTAATTATTTTTGCATTAGAAAAGATACTTTAAGTGATTTCTAAAACTTTATTAACAACAATTCTTTCTTTGAAATATGATTATTAAAGGTGTCAAAGCTAAATCAATTAAGGATTCTAGGAGAGACTTGACTGTACAAGTTTCCATTGATACAAATGTGGGAAAGTTTGTTTCGTCAGCCCCCAATGGAAAATCTAAAGGTAAACATGAAGCTAAATCTTATAAAAAATCTTTAGAGGGAGATATAGATTCTTTGGGGAAAATTTCCGATTATTTTTCTAGTGAACATTTGGAAAAATTTGAAGATCTTCGTAGGATTGAAGATATTGTTGGTGGCCACATTGGAGCAAATACTTTGTTTGCATTGGAATCTGCTGCCTTGAAAGCGATTGCTAAAGAGCAAAAAAAAGAAATTTGGCAAATTATTCGAGAAACTCCTAATTCCTTTGATAAATTAAATGAACCTAAAGCGCCTAAATTAATACCTCGGCTTGTTGGAAATTGTATTGGGGGGGGCCTTCATTCTGAACTAGTCAATGGAAAACGTCCAGACTTTCAAGAGTTTTTAATTATTCCAAAATTAAATTCTGCAATTCTTGGATTTAAAATAAATAGCGAAGGTAAAAAATTTGCTGAAGAATTATTAAAAGAAAAAGATTCAAAATTTAGAAGTAAAAAAAATGATGAAAATGCTTGGATGACTTCTTTGAATGAAAAAGAAGTTTTGGAAATTTTAACAGAAACAAAAATTCCTTTGGGATTGGATGTTGCTTCTGCTGGATTTTTCAAAAGAAAAAAATACCATTATAAAAATCCGCCCATTGATAGAACTAGTGAGGAACAATTGATGTATTTATCTAATTTAATAAAAAATTTTCCCTTAATTTATGTTGAAGATCCATTTGATGAGGAAGACTTTGAAACACATGCTAAATTATTAAAATTGGTTGGAAAAAATTGTATGGTTGTTGGAGATGATTTAACTGTAACTAATTTTAAGAGATTACAAAAAGCAATTGAAATGAAATCTCTTAATGCATTGATTATGAAGCCGAACCAAAATGGTTCTTTGATTGATATCTCAAGAGTTGTTGAACTTGCTAAGAAAAAAGGAATTAAAATGATTTTCTCACATAGGAGCGGAGAAACAAAAGAAAGTATTCTCGCTGATTTGGCTTTTGGATTTGGAGCTGACTTTATCAAATGTGGTATTACTGGTCCTGAAAGAGAAATTAAAATTAAAAGATTGATTGAAATCGAGAAGAGTTTGAAGTGATTGAACAATTCTATATTTTTCTAACAAAAAGTTTTATAAACTAAATTTCGTGTAAATCCTTATGGTAACAAAAAAAGAAGAAGTTATTACTGAAGTTGAGGACAAAGAAAAAGTTAAAGCAACTCCAACACCTAAAAGTGTACCTTCTATCACTGAAGTTGAAGGCAGTAAAGAATTGGTGGGAAAAGAACTTAAAAAAGCTGCACAAGCTGAATCTATTGAGATTGTTCCAACACCTGGGGGTGTACCTTCTACGAAAGATGTTGAAGGCAAAAAAGAGATTTCTAAGGCGGATAAATTAAAAGCATTAAAAGAAAAAGCAGCTAAGTTGATGGCTGAAAAAACTGATAAATTGGATACTGAAGCATTAAAAGCAGAAGTTAAAGCTTCAAAGAAAAAGGTTGACATGCTGGTTGACTTGGAAGAATATGTTAAAACAGGTATTTACTTAGGAACTCGAGTTGTTACTCCAGATATGAAGAAATACGTTTATAGAAGAAGGGCAGATGGTCTTGCTATTTTTAATACTGATTTAATTGATGAAAAATTGAAAGAAGGAATAAAATATTTGTCAACATTTAAACCTGAAGATGTAATTTTAGTTTGTAAAAGACAATCTGGTTGGAAAGCTGCAAAACTTTTTAGTCAAGCAACAGGAATTAGAGTTTTTACACAAAAATATCCTGCAGGAATTATGACCAATACAAAACTTGAAGATTTCTTTGAAACTGAATTAACTATTGTTACAGATGGTTGGTTAGATAAAAATGCTCTAAAAGATACTCTTGATGTTAAAAAAGAAGTTTTAATGATTTGCGGAACTAATAATTTTAGTAAAGGTGCAAACCAAATTATTATTGGTAATAATAAAAGTGGAAAATCTATTGGATTGATTTATTATTTACTAGCTAGGGGATATTTGAAATCTCAAGGTAAAGATACAAATGACCTTGGAGATATGGAATTTTGGACTGGCGAAGACGAAGAGTAATTTTTGAGAATATTTTTTTATTATATATTAAAGGAAATAATTATTTTGTATAATCCAAATCATCTTTTATTGCATTTCTAATTCCTCTTGGAATTATTAAATCTGGAAAAGCTGGAATTATATGCCAATGTAAATGATTTATGCTTTGCCCTGCATCTTTTCCATCATTAATGCCTTGTAAACTTTGTTCTATTTTTGATATATTGTTAATGTTAGGATTATCAAGAACTTTTTCAATAAATTGTTTTGAAACATCATTTACTGGAATCATATTTTCATATTTTCTTTTCAAATCTAATTTTTTCAGCTCCCCCCAAGCATTTTCAATTGAAAATAAATAATGAGATTTTTCTTCATTTGTTAAATCAAAAAGAGATCCCACATGTCTTTTTGGAATTACTTGTGTATGTCCTGGAACTCCTGGAAATTCATCCAACTTTGCATAAAAAAATTCATCTTCATAAAAAATTTTATTTTTTGACAGATTCTTATAACAAAATATACATTTTTTTTCAATCATATATTTCATAGAATATATTTATTTAAAAGAATTTGTCTCCAATAGGAGAGATGGAAAATTACATTAAAACAACAATTGATACATATAACAAAACTGCAAAAGAATATGTTGAGAAAGTTAAAGAACTTGTTCCAATGAATGAACTTGAAAAATTTATTAACTATGTGCCTTCTGGAAATGTTTTGGATATTGGCTGTGGTTCTGGGGTCGGTGCAAAAAATCTTCAAGAAAGAGGCCTCCAAGTTTATGGAATTGATTTAAGCGAAGAATTATTGAAAGCTGCAAAAAAAGAATCTCCTCGATCTTATTTTTACAAAATGGATATGAGAGATTTGGATATTTTAGGAAATTCAATTTTTGATGGAATTTGGCAAATGGCTTCCCTTTTGCATTTAGAAAAAAAAGATGTTCCGATTGCTTTAAGTGAAGCAAATAGAGTATTAAAACCAAAAGGGATCATTTATGTTCCCGTAAAAATGGGGGAAGGGGAAGGTCTTGAGCCGGATGAGAGATATGGTGGAGAACTAAAATATTATGCATATTATCAACAAAAAGAAATTGAATCTTTTTTGAAAAAAGCTGATTTTGAAATTCTAGAAAATTATTGGATTAAATATAATGATACGTATAGAAATGCCCACCCTTGGATGAATGTTTTTGCTAGAAAAAAGGATTGATTCATATCAAAAAGTTGCAAACTCTAGAACGATAAAACTTTTTAATGGCTTTTCCCTTTGTACTTTATGCCTGAAATAAAAATCTACCGCTGTTTCCACGATTATGGAGATGGAGAAATATGGGCAAAATATGATGGAAACCAAATTCATACTTTGCTTGAACATAATTTTGCCAGGGGAGAAAAAGTTCACAAATATCAAGAAAGACAATTTAATGCAATAAAAACTATTCTTTGGGATGCTAAAGGAATTTATATGAATGTTCAAAATGTTAAATTTCCAAGAGGATTTGATTATGAATCTAATCCCTCCAAATATAAAATAAATAAGAAGGATAAAATTTCAAAAAATGGATTGGTCTATAAATTATTTAGAGAGATTGAGATGGGTAGAGGGTGGGGAATTTTTATGGAAAAAGAAAATGAAAAAACAAAAATGATTAATCAAAACCACTTAAGTAATATTCAAGATTATTTGATTGATTCTTATATTAAAGGATTAGGAATAAATTTTGAAAGAACTTTTATTGCTAAGGATATTTCTTCTTTTGATCCAAAAATTATAAATTTTAAATGAACTATTTTGTAACTTTTCTTTGATAATTATACAATCTGTTGTGTATTAAACTCTTGATTATATTACAGAGGATATAATTCTTTAAAAAGAGTAATTAATTTTATAAAATATGAGGGAGATAAAAAGAGGCGATGTTCCGAAAGTTCTAGAACAAAGACTTTTAATTACTGGGGATGACCGAGAATTTCTAAAAACAATTGAAGATATGTCCCCGAGAGACACTGGAAATATTTATGTCATGGGAAATCCCTTGAATTTGCCTGTCCCAGATATTTCTATGCTTTCTAAAAAATTAGAAAAATCAGAAGCTCAAATATTAAAACAAGCTAAGGATATTGCTAAAAAATGGGGAATTCCCAATAAAGAAAACCTTCCAACTGGAAATGGAATTTGGGACAAAGATCATGCGCTGATTCATGCACTTGGAAATCAACATAAGCTTCGGTGGGATGAAAAATTTAATGATTATAAAGTTCCAAGGGTTCACATGTTTAATGCTTTAATGTCAACAGGGACATTAATTGCAAATAACGATGCTTTTGAAGGTGAAAAAATTGTTCGTCAAGCAATGGGCATTGATAATATGCTAAACAGTTATAATGTTCAGGATGGGATTATGCCTGAAATAATTGAAATTTTTGGTAAAGCAAAAAATCAAAGAGCTTTAATGACTGGATTAAATAAAACAGGAAAACCAGTTGAATTTGAAGAAATAGAAGCCATCAAAAAAACTTTAGAAATTGAAGATCACGATTTATCTAACAAAGATTGGAGAAATTTAGAAAAATATGTTGTTAATACAATTGATTCTTTTGAAGAAGCTGCAAAAAGTGTAGCCCATGAATTGGCTCCAATGTATAAAAATATTCCAGATCATACTGACATTCACTGGTATTTTGGTGCAAGTGACTTTGCCAATATGAAAGAGATTGAAAGTTCTTTGATTGCACAAAGAAGAATTACAAACAGAGAAATGAAAAAAGCAAATGAAGATTTGCCAACATGGAGAGATGATTTGGATGAAATGAAACAACAAAATGCAAAAACTCTTGTTAATAAATTATTATCAGACAAAATATATTTACATGTTAATGCTCAAAGAAGAAATTTTGATGAAGGAAACCCTTTCCCAGAAAAAGGAAAAGAATTTGGAGAAGTTGTTGCAAGTTATTTTAAAACAAAAACAAATAAACCTGCAAAAAGAGTTAATCAATTAAAAAATTCAATAAAAAAGAATTATGCAAAAACACTTGGAAAGACAAGTGAAATGTTTGATTCAATTTTTGATACTGCAATAATTGAATATCAAGAACTTGGAACTTTTAAACAAATTAAAGATTACAAAGATAAACAAACTATTGAATTAGAAAAGAAAGCCATGAAAATGTCTACTTTAGAAGACAAAATTCACGAGGCTGAAAGATTTGAAAATGCATTAATTCAAGAAGAAACTCAAGGGCCATCTTGGTTCACTGGACATATTGCAATTCAACCAACTGATGCTAAAGTTCTTCAAATGGTTAAAAAAGAAAAATATAAAGCATTTTATGAAAAAATATTAATTCCTGAATTAAAAAGAATAACTGGAAAAGATCATAGGATTCATTTACATACAGATAAATTAATTTCTGTTCACGTTCCGGATCCAGAACATCAAATCAATTGGGAAAATATGACAGAAGAAGAAAGAGCAAATGTTCCCATTGGAACAATTATGACTTCCTTTCCTCAAACGAATGTTGAAAGAAGTAATGAACCTATCAAAGGAGGATTTGCTGAACTTCAAAATTTTCAACAACATGTTTTATCTAGTAGGGTCCATAAACGTAAAGAAAAACCCAAAACTCATGGAGAATTTAAGAAAAATGAACATGGTTCTTCAGACATGTATTTTACTAGTCACTCTGCTGAAGGATTTTTAACTCAGACTAAATTTACTGTCGCACCGACGAGAGTTAAAGGAGAAAATGCTTATGATAAAGAATTAACTACTTTTTTGAAACTTCCAACTAGACATAATTATGAAAAACTTTATGACTTGATGGCAAAGGGTAATACTGGAACATGGTATGCAAAAAGGGCAGACAAAGGTGGAGATACTGCAGGAAATGTTATTGTGATTGACCACCCTGACAGAAGTCAAGAACAAATTTTCTTTAACGATGATTTTTATGCTCAAATTGGAAAAGAATTTGGAGAAAAAGTTCAAATATTAGAAAAGGAAATATCTAAATTAGAAGAAAAAGTTTCAAGAAAAGGTGATAAAAAATATAAGGAAGATCGTCAAAAAGAGTTGAAAAAAGCTCAAACTGAATTAAACTTAATTTATGATGAAGTCCGTCCTGAATTTTATAATGTTTTCAATGCTAATGATTTACATTTTGGAGAATGGAGTATGCCAGGAAGATTTACTTTATCTGAAGGTATTCGTGCGTCCCAATTAGCTGCTTTACAAAGCATGGGAACTGATTCTATGAAATATTCAATTATTACTGAAGCATTTAACGGTGCTCAAGCCTTTAGAAGTTATGATGCTAAAAAATTGGGTACTTGGGTAAGTGGGATTAATTTTAGGGAAGAATTAGATACTTTAACTGCGGGATTGCTTAAAGGTGGAGCAAAACCTGAAGAGTTAATGATGTATAGGGATATTTTTACTCAAGAAATGCTCGACGGTATTGTGACACATAAATTAGAAGGGCAGACAACTGATTTCAAAAAATATGAATTTCAATTGTTTCATGAATTGATGAACAAAGGCATGGAAACTTTTGTTGGAATGGGAAATCATCATCAAGCATCTGGGAAAGATCAACAAAGTGAAGGGGATATTGTGATTAAAGCATTAGATGGAGATGGATTTTATCAATCAATTGGAAAAATAAAAATGGGGCATGGTTCAACAGCTGGACAAAGTTTCAATTATGATATGGCAAGACTCCCTGGACTTGAAGGGACTGTTTTGAATGCAGTTATTGCCCATAAAATGTGGTCTGGTAAAACTGAAATTGATGGACCAATCAGACAAATGGTTAGAACAAAAGATGATGCTGTATATGGATTTGCGGCTGATCGACATCATTCAGGAATGGCTGCTCAAAACGGAAAGATGATCTTTTTAGATACTGGAAAACCTCCCGTTAATCCATTTGTTCAAATGATTGGAAAATGTAGCTCTACTCGTGGAACACAAATTCCAAGATATGACCCTACTGGTGAAAACGGATATATGGCAAAAAGAGAATTTGTCGATCCTGTTGTTGAAAAAATTATTGGTTGGGATGAAAAAGCAAATATTTTAGACCGATCATATAGCATCATTGAGGCGGGAATGAAAAATAGTGGAGTTCTGGCTAAAATAAAACAAATGAATCAACTTACTGAAAGTGGTTATTTGAAACATTAAATTATCTCTTAAAAGATTTTATAAGAAAATTTCTTCATACATTAAAAGTTTGTTAGTTTTGATTCTCCATTCTTTATGATGAATAATATCTTCAAAGGCTGTTTTGAAAACTCTTGTTTCCATATTATGTTTTTCTTTCATATATTTTTGCATCCCATGTACTTTTCCAACTGTCCTTGCAATGGAAACTCCTCCCCAATCTTGAGGTCCAGGAACAACCCAATCTTCGGGCAAAGAAAACCATTCATTAACGGGATAAGTTAGAATATGTGGATTTCTTCTGAGTCCTAAAGAAGTTAAACCATTCGCATTAACCATCCTATAACCTACGGGCCTTAAGATACCATTTACTTCTTCTGTATGGATTTTTGGAACTTTTTTTAAATCTTCTTTAGAAATATGGGGAGCTAAAATATCCTTCAAATTATCTAATTCACTTGCTTTTATTTCTAAAGGATTATCAAAATTATAATGAGTCTTCCTATCAGTTGATAAACTATAAAACTTAACCATAAATTTGCAACCCCCTCTTGATTTAGAATAATTTAGATAAATCATTACTTTAGTGTTTTGATTTAAAATTTCTATTGATGGAATTATAAAATAAATTAAATTATCTTTTTTAACCGCAAATAAATATCTTTGAATCTCTCAATATCTTCCCCAATTTTATCCACCCTAATTATTGTATCTTCTATTTTTGATAAAATATTTTTAGAATTAAATTTCTTTAAATTATTAAATAATCTTATTTCTTTATTATTTTCAATTGAAATTATGAATTCTTCTAATCCCCCTTCTGAAGTGTAAAATAAGTCATGAAAAATTACCTTGTCTGCATATTTTTCTACTACTTTTTTCCAAAATTCTGCATAATGAATTTGAGACCAACCTTTAGCAAAAAATTTCCCTGGCTCAATTACATAACCAATATTTAATTTGTCTAATTCCTTTTTCATATTTTCTCCCTCTAGCAAATTATTTTTTCTTATTACTTTGATAATTTGGATATTTATTTTATTTAATTCTTCCAAATTTTTTACAGAATATTTTTCTAAAGCTTGATAATATCTTTCTCCTTTTGTTACAAAATGACTTAAATAATTTACTTTTTTATTTTTTGAAAAAATAGTATTATAGACATTTATACAAGAATCGATTTCGTTTAGAATTTTTTGATTTGATTCCATAAAAAAATAATTTTAAATTCATATTTAAGGATTTATCTCTTAAAGAATATCCAATTATTTTTCTTTCCTTGAAATTTTGTTCTAACTAAACAATATTCTCCATTTAGTTTTTCACCTTTTATGTCGACAACAATTGTATTTTTTTCTTTTTCCACGACACTGAAAGTTCCCCCATCCCAAATTTCAACTTTTCCGGCACCATAATTTCCTTCAGGAATTATTCCATTAAATTTTTCGTATCCCAAAGGATGATCTTCAACTTGTATTGCTAATCTTTTCAATCCTTTTCTTTTTGGAGGAAGTTTTGGAATTGCCCAAGATTTCAAAACGCCATCAAATTCTAAACGTAAATCATAATGTAAATGCGACGCTGAATGTTTTTGAATTACATAAATTGATTTTTTAGAATTCCTTTTTCTTGTCTTTGATTCAGTAGTTTTTTCAAATTTTCTTTTCTTTTTATATTCAAATAAATCCATAAAAAATGAAAGAAAAACTATATTATAAATTTTCTTTTGAACCGAGGATAAACTAATATTTTCAAACTCCTTTTTTTTATGACGAAACATTTATAAATGTAAAATTTGTCGGATATTCATTAACTAAGATGAGTGCCTTAATAAAATGTTCAACATGTAAGGTATGATGTATATAGAAGCAGTCATGCTGTTTGTTGAACGAATAGATTTAAGGATTTTTTTCTTGAAAATGAAATGAAGTTTATACTAACAGTAAGTCATTATGTTGTTTGATCTTAAAAAAATATAGCTAAGCCAATAGTTAGGAGTATGTGTGAAGTGATTTATTTATCTTATAGTAATAAATCGCGTAATTGAAATTTTTCAAATTTATTTGAGTAATTTATGATATTATTTAATTCCAGTTGATCCTGCTGGCGGCTGCGGCTCTTTGATTTGCACTAAGACATGCCAGTTATTTGGTTTCTTTTAGAAGTTGAAAGCGAACTGCTCAGTAACACGTAGCTAACCTACCCTTAGGTTAAGGATACCCTCGGGAAACTGAGGTTAATACTTAATATTGGACTTAC
>CAZGQV010000008.1:0-16584 GCA_964527365.1 Candidatus Woesearchaeota archaeon
TTATTCAAAAGTTCTTTTTCAAATTTCAAATGATCTAGAATACATTCTGGTCCAAAATAAACTTCAGTAAAATAACCAAAATCTTTTTCACCACTAGGAGAATCAAAAACTCCTTCCCAAGCAAACATATCATAATCATTGTCATTCAAAATAGAAACATATTTTTTATTTAACAAATTCAGATTATCAGTTGTTTGTTTTGATCCTTCTTTTATGATATCTTTACGATGAAGATATTCGCTGGAAAGTTTTCCCTCATCAAAAAAAACTCCCGCCTTAATTGCTCTTATAGAACTCAACTCATTTTTTAACATCATAGAATTAAATCATTCAAACCTTTTTAAAAATTATTATATTCCACACTCACTAATCAAAAACAAAATATTAGGAGCAACTCCAAACTTTCCTTCTTTAATTTCAGAAATTTTTAACCAATGAACATGGTGTCCTCCATGAAAAAAACACCCATAATTATTAACACTTTTCAAAAGTTCAGCCTTGAAATGATAAAGTTCAATTTCCGTCTCTTCATCTGTTCCAGGTTTTTTCTTCAAATATTTTGTAGATAATTTCCCAATAATTTTGGCAACATAACCAGTTTCTTCTTTTAATTCACGAATAGCACAATCCTCTAAATTTTCCCCTTCAAAAGGTTTCCCTCCAGGAATTTTAAAAAAATCATCTTTTCCATCATGAGAAACTAAAAGTTTTCCATCAGAAACAATAACACAACCAGAAGCAATTATTTTTCCCATTTTACAAATTCCTCAAACTTATCTTTTATTGAATCTCCAAAATACTTAACAAAAAGTTCATCATAATTACCATTAATTGGATTTTTAGAATAATTATTCAAAAATTCAACTAATTTTTTAGCATTCTTATTAGAAATAAATTCTGCAAAATGCCCCCAAATAGAATAAAATAATCTAATTGTTTCTTTAGAATCAAAATCTTTTTCTAAATATCTATATTTAATACAAGAAAAATCCAGATTATTCTCATTTATTAATTCCTTTGTTTTCTTCAAATCAAAAAAATCATTTTCAATGCCATAATGAAGTCTACCCTCAAGAACTATTGCTAAACCTTCATGCAACCAAATTGGTTTTGAAATTTTATAAAAATTCCCCAAAAAAGAATGATTAATCTCATGAACTATTAAATTTTCATAATATTTATCCACCCTATCCAAAAAATCATTTGAACGAACCACAACATCTCCATTCCTTAAACAAGTCCCAGCCCCAAATAGAAAATAATAATATCTTGAATGTTTCTTAAATTCTTCTTCAGTGTCACAAATAAAAACTTTAATCTTTTTTGGTTTTCTTCCAAAAACCATTTCATTCTTTAAAATTCCCTTCTTAACACAATCAAAATGAAATTTATCCAATTTCTTATTTCTAATAATTTCAAAATTTCCCATTTTATTCCAACTTATGAGTCACAATTAAATCTTTCTCAAATGCTTTTAATTTATCAGAAACTTTTATTCCTTTAATTGGGTTCCTTAAACTAATCCCTTTTTCTTTTTTAGTCTTCCAAACTTCACTATTAAAATCCATAATGTCTTGAATTAAACTTAATTCAGAATTACCTTTTTCAGATTTTGGAAATTCCATAGAATGTGCATAAATTCCCCTATCATCTAAAATAAAAGAACTAATTTGTGGAATCACAGGATATACCAAAATTAAAAATCTTTCAAGTAAAAAATGAAGTGTAAACTTAGCAGAATTACTTTCTTCTTCACTAAATTGTTTTTCTGGATTATATGCTCGAGTCTTTACCAATTCTACATAATGTGAAGCAAAAATTTCCCACAAGAATTTCCTAAGTTCTTGCATAGGATGATTAAAATCATAATTAGAATATTTCAAATCCACCCTTTGTGTCAAATCTTCAATATAATCAATAAACAATTTGTCAACTTGCATTAAATCTGGTTTATCCATTGGCTTTTCAAACATGGAAACAAATTTACTAACATTCAAAAGTTTATTCAAAGTTTTCTTTTCAGCTTTAATTCTTTCTCTTGAACAAATAAAATCTCCCTTAGATAAATCACCTTCAATTGAAGACCAAAGACGAAGAGCTTCAGAACCCTCTTCTTTTATAATCTCTTGTGGATCAATTACATTCCCTAAAGATTTACTCATTTTTCTACCTTTTCCATCCAAAATATGTTGGTGTACCCAGACATCTTTAAAACAAGATTTTCCAGTTTCCAAATATCCTCGAAGAAGAGTATAGTATAACCAAGTACGAACAATTTCTTTTCCTTGGGGACGCAATGAACAAGGATATGCCTTTTCAAAAAATTCTGGATTATCTTTATATCGAAGTAAATTTAATTCTGAAATTGAAGAATCAAACCAAGTGTCAAAAACTCTTTGTTCTCCAACCCATTTAACATCTGAAAAATCATTAACTTTTCCAACGACTTTTCCATTTTTCAAAACTTCAAAATCAGCTAAAGGTTTTTCTTTCCAAGGTTGTACATAAATTCCAGCAGTTGGAACACAAAATAATTTTTTGTCTTTAGAATACCAAAGAGGAATCGGGGTAGCATAATATCTTCTTCTAGAAATTGGCCAATCAATTGAAACTGAATCGATCCAAGAATCTAAAATCTTCCTAGAATTTTCAGGATAAAAATTAACATCCTTCACGACTTTTCTCAAATCATCCTTAAATTGCAGTTGTTTCAAATAAAATTCAGGCATCTCAATAAATTCAATTTCAGCTTTACTCCTCTCACTAATTGGAGTTCTATGTACAATTTTTTCTTGTTTAATTAGTAAATTTTTTTCTTTCAAAAGTTCAATAATTTTTTCCCTAGCTTCTTTAACTTTCAAACCTTCAAACACTCCTGCTTTTTTATTCATTGTTCCATCCATATTAATGGCAATTTGTGGAACAAGTTTTTGTTCTCTAAAAAATTGTATGTCTGTTAAATCTCCAGCAGAACACATCATTGCAATACCAGTTCCCTTATCTATTTGTGCCATCGGATGAGATTTAATTGGTACTTCTTTTTTGAAAATTGGAGTGATTGCAGTTTTACCTTCTAAATGTTTATATCTGATATCTTCAGGATTAAAAATAACCATGCCACAAGTACAAATTAATTCGGGTCTAGTTGTTCCAATAATTATTTCCTCCCCAGTTTCCTTAACTTTCCATTTAACATCATTAAAATTAGATTCAATTTCCTTGTAATCAATTTCAGAATCAGAAATAGTAGTCCTAAGTTTTGGATCCCAATTATTAATTCTATTATCCTCATGAATTAATCCTCTTTTGAACAAGTCAACAAAAGTTTTTTGAGTTAATTTTCTATATTCAGGAGAATCAGTTAAATAAATAGAACCAATATCTTCCCCTTCTTTATATGAAGAAAAAGAAATGCCCAATTTTGCAAAAGAATCAATTGATTCAATAGAAGTTTCATTCAATAATTTTTCACAATATTCAACAAACTTTTCACGACCAACTTTGAAAGGAGAAACTCTATATTTTTTTTCAGCACCCATTTCAATTGGAAGACCATTTCTATCTAATCCCAATGGAAACAAAACTTCAAATCCTTTCATTCTTTTATATCTTGCAAAAAAATCCATAAAACAATAAGTCACAGCATGTCCCATGTGAATTGGAGAATTAATGTATGGTGGGGGTGTATCTATCGAATAAATTTTCTTTTTAGTCTCAGGATTAAAAGCAAATTTTTCATCATTCTTCCATTTCTCAGTAATTTCTTTTTCTAAATCAACATTCCAATTTTTAATATCAGCTAAAGCCATAAGAATTTGTATAGATTATAATTTAAAAAATATACTATTCAAAAAAACCAATTAAAATTTTCTTTACTTCTTCTGGAGAATCTTGTTCCAGCAATCTTTTTGCTAACCCAGAATCAAATTTTTCAGTAAAAGACTTAAAATGATGTTCTATATCTACTAAATTATATTGTCTAAAAGGATTTTTTTCATTTTTTTGCCAACTCAAATCTCCAAAATTATTTTTATATTTGCCAACTAATTTTGTATCTTGATTCTTCAATAACCAAAGATTAAATTTATTATATCCTTCAATTTCATTAATTTCACAATAATATCCATTATCCATAACTAATCTTCAATTATGATAATTTAAAAGTTCTTCTATGACCCACAAAAACTTTTAAAAACTTCCCAATTCTCAATATTCCATGGCACAACAACAAGGAATCAACATGCCCTCTGGATTTGGGGGATTAGTAAGCTATAAAGAAGAGTACGAAAGTAAATTTATGCTAAAACCAGCACATGTGATTGGATTCATTATCCTTATTGCATTATTCAGGATTGGTTTGCCCTATTTTTTCTAAAATGCTTGGAGGAGTTAACCCTAGGCAAATGCAGGGGATGATGAAAAAGATGGGAATTTCTCAAGATGAAATTTCGACAGAAAGAGTTATTATTGAAAAAACTGATGGAAACAAAATAATTATTGAGAATCCCTCGGTAACAAAAATAAAAATGCAAGGACAAATTAGTTTTCAGATTTCTGGAGAAGTCCATGAAGAATCAATAGAACCAGAAATTTCAGAAGAAGACATAAATACAATTATAGAAAAAACAAATTGTTCAAAAGAAGAAGCTAAGGAAGCACTTGAAAAAACAAATGATCTTGCCGAAGCTATTTTGGAATTATCTTAGCAAAAACATAAATATAAAAAGGAAAATTCCTTTATACGTCACAGTTCTAAAATGGAAAATATTATACAAGAAAAAATAAGCGCAGATCACTTACTTTATGTCAGTTTAAAATATACTAAAACTTGCGACGTTATCATGAATCTTTTACTCCGATGGAGAAAAATGATCGATACTGGAATAATTGCAATGTTAAATCATGCAAAAAAACAAAAAAAAATAAATTCTGTTTCAGAAAATGCAATTGGGAGAATAAAAGAAATTAAAGAATTATTCAAAAAAGACCAAGAATTCTTAGAAGTTATTAATTTTTTCATGATGCTCCGTAAATTGGAAGATTTGAAAAATGAAAGAATCGGGGAATTCAGAAAAAACGTAGCACTTAAAATTCAATTTAAAGGAGAAGAAATTAATGTGAATTTGGAACAATTAAAAATTTATGCGGAAATGCTTGAAAAATTCATCCAAACAACAAAACAATTTCTTTTAAAAAAATAAGATGAAAAAAGTAATAGTAATAACCTCTGGAAAAGGGGGAGTGGGAAAAACAACAACGGCAATAAACCTTGGTGCAGCATTAAATAGTTTTGGGAAGAAAGTTTTGGTGATAGATGCTAATCTTTCAACCCCAAATATTGGAATTCATTTAAATTCCCCAGAGGTTCCAATAAATTTAAATCATGTTTTGGATAAAAGGGCACAAGTTTTTGAAGCAGTATATGAACATGAATCTGGATTAAAAATAATGCCTTCTTCCCTATCAATAAAAGAATTAAAAAAAATAAAACCAGGAAACATAAAAAAATTCAAAAATGAATTTTTAGAAATTGCTGATTATGTAATAATCGATAGTGCTGCAGGATTAGGTATTGAAGCATTGACAGTAATTGATTCTGCAGATGAATTGATTTTGGTAACAAATCCTGAAATGCCCTCAATAACTGATGCACTTAAAACAATTAAAGTGGCTCAAGAAATGAAAAAAGAAATTGCAGGAATAATAATAACGAGAGTTCAAAAAAATAAATCAGAACTTTCTCCAGAAGTTGTAAAAGAAATGTTAGAAATTCCCGTTTTAGGAATGATTCCAGAAGACAACGTAATGCAACAAGCATTGAAATTAAAAAATGCAGTAATACATACCCACCCTAAATCTAAACCCTCAAGAGCATACAAAGAAATTGCTGCAAAAATTTCAGGAGAAGAATACGATTCAGATAAAGACAAAGAAAAACTTTGGAAAAGATTTCTTAAACAGTTTAAGAGATATTAAAATTTTTTTCTAAAAAATTAACCAACTCTTGAACCATTAGCAATTTTTCCTTCAGGACTAATCAAAATAACTTCCTTATGATCCCCTGTTGAAGCTGCAAGAAGCATTCCCTGTGATTCAATACCTCGCATCTTTCGAGATTTTAAATTTGAAAAATAAATAATTTTTTTCCCCTTTAATTTCTTTTTATCATAATATTCTTTAATTCCGGCACAAATTGTTCTTTTTCCGAGTTCTCCAACATCTAAACTTAATTTAAACAATTTATCTGCACCTTCGATTTCTTCTACGTTTTCGATTTCAGCAACCCTCAAATCAAGTTTAGTCCAATCTCCAAATCCTACTTCGCTAGTTGTCATAACTCCTTCAATCTTTTGAGATTTATTAGTGTTTTCTTTTTTCTCAATTTTATTCTCAACCTTTTCAAATAAATTTTTTCCTTTTACAACTTTGACTTTATCGCTCAAGGATTTTTCAAAATCTTTTAAATTGAATTCCCAGCCCCCAAATTTTTCTGCTATTTTCTCACAAGTTTCTGGAATAAAAGGATAAAGTAAAATTGAAATTTTCTTAATAGCATCAGCTAGTTCATAAAGAACTTTTTTATTCTTTGTCTCCCATGGTTTTTCATGTTGAATATATTCATTACAATCATCAATGAATCCGAAAATTTCATTTAAAACTTTATCAAATTCAAAATTTTCCATCAATAAATTAATTTTGCCAAAATCCACTTTCAAACCATTTTCACATTTCTTCATCCCATTCTTTTCAATTAAACTCACAACTCTAGAAACTAAATTACCCAATTTATTTGATAATTCCCCATTATGTCTATCAACCAATGCTTGTTCTGAAAAATCCCCATCTTCACCAAATACAAAATTCCTACACAAAATATACCTTATTGAATCTGCATCATACTGTTTTAATAATTCAATTGGAGAAACAACATTTCCAACCGATTTAGACATTTTTTTTCCATCCACAGTCAAAAAACCATGAACAATAATTTCCTTGGGGATATCAAGTCCAGCACTAAGTAACATTCCTGGCCAAATTCCCGCATGAAATCGGAGCATATCTTTACCCACAACATGAACATCAGCAGGCCAATATTTTTCAAACTTTTTTTTAGGATACCCAATGCCAGTCAAATAATTTGTTAAAGCATCACACCAAACATACATAACTTGGGTGTCATCGTCTGGAACAGGAATTCCCCAAGGAAGAATATTTTTATTTCTAGAAAAACTTACATCTTGAAGTCCATCTTTAATTAAAGATAAAAAATCATTTTTCCATCGCTGAGGATATATTTTTAATTCATCACTCAAAATCAATTTTTTAATTTTCTCAGAATATTTACTCAATTTAAAAAAATAATTTTCTTCAGAAATTTTTTCTATTTTTAGTGAAGGATGATCAGGGCATTGGTTTTCAATTAAATCTTTTTCTGTAATAAATCTTTCACATCCAGAACAATAATTTCCAGAATATTCTTTTTTGTAAATATCTCCTTTTTTAACAAGAGTCTCCCACATTTTAACAACTCCTGGCCAATGAGCTTTTTTGTCTGTAGTTCTAATAAAAGCAGAATTTGATATGTTTAATCCTTTTGTCAATTCTTCAAAAGCATTTGAATTTCCCTCAACAAATTCTTGGGTTCCAACTCCTTGCTTTTTTGCAGTTTGAAAATTTTTAACTCCATGTTCATCAGTTCCTGTTAAAAGGAACACATCTTTTTCAAGTAGTCTGTTCCATCTAGCTAAAACATCTGCCTGAACAATCTCTAAAGCAAATCCAATGTGGGGAGGAGCATTCGCATAAGGAATTGTTGTTGTAACATAAAATTTTTCTTTCACCATAGAAAAAAATACAGATTACAATATATAAAATTATTTAATATTTCAAAACATAAATTTTCATGACTCAATATATGATGAGACAAGAAAAAGATTTCGACCACCTAGAATATGCCTTAAAAAATTATGAATTATTGGGCTTATTTATTCGGCCTTGCTTTACAGGAGATCATACAAAAAACATCATTAACATGAAATTGAAAAATGAAGAATTCAAATTTATCAAAGAAAATAACTTTACAATTTATGTTAAAGAAAAACCAATCATTACCTTCCCCCTAAATAGATATTTGGGAAATTTCTCTGTTGAACACCTAGATGAAAAGGGAATTCCTTCCTGGAATGATCATTTTCACCCTATGGGCCCTGGACTCCCAAAAGTTCATTCTACTTTGTTAAGAAATGACTTGGATAATTTATTAATTGAAATTGAATTTAAAGGAAAAATAAAATTGGAACAAGATGGTTATTATGGAACACACATAAATCAACAATATTGGAAAATTATTTAGAATACAAATTTGCAACATAATCTTCAATATTTCCTTTCTTCCTCTCAACTAAATCATCATCCTTCTTTGGAACCAAACCTTTCCAATTCAAATATTCAAAAGAAGTTCTTGAATTAAAACTGGCAAACAAATACCTAAATTTAGTCCCTTCAACTTTTCCTCCAACTTGTCGAACAGGTTCAATTCCAGAATTAATTTTTTGTAATGAACCCATTAATTGTGTTAACTTTGCTTTCCTAAAACGATCATCAACAATCACCACGTGATATCTTATCCCCAAATATTCTTCTCCCGAGGCTTCATAATTCCACCGAACATGCCTTTCCTTATTTGAAATTCTTTTTGAATAATTTATTTTCTCCATAAAATTTCAAACACCCGAAGCTATAAAAATATAATTATACTAAAAACAACATGAAAAAAGGTGAAAAGATTTCTGAAAAAGAATTAAAACATCATTCAAGGAGGCTCTCAATTAAAGAAGGAATTTTTTGGACAATTCGTCAATCTTTTGGGGCAAATTATGTGGTGCCTTTTTCAGTTGCAATTGGTGCTTCCAATTCAATAATTGCAATAATAAATTCACTTTGGCACATAGCTTCAGTAACCCAAATTTTTGGAGGAAACCTTGTAAAAAAAACTAAAAGAAAAACCATTCTTAATAAAACTCTTTTATCCGAATCTTTCTCTTGGTTATTTCTTGCAATAATTGGGATTCTTTACCTTAAAGGAATTGCAACTCACTTACTACCTTATCTAATAATCTTAGACTTTGCATTAATAATGGCGACATCTGGAATGGGACATCCAGCATGGTTTTCTTTGATTGGTGACCTCGTCGATCCAAAATTTAGAGGAAGATGGTTTTCAAAAAGAAACACAATTCTTTCTTTTACAACTGTTATCTTAACAATTGGGGCTGCATTAATATTAGAACAATTTACTAACCACAGCAAAGAAACTATTGGATTTATTCTTTTCTTTACACTCGCGTTCTTAGCTAGAATTTATTGTAAAATTATAATGAATAAGCACTATGATCAAGAAAAGAAAAAGAAGAAAGAAAAAAAATATAACATAAAATTATTTCTAAAAGAAATCACCACATCAAATTTTGGAAAATTCGTTCTATTCAGAACAATGTTTTCATTTGCAGTTGGATTGAGTGCTCCCCTAGTTGCAATTTATCTTTTAAAAGAACTTCAATATGATTATTTCACATATATTTTAATCATCCTTTCTGGGACAATATTTTCCATAATAACTCTAAACTTGTGGGGAAAAATTGCTGATCGATTTGGAAATTACAAAGTAATTGCATTAACAACAATATTAATTCCTCTTACCCCCATCTGGTGGATCCTTTCAATGATTATGATTGGTTCAGATTTTACTTGGTTAACACCAACAATTCTAAAAATTTATTTATTCATAATTCCAGGATTAATTGGGGGATCAAGTTGGTCGGCATTTTTAATGGCTTCAGGAAATTTCATTTATGATAATATTTCAAAAGAAAGAAGAGCAAAAGCAATTTCATATCTCAACTTATTTATGGGACTGGGAGCAATGACTGGGGGGTTTATCAGTGCAGCATTACTAGGAATAATTAAACCAATAATAGTAAAAGATTTTATCATCTCAACATTATTCATAATTTTTAGTATTGGTTTTATTCTAAGAGCGATTATGGTTTCATTCTGGGTTCCAAAATTAAAAGAAAAAATGAAAATGAAAAAATTCAAAGGTTTAACAGAAATGAAAAAAATTATTCTAAAAGATTCAAAATCAACTTTTTCGGAAGATATTCATGAAATTTCATCGATTCCAGGATACATAACAGAAAAGTAAAAACTTTAAAACCTAGCATCTTTATTATTCAACTATGTTAAAGAAAAAAAATTGCAATAATTGTAATAAAAAAGTAAAATCAAGCTATGACTTTTGCCCTAATTGTGGTTTTGAACTAAAAAAACCTTCCCAAAATTGGGGAATGTTGGGAAAAAATGATTCAAAACAAAAAAACCCACAAATGAAAATGTTTGGAGCGGGAATAACAGGAGGAATAATAAATAAAATAGCTTCAAAAATGATAAATGAATTATCAAAATCTCAAAATGGATTAAATGGTTTGAATGAAAAAGACCTAAATAAAACTATGAAACAATTAATACCTGGAGTAAAAATAATTTTTAAAAAAAACCCAAACAATCTCACAACTCAAAAAGAAGAAAACACTAAATTTCTCCCAATTGAATTTAATAAAAATAGTTTAGAAAAATGGAAAACTTTGAATAAAAAAGAACCAAAATCAAATTTAAAAAGAATAGAAAATAAAATTAAATATGAAATTGAAGTTCCAGAAGTAGATTCAATAAAAGATGTATCAATTATCAAACTCGAAAACAGTTTGGAAGTAAGAGCAATTGGAAAAAAGGAAGCGTACCTAAAACAAATTCAAATTGATTTACCCTTAAAAAAATATTCTCTACTTGGGGGTATTCTAACCCTTGAAATGGATGCAACAGATTAAGATTTCACAACTTTTATAAATCAATTTTATCTAAAAAATCTATATCAGATGATCCAATAGCTCAGTCTGGTAGAGCGCTGCTCTGATAAGGCAGAGGTCCACGGTTCAAATCCGTGTTGGATCATTTTTTCTAAATAACTCTATATAAATTTTAATCTATATTTACACGTCAAAACGCGAGTCCATGATTAAGTGCAAAATTTAACAAATTTTGTGCTTGTGGGGGCGATAGCAATCTCCAAATCCGGGTTATCATTTTTCATTAAAATTAGGTTAAATTTTTCATATTCAAAAAAGATCCCAAAAGCTTTTTAAACCATTTATCTCTCAAATATTCATGACAAAAGGATTATATCATTATCTAAGACAAGCTTGGAAAAAACCAGATGCCAAAGAATTAAGAGAAAGAATGACTGAATGGAGAAAATCAAATGTTTTCACAAAAGTTGATAAGCCATTAAGAATAGATCGAGCAAGATCTCTTGGTTACAAAGACAAAAAAGGATTTTCAATAATTAGAATAAGAATTAAGCGTGGAGGCCACAAAAGACCAAGACCAAATAAGGGTAGAAGATCAAAAAGATTACATACTAGAAAAAATCTAAAAATGTCCTACAAATGGATTGCTGAACAAAGAGTTTCTAAAAAATTCACAAATTTAGAAGTATTAAATTCATACATGATAGGTAAAGATGGAATAAATTATTTTTTCGAAGTTATTTGTGTAGATCCTCAAAAACCAGAAATACAAAATGATAGAACTATGAAATGGATTTGTAAAGGACAAAACAAAAATAGACCAGAAAGAGGAATTACTTCTGCAGGTCAAAAATCTCGTGGTTTAAGAAGTAAGAGTCCAACTTCTAAAGTTAGGCCAAGTGTTAGGGCCGGAATGAGACGTGGAAAATAAATTTATTCAATTTCCAAAAACTTTTTAACTCTTTAATTCTTAAATAAATTATGAAAAAGAATTTCACAACACAAGAGGCAAAACAAAGAGGAGAAGAACTTGAAGTTGATTGGACAAAATTCGACATTGAACAATTTAGAATTGGAATGGGAATTGAACTCGAACATGGAATAATTGACTTGAAAACCAATGTTTCTAACGATGATCCCTTAACAACAGCAAAAATAGCACTTGCACATCTCAACGAATTCGCTGATTATTACACAAGACTTTTAGAAATGGAAGAAGAAGCAGAAAAATATTGGAAAGACAAATCTGAAAAACATGAAACTTCTGAACACACAAAAGAATTAGCAATCAAAGAAGGGTTATAATTATTTTAAAAAATTAATCCAATCATCTAATCGCTTAATTTGATTTCTCCGATTAGCTCCACTACTTGATGGCAAAATGAATGTTTCGTAACCCAACTCTGAAAAATTTTCAGAATAAATTCCCGCAACCTTTCCATTCAAACCAACCTTTTCAATAGCAGGCCAACGCTCTTTCAAATCTTTAAAATTATTCAGAAAAAAACCCCAAATTCTTCGATCAGAAGACCCCCAACTCCTTTGACAATCAGAATAAACATCCCAAAGACCCAAACCTTCGTTCAAAATACTTTCAATTCGCTCTGAATAATGCATTGATTTAAAATCTTTAGCATAAATATTTCCAAGAATCTTCCACAAATCATTTGTCTTATCAAAATAATATTCTTTAGCAATCAAAGATCGTTCTCCCGGAAAACTCCCCATGATTAAATTTGATGTTTTTTCATCAGCAATAATTGACAACCCTTTTTTCCAAATCATAAATAATAAAAGTTTTCAAATTTTAAAAAGATAATTGTCCCATAAACTGCACATAGTACTTAAATTTTCACCACATTCCAAAAACATGAACCAAAACATATATAAACATATGAAATCTTATTCATATGTAATTCTTGAGAAAATAGATAAGGGAGAACAAAAAATATGACACATGAATTAATAAAACTACCTTTTGAAACAAATGCTTTAGAACCATTTATGGACAAAGAAACAGTTGAAATCCATTATGGCAAACATCATCAAGGATACATCGATAAACTTAATGTAACAATTGAAAATTATCCAGAATTAGAAGGTAAAACTGTTGAATGGTTATTAGAAAACATAGCAAACATTTCTAGTGAAATTAGACAAAAGGCCATTAATTTTGGGGGGGGAGTTTACAATCATAATTTCTTTTGGTCAATATTAAAAAAAGAAATCTTATTCAATTCCAAATCAGAAATAGGAAAAGCAATTATTCAAAAGTTTGCAAACTTTGAAATATTCAAAGAAGAATTTGAAAATAAATCAAATACTCTTTTTGGGAGTGGTTGGGTTTGGTTAGTTCTAAACAAAAATGAATTGGAAATAATCCAAACTACAAACCAGGAATCCCCCCTTTCAGGAAAAATGATTCCCTTGATTAACCTTGATGTTTGGGAACATACTTATTACTTAAAATATAAAAACCAAAGACCAGAATTCACAAAAAACTTCTGGAATATCCTAGATTGGGAAAAAGTTAATGAACTTTACATTAAAGCAAAACAATAATTTTATTTATATTTTATTTTGTTTAATTATTTTCGGATGAGTCTAATGGACTCAGAAATAAACAAAGTCACAAAAGTGACAACATAGAAAGTAGCTCTGTTGAATTCAACATCTACCATTATATTTATAAAAAAGAATAAAAACTTTAAAACATATAAAAATATATGAAAAAAAGAATTTTTAATATCTTAGCAAAAATCCTTTCAATTTTGTACATCATATTAATTACTCTTTTTGCATTAGACACAAAATTATTTTCATTAGGTTTCTTAATACATCTAATTCCCACAATCATTTTGATTATTTGCCTATTTTTCGCATGGTCGAAACCTAAAATAGGGGGAATTTTATTTATGTTAGCAGGAATTGGAACAATGATCTTTTTTAACACATACAAAGAATTAATTCCATTCATAATAATCACAATAATTCCATTGCTCATTGGTATCCTATTTTGGTTCAATAAGAAATCTTAAAAATGCCTTCAACTTAATTAAATTATGAGGTATGAAAAATTAGCACAATTATATGAAGATTTATCTTCTACAACAAAACGCCTTGAAAAAATAAATATTCTTTCAAAATTCTTAGAACATTTAAAAGAAGAAGATTCGGATATAATCTATTTAATTGAAGGGAATATTTATCCAGATTATGACGAAAGAAGAATTGGAATTTCAAATCAACTAGCAATAAAAGCCATTTCAAAAGCAACAGGAACTCCAACAGCAAAAGTCAATAGTCTCTGGAAAAAAATAGGAGACATTGGAGAAGTTGCAAAAGAATTAATAAAAAAGAAAAAACAAATGACTTTAGCTTCCCATGTAATCACTACAAAAAAAGTAATTGAAAACTTAAGAAAACTTCCAAAATTAATTGGTAGGGGAACGGTAGATCACAAATTAAAACTTATCGTTGAACTTTTAACTTCAGCGTCACCGATTGAAGCATTATATCTTGTAAGAACATTAATTGGGGATTTGAGAATTGGAGTTCAAGAATCCACAATAAAATATGGAATACTAAAAGCATTTTTTAAAAACAACAAAGAATACGAAGACAGATTACAAAGAGCTATTGATAAATCAAATGATTTGAAAGTAGTTTTTACAATTGCTAAGAAAGGAAAAATAAAAGAACTAGATCAAATAAAGTTAAAAGTGGGCCATCCAATAAAAGCAATGCTTGCACAAAAAGCAAAAAACATAGACGATGCATTCAAAAAATTAGGAACCCCCATGGCAATTGAATACAAATATGATGGATTCAGAATGCTAATTCACAAAGCAAACAACAAAGTAACTCTTTTCACAAGAAGCTTAGAAAACGTAACAAAACAATTTCCAGAAGTAGAAAATTATGTTAATGAATTTATCAAAGGAGATTCGTTCATCTTGGATTCAGAAGCGGTAGGATATGACAAAAAAACAAAAAAATACACTGATTTCCAAGCAATTTCCCAAAGAATTAGGAGAAAACATAAAATAGGAGAAATGCAAAAAAAACTTCCTGTTGAAGTAAATATATTTGATGTTTTATATCACGGCGGAAAAAGTAAATTGGATATTCCTTTCAAAAAAAGAAGAAAAATTATTGAAAAAATAGTTACAAACCATCCCTATAAATTAATTGCTTCAAAATTCAAAACAACTTCAAATAAAAAAGAAGTTGAAGAATTTTATAAAAAAGCATTGAAAGATAAACAGGAAGGGATCATGATGAAAAACTTAGATGCTGAATATAAACCAGGTAGAAGGGTTGGACACATGTTAAAATTAAAACCAGAAACAAATGAATTGGATTTAGTGATTACTGGAGGAGAATGGGGGACAGGAAAAAGGGGTGGATGGATATCTTCCTTTATTCTTTCATGTAAAAAAGGAAGCAGATATTTAGAAATAGGGAAAGTTGGAACAGGAGTTTTAGAAAAAACAATAGATGAAAACTCAATTACATTTGACAAATTAACAGAACTTCTAAAACCATTGATCATTGAAGAAAAAGCAAAAAACATCAAAATCAAACCAAAAATAGTTGTATCAATAACATACCAAGATATTCAAAAATCCACAAATTATGAATCGGGTTGGGCATTAAGATTTCCAAGAATAACAACCCTCAGGGAGGACAGAACTGCAGCAACTATTGCAACATTAGAAGAAATAGAAGAAGATTTCAAAAATTCTAAACATCAAAGTTATAGGTATGGTTAGGATTATTCTTTATTAAAATTTCTTAAATTTTATAGTTCCTTTTTTTACATTTTCGTAAATCGAAATATTTTCTAAAAAAAATAGCCGAATCATACCATAATCATTTTCAGGAATTATGGAAAATTGCTAAATCTTAAAACCAACAAAAAATAAAAACTCCAATAATCTCTATTTAATATGTCAGAAAAACTAAATCAATATCTTTCAATAATAATTAAACTAATTTTGATACTTTCAATAATAACTTCAATAAATAACCATTTATGGCACATAGCTTCTACAAATTTATTTCTCCTAATTTTAACCTTTACCCCGGAAATTTTAAAAACTTCGACAAAAATAAAATTCCCTAAAGAATTTGAATTAATGATTCTTGTTTTTGTAGTAATAACATTATTTTTGGGAAACATAAAAGGAATAGTAGTGCCAATAATGTTTGGTTTAGGGACTGGGTTAATAGCTCTTTTAATTCTTTTCATATTATATTCTAGCAACCAAATAAAAAGAAATTATTTTCTCACTACTATTTTCTCTTTTACATTTGCAATTAGTTTCGGTCTAGCCTTAGAAATATTAAAATTCTATTTAAAAAAAATAATTGGTCAACCATTAACTCCAGATGTTTATATTTTCACAATGGTAAATTTAACTTACGTAGTAATTGGGGCAATAATAGCTTCAACAATCGGATTTATTTATCTAAAAACGAGATTCCAATTTATAGAAAAATTATTAAAAAAAATAATCAAATCAAATCCTGAATTATTCCAAAAATCAAATTCAATAAAAGAAATAATTCAAGAAATAAAACAAGGGGAAGGAGAAAAACAAGAATTTAAATCTACCCTTAGAACAAACCTCCACATAAATGAAAAAGATAAAAAAATTGAACATGCAATTCTAAAAACAATTACTGGATTTTTAAATTCTGAAGGGGGAATCTT
>CAZGQV010000008.1:16684-27059 GCA_964527365.1 Candidatus Woesearchaeota archaeon
GAAAAAATTTAAAAAAAACTAAATATTTTCCAAAAACCTTTATAAAGGATTTCCTCCCTTAAATATCATGGTAGCAACAAAAACAACAAAAGTAAAAAAAACAATAAAACCAAAAAAAGATTCTGAGTATAAAATACAAAATATTGTAGCAACAACTGCATTAGAAAAACCAGTACCATTAACAAAATTAGCAAGAACTCAACCAAATACAGAATACAATCCAGAAACATTTCCCGGATTAGTTTTAAGAATAAAGGAACCAAAATCAGCAGTTCTTGTTTTCTCATCAGGAAATCTTGTATGTACTGGAACAAAATCATTGCCCCAAGTAAGATTAGTAATTAATGAAGTCATCAAACAACTAAAAAAAGTGAATGTTAATGTGACAATTAAACCAAAAATAAAAGTACAAAATATTGTAGCCTCTGGAACGATCAATTTACAACTTAACTTGAATTATTTGGCATTAGAAATGGAAAATACAGAATATGAACCCGAACAATTTCCCGGATTAGTTTACAAATTAGAGAATCCAAACGCAACATTCTTACTTTTCTCAAACGGAAAACTTGTTTGTACTGGTACAAAGAATAAACAAGAACTTGAATCTTCAATGGAAAGACTCTTGAAAAATGTCAAACAAGCTTTGAAAGGTTACAAAAAGTAATTTTTCTGAAATCCCTAATTCTATTACAATCATTTTTATAAATCGTATATACATTTTTCTTAAATGGAAGGGGAAATAGATTTTACACAAAATTTGCCAGACGATTCTGAGAAAGACGAAGAAAAAAAAGAAATGAGTCGCAATTCTAAACAAGAGGAATTGATTCTTGAAGCAAAAAGATTTATTGAATCCTATAAAAAAAATCTAAAACATTCATTAAGAGATGAAAATAATGTAATTTACATAGATTTTATGGAAATTGCAGAAGAATCTCCCGTACTATCTGAAGAACTAATAAAAAATCCAGAAGAAAGCCTAAGAATTATGGAACTTGCAGTAGAAGACACTGGATTGACATCTAATGTTAGGGTAAGATTATTTAATTTGCCCAAATCAAATGAAATATTGGTAAGAAATATTAGAGCCAAACATTTGAACGAAACAATTGTAATTGAAGGTATAATTCGTCAAGCATCAGACGTTAGACCCCAAGTAGTTAATGCAAAATTTGAATGTCCAAGTTGTGGAACAATTATTTCAGTATTACAAATGGAAAAAAAATTCCGTGAACCTTCAAGATGTTCTTGTGGTCGAAGGGGGGGATTTAAACTAATCTCAAAAGAAATGGTAGATACCCAAAGATTAATTATTGAAGAAGCCCCAGATATGCTTAGTGGAGGGGAACAACCAAAAAGAATTAATGTTTTTGTTAAAGAGGATTTGGTCGATCCAAAAATGGAAGTTAGAACAACTCCGGGATCTCGTGCAAAAGTTATTGGAATTTTAAAAGAAGTTCCAGTTCCATTATCAACTGGGGGAATGTCAACCAGATTCGAATTAGCAATTGAAGTTAACAACATAACTCCCTTGGAAGAAACTTTTGAAGAATTAAACATATCTGAAGAAGATGAAATACAAATTAAAGAATTGGCTGCAGATCCAAATGTATTAGACAAATTAAGAGAAAGTATTGCACCAAGTGTTTGGGGATATAAAGAAATCAAAGAATCTTTACTTTTGCAATTATTTGGGGGTGTTCAAAAAGAAAAACCAGATGGAAATAAAACCAGGGGAGACATCCACATAATGATGATAGGGGACCCAGGGGTGGCAAAATCAGTAATCTTGGGGTTCATGGCAAAGATCTCACCAAAAGGACGTTACGTGGTAGGTAAATCAACTTCAGGTGCTGGATTAACAGCAACAGTAGTAAAAGATGAATATTTGAAAGGGTGGTCTTTAGAAGCCGGAGCAATGGTTTTAGCAAACAAAGGACTCGTTTGTATAGATGAATTAGAAAAAATGGACCAACAAGATCAATCTTCCATGCATGAAGCACTTGAACAACAAACTGTTTCAATTTCCAAAGCAAACATTCAAGCAACATTAAAAGCTCAAACTTCAGTACTTGCAGCTGCAAACCCAAAATTCGGAAGATTCGACCCAACACAAGGAATACCTCAACAAATAAATCTACCACCAGCCCTAATTAATCGTTTTGATGTAATTTTCACAATGAGGGATGTTCCAAATTTAAGCAATGACACAAAAGTGGCAGATCATATTTTGGGGGAACATCAAAATGAAGCAAAAACTATGGCTATTGAAAAAGAATTATTTCGTAAATATATTGCATATGCAAGACAAAGAATAAAACCAGCATTAACAAATGAAGCTGTTCAAAGAATGAAAGAATTTTATGTGGGGCTCCGGAATAGACCAATGATTGAAGGACAAGAAATGAGAACAATTCCTATTTCCGCTAGACAATTAAATTCCTTAATTAGAATGGCAGAAGCTGCAGCAAAACTAAGAATGTCGGAAACAGTAGAAGGGAAAGATGCCTCGGTAGCAATAGATTTGATGAAATATTATTTAGAACAAGCAGGAATGGATGAAGAAACAGGACAAATTGACATAGACAAAATTAGTGGGAGAATGAGATCTAGTCAAAGAAACAAAATCTTTTCATTAAAAGAAATTTTAAGGCAATTAAAAGATGAACTTGGAGAACAAATTCCTTTAGAAAAGATTATTGAAAAAATGAAAGGACAAATGAATGAATCCGAAATTGAAGACACACTAAAAAAACTAAAAGAAGCCAATGAAATTTATGAACCTAGAAGAGGAATCTTTGGATTAATCTAACTACTCAAACATCTACATAAATATTTAAAAACCATTTTTTCTTTTTCCCCCCATGACAGATCAGTATAAGAGGAATATTGCATATAAATTGAGAATAGGTGATATTTTGCTAGGCAAACCAATTTCTGAAGGAGACAAATTTCTATACTTAGAATTAGGAGAAAGAAAAATTTCAAGGGTAAATATCATAGGAAATATTGTGGATAAATATGAAAGTGAAGGAGATAAACAATATATGTTTTTCACACTTGATGATGGGTCTGGGCAAATCAAACTTAAAATTTTTGGAGAAGATTCTCTTAAATTCAAAGAAATCACACAAGGACAAACTGTAACAATAATTGGTGTTACAAGAAATTGGAATAATGAAACATATGTACAACCAGAAATAATAAAAGAATCAGATTCAAAATATTTGTTAATCAGAAAACTTGAATTAGAAAAAAATAGAAACACAAATGCAAAACCAATTGAAGATAAAAAAGAAATCAAAGCAATCAAAGATCAAATATTAGATTCAATCAAAGAATCAGAAAAAGATGGTGGAATTGATACAGATCAAATCATAATGAAATTTAGAGATGTTTCAACTGAAATAATAAACGAAGAAATAAAAAAACTCCTTGAAGAGGGAATTATTTTCGAACCAAGGCCAAGTAGATTAAGATATCTTGGTTAAATTTTCTTTCGTAACCTTTAAAAAACATATTCCTGTCAATTCTCTTATGCCATTTAAAAAATTATCTAAGAGAGTTTCTCTAGAAGAATTAGCAGATAAAGAAATCAAAATAGGATTCCCAGAAGGAATGAGAAAAGGAACAATTCAAGAAACAAAAGATCCTTCATATCCCTATCAATTTAATTTCACTCAAATGGATATCAATAAAACAATATATCTCAAAAAGACAGATATAAAAATTTCAAAAAAAGAAATTCGATATGTTCCAAATTACTATGCTTTAGAAAACCATTTTTAAAACTTTTCATAAGGTTTGAACTTAAACAAAGCTTAAAAACTCATTTTCTTTTTTATTTTGATGGAATCTTATGAAGAATTATTAAATAAAGCCTATGAACAAGTTAAAGTTGTAGGGGGATCTGGTGAAAGATTCAAAATTCCAAAAGTAGAAGGAAGATTTGAGGGTAAAAAAACAATCATTACAAACTTCTTCCAAATAGCCTCCCACATAAGACGTAAACCAGAACAATTTTTAAAATTTTTATTAAAAGAGTTGGCTGTTAAGGGATTTGTTGAAGGAGAAAGAATTATTATCAACGGAAAAGTTTCAAGTAAAGTAATGGATCCAAAAATAGAACAATATGTAACCGAATTTGTGCTATGTCGTGAATGTAAAAAACCAGATACTGAATTAATTAAAGAAGGTAAACAGACATTAATTCATTGTTTGGCATGTGGTGCAAAACACCCCGTGAGACACCAAATATAATAACTAAGGAGAAAGGAGGATAAAAATAAAAATGACAGTAACAGGATATTGTGTTGTATGTGGAAAACCAGATAAAGAAAATGGTAAAAACATACCCATGAAAGACCCAGTAATTGGAAAAACTTCAAGAGGAGGATATATGGCAAAAGGAATTTGTTCTAAATGTAACAAAACAAAAATGTGTGCTATGATGTCTAAAGATAATGCGGAAAAAGCAATTGCAGACGGTGAAGCTAAAAAAGGCTTCTAAATAAACATATTTTATTTTTTATTTTTTTTAATTAACTTTTGAAAGAGAAAAACAAATGATAGTAAATATTATTAATTCGCATAGAGATACTGTAGCAATAGCAGATAAAGAACTAATTGGTAAACAGTTTTTTGAAGGGAAAAAACAATTAGATGTAAAAAAATCATTTTATGCTGGAGAAAATTCCAAAGAAATGACAGAAGAAGAAGTAAAAGAAATAATTATTGACTGGTCCAGAGAAGATGCAACTTTTAATATAGTGGGGGAAAAATCTGTTTCATTAGCAACTGAAATGAATTTGATTTCAGAAGAGGGAATTGGTAAAATAGATGGAATTCCCTATTCTTTAATTTTACTTTAAATCTTCAAAGGTTTTGATAAAGTCCAAAGTAATTTGGCATATTCTCTAAAAGAATCAGCAACATCTTTATTATCAATAACTATAGACATTGATTTGTGCAAATTAATTCCAATGCTCACGGTGGAAGCATAAACTTCAATCCAAGCATGGGTAACAATTCCTTTTGGCATAATTCTTACTTCACTATTTTTATACTTGGACGAATTTTTTGCAATCTCTTTTACATAATCATTATAGATATACTTACATTTAATTCCTTTCTTAGATCTCCTAGTATGAAAATCATGAAAATAAGGAATCATATTTCCCCCCTCGTAGGGTGTCTTAGAAATTCCAATAATCCACATTTCATCTCCCTTTTTCATTAATTCAATAGTTCTTTCCCTGGAAGTTTGAATTCCCTTTAATCCTTGAAATAATTGAACAGTTTCTTTCCTAATAGAAGAACCAGCAAGTTCTTGTAAATTTTCAACCATCTCTAAAAGAGATTTCTTTTTATTTTTCAAATCTTCCTCTTTTTCTCGATGATAATCAAGTAATCTTGAAGGGGGTGCAGCAAAAAAATATTTTGTTTTTTGCTTAATTGAATGGCCTGCAAGCCCTTTTTTTGTTAATTTTTCAAGAATTATATATATTTTTGAAACAGATATTCCAGACTCATCCACGAGGGGACCAGAAGTACTTTCACCCAACCTCAATAAAGCTAAATATACTTTTACTTCACTCCCCGTTAAACCTAGTTCCTCCAAAATCTTTTCTTCCATATATCTTCTCCTCTTTAAGGGTATATAAATATTCCCCCCTAGGGGGAGATTAGATTTAAATATAATAACTTCGCTTGAACTTCATGAAAAAGAATTTAGAAAAAAAATTATTTAGAAAAAAAACCCTTGCATATTTGAAAAATTGTATAAATCCGGACAACTCAAGATTATATGGAAATTTTCAACAAAGATTAGCTTTAAACATAACTCAATTTCCAAAAATCCAAGGAAGCTTATTAATTAGAATGGGCATAATTTATCCCTTAATATCTGAAGCAATAGAAAAAATAGGTATCCCAAAAGACGCCTCCACTGAAATTTTTAATATGGGAATAAATTATCACACTTGGCTTGCAGGATATGGTGCTTACCTTACAGAAATACAATTAGGATTAAGTAAATATGTAATAGAAAGTATTGGAAAATTAATAAAAAAAAGCTAACTGCCAAAGGCTCAAAACCAAAGATTCGATTCTAGGTTAAAACTTATAAACCAATATTAACATAGAATTATATGGCATTCAAAAAAAAGAATAACAAATTTAGTCGTAGTCCTGACGAACCAAAAATAATGAGGGCCCCACTTCCAAAAGAAAAAGAAGTTATTGGAATAATTGAGCAAAGATATGGTGGAAATAAAATGAAAGTGAATTGTTTAGACGGAAAAGAGAGGGTTGGTCGAGTTCCAGGAAGATTAAAAAGATATTTATGGTTAAGACCAAAAGATGTCATAATAATTGAACCTTGGGAATTAGATGACACTAAAGGAGATATTCTTCTAAAGTATAAACCAAACCAAATTAATTGGTTAAAGGCAAATGGCCACTTAGAAACAGAAGAAGACGAATTCTAAAATGAAAACAATAATTTGTGAAAAAATTGGAAGAATCATTAAAAATAGAATAAAACTAGAAGAATTACTTGGAATAAAAATTTTTAACCGAGGAAAAGAAGTAACAATTAATGGAACTCCAGAAGAAGAATATGATGCAGTTCAAGTTATAGATGCACTAAATCAAGGATTCCCTTACGCCAAAGCCATATCCATAAAAAAAGAAGAAAAAGTTTTAGAAATAATAAATATTAAAGACCACACAAACAAAGCAAATCTTGAAAGAATAAGGGGAAGAATTATTGGTCTCGGGGGAAAAGCCTTGAAAACACTCTCAGACTTAACAAATTCTGCAATGGAATTAAATGAAAATCATGTAGCCATAATTTCAGATCCAGAAAACATGGAAAGAGCAGTAGAAGCATTAATTGCTATAATAAAAGGCGCAAAACACGGTGGAACATATAAAGAACTTGAAAAAAATATGCCAAAACCTATTTATGATTTGGGTTTGAGGAAAGACGAAAAAAAAGAAAACTAAAATTTTATTTAACTAAAATTTATTACGACCCGAGAAGGACTCGAACCTTCGACCTATCGGTTAACAGCCGATCGCTCTAACCAACTGAGCTATCGGGTCACAATATATTAAATCATGATTTTTCTTATTTAAAGGTTTTGATGTTCAAAAATTATTATCCAAAACTCTTAAAACTTAAAATTATCTTTCAATATTATGAAACTTTTCAAAAAAAAATCAAAAACAAAAGTTCTCTTGGGAATGAGTGGAGGAGTAGATTCTTCAGTGGCAGCCCTCCTCCTAAAAAAGCAAGGATATGATGTTTACGGAGCATTCATGAAAAATTGGTCTGACACTAAAAACAAAATAACAGGTCAATGTGCTTGGGTTGAAGAAAGGGAACATGCAATAAAAATTGCAACGAAATTAGATATTCCTTTTGTAACATTAGATTTCGAAAAAGAATACAAAAAATTAGTAGTTGATGAGATGTTCAAAAAATACAAAAAAGGTATCACTCCAAATCCAGATATAGATTGCAATCAAAAAATTAAATTTCCAATGTTTTTAAAAGAAGCAAAAAAAATAGGAATTAATTTGATCGCAACAGGCCATTATGCAAGAATAAAAAAGAAAAAAGATAATTACTTCGTTAGAGGTTCTAGTGCCGGGAACGAAGTGAGTCGGTATGAACTCCACAGAGCAAAAAATGAAAGTAAAGATCAATCATATTTCTTATACAGACAAAATCAAAATGATTTGGCCCACACATTGTTTCCAATTGGTAATTTGACAAAAAAGAAAGTAAGAAAAATTGCCCAAAAAAATAAATTTCAAAATGCAAACAAAAAAGGCACAGTTGGTATTTGTTTCATTGGAAAAGTAAATTTGAAAGAATTCCTTAGTAAAAAAATAAAACCCAAAAAAGGAAAAATCCTAAACCCTAAAGGCAAACAAATTGGAGAACACGACGGAATTTATTATTATACAATTGGGCAAAGGCTGGGTCCTCGATATGGATTTGAAGTAGAGAGAGATAAATCAACCGGAAGACTCCGAAAATGGTATGTTGCAAGAAAAGACGTAAAGAAAAATATAATCACAGCAGCACCAGAAGACCATCCTTTAAACTTCAGACAAAAAATAATTGTGAAAGAACTTCATCTAATTGACGAAGACAAAAAACAATTCAAAAAAAATCTCCCAAGAAAACTTTTCTCAAGAATAAGACAAGTAGGAGAATTAATTCCTTCTAAAGTTGAATTAAAAAATAAAAAATTAACAGTTGCCCTAAATAAACCAATAACTGGAGTTTCTGAAGGCCAAGCAATTGTACTTTATGATAAAACAAAATGTATTGGTGGTGGAGTTATTTCTTTTTAGAAACATTCAACATGGTCTGATAAACATATCTTCTATAATCAAAAAAATTCTCCTTCAACCCCTCAAGCCCCCAATCATAAATTTCATTCATCGCAATTCCAAGACCAGCAGGCCGATGTTTACCATGTGATGAAGAAATAACAACTGTCTCAACAGAACCTTTAGCCTTCTCAAAACCATCCAAAATCTTTTTTGCAAGTTTTTCATCAAACAAATTATATCGGGCATAAGGGTGCCCTCTTGATTCAATATAACCCATCAAACTATCCTTTGTCATCTTTGGATACGTCTCCTTGACATCCGCCCATTTCTCAGACAAAATCCCCCCAAAATAAGGATCATTTAAATCAGCATAAGAATATTCCTTCCAATCAATAGGCCAAATATCATCAAAATAATATCTTTCCTCCCCAATCCAATTTTTATTCTCTTTCAAATCATCGACAAACCTTTCTCCAAATTCAGTTATTATCCTAATACTAAAACTTTTGTCCTGTGGATCATACTTTAAAGCTTCAGAGTTAGATAAAATCTCCAGTTTCATAATAAAAACAAATTTTAAATACTTAAATAAATTTAGATATCTATGGACACAATTAAAGCGATTCAACAAAGACGTTCAACAAGAAAATTCAAACCAAAAAAACCAGATTGGAGAGATATTTTAGAAGCAATTGATTCTGCAAGGTTTGCTCCAATGGCTGGGGGATTTTTTTCTCTAAATTTTATAGTAATAGATGAAAAAGACAAGATTGAAAAAATCGCAAAATGGTCTGAACAAGAATTTATAAAAAAAACAAAGTACATTGTAGCTTTTGTTTCAGATCCCAAAAAAACAAAAACATATGGTAAAAGAGGAGAAAGGTACATGCGTGAACAAGCAGGAGCAGCAATAGAAAACTTCATGTTACATTTAACCTATGCAGGACTCTCAACTTGTTGGATAGGACATTTCAACGACGAAAAAATCAAACAAGTTCTAAAAATACCTGAAGACCAAGAACTTGAAGCTCTTTTTCCAATAGGCTACACTCTAGAAAAAACAAAGGTTGTGGGAGCAAAAGGAAACATAGACAAATGTCTATACTTCAATGAATGGAAGAATAACAGAATGAAAAAAATAGTTTCAACAGAATAATTCTTTTCCTTAACCCCTATTTCAAAGCAATAATTATTTTAAATGGAATGACCCTCATAATTTAATGAATACAATAGAATACAAGCTTTCAACTCGTTGGAAAGATAACCTAACTGAAACTGCCGATAAAATCATAAATGAACAAAAAACAAAAATTTATGCAAAAGCCGAAGCCGCTTCCGTTCTAAATTTTACCATAAAATATGATTCCAAAGAGAGAGTATTTGGAATTTTTGGAACAAAGAAAAAAATTGTAACAACCGCCAATGTTTATTATAATGATCCCTCAAAGATCATCTCCTCTAATTTTCATGTTAATTAGATAATTCTTAGAAACGCCAAATTTGCAACCAATCTATGATAAAATTCAACCTATTAAAATTTCTAAAAAATAAAAATAATGCCTGGAAGATCCCTATAATCTCCCAGGGCAATTTAAAATAAAAAAGTAATAACCATTTATTAATTTAACTTATAGAATATCGATTCCCAAGTCTGACATTTCTCTAGATTGGGGCATAGTTGTATCCTGAAAATCATGTCCTAAGACATAAGGAGATTTAACTCCAGTCATGATTGTAATTACTCTTACTTTCCCTACGAAATCCTTCGCAATTCTAGCACCAATAATTACTTGAGCATCATGGCTCAAATTTTCTGACACAGTTCTACCAATAACATCAAATTCTTCTAATTTTAAATCAGGTCCACACGTAATATGCACTAAAGCTCCGCTTGCACCTTTATAATCCACATCAAGTAGAGGATGAGTAAGGGCTTGCTTTACCGATTCTTGTACACGGTCCGCAGCGTCTGATTCACCAATTCCAATAACTGCAACTCCACCGTTCTTCATAATTGAAG
>CAZGQV010000009.1:0-25802 GCA_964527365.1 Candidatus Woesearchaeota archaeon
TGTCCATCTAACAATTCAAAAGAATATTGGTTTCCATCAATTTCTAACACAATTGATCCACCCACATTATATGAGATTAAAGTATCTTCAAGTTGATTTCCAACTAACTGTATTGAAGTTGGTTTTCCAAAAATAAAAATGATGTCTTTATCGTCTCCAATTTTTTTAATAAATTCTTCTGAAAAATTTGTGAATATAGAATTAATTTGAGTATCACTTAAAGGATTAGAAAAAACATAATCTAAAACATTTCGTCTTTCTATTTGAATTTCTTCTTCCAATCCACGAATATCGACATTTGTATCTTGTCTAATATAATTTGCAACTGTAATAAATCCAACAAAGATTGCAATAATAATTAAAATTGCAATCAGATAAAATTGACCTCTTTTATTTTTTTCCATTTAATCCTCTTTTGAATAATGTGGACCAAGTATTCAGCTCAAAATTAATAAGAGAGCTACCTTTAAATTCCCTCGGCTCTGCAACCCACTAAGCATCCAAGCATCTGATTAGGGCTGCTTGGTTCCCCACCTGACCCGTTTCACAAAAGTTGAATCAAAGCGGACAAAGTTTCAACAGGAAAATAAAGACTCAACTTACGCCTTTATCACACTTACTTGTCATCTACCATAAAGCCCGTTTGTACATGGGAAAGGGGCTAACTTCCCGATCAAGTCCACAAAAATAAAGGGATTTTAGGTTATTTAAGGGTTACTGATTTGAGGAATTCTTCTTTTTCCTACCACCATATCTTAATCTAAAAATTAGAAAAAAGAATATGGTTGTTAAGATTAAACTTCCTGTCAAAGCCAAATTAATTTTTGATTTTTCTTTTGTCTCACCAATAACTTTTCCAGTGAATTTAGTAAAAGAATTTTCATTAGTTAAGGAAACATTCATCCAAATTCCAACTCCTGTAGGATTGCTGTCTATTCTGTATAAAAGCAAGCCATGATAATTTCCAGAATTTTTCCCTTCAAGACAAATTTCTAAATTGGTTTTATTTAAAATAGTTATAATTTCATTATAATTCAATCCTAATCCTAAATCATTTGAAGATAAATTATGGATTAAAAATTTTCGTCTTGTTTCTCCTTTTTCTGCCCATCGATCCTCTCCAATTAAATTTTTAGAACCTTCAGTTTTTATTGTGATTTCATTACATATTTTTTCATTTGTAGATCCAATAAAATTTATTTGAGTGGGGGACATTGAAAGCGATCCAGCAAAGACATTACCAGACATAAAAATTAAAAATAAAATAAAGATAATGTAATTTTTCATCTTAAATTGGAACTGCCCAAAAGACTACTTCTGCTTCATGGTCAATCATATCTGTGACTATATCTTCGTTGTATTCTTGTAAATCCAAATACATATAGATATTTGAAGATCTTGTTCCACCAACGTTCTCAGGTTTCATGATTTCAAAACTAAAAAATCTTATGGCAGTCATGGGATCAGAAAGAATTTCTTGAAAAGCTAAGTAATCAAAAATACCCTCTGCATAATTTGGTAATTGAGGAGTTATTTCAATATCTACTGTTCCAGTATTTTCAATATCTAAATCTTGTCTTTCTGAAAGATATCCCGAAGTTATGTCTTGGAAAATTATTTCATTAGGGACAGAAATACTAATCTCAGATTGTAAAACATTTGTTCTTACAGTCATATTATCATTTGTGCTTTCTAATGCACTACCAAAACCCATAGATAAAACAAACATGCCTAAAATCATAAATGTTAAAATTGTTTTTTTCATTTTTTTACCTCCTTAAACTTTTTATTGTAAAAAATCGTTTTCTAATCTATTTTTGTTAATTGAAAAAGTTTTTCACAAAGATTTGTTAAACAAATCTCGGGACCGAAGTAAATCAGAAAGATTTACATAGTTTCAGTCATTATCTTTCTCCCCCTAAAACTTATAATTAAATTTATTTAAAGATTGTATCGTAACATTGTTATCCAACATTGTTAATAACTTTCAAATAAAATGATTTCATAATTGGTATCCCTTAAAATCAAACTATCTCCAGATTTTGTCCAAACATATTCTTCTTTCCAATCTTTTGGAGTTAGAATAATTTCTTCTCCTTTGCCTAAAATTTTATTTTCAAAAATATATTTTTTCCGTCCTTCATCTTTAATTGACCAACCCGTAAGATTAACATCATTAGAACAAATATTTTTTAGAATAACTATTTGTTCTCCAACATCCCATTTGTTCAAAACAATACATTCTTCTTTTGATTTTTTACATAAATTTTTTCCTTTATTCAAACAAGAATTCCATGCACCAACAAACTCTAAATAATATTTGTCTTTACCTGAAGGAAAATAATAATTTGAATAACCTTGTTTAACGCTTTCTAGGTTTATGTTTCTCCCTTCATAAAAAACATAACCCAATTTCCTATAATATTTGTCATATTTTGTTTTTCCAAAATGAATTTGAACTTCTTTATTTAAAATTTGATTTTCCAGAAATTGTTTTGATTCAAAATAAAAATATTCACTTTTTTCGGGGGAATTTATTCCAAGCAATCTTATTGATTCTCCATTTATTTTTATTGTATCCCCATCAATAACTCTTTCAACTAATCCTGTTTCAGAATCTTCAAATATTTGAATCAATGCTGAATTAAGAAAAGAGTAGTTAATAATAAATAAAAGAACAATTAAAATTATCAATAAATTTCTTCTCTTCATCAATTTCTTTTGTTAAATTGGGATTATATTTTTCATCAATTAAAATTATCCCAAATTTAAGAATAATAAAAAAATGCGAGGGACAGGGTTCGAACCTGCGTAAGCATAAGCTACAGCCGCTTAAAGGCTGCCTGTTTGACCACTCCAGCACCCTCGCATAGTTTGTATCTTGGAGGGGTTTGACCACTCAGACATGAAATCCTTGGATTTTATGTCTTGCCCAATGTTTAAAACATTGGAGCTCAGCACCCTCGCATCAGATATATTTTTTGAAGATTTATTTAACTTATAAAACTTATCATTCTCTTTCAAAAAAATTTATAAAAAATAATAATAAAAATTAACTAAATTACTGTTGTGTAGTTTCTTTAGTTTGTATCTTAACGCCAAGTTCTTCAAGTCTCTTGATGTGTGATTGCATTCTAGCTTCAACATGTTGAACCATTTCAATCAATGCAAATCTTTCCCCATTGAGTGTGTTGATGCTTCCTTGATGAAATCCAATTTCCATTTCTGGAGACATTTTTGGAGCTTCAGCTTCAGCTTGAGCTTCTGGCATTTTATTTTCCGTCAAAGATTTTTCTAAATTTTCTTTATTTATATCCATTTTATTTTTCCCCCATTATCCTTTTCTTTAAAGATTAGTTCTTCTATAAAAACTTTGTTTAGCTATTTTTGGTGATTTGTAATGATTTGATTTTTCAGAATATTTTTGTTGTTTAAGTTTTTCCTCATAAATTATTGAGAATTCATTATCTAAAATAATTGGAATTTCTAATTTCAAATTTTCCCTTAATTGCTCTACCCTGTTTCCCAAAGAACCTATGGCTAGAAAATTCTTCTTCTCTAATTTTCCTTTCAAACCTTGAAGATCTTTTTCATTAATTGTACTGATGGTATAGGGCACATTTTCCCTATCTAATTTATTCAATAGAATTGCCATCTCCTTTCCCTGAAAACCTTGTCCCGGAAGAACAATAATATAATTTTTTGTTACAATTTTCGTTAATTCCATAAAAAAGAGAAACTGTTACTACTTAAAAGATTTATCATCTAAGAGTTTTCACTTAGAACTAGCTTTTTTCTTCCGATGATGGTTTGCCGTTATCGCCTGAGCTCCCAGCTTTCTCTTTTTGTAATTGTTTATATGCAGTAAAACAAGCAGTTGCTCCGTCTCCTGCTGCAGAAATTATTTGTCTAAATGGCCTATTTGTCACATCTCCCGCTGCAAATATCCCGGGAACGTTCGTTGATTGATCTTTGTCAACAATAATTGTTCCATTCTCTAATTTTAAACCTAATTCTGCTGCAAGCTTTGTATTTGGGAGTCCACCAATTTCAATAAATAAGCCATTTAATTCAACTTCTTTTTCCGATTTTAATTTAACTTTTTCCAACTTTTCTTTACCAATTAATGCTTCAACTTCTTCATTAAACATTAGTTCAACATTTTCTAACTTCTTGACTTCGTCAACCCAGCTTACTTCTGCTTTTGTAAATTCAGGCTTTCTATAAATAATATAAACTTTCTTTGCAAATTTTGACAAAAGGATTGCTGCGGTTAATGCTGCATCTCCTCCACCAATCACTCCCGCAACTTTATCCTTATAGAACCCAGCATCACAAGTTGCACAATAACTAACTCCTTTTCCAGTTAATTCTTTTTCTCGGGAAATTCCAAGTTCTCTTCTCTGAGTACCGGTAGAAATTAATATTTTTTTTCCGATATACTCTTCTTTGCTCGTTTTAACAATAAACCCTTGATCTGATTTCTTTATATCTATCACAGTTTCCTGTTTTATTGGGACTTCTAATGCCTTTGCTTGCTCCAACATTTTATTCATTAATTCCATTCCAGAAATTTGAGCGAATCCAGGATAATTTCGAATATCGTGAGCAGTGGCTGCAATCCCCCCAGGCATTTGACCAAGGAGTATTACATCCACCTTATACCTTGCTGCATAAATTGCCGCTGAATATCCCCCAGGTCCCGCCCCAATTATTATAAAATCATGTTTTTCCATAATTAACAAAAATAAAACATCTTTAAATATCTTTTTTAGAAGAGTAGAAAACTGTAAGTTTTTTACAGTTTATCTGGAAAATATTTATATAGGCTTTTTGTTAGAATAAATGTATGACTCAAAAAATATTATTCCTAGGAGTTCCAGGGGCAGGTAAAGGAACACAGGCTAAACTTTTAGAAAATAAAGGATTTTATCACATTGGTACGGGAGATTTAATTCGTGAAGCATTCAATTCAAACAATTCACTCATTATAAAATATAAAGAAATAATTAATGATGGAGGGCTTTTACCTGACAAATTAATTTTCAAATTAATTGAAAAGGCAACATCAGATTTTTCAAGTTATATTCTAGATGGTGCCGTTAGAACAATAGATCAAGCCCAATATGCTCTAGACAATAAACTTTTGAATAAGGTAATCTTTTTCACTTTAACAAAAGAAGAAGCAGAAAAAAGATTACTGAACAGAAATGAGGGACGGGCAGATGACAATATTGAATCAATTAAAAAAAGATTTGAAGAATATAATAAAAAGACATTACCAATCATTGATTTTCTAAAGAAAAAAGGAATAGAAGTGATTGAAATTGATGCATCTCCAGAAGTTGAAGAGATTCATAAAAAAGTTTTGAAAGTTCTATATTTGTAAAAGTTTATTAATTCTTTTTTTCTTATTAAAATATGAAAAAAGAGATAATTCAAATTCTAAAAAAAGCCCTGAAAGAAAAAGACTTAAAATGGGAAGAAGAAAAAATTGAAGCTGCTTTAGAAATCCCAAAAGATTATACAAATGGAGATTTTGCTTTTCCTTGTTTTTTATTAGCCAAAGAATTAAAATTTCCCCCACAAGATATTGCAATTGATTTAGGGAAAATTATTGGCAATCCCCCCAAGGGCATTTCAGAAATTTTAACTGTTGGACCATATATTAATTTTTTTGTAGATAGGAAATTGGTTGCATTTAATTTAATTGAAAAAATAGAAAAAGAAAAAGAAAATTTTGGAAAAGGAGATATTGGAAAAGGCAAGAAAATATTTATTGAATCTTCTTCTCCAAATATAGCAAAGCCTTTTGGAATTGGACATTTAAGGTCAACGATTATTGGAAACACAATTTCTAATATTTGCAAATTTCAAAGTTTTAAAGTTAAAAGAGCAAATTATTTTGGAGACTGGGGAACACAATTTGGGAAATTAATAAATGGATATATCAAATTTGGGAGTCAAAAAAAATTAGATGAAGATCCAATAAAACACCTTTATGAAATATATGTTAAAATTAACAAAAAGAAAGAATACGAAGAAGAATCTAGGGAATGGTTCAATAAATTGGAAAATGGAAACAAGGAAGCCATTAGTTTATGGGAACATTTTAAGAAATTAAGTTTAATAGAATTTAAGAGAATTTATGAAATGCTTGGAATAAATTTTGATGTTTATTTATCTGAATCAATGTATAATAAACAAATGGAAAAAATAATAATTGATTTGAAAGAGAAAAAATTATTAAAAAAGAGTGAAGGAGCAATGGTTGTAAAATTAAAAAAATATAAACTTGGAACTTCATTAATTATGAAAAGTGATGGTTCAACTCTTTATGCAACAAGGGATTTGGCGTCCGCGATAGAAAGAAAAGAAAAGTATAAATTTGATTATATGATTTATGAGGTTGGTCAAGAGCAAAAACTTCATTTTCAACAACTTTTTAAAATTTTAGAATTAATGGGTTATGATTGGGCAAAAAATTGTATGCATGTGTCTCACGGATTATATTTGGGGAAAGATGGAAAAAGACTTGCAACAAGAAAAGGAAAGACATTTTTTATGGAAGATATTATTGACGAAACTAAAGAATTAGCTAAAAAAGAACTTCTAAAAAGAGATGCAAAAATTAAGAAAAAAGAATTAGAACACAAATCTTTAAAGATTGCAATTGCAGCAATTTTTTATGGTGATTTGAAGAACAACAGAGATAATAATATTGTTTTTGATTTAGAAAGGTTTATTTCTTTTGAAGGAGATACCGGACCTTACCTTCTTTACAGTTATGCTAGGGCAAATTCTATTTTAAAAAAAATAAAAAAGATTGAAAAATTAAAAGTTGTACCAGATTTAGAGGATAAAGAAATAAAATTAATCCTAAAAATTTTTAAATTTAATGAAATAATAAATTCAGCATATAAGCATATGAATCCCTCTTTGATAGCAAATTATTCTTATGAACTTGCCCAAACATTTAATGAGTTTTATCATGCTTGCCCTGTTGTTGGATCAAAAGAAAAAGAAAATTTCAGATTACATTTAGTTAATTCGTTTAAACAAGTTTTAAAAAACTCTTTAGGATTGTTAGGAATAGAAACTTTAGAGGAAATGTAAATGTTAAACGAATTGATTACAAATATAACAACAAATGAATATTTAGCCGCCATAATTTATTTTATATTTTTCTTTATTATTTTAAGAGTCTCAATTTTTATTTTAGAAAAAATAATTTTAAAATTGACAATCAAGACAAAAACAGATTTAGATGATTTAATTTTAGCTAGGTTAAGTAAGCCTTTAACATTTATCGCTTTACTTTTTGGATTAAAAGCTTCAGTGAATCAAATTTCAACTTTAGAGAATACAATTGGAATTGTCCAAGAAATACTTTCAACCATTTTAATTTTAGTAATAATGTATTTGGTTTATGCAATATTTGATTTAAGTTTTACAAGAGTTTGGAATAGATTTGCAAGAAAGACAAAAGCAAAATCAAATGAAGCTATTCTTAATTTAACGAATGGAACAATAAAAGTTATTTTAATTATTTTTACAATTATTTATGTATTAAATTTTTGGGGGATAGAAATTGGTCCACTTTTAGCAGGACTTGGAATTGGCGGAATTGCAATTGCTTTTGCTCTTCAATCTAGCTTAGCAAATATTTTTGGAGGAATTTCAATTATTTTAGATAAGACTGTTCAAGTGGGAGACGTTGTAAATTTAGAAGGAAATACTTCTGGAAGAATTTTAAGTATTGGCTTAAGGAGTACTAGAGTAAAAACATTTGATAATGAAATTGTTATTGTTCCAAATTCAAAATTAGCAAATGGAAATATCCATAATGTGGCTCAACCCGAACCAAAAGTAAGAGTCGTGATTCCTTTTGGAGTTGCATATGGTTCAAAAATCGATCAAGTAAAGAAAATAATTTTAACAGAAATAAAAAAAATAAAAGGATATGTAAATGAACCCATGGCTTCAGTTAAATTTTTAGAAATGGGAGATTCTTCACTAAAATTCAAAGCATATTTCTTTGTTGAAACTTTTGAGAATAGATTATCTGCAATTGATGAAGCAAACACAAGAATCTACAATGCTTTGAATAAAGCCAAAATTGAAATCCCATTTCCACAAATGGATGTTAATGTTAAGAAATAATTTTATCTATATTTCAAAGCCATAAATAAGACACTAAATGATCCTAAGACTCCTATGATAAAACTAATAATTATTGGAACTTCATTCAAAATTATCCCATAGGCTAACCAGATGAATGAACCCACAAAGAAAATGAAATAAGTTATTAGGCTCACATCTTTTGAAGTTTTATTTTTATAAATTTTATATGCCTGAGGAAAATGTCCAATGGACATTAAAATCCCAAAAATACTTACGATTATATTAAAAATATCAATAAACATTAAGGTTTAAAATTAGGGAAGTTTTTATTTATTTAGATTCATTTAACAAAGTTTAAGGAAAATAATTATACCCTATATTCAAATTCTTTCTCTGCAATATAAAAATTAGGAGAGAAATTTGCATTTTCATCAAAATCCCTAATTTTATATTTAATAAAATTTTCATAGGAATTAAAATTAAAATTTTCATTTGAGACAATGATTTTTCTTTTTGTGGCTTTTAGATTTGAATATATCTTTTTTATTTTAGGATTTATTTCAATCTTTTCAATTGATAATTCTTTAAGGTGTTCATTGATTAAATTTATCTGATTCAAGGTTATTTCTTCAGGCATTCCCACAACAGTTATTTTTTTCTAAATCCATAATTTAAAACAACCATTTTCATATAAAAAGATTTATGAGTTTCAAAATCTATTTTAAATCTATGATAAAACTAAAAACAAAAAATAGAATTTTTTTGGCCCCAATGGAAGAAGTGAATGATCCAGTATTTAGAATTCTCTGTAAAAAGGCGGGGGCGGGACTAACTTATACTCCTTTAACCTCTCCTCTTTCACAAAAACCTTTAATCTTAAAAGACAAACCAATTCTTCAAATATTTGCAACAGAAACAAGAGGAATAAAAGAATTCATGAAAAAATATAATTCTAAGGTTTCAGGATGGGATTTTAACTTGGGCTGCCCCGCAACAACGGCAAAAAAACACGGATTTGGCGCATATTTAACAGATCTAAAGGTAACAGAAGAAATTATTGCTTTAATGTGTTCTTTAACAAAAAAACCTTTTTCAATAAAAATTAGAAAATCTTCCCTCTCTTACAACCACATAAAAATAGCTGAAAAATATTGTGATTTAATTTCAATACATCCCAGAACGAAAGCACAAGGTTTTTCAGGAATTCCAGATTTGAAATGGGCAAAAGCATTCAAGAAAAAATCAAAAATTCCAGTTATTTATTCGGGCAATGTTGATGAAAATAATTATAAAGAATTTCTAAAAACATTTGATTATGTTATGATTGGTAGAAAGGCAATGGGTCATCCAGAAATATTTTCAATAATAACAAAAACCAAATTCAAAAAAGATTTCAAAGATTATCTAAAATTGGCAATAAAGTTTAAACTCCCATTTAGACAAATTAAATTTCAAGCAATGCAATTCACAAAAGGAGATAAGGGTTCAAGACAACTTCGAGCAAAATTAGTTCAAACAAAAACAATGGATGAATTAGTAAAAGTTTTCAAGGTTTGAAGTAATTCATTTAAGTATTGAAATTTCCACCCTTATTTTTCAGGTTCTTCACCCCATTTAAAAAGAAGTTTTCTTTTAGTTACTGCATGGGATTATTAAAAAAGAAATGTGCTTATTGTAAGAAAAGAATAGAAAAAGGAAAAGAGATATTTGCAGAAGTAATAATTCCAGAGTTCATTAATTCAAAAATGAAAACTTTTTGTAGTCAAGAACATTATGAAAATTATTTGGAAGAAAATAAGGGAACTCCGAGTAGAAAACCTTATTGTATGAATTGTTTAGATTAATTTATTTAAAAAAATAATCTTCCAAAATTTCCATAAACTTTCTGTATTTATTTTAAGTGAGACAAATTATCTTGCAGCATACATCTAGACGTAAAAAAGAATTTAACGAAGCATAAAATAAAAAGAGTGGGAAATTTACTTAATTGGTTTCATTTGAGCCCATGCCAATTCAAACATTTGTTCTAATGCCTGAGAAAAGAATTCAGTATTAATCCAAACACCAACATCATAATTAGGGTGGAATTTTTCATCATCCAATAACATGAACATTAATTGATTAGAATCAATAATTGTGAATCTTGCTTTAATATTTTCTAAATTTTTAACTTCAGCAACTTTCTTTAATTCTCTAGCAATTTCAATATTGTTTTTATCAATTGGTGCAGCTATTCTAACTTTAACTCCCCTCTTCTTAATCTTTTCAAGTGAAGGCATCAAAGCTTCAAGTTTTCTGTTTAAACCTTCCGCAGTTGTTACAATTGTAATAGTCTTTTCAGCATCTCTAACCATCATATCTAAATGGTTGTATAAGTTTTGTCTCCCTTTCAAACTTCCAGATAAGTCACTAGGTTCAACAAATTTAATCCCTTTAGTAAATAATCCAGTTAATTCTTGTAATACTTCGTCACCTTTCAAAGTCTCTAATCTTTTTGTTTTTTCTTTTGCACTAACCATTAAATTTTTCTTAACTCGCTCCACTACTTCTTCTGGTTTTAATGCTACAAATTTGATCGGTTTACCAATTTTCATAACAATGAACCCTTTCTTTTCTAAAGATTCCAAAATATCATATGTTCGACTTCTTGGAACATCAGAAATAGTACTTAATTCCCCAGCAGTAGAAGTGCCTCTTGATAATAATGCAGTCCAAACTTTTACTTCATATAAATTTAAATCAAAAATTTTTCTTAGTCTGCTTAAAAATTCGTCTTTAACTATCATTTTGTATATCGTAAAGAGTATTATTTACTTTTTAAAGATTGCTATCTTTGGATAGTAATTGTTGGATTTACCACTTCCTAGTTTAACTTTATTGAGAAAGAACCCGTTTTTTCTTTAATCTTAAAGTTTTCATGATTCTCGTCGGTATTTTTGATTAAATTAACAAATTCAAGAGATTTTGAACCTGTTCTTTCTTTTAAAAATTCTATTTGTGGAGACAAAATCTTCTTCAAATTTGGAGAAAAAATTAAGAGTTCAATTGAATCTTCTTTGTTCAAACCAATCTTTTTTCTAAATGCCTGAACCTTTCTAGAGAGTTCTCTTGCGTAACCTTCAGCTTCAAGTTTGGGAGTCAATTTAAAATCAAGCTCTACTGAAAAATCTTCTGATTTTTTGAATTTAAGTTCCTTAACATTAAGTTGTGACTTTACTATTGATTCGATTTCTTTTCTAAAAATTTTATTTGAGTTAATTGTAGCTTTTGATAAGGGCCATTTTAATCCAATTTGATTTTTGTCTCTTTCCCTCAAACCATTTTCAATTATTTCTAAAGCATGTAAAAATTCTTCTTCAAGTTTAATATCAATTTTTTCCTCACCTGATTTGGGCCAAGAGGATAAATGAACTGATTCTCCTTTTTGGAATAATTGGTAAATTGATTCTGAAATGTAGGGAGCGTAAGGGGCTAACAATAAAGAAATCTTTTCTAAAATTTCTCCGAAAATTATTTTTGTGTCAGTTCTATCTCGAGTCATTCTAATATATGTTCTAGATAAATTATTCACAGTAAAATCAATTATTTTCGTCATTGCATTATCAATTTCAAAATTGTTTAAAAAATCTGTTGCTTCTTTTATTGTTCCATTCAATTTACTTAAAATCCATTTGTCCTCAATTTGTTCTTTTAATTTTTCATCCTTTAATTGACAATAATAAACCTTGCAATTATACAAAACATTCAAAAAAGGTAGGACAGATTCTCTCACCATTTCAACTGAAAATCTTTTTGAATTTCCAGGATCACTTGCACACATTTGCATTCTTACAGCATCAACTCCAACCGCATCAATAATGTCTCTGGGTTTGATTATGTTTCCTTTGCTTTTACTCATTTTTTCTCCTTTTTCGTCGAGAATATGTCCTGCACAAATTACATTTTTGAAAGCAAGATTATCAAAAAGTATTGTTGATAATGCATGTAAAGTATAAAACCATCCCCGAGTTTGGTCGATTGCTTCTGAAATAAAATCATATGGAAATCTTTTTTCAAATTCTTTTTTATTTTCAAAAGGATAATGAAATTGTGCAAAACTAGAACTACCAGAATCATACCAACAATCAATAACATCTTTTATTCTAGTCATTTCTTTTCCACATTCACAAGTTAATTTAATATCATCTATCCAAGGCCTATGTAAATCATATTCTTTGAATTTTTTATTTGATTCTTTTTTTAATTCTTCAACACTTCCAATAATTTTTTCTTTGCCACAATCACATGTCCAAACTGGAAGTGGAGTTCCCCAAAATTTAAATCTAGATAAATTCCAATCTTTAATATTTTCTAACCACATTCCAAATCTTCCATCCTTAATATGTTTAGGAGACCAATTTATTTTTTGATTCAAATCCACCATCTTGTCTTTAACAGCAGTTGTTTTTACAAACCAAGATTTAATTGCATAATACATCAAAGGAGAATCACATCTCCAACAAAAAGGATATTCATGCTTGTAATTTAAAACTTTGAACATTTTGCCTTCTTCATGTAATTTTAAACCAATGTCTTTATCACAATCTTTAATGAATCTACCTTCAAAATCTTTTATTTCAGAAGTAAAATTTCCAGATTGATCAACTGGTTGAATAAAAGGAATTCCGGCTTCCTTGCATGCATCATAATCAATTTCACCAAAAGCTGGAGCCATATGAACAATTCCAGTTCCGTCTTCAGTGGTTACAAAATCTCCGTCCAAAATTTTAAATGCTCCTTCTAAATTTTTGAAATAAGGCATTAAAGGATCATATTCTTTTCCAACTAAATCTTTACCTGAAAACTTTTCAATTATTTTTGGTTCTTCAAAATATTTTTCAACCAATGTTTCAACTAAAATTAATTTTTCTCCTTCGTGTTCTACCGTCACATAAGTTAAATTGGGATTCACAGCAATTGCTAAATTTGAAGGCAAGGTCCATGGAGTAGTTGTCCAAACCAACATTTTTCTTTCTTCATCTTTTAATTTGAATTTAACAATCACGGACTTTTCTTTAACTTCCTTGTATCCCTGACTAACTTCATGACTTGAAAGAGGAGTAGAACACCTTGGACAAAAAGGAACAACTTTGTGGCCTTCATATAATAATTTTTTTTTATATAATTCTTTTAAACTCCACCAAACCGATTCTACATAATTACTGTCTAGAGTTTTATATGGATTTTCTAAATCTATCCAATAATTTAATTCTTCGGTTGATTTCTCCCATTCTCCAATATTTGAAAAAACGCTTGTCTTACATTTTTCAATAAATTTGTTTTCTCCATAATTTAATATTTCTTTTTTAGAATTCAAACCTAATGATTTTTCAACTTGAACTTCAACAGGGAGTCCATGACAATCCCATCCCCCTTTTCTTGGAACTGAAAAACCTTGCATAAATTTGTATTTGCAAACGATATCCTTGAAAGTTCTAACTTCTAGATGATGGAGTCCAGGAGGAGCATTTGCGGTTGGAGGCCCCTCTAAAAAAGAAAATAATTTTTTTTTTGAATTATCTTGCACAGCTAATTTAATTTCTTTGGAATGTTTTTTCCAAATTTGCTTTGCTTCATTTTCAACTGATTTAAAATCTATTGCCATCTTACTTAATTTCAAGTTAATTTTGTTTTATAAAATTTTGTAAGGTGTACTTAGAAAGGGAATATTTATAAAATATAAATGCCCTGTTTTATCATGGAAAAAGATCAGAATAATCAAGAAAAAAAGAAACAAGAAAAAGAACGAGTTGATGTAAGAATTGGTAAGGGAAGTTGTTGCATTTGTGATTAATTCTACAAATATTTCAAGAAAATGGAATGTAAAATAAAAAAACCTAAACTCGAAGTTGAAACCGAGGATACAATTTTTGGAATTGAATTTGGGCAAATCCAGATTGAGATAACTGGAAAATGCAACATGAATTGTGAGCATTGTCGGGCATCAAATCAAGAAAAAAAAGATATGCCTATTTACCAAATACTTAAAATAATAAAATTTGCTAGACAATTTAGCCCTAATTACAAAGAAGTAATTTTGTCCGGAGGAGAGCCTTTTATTCATAAAGAATTTTCTGAAATTTTGAAAAAAGTTCGTGAAAACGGAGTAGATTTTTTAACTTTAACAACAAATGGGCTTTTATTAAATAAAAGTCATTTAAAATTAATAAAAGAATTAAATTTTGAAAGAGTTGTTTTATCTGTTAGTTTAGATAATTTGAATTCAAAAAAACATAATAAATTTAGAAAACATCCTAAAGCTTTTGAAAAAGCAATAATAGCCCTGAAAAGAATATCCAAATTAGGAGATCCTAAAATTATTCCTTCTATGAGATCCACAATTCAAGCATCCCAAATAGGAGAAATGGAAGAGATGGTTAAATTTGCTCAAAATCTTGGTTGTAAAAGAATTAGCTTTTCTGCAATTCATCCAGCAGGAAAAGCTATTGAAAGAAGTGATCTTTGGATGAATAGAGAAGAAAAATTAAAATTCTTAAAAGAAATCTATAGATTAAAAAAAGTTTTTCAAAAAATTAATGTCACAACAAACGATCCCTTAAAATGTTTGATTCGAGGAGAAAATGACTTGGGTAAAAAAGGAGAATTAGTTTTTGATGGTTGTGGGGCAGGAGCAATAACTTTCAATGTTAATTCAAATGGGATCATGACTCCTTGTGCTTTGTTGGATATCCCCATGATGGACGTTTTCCCCTTGACAATTGAAGAAATGAATGAACAATATAAAAATAATGGTTTGGTAAAAAATATACTTTGCATGAATCTTAAAGGAAAGTGTTCAACTTGTGAAAAAAAATATCAATGCGGAGGTTGTAGAGCTAGGGCATTAATACAAAATGGGGATTATTTAGCTGAAGACCCTCATTGTTGGTTATAAAATTTTGTAGAAACAAGAATACAATAATCCTTATTAACTTATTTCAATAATTCAAAATATGACAAATTTTTATATAAGGCCAGGAGTGATTGAAGGATTTTGTGGACCAATGATGTCTGGAAAAAGTGGATTACTATTGAAAAGAATTGATCCTTTAAGATGGATGAATGATAGATTCACTTTTATTTGTTTTAGGCCAAAATTAGACAATAGAAAAATAAATTGCAGATCAAATGATGATTTCATAAAGTGGATTAAAATAGATGAAAAAAATCCCGAAGAAATTTTAAAATATGTGAGAAAAGAACATGATATAATTGCCATTGATGAAATTCAATTTTTTGATAAAAAAATAATAAAAGTAATTTTAGAACTTCAAAAAAGAATGAAAAATATTATTTTTGCTGGGCTTGATTTGACTTTTAGGGGAGAGCCTTTTGGACCAATGCCCGAATTAATTTCAATTGCTAATGAATTCAAAAAATGTCATGCAATTTGTAAAAAATGTGGTGAACCAGCATATTATACGCAGAGATTAATGGGTGGAGTTCCTGCACATTATAATTCTCCAACAGTTTCAATAGAACTTAAAGGTAAAAAAGAAACTTATGAACCAAGATGTTTCAAACATCATGAAGTGCCTGGAAAAAATTAACTCCTATTTCTTATTTTTACTAAAGTCTTCAAGAACTGATTTCTCAACAAAATGCATCTTAGAAGGCAAAATAAGGCAATATGGTTTGATAACTCCATCGTAACCTTCCATTTCTTCAAGAGTTCTATAAAGAATTTTTCTGTTCTTAGTTCCCATTGCTTGACAAATCACAATTTTGTTTAAAGGAACATCATGTTCCTCAGCTGCTTTCTTTAATTGAACCAAAGCATCTTCAAATTCTAAACCAATATCAACTAAAATCAAAGAATGCGCTTCCTGGCTCATATTTTGTTGAACAATTTTCATAAATGAAGTTGGTTCATATGATTTTTTCCAAGCAGGCATTGACGCAACTTTTCCAAATTTATACAATTGTAAACCAGTTTCAGCTACCGCATCAAAAATAGAGGCATTATAACAAATATGATATTTTATTCCTGAAGCCCGACATTCATCAATTAATGTAATATGGGTAGTTGCAGTTAGGGGGGATCCATAAACAAGTAAAGCAACATTTAATTTTTTTGCTTCATCAACCAAACTCAAATCTTCAACTTTCTCTCGATTTGCAATTTTAATATTTTTTCCAATAATTTCTTCAAGTTTATGTTGTGTGTATGGAAAGTCAACAGTATAGTTTTCCAAATAAATTTTCTTACATTTATTAATAGCTTCAAGGCCTTCTTTTGTGATGCTTCTTTCATTTAATCCAAGTCCAATTAAGTATAATGCCATAGAAAAAAAGGGTAAAATTGATTTATTAAGGTTACCCTTAATGCAAAAACTCAAAAATTAATTTTTCAAATAAATATTTTCTCCAGAAATTAAAATCTGTTGACAGACAAACTTCCTGAATTAGTTTGAACCAAGACATCTTTATCTCCCCCTTCAAAAATCAAACCTTCAAAATCTTTATCCAATCTCCCCGAATTTGTATCAAACATCAAATTAAAAGAAGAACCAGGAAGATAATCTATTGAAATTCTTCCACTAGAAGATTTCAAATCCATATTTTTATTTATTAAAATACCACTCAATTCAATTCTTCCAGAACTAGTTTTTATCTTATTCAAAAAAGAATTACTTCCTTCAATGCTACCTGAAATACTTTCTATATGAGAATTTTCAAAATTGACTCGATCAAGATCTATTCCTCCAGAAGTGGTTTTTATTTTAGCTTCATTTGAATCAAAGTTTTCAATTTCAATTCTTCCTGAAAAAGATTCAACAATAAGTTTTTCTGTGTTTCCACGATTTAATAAAATATTCCCAGAAGTGGTTTTAATATTTGATATCTCTCCAGTAATTTTTTGAACATCTATTTTTCCTGAAAAAGAATTTAAATCAATTTTTTCAGAATCAATTTTTTCACCATAAATACTCCCAGATTTAGATTCAACCAGAACTTCTTTTGCTAAAACATCTTCAAAGTTAATTCTCCCCGAATCAGTAGAAAATTCCACTTTATTCAAATTTAAATTTTTAGATTGAATTTTTCCAGAGTGGACATTCAAATCCAAATTTTGGGAATAATTTTTTGGAATTTCAACATACAAATCAATATTTTGATTATTAAAACCAATTAAGATCTTTGGTTTTTTGTATACGATATCAACAATTATTTTGTTATTTTTATTTATCAAAGATAATTCAATTTCTTCATCATATTTTCCTTCCGCATAGTATCCAGTCAAATTAAAAGTAACTTCATCTGAATCAATAATTTTAATAAAAACATCTGAACTTTGTGAATTAATTTCAATATCTGTTATGTTTTCAATTAAACTTTTTTCAAAAGTATCAACATTTTTATAATTAGGATTATCAAAACTATACCGAATATAATCCTCATTCATAAAAAATAAAGCCGCAGCAGCTCCAACTGAAATGAGACAAATAGCAGTCAAAATTAAAACAACTTTTGTAATTCTTTTCATTCTTCTTCACTCCGAATTATTTTCATATTAAATTTAACATACTTCAAAGTTATTTTATAAAATCCTTTTGAAACATAAAAAGTTCCAATCAAGAATAATAAACCAAAGGAGGCAAGTCCTATTCCTACAAGAAATATTAATGGGAGACTAATTCCACCCAGAGCAATAAACTCAACCATTAATGGTGCTAAAAATCCAGCAACAATGATTGCAATACCCGAAATAGTAAGCGAAAAACCAGTAGCGAGTAAACCAATTAAAATACCTAAGAGCCCAAAGAAAGGACCAATCATGAAAATAAGATTAAAAAAACCAAGACCAAGTGAAGCAAAAATAACTCTAGAAATATTTCCAATTGATTTTTTCTTTTCAGCTTTTTCAATTGCAAGTTCTAATTTTGCATGTTTAGCAATTTGTTTTGGATTTCCCAAAGCTTTTGCAATTTCACTTTCTTTTCTTTTTTTCTTTTTCCCAATAATAAAGTGAGCTTCATAGTCTTCAAGAATTTCTCGTTTATCTTCTTTAGATAATCCTCTCAAATTTTTACTCAATTCTTCTAAAAATTGTTTTTTACCTCGAAGAGGTTTTCGTGATCTTTGGTTATTCATTTTAATATTTTATCCACCTTTTTTTCGAAATCTTTCCAATCTTCTTTTAATTTTTTTCCTTTTTCTTTTCCTTTTTTTGTTAGGGAGTAATATTTTCTTGAAGGACCTTCATTTGATTCTTGAAGGTAAGTTTCTAAATATCCTTCTTTTTTGAGTCGCCTCAAAATGGGATACAAAGTTCCTTCCGAAATTGCGATCGTTTTTGAAATTTTTTGGACAAGTTCATATCCATAGCAATCGTGTTTTTTTAGTATTGCGATGACACATAAATCGAGTACTCCTTTTTTAAATTGTGTGTCCATTTTTTATCATTTACTTTGTATTGTACAGTACTTTGTTATGCATAGTAGTATATAAATGTTTTGCAAAAATATAAATAATCTCTTTTCCTAAGAAAAAAATGAAATGGTTTATGAATTCAAAAATACACAAAGCAATTGTTACTGAGGCAAGATTAGACTATGAAGGAAGCATAACAATCGATCGAAAATTGATGGATTTAGTTAATTTAGAGAAAGGAGAAAAAGTTTTGGTAGTAGATAACACTAATGGAAATAGATTAGAAACATATGTGATTCCAGGGGGAAAGGGAGAAATTTGTATGAATGGCGCAGCAGCCCATTTAATAAAAAAAGGGGATGAAATAATTATAATGGGATTTATTTTAAGTAATAAAACTCCAGAACAAAAGATAATTTTAACAGATAAAGAAAATAAATTTGTTAAATTTTTGTAATCAAACTTCTACTAGTAACAATTGCAATAAAAAACAAAGTAAACATAATTGTATCATTTCCAATTATTATTCCAACAAAGCCACCAATAATCCCTAAATAAGTTAAGAGTCTAAAATATTTTTTTCCAATCTTTAATTCGTCTTTAGTATATTTTCTTAAGAGGTTTCCAATTGGGATACCTAAAATCAAAATAACTGCTCCAATCAATATTTTTATCAATTCATTCATATACTCCCCAACAAAAAACAATTTAAATAATTTAACCTTTAAGTTTATATGAAAAAGTTCTTAATTATTGGTAGTAAGGCAGATAAAGCAAGTAGAAATATCATTATGAACCTAATGGAACTCGGGAGATTTAATTATCATTTGATTAATGGGGACATGTTAAAGACAGAAAATTTAAACAAAGAACTCATAAATAAATTTGATTATGTGATTTTTGCATCCCGACATAAATCTGCAAAAAAAGAAAAAACACTTTCAATTCATGCTCCAGGAAATTGGGGAGAAGTTTGGGGTGGGGGAGAAAAAGGAAGAGTAGCGCCTTCAGGAGCATTATTCCAAAAACATTTATTTGGAATATTAAATAAACAAGCAAAAAAATTAGATCTTTCAAGATATAATGTAACAATGGAAGTGACTCACCATGGCCCATTAATTGATGTTCCTTGTGTATTTATTGAAATTGGGGGAACTGAAGTTGAATGGGCAGATAGAAGGGCAGCATTTTGTGTTGCACAAACAATTCGTGAAGCAATTGAAACCTTCAAAGAAAATCCATATAATGAAATAGGAATTGGAATTGGGGGAAATCATTATTGTCAAAGCTTTAATAAAATTCAATTAAACTCAAACGTTGCACTTTCCCACATTATCCCAAAATATGTGGGACCAATAACAGAGAGCATGATTTTAGAAGCTCTCAATAATACTCTGGAAGAGGTTGACTTTGCAGTACTAGACTGGAAGGGACTCGGAAAAGCAGAAGAAAGACAAGTTGTGATTGACTTACTTGAAAGAAATTATATTTCTTGGAAAAGAACTGGGGAAATAAAGAAGTGAAATTGTTACTTTTACATAAAGGTAACGAAATAAAAGCTTTTATAAACTTTAATTTTCTAAAATCAATATGAAATCAGAAATTGGAAAAACATATTTGAATGGAATTCCCCATGGAGAAAATGAAATTTCATTTCAACATCCAGCGATGAAAGGAAGTTATGGAAATGTTGCACAAGAGATTAAATCTCTAGGCTTAAAAAATCCGAATTCAAGTGAAACAGCTTCGTTAGTTTATGACGCATTTCAAAATAAAGAAGGAAAATTTGAATCTGAAATAATTAATATTCTAGAAAATAATGGGTTATGGGAATTTACTGGAAATTTATATTTACCAAAAGGTAAAGGAGATTTTCAAAATGGAGTTATTTTACAACATAACCCAAATGTTGAAAATGGAAGAATTGTAATGAATAAAAATTCTTTGGTTAAAAAATTAGAAGATAAGGATTCAAATGTAAAATTTGTTCCATTTGGATATAAAATAGGGAAACAAACAGCTTTAGAATTATCAAAAAATCCATATATTATTGCAAGATACAGAGAAGAAGGAGCAGAAAAAATAGCAAAGATTGCAGATGAATATAAATATGATCCAAAACTATGGAGTTTTAATTCTGTAGACCAAGAAGAAACTAGGGTGTCTGCTTTGGGCGGCGACTGGGACGACGACAGGGGGTTGCATGTTGGCGGCGACTACTTCGACGAGGGTGGTCATGGTCATGCTTTTGGGATACGAACTGCGAAGTAGTGAGAGTAAATCTATTGTCCGCTTGCAGAGAAGTTGAACAATTTTGACGCGAAATTTTTTTAAAGGGTTGTTTATTTTATTTGTTTGTCTTGGAGATTTTTATTTTTCCTCTGGACAGGGAAAGGTAAAAAAGGACTACACGTCAATTAATAGTGTTTCTAAAAAGAAACCATAAAATTCAACTTTGACAATTAGTAGCTGAAATATTGTGAATATTGAAAAAGTGGTGATTTACTTTCAATTAATTGGCTACATGGCTGGTGTCTGCTTTGAACGACAACTGGAACAACGACAGAAGGTTGCATGTTAACGGCGACTACTTCGACGAGGATAGTCATGGTCATGCTTTTGGAATAGCCCTTCTTCAGGATTTTTTATTTCATAAAAATGAAAACCTACAAAAATATTTATAAAAAGATTTATTCAAAAAAGAATTTAATTCTTGCTTGGAGGAAAGCAAGAAAAAGAAAAACAAAGAAAGATTATGTTCTTGAGTTTGAGGGGGATTTAATTTGCAATATCAATGAACTCCATGAAGAACTAAAAAATCAAATTTATCTTCCAAGGAAACTTGAAGATTTTATTGTAAGGGATCCAAAAACAAGAAAAATTTCTAAATCTCATTTTAGAGATAGAATCATTCATCATGCAATATGTAACATTATAGAACCAATTTTTGATAAAACATTTATCTATGGCAATTGTGCAAATAGGAAAGGAAAGGGAAATCTTTTTGCAATAAAGAGGTTCAATTCTTTTTCACAGAAAGTTTCAAAAAATGGAAAAACAATTGGCTGGTTTAATGAAAATCAAATAAAGGGATACTGTTTCAAAGCAGATATAAAACATTATTTTCAAAATGTTGATCACCAAGTTTTAATAAATATTTTGAAAAGAAAAATAAATGATAAACAAATGGTGTGGTTAATCAAAGTTGTGCTAGAGAGAGAGCCGCAGTCTTCGATTAATAGAAAAGGAATGCCCCTCGGAAACTTAACATCTCAATTCTTTGCAAATGTTTATCTAAATGAATTAGATCAATTTGTGAAACACAAATTAAAAACAAAATATTATATTCGTTATGTAGATGATTTTGTTTTATTGCATTCTTCAAAAGAACAATTAGAGAATTGGAAAAAAGAAATTGAAAAATTTCTAAATGAAAAATTGAAATTAGAACTACATACCGATAAATCAAAAATAATTAATCTTTCAAGAGGGATTGATTTTGTTGGATTTAAAAATTTTTATCATTACAGATTACTCAGAAAAAGAAATATAAAAAATATTGAAAGAAAAATATCTTTGTTTAATCAAGAAAAAATAAATGAAGATAAGTTTTTAGAAATTTGGCAAGGTTGGTCAGCATATTCTGATTGGAGCAATAATTATGGTTTAAAGAAAAGATTGATAGAATCTTTCAAAAGTAGTTGAACCATTTATCAAGCAAATCTAATCTATAACCAAAATTTTTTTTGCTTTCAGATAATTACTTCTGTTTTAGCGAGTGAAAATTAATCTAAGCGAAGCAAGATTAATTAAATGAACTGTCTTTAAAAATAAAAAAAAAAATAAAAAAAAAAATTTCCGTTTTTTAGTTTTGGTAACTTTTTCTCTTCTTCACAACTTTCTTCCGATACGTTTCTTTAGAAATGGATTGTATGAAAAAAATTACTTTTCTTTCTTTCTCTTAGTAATTTTTTTCTTAACCTTCGGTTTCCAAGCAACAAATCCTAATGCAATCAAGAAAAGAATTCCTCCTGCTTTTGGAATTATCGGAGCAAGACTAAACCATCCCGGATATTTTTCTTTTTCAAAAATTCTCCAAATAGCAATTATGCTTAAAACAAATATTGCAATCCAACCAAGAACAGGAATTAAAATCAAAAAGACCCAAGCCCAATGAAATCCTCCCAATTCTAAGATCATTACCAAGTTCAAAAAAGGAATCCATGCAAACCAAGGATGTTTGTAACCCTGTCTCATAGCAATAGTTTGCCAGGCAATTGCAGTATAAACATAAATAGCCAGAGCAAAAATTATTCCCAAAATAATTGCAACTCCCAATAGTGCTCCTAATGTTCCACCAAGAACTAAATTTTGAAATCCTTCTGGACCAATTTCAGTTAAATTAGATAAATTCATCATTTCACCTCCTTAGGATAATAAAAATCAATTAATCTTTATATTTCCTTTGGATAGGTACTTTCTTAAAGATTATTTGATAATCAATATAATGGATTTATTAACTTTGGCAATACTCTTATTGGCAGGATTAGGAGCAGGAATAATAACCGGTTTAATTGGAGCAAGTGCTGTTTTAATAATGGCTCCCCTTTTGATTATAGTTTTGGGAATGGATGCATATTTAGCAATCGGATTAAGTTTAGCAACAGATATTGTGGCTTCAATAATTGCAGCAAGAGTATATTATAAAAATAAACATATTAAATTAACTTCAGTAATTCCCCTTTTACTTTTTTCTTTTGTGGGAATAGTTATTGGAAGTTATGCTTCATTTTCTTTACCTGCGGGAGATTTGGGAATAGTTACTGGAATAGGAATATTTGTTTTGGGAATAGTATTCATTTTAAAAAAAGAAAAGAAACATAGTTTGGATTTTTTAAAAAAATTGGGAGATACTAGGAAGAAAAGAATAATTATTTTATCTATTTTAGGAATAATTGTAGGATTAATTTGTGGAATTTTTGGTGCTGGAGGGGGCATTGCCATTTTAGCAGTTTTGGTTTTGGTTTTGGGTTTTACACTTCATGAAGGAATTGGAACAGCAATAGCGATGATGGTAATCATGGCGTTTTTTGGGGCAGTCACCCATTTTTATTATAAACCTTTTCCAATTGTCTTCTTTTTAATTGCAGGAGTAGGTGCATTTTTTGGAGCAAAATATTCTTCAATAATTGCAAATAGATTTTCTGAAAGAAAACTAAAAACAATTATTGGAATCATTCTTGTAATAGTTGGATTAATCTTAACAGCAAAGATATTTTTATCTTAATTTTTATGAAAGAAACCTTTAAAAGTTCATGAAATTTGTATTTTGTATATGGCGAAGTGGACATGATTTCACGTTGTGAAACCTAGTCGCTTGCAAGAAGAAAGTTCTTATATTGGACATGGCTTTTATGAAAAGGCCTTAGTCTCTTGCAGGAACAAAAGTTCTTCCATTGGAGCAGCCCAGCTCCACCACTAAAAAGGGCAACTCATATAGCGAGGTGGAGCAGCCTGGAGTGCTCGTCGGGCCCATAACCCGGAGGTCGCGTGGTTCAAATCCCGCCCTCGCTATTTCACATTCTTAGGCGTGATTTGAACTCAAATCCAGAGTATCTTTTAAAATTTCTAATAAATGAAAGAAGTGAATTTAAAGAAGATTTTGAAAGTACGAATAGCCCTCGCTATTTTATTTTACAAAACAAAACACAACACTCTTTTCTTCTAAAGATTTATAATTTGTATTTAATTAAAAACAATATGAAAGAGAAAAATGTGAAAATTGCAGGTATGTTGTTATATGTAATTTTAGCTTCTCTTTTAGTTTATTTAATTAAACCTGCCTATCTTTATTCTATTTTAATAGTCTTGGTGCCCCCAATGATAGTAAACTTTTTATGGTTAAAAAAATCCCGAAAAAAAGTTTTAATTTTCTCTATTGCATTAACTTTATTTTTTGCATTAGCAGTTGAATTAGTAAGTAGATTAGCCGATGCTTGGGATGTTCAATCAATCTTACCTAGAATTTTTGGAATAATGCCTTTAGAAAACATCTTATTTGCATTCATTAATTTCTTTTGGGTTTTGTCTTTCTATGAATATTTTATTGATCGAGATACAACAAAAAAAATCTCAAAGAAATTTAAATATTTGGTAGGTTTTCTAATTGTTTTCTCAACAATAATTTTTTCCATTTATTTTTTAGATCCCACATTTGTTGCAATGAATTATGTAACAGTTGCAATAATAACTTTGCTCGTTCCATCAATAATTATTTATTCTAGGAATTTAAAATTATTAAAAAAAACTTTTGTTCCTGTGATATTTTTTTCAATTATATTTTTTATTTATGAAATTGTTTCCTTATTAATTGGAAGTTGGTGGTGGCCAGGAAAATATTTGGTCCCAATAAATTTATTTGGAAATATTTTTCCGATTGATGATGTAATAATTTGGTATTTCTTATCAACAATAACCCTCATAGGAGGTTATGAATTTTTTGCAGATGATTTTAAATAAATCAAATTCCTAAACAATCACGATATTTTAGCATATTTTTATATTTCCACATTAATGCACTTTGACTCATTTTCGTTTCAATACCAAAGTCTCCATTATCTTTTGCATCAGTTAAAACCTCACAAGGACCCTTAACTTTAAAATCTCCAACATATTTTGAATCCATCATTATTTGTATATCTCCCAATTCATCTCCTTCTTCAACTAGATTTTTTTTCAAATTATAAGATTTTTCCCATTCTCTTTGCCCAGAATCAAAATTGTAAAATTGCAATTTCAAAATAGAATCTTTTGGAAGATCTTGAACAATTCCGCTTTTTGATAAATCTGAAACTAGGGTCGAATAATTTGTTGAACTTGTTATATCAAAATAATTTATATTCCCCTCAGTTGAATTAAAAATCTTTTCTGAATCACTTGAATGCATAATTATTTGATTTGAAATTTTTGCGTCAAAAATATCAATATCTTTTTTTTCCAAAACATATTTAGTGGCAGAAACTGTTAAAAATATCAGAACAAATATGAAAAAAATCTTTATTGTTGGTTTTGAAATATGTTTCACTTTCTCAATGAATCTTTTTTTCGGATGATAAGTTTCTATTTTTTTTCTTTCCATTAGTTAAAAAAATAAATTTTCTTTTTATTATTATAGATTCACTAAATAGTAATCTTTAAAACCTTAAACTATATTTTATTATTACTATGCCTCGATCGCATAGCGGTTATTGCACCAGATTGCTAAT
>CAZGQV010000010.1:0-25032 GCA_964527365.1 Candidatus Woesearchaeota archaeon
AACGAGATAATTAAGGCCGTCATAGAAGATGACGTTGATAGAACTCTTATGTAAGATTCGAGGTTCGCCGAGAATTGTAGTATAGAGTTACTAAAAGCCTCTTTGTAATTTTATTATCTTGTGCCAGATATGGTTAATTAAACTTCCACTACTTATCGCTTTGTTTTCTTTTTGATTTATCTTTAGTTATGTAATTTTTTACAATCAAAAGATTGTTACAAAATTTCATGTCTCATTTAAATCCAAAAACGATTTCTTTAGAAATCTTATTCAACAACTATTCTTCCAGTCATATAGGGGTGGGGAGTACAATAATAATCATATTCTCCAGGAGTTGTGAAAATGTACGAATATTCTTCACCTTGAGACAATAAAACAGAATTTAATGGTCCACCACCATCCGAGGTTACAGTGTGTCTTACATAATCTAAATTTACCCAATTTATTTCTTCACCCACACTTAATTTAACTTCTTTTGGAAAATATGTAAAATCCCTTATTTGAATTGTGTTCTCGCTAATATTTGAAACATCTTCAATTGAAAGGATTATGTTTCCAGAAAACCTTGGAGAAAAGAAAAATAATGCTGCAATAAATAAAACCAAAAAAATGGCACCCCCAATCAAAAATCCCTTTTTCATTAAAACTTCTTTTTCCATTAAGAAAAAAAGAAAGTTTTCTTATTAATTCTTGTTTCAAAAATTTATCCCTAAAAAAAAGAGTTAAATATTTTAAGGGTGAATATTTCTTTATTTTATGAGAAAAAAATTTGTGAAAGCTCTTACAAGTTTTATTATTTTGGGTTTAATCGTAGTCGGAGTTAGTGTATTTTTAATTTTTGAAGAAGAGTTGATTGGTCCAGCATATATTTTATTGGGATTTTTAGGAGTCGGTTTTTTAAAAATTTTTAAAATAAACCTTAATGAAGTTATGCCAGATGTTGTTTTTGGAATGATTGATAATGGGGTTTTAATTTTTACTGCAGTTCTTGGAGGAATATTTGCTGGAGTTGCAGGAGCTGTTTTAGGGGGAGCTGCAGGAAATACAATTACCGATGGTATTGGGGGATTATTTGAAGGTAGAATGGCTGAAAAATTGAAAATGAATAAAACAGAAATAAACAGAACTTCTCTTTCAACAATGCTGGGCAAAATGGTTGGGTGTTTATGGGGGGCAGGAATTGGATTAATTCTTGTTTGGGGAATTAAAATTACTGGAAAAATAATATCCACAACAAACATTTTTGGATAAATATTTTTTATTAAAGTTAAATATTGTATTTTATTCAATAAACTGTAGGAATTGAAGGACTTGTTCCTTTGATTAAGGATGTCTGTTCTTTGTGTCTTCGGATACAGTAGAACGACTTTGTTTAACCCTCGGGTTTTCCAAAGTATAGTTTCCTTGGACATAAAATCTCTCGGGATTTTCTTGTCTCCTACAACTTTTTTTATTTACTGACAAACATTTTTTCAATATTATTTTTGATATCTGTGATTTCTCCATCATCGTTTCTAAAAGAATATATGTTTGATACAATTGAAGATTTTATGTTTAGTTTTTTGAATTGTGCTATGTAAGAACGTTGTTCATGTTCGTGAGCATTAATTCTTGGGCATCCATAAAAATTTTCATCTATTACAAGCATTTCTTTTCTGCATTCATCAATTAGTGCGTAAACTTTTTCTTGATTCATTCAAATTAGAAAAGGAGTTTATTTATATTTATTTCTCTTCAATTTCACATATTTTGCTATTTCAAATATTACTAAACCAGAAATTGCAAAAGGCAAAATAAATATCCAATTGTCTAGTGTTAAAGGCACTACTTCAAAAAAGTTTCTTAATGGAGTATAAATTAAAATTAAATGAATTAGTATTGAACCAATTACTGCCACATTCAACCATTTGTTAGAAAAAATTCCAATTTTTTTGAGTGTTATTTTTGATCTACAAGTGTATACAAAAAAGAGTTCATATATTATTGCCGTTGTTAAAACCAACGTTCTTGTTAATTCAATTGGGTCTCCCCGATTTATTGAAACTAAGTAAATTATCAATTCTGTAATAAATGCCAAAATTCCTGCCAAAATTATGTACTTCCAAGTTCCCGAAACAATACTCTTTTCTTTTCTAGGTTTACTTTTCATAACATTCTCTCCTTTTTCAAATACCAAAGACATTGAGGGAAAAGAATCACTTACTAGATTCATCCAGAGTATCTGTAATGGAATTAAAGGTAAAGGCATTCCAAGAACTAATGCAAATAATACTAAAAATATTTCAGAGAAATTTACTGCTAACAAATATTTTGTAAATTTTTTGATGTTGTCATATGTTTTCCTACCTTCCCTCACACCCTCAACTAATGAAGCAAAATTGTCATCAATTAAAACAATATCTGATACATCCCTTGCTATGTCTGTCCCCCTTTTGCCCATTGCAACCCCCACGTCAGCAGATTTTAATGCTAAAACATCATTTATGCCATCCCCTGTTATTGCGACTATCTCTCCTTTCTTTTGGAGTATTTGAGTTATCCTTAATTTCTGTTTTGGGGTCACTCTTGCAAAAATTGCTATTTTATTTATGGAATTCAATAACTCTTCATCAGACATATTTTTTAATTCTAATTCTTCAACAACTCTTCCAACTATTCCAATTTTCTCCCCAATGGCTTTTGCAGTTAATGCAGAATCTCCAGTAATAATTTTTACTTGAATCCCTGCTTCACGACATTCTTTTATAGCATTTTTTACTTCAGGTCTAGGGGGATCAATCATTCCAGTTAATCCTAAAAAGATTAAATCTTTTTCTTCAGGAAATTCTTTCTTAGAAATATTTTTTATTCCAAACCCCAATACCCTCAAAGCTTTTTTTTCCATTTCATTTGCTCTCAAAAGTATTTCTTGTTTTCTTGTTTGAGTTAATTCTCTTACTTCTCCGTTAATTAATTCCCTGTTTGAAATTTCTAAAATTTTCTTTATTGCTCCTTTAGAATACATTGTATTATAGCTAGAATATTCTCTAACAACAGACATCATTTTTCTAGTAGAATCAAATTCAAACTTTTTGATTGAAGGCTCTTTTTCTATAGATGATTTTTTATCTAATCCAAATTTCAAAGCATTTTCAACTAAAGCTATTTCTGTTGGGTCCCCCATAAAACTATACCCAACAGATTCTTTTTCATATCGAGCATTATTACATAAAATGCTTGTTTTGATGAGCAGGAATAATTCTTTATTTTGATTTAGGTCAATTTTATTTGCAGGATACAATTGGTTATTTGTGAAAAATTCTTCCACAATCATTTTTTCTTCAGTTAAGGTGCCCGTCTTGTCAGAACAAATTACTGTGACGCTGCCCAAAGACTCTACTGCTGGAAGTCTTCTTATAATTACATTTTTTTTTGACATTAGCAGTGATGCTATCGCAAAAGAAATTGTTAGAACCGCTGGAAGACCTTCGGGAATTGCAGATACTGCCAATGCAACAGCTGTTAAAAACATTTCAATCAATTCAAAATGTTCTGTAACTCCCAGTAAAATTATTATTGAAACAAAAGCTAAAATGATTAAACCAATTTGTTTTGAAAATTTATCTAATCTTTTTTGCATTGGTGTTTTTGTTATTTCTATTTTTTGTAAATTTTCTGCAATTTTTCCGAAAACTGTATTCATCCCTGTTGCTACAACCAAACCTTTTGCAGTTCCCCTTACAAAAGATGTTCCAGCATAGAACATATTTTTTCTCTGCGAAAGAGAAGTTTGATTTTCTATTGTTCCGAATTCTTTTGAAACAGGTAAACTTTCTCCTGTTAATACTGCTTCATTAGTTGCTGCATTTTCTGATTCTAAAATTCTTAAGTCGGCAGAAATCTTATCTCCTGCTTCAAGAATTACTATGTCTCCTGGGACTAATTCTGTTGATAAAATTTCAATTTGGTGGCCATTTCTAATTATTCTTGTTTTTGGGATAATTAATTTCTTTAATTTTTGTATTGCTTTTTCTGCACGATATTGTTGGAAAAATCCTATGATTGCATTCAATAAAACAATTCCCATAATGACTGATCCGTCCATTAAATGATTTATTAGAAAGGAAATAATTGATGCTACTAAAAGAATATAAATTAAAAAGGAATTGAATTGCTTAAATAAAATTTTTAATGGCTGGAATGTTGTTTTTTTCTTTATTGTGTTTTTTCCATATTTTTCTAGCCTTGATTTGGCTTCTTCTTGGATTAATCCATTTGGAGAAGTTTTTAACTGGGAATAGAGTTCCTCTAGAGAAAACTTATACACTTCTTTCATGGGGAAATTAGGAAAAAAGCGTTTAATAAATTTGGGAGGGGTATTGGATAAGTTTAAATTGATTTGAATAGATATTAATTTATGAATTATAGAAAATTGGTTAAGGAAATTAGGAAGAAATCTTTTCCTGAAATTAAGGGTAGAATTTGGATTGTTAAGATTCCTTTTCCAATTCCAGGGTCTGGAGTTCTATGGTTATTACCAAGAATAAATTTACTCGCAATTGCAAGTCCATGTGACAAATTAAATAAAAAGGTTGTTGCAGGGCTTATGTCTCATGAACTTTCCCACTTTTCGTTGGCTCAAAGAAAAAAATGGATTTATTTTTATCCTCATTTGATTAAATATATATTTAGTAGTAAATATAGGATTGAAGAGGAAAGAATGGCAGACACTTTAGCAATAAGAAAGGGATATGGAGAAGAATTAATTGCTTTGAAAGTAAAGGCAAATAAATTGTTGAAAAATTCAAGATGGGAAAAATTTTCAGATAACTATTTGACTGTTTCTGAAGTAAAGGAATATATGAAAAAGGGGAGATAAATCCCACGAAGTAGTTCGAGTATTTGGGAGAAAATAATTACATGCAACATTTGGGAGGATTAATATGATTATCTCGAAGGATTGTTCCTGGTTAATTATTTTTCTCCGGGAGCGAAGAATAACCTTAACGAAGTTTGGTTAATTGGGTTAGTTATTTGTCAGTAAAAGATAATAATTCTTATAAAGAGATTTTTATTTGGGATAGTATGGAATTAATATGTTTACTTTCAAAGGATGAAAGATCGTGGGGACAAGTTTCTGGACTTATGAAACATGGTGAATGGGAAAAAATAATTTTGGTTGGTGGAGAAGAAGGAAAAACTTTTTCCCATGAAAAGAAATTTGATTTTGTTAAAGTTGATTTAAGTAAAAAATTAATTGATTTGAAAGAAGATTTATTAAATAAATTGAAGGGTAAATTTAGTGGAATGGAAATTGGTTGTTCCATTGCTTCAGGTGATGGTAAAGAACACATGGCTTTAGTTTCTGCTTTAATTAATGTTCCTGTTGGAATTAGATTTTGTGCTTTGACGAAGGAAGGCGTTGTTTGGTTGTAAGATGGGAAAAGTTGATATCATATAAACTATTAAAGAATCTTTTTTGTAAATTATAATATGAACAACAAATTCGTAATACATTTTGATGAAGAAAATCTAAAAATTTCAGAATTAGAAGGAAAATTAAATTTCATAAAAAGTCTTCCAATTGAGGTAACTCCTGAATCCGAAAAATTTGATATTTATTTTGGATTTTCTGGTGTGAACATTTATCCTGCTGGAAAAGAAATGGTGAATTATAAAATTCTGCAAGGGATTGGTAATTGTGAAATTGTGGAACATCTACCCTTTGTAAGTATTATTAGAAAGAATAATGGCTCTTCAGAACAATATTGTTTTTTTAAAAAAAAATATTCTGCTCCAAAAAATTAAAAAGATTTTTTACATGGGAAATTATTGATTTAATAATCCTCTTCCTTAATTTTCAAATCTTTTTTATCTTTACATAAAACATAAGCTCGACTTGCCTCGTGTTCATCTTGTAAAATATATCTTGTGTCCTCCAACTCTTTTTCCAACTTTTTTACAAACTCAAGCATCTCTTCATGTGTCGGCATTTTTTCATAGCCCAATCTTTCTCTTGCAAATCCCACAGACATAAATCCTTTTAATTCTATAAAATCTGGTTTAGATTGTCGAATCATTCTTGCAAACTCTGGAATGTATTTGTCTTCCATGTTCAAATCCCTTACTAGGTTCATTCTAAAAACGGTTGTATTTTTCTTTTTTACTTTTTTGAATAATTGTAATGTTTCGTTTAATTTTTCCCATGCGTTTTCTTTTAGGCTCCTATGGAATTTATCATAGGCGTCTTTGTTTGAAGTGTTCACTGAAACATAAAGTCTTGTTGGAATTTGATTATTTTTGATTAATTTTTTAATTACTTCTGGTTGTAATCCATTTGTTACTAAAAAAGAGGTTGCATTTCGTTTTCTTATTTCTTCAATTAATTCTCCTATCTTGGGATAAAGTGTTGGTTCTCCAGTTAGACTTAATGCAAATTGATTTGGTTGCTGTGCTTCTTTTAACTTTTTTTGATTTGCTTTTGACAACTGCTTTTTGTCTGAATTTGGGTCTATTTTGAACCCAGTCAGGAGTTTTTGCTGTGCTTTTATTGCACCTTCAATTATTTCTTTTGGTTCATCTATCTCTTTTAAAAATTCATCTTTTGCATTTGAAATATCGCGCCAACAATGTATGCAACGATTATTACAAAGGATTGAAGGACTCATTTGACAACATAGATGTGATTTTATTCCATAGAACTTTTCTTTGAAACAAACACCTTCATCCTTTAGAGATTTTTTTGTCCAATTACAAAGTTGAACTGCGGAATGTTTTCCAACTGGTTCATATGTTTCTTTTCTTATACGTTTACGTGCTTTTGACATGGTGGGGCAAAGAAGGTGGAAGTTTTAAAGTTTGGGGAATAATTTTTAAAGGGAACTTTCTTGTGCGAGTAATGGAATTTCAAATGATAGATATAACATTAATTTTTCTAATATTTTTTGCAAGAATATTGGATGTAAGCATTGGGACTCTAAGAGTTATTTTTATCTCAAAAGGTTTGAAATATCTGGCTCCAATTCTCGGTTTTTTTGAAGTTTTGATTTGGGTAGTTGTTGTTTCAAAATTAATGACTGATGTTACAAATCCAATTTTATATGTTGCATATGCGGCAGGATTTTCTGCAGGAACTTTTATTGGAATGAAACTTGAGGAAAAACTTTCAATTGGTAAAGTGATGATTAGAATAATTACTCAAATGAATGCAGAAAAATTAATTGAAGAACTGGAAAAATTTGATTTTCCCATTACAATTTCTGACGCAAGGGGAAGAAAAGGAAAAGTTAAAATTATTTTTTCCGTTATTGATAAAAAAGAACTCAAAGAAATTTTAAAAATTGTCAAACATTTTAATCCAAATGCATTTTATTCAATTGAAGATGTTCGATATGCTCGTTCATTAGATATTTTTAATAAAAGAAAAAGATTTTTAGGATTTTATAGAAAATTTAAATGAAGAAATTAGAAAAAACTTTTCAACCAAAAAATCATCACAATTGCCAGAAGAGCTAGGAAAACATTTGTTAAAACCTTGAAAGATCTTGCTGCTATTTTCTCAGATTTGGTTATTGCTAGAATTGTTAAATAGAAAAATCTCCCCCCATCAAAAATTCCCATCGGGAGCATGTTAACCAATGCTACACTGAATGAAATTAAAACTAACCACCATAAAAAATCATAAATGAATTCTGCTGCATTATATTTTGGAAGATAAAAAATATTTGATTTTTTATAAAGATTTGAGACTGAACTTATTTTTGCTAAAAAACTTGAAGAACTATGATCATAAAAACTGATTCCAATCCAAGATTCTTTTGTAAAAGGATTTTCTCCCAATGTAATCTCTGTATCACTATAATTTTCTCCATTGTAAAGTTCTAAAGTTATTGAATCTTGTGGAGAATATTTTTTTAATTCTAAAGATAATTGTTCTAAATTTAATATTTCTTCCCCATTTATTTTTGTGATTACTCCCGTTATATTTTTTTCTATTGCAGGAGAACGGTAATATAGGGCCACTCGATTCTCATCAACGAGAGCCTTAACTGCAAAATAATCTGTATCATTTGAGATTATTGATGTGAATTGTGTAAAGCTCTCAAAATCAGATAATGAAATATTGGTCCAATCTACTGGAATACCATTTATTGAATCAATATCATTTATATTTACAATGCCATATGGATAATCATCGAACATTACTCCTGCTGGAGCATAAGATATGGCAAAGAATCCCCACATTAAAAAAACCCCAAGAATGGCAGTTAGAATATTTGCAAATGTTCCCGCCGATAAGACTGCTCTTTGTTTAAAATTACTTCTTTTCTCCATTGCCTTTTCATCCAAATTAACAAAAGCTGCTAAAAATATTGGGAAGAAAAATGGGAAAAATCCAAAGCCAGTTGTTTTTGTTTTTACCTTTGCTAGGCTTGCAAAAATTCCGTGGAAAAATTCGTGGGTAATTGCAATTATTGCTAAGATTAAAATCCAATATGAGAAATAAAATGGGGGTAAGAAACTTAATTTGAATATTTGTGGTAAATAAGGAATTAGGGGCATTATCGGGGGTATTTTTATTGCTCTTACTATGTCTGAATGGTATGTGTAAAGCCAAACAATTCTTCCAAATAAATAAATCATCATAATCATTAAAATATAACCAATCCAAACAGAAAAATGACTTAAAATTTTCAAAGTTTTTGAATATTTTTTTCCCGTATTTTCAATTAATTTCAGGCCCCATTTTGTGTGATAAAGAAAGAGCCACCCCTCTTTTTTTAATTTTTTTCTATTTTTATAAAGAAATAAAAATATGAAACTTGCGAATAAAATTAGTAAAATTATATCTAATATTAAAAAATTCATTGTATCACCTGTTACTAATTATGAGTAGGAGTTTAAAATTGTAATGTTTATTTCTTCTTCAAAACTCTGAATTGTGATTTACCACATTTCCTACACTTAACTTTTCCTTTCAAGATTTTTTGATTATCTGATCTAATCTTAGTTTGGCATTTTTGACATACAAACATATTTTTGAAAAGTCTATTTACTGCTTCAGGTATTTTCGTTGCCATGTTAATAGAATTAGAAATTTAGTTTTTAAAGTTTTCTCTATTGGCTAAAAAATAAAAATATTAATCTTCGAGTATTATCTCCAACAACTTTCCATAATGTCTTTTCAGATCCTTTTTAGGAATCTCTTTGTCTGAATCGTAAAAAACCATTACATCATAATGGCCGTGCGGGGCCATATTTCCTTCAAAAGTAAAAAGATTATCTGCAAATCTTATATATTTTTGGATCTCATCACATTTCTCTTTTTTTAAATATTTTAATTCTAATCTTAAAGAACTTTTAAAGGACATATAAAACTAATAGTTACATGATTTATAAAAATTTAGATTTGGAATTATAGCTTTCTCTTCAAGATTAATTTACCTTCAATATCCCAATATTCAATATTATCATTTTCAACAAATTGATCTTTAAATTCTTCAGGTATATCTATATCAATTGTTTCAAAAGATTCAACATTCATTATATTCAATTTATCCTCTGCAATTGAAAGAACTTGTGCTTTATTTTTTGTAACCATCGGTATTTCAAGTTTGTCATGTCCCGGAATTACAAATATTTTTTTATTTCCAGTAAACATGTTTGCTGCTTCAATTCTACATTTAGCATGTCCGTGTTTTCCTGTTTTAGAAATATCTATTTTTTTAATAGTATAAGTTGTACCTTCATAAATAATATTTGTTCCGACCCTTGCTTCTGTTGCCCCAATAATCTTTGCTACCATATTAAAAAATAATGAAAGGAGTTTATAAAAGTTTTTGTGAGTTAGGTTCAATTAATTTTATAAAGTCAAAATTCAATTCTTTCCTATGGCATTCAAAGAAAAAGATTTTCTCGAGATTGAATTTACTGGAAGGTTAAAAGATGGAACTATCTTTGATTCTAATATTAAGGAAAATATGGAAAAAGCTAAACTTACTGGTAAAGCTGAACCTTTTATTTTTTGTTTGGGTGAAGGTATGTTTGTGAAAGGTGTTGATAAATTTCTAATTGATAAAGATATTGGAGAACATATTATTTCTTTATCTCCAGAAGAAGCTTTTGGAAAAAGAGATCAAAAATTAGTTAGAATGATGCCAATAAAAGCATTCATAAAACACAAAATTAATCCTGTTCCAGGAGTAGTTCTTAATTTTGATGGAAAAATGGGTAAAATAATAACTGTTTCTGGAGGAAGAATTCTGGTTGATTTTAATAATCCAATTGCAGGAAAAGATGTTGAATATACTGTAAAAATATTAAGAAGAATTGATGAAAAAAAAGATCAAATTGCTGCTTTAAATGATTTTTTTTATAGACAAAAATTTGATTTTGAAATCAAAGATAAAAAAATTCTTATGAACGTCCCTAAAGGCATGAAATCTTTTGTGGAATTATTTAAAGATAAATATGCAGAAATCTTTGGATTAGATGTTGAAGTTTCGGAAATTGAATTGCCTCTACCTAAAAAAGAATAATATTTCCTTTTCTAATTAAAGTACCACAACAATTTTTATAAAGAGTTTTAGCATTTTCTTCTCATGGATGAAAATTATTCTAATGAGACGAGAAACACATCTCCTGAGGTAAAAGAGATTGATAAAGAACTAGCAGAATTGATTAAAAATCAAGCTGCAAAAATAAAAGTAATTGGTATTGGGGGTGGAGGAAATAATTCCTTGAATAGAATGGGTGAAATTGGCATTAGGGGGGGAGAATTAATTGCAATTAACACTGATGCGCAAGATCTACTTTATACAAATGCTAATCACAAGGTTTTGATTGGTAAAGAATTAACTCAAGGGCTTGGTGCTGGAAGTAATCCCAGAATAGGGGAAGAAGCAGCAAAAGAATCTGAATCTGAATTAAAGAAAAAATTGGCTGGAAGTGATATGGTTTTCATTACTTGTGGTATGGGTGGTGGAACTGGGACTGGTGCCGCCCCTGTTGTTGCTTCTATTGCTAAAAAACAAGGTGCACTAACTATTGGTGTTGTGACAATGCCTTTTACAATTGAAGGACAAAAAAGAATTGAAAATGCTGTTTTAGGTCTTGAAAAAATGGAGTCCATCACGGATACTTTAATTGTTATTCCCAACGATAAATTATTAGAATTGGCTCCAGAATTGCCTTTGCACACTGCATTCAAAATTAGTGATGAAATTTTAACAAATGCTGTAAAAGGAATTACTGAACTTGTAACGACTTCTGGTTTAGTTAATTTGGATTTTGCAGATATTCGTGCTGTGATGAATGAAGGGGGGGTTTCATTAATTGGTATGGGTGAAAGTGATACTGAAAACAGGGCACAGGATGCAGTTCAAAAAGCACTTCAAAATCCACTGTTAGATGTGGATATTTCTGGAGCAAAAGGAGCACTTGTAAATATTATTGGGGGACCAAATATGAGTCTTGAAGAGTGTAAACAAATTATTGGGACTATTGGAGATAAACTAAGCCCACAAGCAAAAATGATTTGGGGTGCTAAAATTTCCCCAGACATGGATAAATCAATTAGGATACTTTTAATTGCAACAGGTGTTAAAAGTTCACAAGTTTTAGGACATGGCGAAACAATGCAATCTTTGAAACATAGAGAAATTGAAGAGGAATTAGGTATTGAATTTCTTGAATAAAAATGTTAAAAACTAAATCTATTAGAGCTGAACCAAGTCCGGATGATGGAAAAAGGATTTGTATTATGCGATCCTACAATCCTGAAAGACACCCAGAATATTATTCTATTGATGAACATTGGATTGAATTATCTCCTTCTCCCGAATTATTAACTGATTATCATGATGGTCTTTCATGGTGGGGATATGTTAGTAGATTTATGAAAGAAACACTTATTCCACAAGCTGAGAAAATCAAAGGGTTAGCTAAGATGGCACTAACTGAAAATGTAACTCTCTTATGTTATGAGGATTCTCCAGACAATTGCCATAGGAGACCAACTGCATTAACCGCCCAGATGTATGAACCTAGTTTAGAATTAAAACTTGAATAAGTTTTAAAAACCTGAAACCAATATTTATTCTATGAAACAATTAAAATCATTTTATAAAAAATGTAAAAGAGTCTGGTTTGCTTTGAAAAAACCAACTAAAAAGGAATTTGAGATGACTTCAAAAGTTTCTGCAATTGGGATTGCTATTTTGGGAATAATTGGTTTTTTGATTTCTATTTTAATTAAAACTCTTTTTTAATTAATTCTTTATCTGAATATTTTGATAAAAAAGAAAGATAATCATAAACTTTATAAACCCAAAATATTAATTATTACTATCTACTTCTTACAAGTTAAGTTGTAGTGTGAACATAAAATGATATTAATTATTAAAGTACAAACGAACAAGGAAGAAAGAGCTTTAGAAATGATTTATGAAAGAGCTAAAAAGAAAAATATCAAAATTTATTCTATTTCAAGGCCACATGGTCTTCGAGGATACATTCTTTTAGAATCTGAAGATCGAGATAGTGCCGAGGAAGCAGTTTATAATTTACCCTATATTAAGGGGATCATTGGGAAAACAATTTCTTATGATGAAATTAAAAATATGGTAGAACCCTCTGCTTCTACCGTTAGTATTAAAGAAAGTGACATTATTGAAATTATTTCTTCTACACTTAAGGGCGAAAAGGCGAAAGTTTTAAGAATAGATAAACAGAAAGAAGAAGTGGTAGTGAGCTTACTTGGAGCAGTTGTTCCATTGCCAGTTACTATTAAATTAGATAATGTTAAAGTTATCAGAAGGGAAGAAGAATGAATGTAAAATTATTAGTTGATGGTGGGGCAATGAAGCCAGGTCCAGCTTTAAGTCAAAAGTTAGGTCCAGCAGGAATTCCCATCAATAATGTTATTTCGCAAATTAACGAAGCTACAGCTTCATTTAAGGGGATGCAGGTTCCGGTTGAATTAGAAATTGACTTGGGAACAAAAACTTTTGAAATTCAAGTTTTTTCTCCACCCATCTCCGGATTATTAAAAAAAGAAGCTGGAGTAGAAAAAGGCTCTGGACTTCAGTCGCAAGTAAAGGCAGCAAACTTATCTATAGAACAAATTATTTCTGTAGCTAAAGCAAAAATGGCAAACTTATTATGTAATGATTTGAAAGCAGCTGTAAAAATAACTTTAGGTAGTTGTGTAAGTTTAGGATTTTTAGTTGAAAATATGCCTGCCGTAGAAGTTGACAAATTAGTAGAAGAAGGAAAATATGATAAAGAAATCGAAGAAGAACTAACAGAAACTTCTGAAGAAAAAAGAAAAGAATTAGATTTATACTTTACTGAACTTAAAGTGGAGCAAGATAAAATCTTGAAGGAACAAGCTGCTGCCGAAGAAGAGAAAAAGAAATAATTTATAAAACTCTGGTAGCTCTTAATTACGATTATGTGGGGCTGTGGGGTAGCCTGGTAGCCTATGAGGTTTGGGACTTCATGACCCCAGTTCAAATCTGGGCAGCCCCATTTTCATTCAAAAATAAAGAAAAATGACAACAAAATCAAAAAAAACAAAAGCAGCCGGAAAATTTGGTGCAAGATATGGGAAGAAAGTTAGGGATAAACTTGTTTTAGTAGAAAATAAACAAAGAGTTAAGCAAAAATGTCCTTTTTGTGAAAGTTTACGTGTTAAAAGAATTTCAAAAGGAGTTTGGGAATGTCCTAGGTGTGAAAAGAAATTTGCATCGAATACATATTACTTAGATTAAAATGGCAGAATACAAATGTTTCAAGTGTAAGAAGGAAATCGATAACAAAGATTTGAAAAAAAGATTTGTTTGTCCTAACTGTGGTTTCAAAATTTTCTTCAAACCAAGAACGAAAGTTAAAACAATCAAGGCTGAATAAATTTATTATTCACCTCTGACTTAGATTTAATATATACTTAAAATGGAAAACGAAAAAATTCAACAGATACAATTCTTAGAACAAAATTTGCAAGGAATAATGATGCAAAAACAATCTTTTCAAATGGAAGTTAATGAAACCCTCTCTGCCTTAGAAGAAATTGAAAAATCTAAAGAAGATGTCTATAAACTTATTGGACAAATAATGATTAAAGTTTCAAAAGAAAAAATAAAAGAAGATCTTCAAAATAAAGAAAAATTACTTGGAATTAAAATTAAATCTCTTGAAGAACAAGAAATTTCATTAAACAGTCAATTGAATAAAATCAAGGAAGAAGTTCTTGGTTCTTTGAAAAAAGAATAATCATTATAAAAAATTGACGAAATCTTTATAAAGAAATCCGGTGTGAGTTTATTATGGTATTCAAAAAAATTCGAGATGCGTTTTCTAGTCAATCAAATGACGAGTTCATGGAAGACAATTATTTGGAAATTGATTTGGAACAAGAGAAAAAATCTAATAAAGTTTTAGTTAAATTATTTAATTTGAGAGACTATGAAGATGCCAATAATGTTCTTAATGCCTTGAGAGAAGGATATACAATTGCTGTTGTAGATATTAAAGCTTTAAAGAAAAAAGATCCGATTGAATTGAAGAGAGCGATTTCTAAAATTAAAAAAACTGCTGATGCACTTGAAGGATCTATTGCTGGATTTGGAGAAAGTACAGTTATTATTACTCCCTCTTTTGCAAAAATTGAAAAAGATGTTCCAAAAGCGAAAGAAGAAAGAAGATCCTTTAATGATTTCTAAAACTTTAGATAAAGTTTAAAATACCAAATTTACTCTTGATTTTATGAAAACCATATTTATTCCAGCTATATCTAAAATTGAACCAGATTATTCTAAAATTTCTAAATTAGTTAATGAAAAAATTCCTGAAGAAAAACTAGCTATTTGTTATTCAAATCAATTTATTGAAATTGCAAAAAAGTTGGAAAATGAATTAGATAAAGAAATTATTTTTAAAATTCAAGTTTTAGGATGTAGTAATCCCAAATTTCCAAAAGACGTTGAAGCTATTTTAATTGTTGGGCAAGGAAAATTTCATTCTGTATCTTTAGCTTATGAATCAAAACTTCCAACTTATATTTTAGAAGGAGAAACAATTGAAAAAATTAGTGAAAAAGAGGTTTTAAAATTAGAAAAAAAAGAAAAGGGAGCATATTTGAGATATTTGAATTCTCAAAAGATAGGAATTTTGGTTTCTACTAAACCTGGTCAAAAACAACTAGAAAAATCTATTAAATTTAAAAAAAACCTGAAAGATAAAAAAGGGTATTTGTTCATTGCGAATGACTTAAATATTTCAGAATTTGAAAATTTTGGAGTAGATTCTTGGGTCAATAGTGCTTGTCCAAGAATGGATTTAACTAAAGGGCCCATTATTAATATGAATAAGATTCCGAAGAAATAAAAACCAATCAATAAATTATCTGTTCTGCTAAAAATATCAACTGTTCATCACATTACAAAATTTAAATTCAATCCTGGACCATAAAGATTTCCTTGATAAATTTTAAATCTTAGCTAAAGAGAAAACTGATTTTATTGCTACAATGATTGTTGCAGGAACAAATAAAGCTAAAAGTGCGGAAAAAGTTGAAGCTACAGTATCCCCTATACCTATCCCGATTAATGAACCAGTAACACTTTCCATCCCAAATTTACTAACTATTACCAATATTGCTCCAGCAATTAAAAAATTCTGAGAATCTTTTCCTTCAACATGGATTTTAAATCCCACATAAATTCCTAGTATTACTAATATAGCATAAATTGGAGAACTAAATTGTGCTACTTTTGAAATTGGAATAAAAGAACTTGTGGCAATACCAATTATAACTGCTAAAATAACACCGATTAAAAATGCCCATGCACCTACTGAATTTTCTTTAGATTTTAGTACCATTTTATCGTCTATAAAATGTCTTGTGATTATATAAATGTTTTCTCTAACATATATTCTCAGATATGGAAAGATTTATAAAGTCGTAACTATAGAATGAATACATGGCAAAGAAACAATTGATGTTAGTGATTGCAAGTATTTTAGTCCTTACTTTATTTTTAGGTGTGACTAGTGCTATTACTTTTACTGATAGTGTTACTGAAATTACTTTGAATCAAAATACTTATACAAATAATTTTACTTTATCAACTGATAGTAATGCTACATTTTCTTTACCCACTCAACAAACAATTGTTGATTCAAATGGAAATATTGTTTACCTTGATTTTTTAAATGTAGCTGGAACAAATTTAGCTGCAATGAAATACGTTGTTAATGCTACTGGAGCCATTAATTCTTTTGATTTTCCTGAAAGCGGTTTTGTAAATGTTGAATTTACTGCAAATAACATGAGTAATTCTACTTTGAATGTTACAAAAACGATTAAATTTATTTTTGAAAATACAAATTTTTGTGAAGCTTGTGAAAATCCTGGAAATTTAGAAGTTCAAATTAACGATATTCAAGTTATTGAAGGTTTCGGTGATGATGATTCTTATTGGTACCCATTAGATGAAATTGAAGTTGAAGTGGATATTGACAATAATGGTAATTGGGATATGAGAAAAATTGAAATTGAATGGGCACTATATAATACTGATGGGAAAGAAATTATGACTGAAACTGAAGATGATTTTAAATTAGACAAAAATGATGATACTACAATTACATTTACTTTTATAATTGATGAAGATATCGATAAGTTCGAAGGAGAAGATGCTATTCTTTATGTTAAAGCTAAGGGAGAAATTGATGATAATGATGCAAATGCTTTAGATGGGGAAGACAGTTGTGATTCTGATTCAATTGAAGTAGAGATGAATACAAGAGATGATTTTGTTTTTGCTACTGAATTTGAAGTTAATGGTGTTGAAGTTGAAGATATATTTTATAGTAGCTTACTTTGTGGGCAAGAAGTAACTATTGCTGGAAATGTTTGGAACATTGGAGATAATGATCAAGATGAGGTTACACTTGTTATTTATAATAAAGCTTTAGGAATTTATATGAATGTTGAATTTGATGAAGTTCAAGCTTTCGAATCAGAATCTTTTAGTTTTTCTTTCACTGTTCCTCAAGAATTGGAAGAAAAAAATTACCAAATTTCATTTGAAGTTTTTGATGAAGATGATGATTTATTTGAAACTAGTGAAGATGATAAAGCTGAAACTTATTTAATTGCTAAAGTGGAAGGTATTTGTGAGATTGCTGAACCTCTTATTTCGGCGGTTTTAGATTCTGAGGAAGTTAAAGCTGGAAACGAAATGATGATTAAAGCTGCTATTACTAATCCTGGAGAAGAACAAATGATTTTGAGTTTAGATTTTAGTGAAATTGAAGGCTGGGCAACAGTAGTTAGTATTGATCCTGTGGCAGTTATTTTGGGGGCTGGAGAAACAAAAGAAGTTACAATTGTTTTCAAATTGGATAAAGATTCTGAAGGTGAACATACTTTCAATATTCTTGCTTTAGAAAATAATGAAATTGTTCAAAGTGGAACTCTTTTTGTAACAGTAGAAGAAAGTTCTTTTAATCTTAAGAATTTATTGAATAAGTTTGATACTAAATTAGCTTTAATTATTCTGGTTAATTTAATCTTGATTATTGCAATTATTGTTGTTGCAGTTAGAATTTCTAGACGTAAATAAATTTTTTTGAATCTCGAATTATTTAGAGAAATTCCATTTCAAAATAATTTCTAAAGTTGAAACTTATTTAAAGACATTTTTGTATTCTAATTATATGAAAAAAGAATCTAGATTATCTTGGAACTTGCTTTTGAGATATGCCATATTAGCTCTTATCGCCCTTCCTGGACTAGATTTATTTTATTATATCTTCATGCCGCTCACAGTTTTTCCAGTTTATGGTTTATTGAATTTGTTTTTTGATGTTACTTTAACTGGAAACATAGTTCAACTTGGAGATTTATCTATTGAAATTATTGGTGCTTGTGTTGCTGGAGCAGCTTATTATTTTTTATTAATTCTTAATTTGACAACTCCAAAAATAAAGATTAGACGAAGATTGAAAATCATGGGATTTTCTTTTGGAATCTTCTTATTAATTAATATTTTGAGAATATTCATACTGAGCATTATTTATCTATTTAATAATCCAATTTATGAATTTACTCATGCTTTATTCTGGTACTTGGGAAGCACAATTTTTGTTGTGGCTATTTGGTTTTGGGCTGTAAAAGAATTTAAAATTAAAAGAATTCCATTCTATTCTGATTTGAAATTTTTATATTCTAAATCTTCTTTAAAGAAATAAATTCTGAAGGTTCAAAAGAAGATTTATCTTCTTTAAAGGGCTAAAATTCCCAAGGTTCCCAGAAAAATTATTGTTCCAGCAATAATTACTCCAGCTGAAATTGCCAAAATTGATTTTTTTCTATTCAACTTTAATCCCCAGGAAACTAAACTTCCCGTCCAGGCCCCAGTGAAAGGGAGGGGGATTGCAACTAAAAAAATCAAAGCCAAATAACCAATTGATTTAAATTTTTTCTCAAAAGAATTTGATTTTTTTTCTAAATGAATTGCATATTTTGAAAAAAATTTATTATAAATTGAAATTTTCATTAATCTTTTATGAATAAAATCCAAAAAGAAAAACACAAAGAAAATTAAAATTATGTTTAATAATAGAATAAAAATAAATGTGGGAAAAAGGGGAAGATTATTTTTTGTTGCATTAAATAAGGCTAGTGGTAAACCCACCCTTAGTTCAGTTATGGGAAGTAAAGTTAAAATTATTGAAATAAGAAAAGAACTCATTTTTTAAATTTCTAAATATCTACTGAAAATTTCAACCATTAATTTTTCTGTTGCCGGCAGTATTTCACATGAATCATCATTTCCTTTGATAATTATATCATAACATCTATTTCCAACTTCTTTAATTTCTGTTTTTTCACCATATTTTAAGGTAAAATAATTATATCTTCCTTCAGAATCACAAGTTGAAGCATTATCTCTAAAAAAATCCATTCCTGTTTTATAAAATAATCTTTTTAAATTTTCCATCGCAATTGTTGCGTCTCCATCACAATTAAAATCTGCCTCATACCAGTAACCATTTATTTTCATTAATTCAAAATTTTCTTCTTCAAAAGGTATTTTTTTTAGTGATGAAGGTTTTGTTCTTATTCTAAATCCAAAAGGACCTTCTGTTCCATCATTTGAAGGAGCAAGAGTTAATGTTTCATACATAATTAAAGGTGCATTTGTTGTTCCTAAATTTGCTGTTTTGAACTCAATTCCCTCATAATTAGAACTTCGTAGAGTTTTCAAATAAATGAATGATCCAATAGTTAATAAAATTATTACTCCTATAACAATCAAAATTGTTTTCAATAATTTTTCTTGTCTTTTTGATTGATTTTTTGTTGAAACTTCTACTTCTTCAATCCCTTCTTTTTTCACTATCTTTTCTTTTTTTCCTTTTCCTACTTCAAAAATTTCTTTAATTTTTCTCTTCGCCGTTTTATTCGAAGTTTTTTTATTTGCTGGTTTCTTTTTTGCTGCCATCTTAATATATTGGTAATTTTATTTATAATATTATTGATTTAATCCTATTAAATTGAATAGGAGCTCATCAGTTAATTTCGTTAAATCTTCTTTTTTACCTTCTACAAAAATACAATTATTTTTTTCATATATTTTATTTTGTTCTGCTTCTTTTATTATTATTAAATTATCTTCACATGTTTTTATTGGAAAATTTTCATCTTCACAAATTTCATCTTCTAAACAAGCAAATTGTATCCTCTCTGCATAGGGGGCGATATTTTGATAAATTTCTCTTGAAGGAGAATAATCAATTGAAGAAATGTAAATTGGTTGGCCAATTAGAGAAGATAATGTTTTTGTTAAACTTACTTCTTTTTCTAAAAGGAAAATTTCATTTGGATCCTCTGCAAAATAAAAATCTACTTCCCCCAAAGTTAATAAATAATAATTATTCTGCTCTATGAATTCATACCCGTTGTAAATTATTTTTTCTTTTTTTGTTTCACTATTAAAAGAACCAACAATTACTCCAAAAACTGAACCAAACATGATGACAACTAATGCAATTCCCAAAAGGTATTGGTTCCTTTTGCTCTTCCTTTCCATTTCTTTTTTTGAAGTTAATTTTCTCATAAAGAAATTAAGAATTTTTGATATAAAAGCGTTGTGGATTTTAGTCGGAACGTTTAAAAAATTAAATGGCTTCTATTTTAGATGAATGATAAATTAATTGAGTTCAAAGGGGTGACTAAAAGTTTCAAAAAAAATGTTGTTTTAAATTCTATTGATTTGACAATTCCTGAAGGAAAAATTACTGGAATCATTGGTGCTTCTGGAGAAGGAAAATCTACAATTTTAAAATTGATTAGTTCTTTTTATAAACCAACCAAAGGTAAAATATATTACTTGGGAAGAAATATTTTAAAAGATATTTCAAATATTTCTAAATTCTTTGGACTTGCTATTGAAGATGGTTCTTTTTATGAAAAATTGAGCGTAAAAGAAAATATTTTCCATTTTGGAAAACTTTATGGTGTTAAAAGAAAAATATTAAAAATAAGAACGGAAGAAATAATTGGACTGGTTGGACTTGAAAATGCAAAAAATACCTTGTCTGAAGAATTATCTATAGGAATGAAAAAAAGATTAGATATTGCTTGTTCAATTATTCATAAACCAACCCTTTTAATTCTTGATGAACCCACTGCAGATTTGGATCCATTGCTTAGAAAACAAATAATTAATTTAATAAAAAAAATTAATTCATATGGAACAACTATTGTTTTGACAACACAATTACTTGATGAGGCAGAAGAAATATGTGATAACATTGCAATTTTATATAATGAAAAAATAATTGATGAGGGAAATTCAAAAAAAATTGAAAAAAAGTATGGTGTATCCACCTTGGATCAAGTATTTGATAAAATATTTTCAAAAAAAGACAGGAAATCATATCAAGAATCTAAAAAAATAAAAAGTAAAGTCAAATTGAAGAAGAAGAAATCTATAAAAAAATCCAATTTGATTACTGATTCTTCAGAATTAAGAAAAGCTATTGAAAAGGCTTCAAAAAGTAAAAACTTTTTAGATAAAAAATTGGAGGAAATGGAAAATGGGAATTAATTCTTTATTGAGTATTGTAAAAAAAGATTTGAAAATAATTGGGAGAAGTAAATTTTCTGCGATTATGATTCTTTTGACCCCTGTTTTGATAATTCTTCTTGCTGGAATGGCATTTAATTCATCTGGTGTTAGTGGGATTGTCTTGGGTGTTCATATTAATTCGGAAACAAATTTAAATCAAAATCTTTTAAATTCACTTGAAGAAAATAATTTTGTTATTAAAGATTTTGAATTGGAGAAAGATTGTATTGATTCAGTTAAGTTGAGCCAAACACAAATTTGTGTTATTTTTTTAAATCTTCCTAATGAAACATCCACTATTGAAAATATACAATTTTATGTTGATAATTCCAGAATTAATTTGGCCCATTCTCTTGTCTATTATGTCGAAAATGAAATAGATCTGGAGGCTTCAAATATTAGTATTTCGCATACACAAAATTTAATTGATGTTTTAGAATCAACTAAAAATTCCCTTTCTTCACAAAAAGAGATTATTTCTTCTTCAATTGGAAATATCGAAGAACTTAATTTAAATATTAAAGAAATTTCTTCAAATTCAAATTTAACTACTGTTATTCAGGATTTGGTTAGTGCTAGTAATTCTATGAATGAATCCGAATCAAAAGACAAAGTTGATGAAGCAATAATTTTACTTAATCAAATAAAAACTTTTAATTTGAAAAATTCAAATGATTTGGTTACTCAAAATGAAGAAATTCTTTTTATTTTAGATAATACACCAAATAAATTGGATACTTTAATTACCTCTTTGGAAAAAACTAATTTTAGAAGTTCTGAAGAAATTGTTTCCCCTGTGAATATTCAAATTAATTCTTTAACTTCTAATTCAAATAATAGGGATTATTTACTTCCAACTATTTTGGGATTATTGGCTTTATTTGGAGGGGTTCTTTTATCTTCAACTCTTGTTTTAAAAGAAAGAAAAACTAAAGCATTTTTTAGAAATTTTATTACTCCTACTTGGGATTTTACTTTTATTCTTTCCTGTTATGTTACTTGTTTAATTATTTTAATTGTACAATTTATATTAATTTTTGTAGGAATTGAATATCTTTTGAAAATTCCAATTTTTGATATTTTGCCTGAAATAGGATTAATTTTATTTATTGCATTATCTGGATTCACTTTTTTAGGAATGTTTATTGGATATTTATTTAAATCGGAAGAAACAACCGTTTTTGCTTCAGTTATTATTTCTGCTGCTTTAATGTTCTTTTCAAATACAATTTTACCAATTGAAAGTATTTCTTCTGGATTTAAATCAATTGCAAATTTTAATCCTGTTGTTGTTTTGGATATTGCTTTGAAAAAAATTATTTTATTTGGATTTAGTTATTCTTCAATTCTTAATGAAATTATTATTTTGGGGATTTTCTGTTTAATATTCATTGTCTTGGCATATCTGGGTAGGAAAATTACTAGAAGAATGTTGTGAATGAAAAACTAATATCTAAACCTTCTTTCATAATCTTTGTGATTCATCCAAAATAATTGAAATTATTTCTATTTTTGTTGGAGATTTTACAGTATAAATTAATCTCCAAGCATCAGGAAGATTATATTTCCATAAATTATCACAATTATATTTCAAGGGTATTAATTTTTTGGGTATTTGGATTCCACAAAAAGCATTATTAAGTAAATCGTTAAATGCATGAATTAAATGTTTATGTAAAATTGGATCCGATTTTTTTACTTTTTCAAATGCTTTTTTTATCTGAATATTTCTAAAGTCAACTCCAGAACTTTTTTTCTTTATGCCCATTTTAAATCTTCTTTTCTTTTGTAATTTGGGTCCCAAATATAACCAATTTTTTCTTCAGAATCAATTGCAATTTTATTTATTTCCAAAAGATAAGAAATTATTACTTTGTATGTTTGATACATCACCTTTTTAGGTAAATTTTTCCAAAGTTGGTAAATTTTAAACTCTCCTGAATGTTCTTCTATAAATTGCTCTACCATTATCACCGTATCTAATCTTGGATATCTTAAGATTTTAGATTTTTTTCTTTGAATTGAATTCATTATCATTCTTATATCAATTGATATAAGTATATAAATTTTTTGATAACTTGTTAACTTTATGCGACTACAAGAGTTGCCTCTGTAGCTGAAGTTCCAGTATAAGTTTCTGATGTGTCAACTGTCTTTTTAGTCAAGTAAGTTGCAGCATTTACAGTGTCTGCGGCTTCATAACCAGCAACAACTAAAGCTAATTTACCAGTCGTAAATGTGTCCATAACCCCTTTGATCATGAACTGACCAGTACCAACTCCAGTTGCTTCTGTGAACGCAGGTCCACAATAAGCACCACCTAATACAGTAGCGGCAGCTGAATTAATACAACTTCCACCAACAATTACTAAGTTTTTACTTGAAACTATAGAAAAATATTCCAATATGAAGAAATCATTTCATCAGATATAAAACTAATTAATTTTTTATATTTGGATTTATCTATTTTTGTTAGGAAAATTTTATCTGCACTCCCTAAAGCATCTAAATACATTGTTCTATCTTTTCTATAAATTATCATCGGAGGATAATTATTTTTTATTAAAATGTAATTTAAAATCATTCTTCCTGTTCTCCCATTTCCGTCTGAAAAAGGATGAATTTTTTCAAATTTATGATGAAAAATTGTTGCTAAAACTATTGGATGTAAATTATTTTTATTTTCTTTGTACCATTTCAATAACAAATCCATATCTGTTTTTACATATTCTCCTGGACTTGAATCAAAATGAGATTTAATAACTCTGTTGTCTGTTACCCTATATCCAATTCTTAAATCTATGTTTTTCATTAATTCTTTATGAAGATAAATAATTAAATTATGTGTTATTTCTCTTTTTTCTTCAATTAATTTTGTGAATAAGGCCTCAGTATTTTGGATATCATAGATCTCTCGGAGTGTTCTATCTTTGGGTGTTTTTCCTTCTGTTAAAAGATTTTGAGTTTCTTTTAAAGTGATTGTATTTCCCTCCAAAGAAGTTGTATTGTATGCAAAATGTGTAGCAAATCCTTTTACAAATTCTTTTTTTGTTTTTTGATCTAATTTTTCAAAATGATCTTTGTAATGAAATTTGCAAGCTTCAATTTCAATTAATTTTTTGCCCATAAATAAATCTTCTTTTAGTTTCATATTTTTGACTTTGGTTGAATAATATTCAATTTCAAAAAATAAATTTATTTTTCTATAGCTTCTTCTAATTTCATCTTTGTATTTAGGAAGTTTCATTATCTGTTTTTTTACTGTTTCTATTTCTGATCCCAAATATGCAATATCTTTAGAGATGACTTTATCTCCTTTTCTTTTAGAAATTCTCAAATAATAGTAAGGTTTTCCTGCGACTATTTTTTTGTAAATGTAAACCATGGATTTTCTAAGAAATGGGATTACTTAAATCTTACCCTCTACAAATGGATTTGTTAATTGTAGAGGGTAAAATTAGTAAAAGAGACTATCGTCCAAACAATAAAATTATTCTTTCCCGGAGGAAAGAAAAAAAAATAAAAAAAATAAATAAATTTTTTGATAACTTGTTAACTTTATGCGACTACAAGAGTTGCCTCTGTAGCTGAAGTTCCAGTATAAGTTTCTGATGTGTCAACTGTCTTTTTAGTCAAGTAAGTTGCAGCATTTACAGTGTCTGCGGCTTCATAACCAGCAACAACTAAAGCTAATTTACCAGTCGTAAATGTGTCCATAACCCCTTTGATCATGAACTGACCAGTACCAACTCCAGTTGCTTCTGTGAACGCAGGTCCACAATAAGCACCACCTAATACAGTAGCGGCAGCTGAATTAATACAACTTCCACCAACAATAATTAAGTTTTTACTTGAAACAGAATCTACTTCTGAATCTTTAACAAGAACATCTCCTAAAGCACTAGCGCCA
>CAZGQV010000011.1:0-23904 GCA_964527365.1 Candidatus Woesearchaeota archaeon
TTACTCATATTTTAAGAGAACCAAGGGAATGGTGGGAAAATAAATTTTATAAAGAATCATTAAAACAAAATAATTATTTCTTATTTCCCCCTAAATATCCAAACTCCAACAAAATAAATCACCCTGCTTACAATAGTAGCAAAACATGCTCCTAAAACAGCTTCAAACATACCAAATTGCAAACCATAAGTTATACCAAGATAATTCAAAATAATATTAACAATAGTTGTTCCAACAAGCAACCAAGCAATGACTTTTGTTTTCTTTTGAGAAATTAAATAAGCATCATAAATTCCTGCCATTGGCAAAATAATTAAAAGAATAGAAAAATATTTTAATATCGGAACAGCTTCCAAATAATTAACACCATAAGCAATTCTTATTGCCCACCAGGCAACAAAATAAGTAAAGATTGCTGCAAAGACAGAAATAACCAAAGTAAAGTTTCTTGTTTTCTTAAAAATATTTTCTAAAGATTTTCCAGATTTTCTTGCAAAAATTGGAAGTAATCCAGCAGCAGCGAATCCAATAATTGTAGAAAGTCCACCAATCAAACTAAATGCTGCACCATAAAAAGCAATAAATTTTGCAGCGACAAAATGTCCTAGCATTAAAGTATCAATATATCCAAAAAATATGCCAGAAAGGGCAGTGGCACTCAAAGGTAAAATAAACTTTTTTAATCCTTTTATTTCTTTTTTATTTATTTTTTCTTCTTTAACTTTCAAAAAAAGAATTTTTCTTTTAATGACAATCATCAAAAACAAAAATCCAAGCAGGTAAGAAATAATTAAACTTAATAAGATAAAAGCAACCAATGTTTTATTGTCTAAATTCATTTTCAATAAAAAGAAAATAGCTAAAGGAACTAAGACTAACCTAGAAACTTGCAAAATGATTTCTTTAATCATTGGGGATTTAAACTGATCTGAGGATTTGAATATTCCTTCAACAAATCCAAGTAAAGAAATGACGGGCAAATAAATTCCCCCAACTAAAAGAGCATAAAAAATAGGTTTTGCATAATAAATTTCAGCAACAAAGTATGCACTTGCTAAAAGAATTGCCGCAGCAATAAATGTAACGTATAATTTCCATTTTAAAAGTTTTTTGAAATATCCTTTGGCTTTTTTAGGTTTATTTTTTCCTAATTTTTCTGAAATAAAAGTAATCAATGCAGCTCCAAGTCCCAAGTCACTAAAGGACATAAATAAAACAATTGTCGCAAGAGCCAAAGAATAAAGCCCAAACAATTCAGGCAAAAGCATTCTAGCAATAATAATAGTAAAAGCTAAACTTCCAAATTTAAAAATTAAATTTTGTGTTAATTGATAACTTGAATTTTTGATGGCTTGCCCACCTGTGCCACTAAAATCTTTTTTTCTAAATCTATTAAAAATATTTTTCAAAAAGTTTTCTTCTTCTATCATCTCCTGTTGAAAATCCATATTAAATCAGCCCCTCAATAATATTCTCAAACTTAAAAATAATTCCTAAAATCTTTTCATCATTCTGCCTTATAAAATTGGCTTTAATAAAAAATCCTTCGTATGAAATTTTATTCCGATAATTCCTAATCATTTGTAAAAAAACTTTATTTTGTTCACCAAATTCAAAAGTATCACAAACCCAATCTATTAATTCTTTATTTGCAGAATCATTAGAAAATTTAACCCCTTTCAAAACAGAAATAGCTTCCATTAATTGGTGAAGTATGTCATAATAATCATCTAAAGTGTTTAAAGGATACTTTTCCTTATCAAATGAATTTAGCCTTTCCAAACTAGTAGTGGCCATGCTTCTCAAAGAATTTGCCCTACTCCTGTCAACACTGATTTTTCTTTTCACTTTAGCTCCACCAATCCCTGAAGAACAAAACCATTTATTATATTTTCTTTTAATTCTTTGCCCAACAAATTAAAACTTTCTTTAAATAAAATATTAATTTTCCTTTTTAAAATTTTTTCAAATTTTTTCAAATTTATTTCTTCTCCACTAGATTCAACAAAAATATCCACATCTGAATCTTCAATATCTTCTCCACGAAGATATGAACCAAAGAGAACAATTGATTTTGGCATAATTTCTTTTTCCAAATAACCAATCAACCCAGAATCGTAAATTGATTCCAAATTTTCAATTACTTTCATTTTTTTGAATTTTTCAGTTTCTAAATTAGAATAAAATAGTGGAAAATATCTTTTTCCTTTTCTCTCTCGTTTTTCAATTATTATTTTTTCTTTTAGTAAATCATTCAAAATCTTTTTAACAGAAGTATGTGCTAATTTAGATTTTGTTGAAATATCTTTTAATGAATGTTTCTTTATTGGCTCATTAAAGAAGATTTTCAAGACTTTTTCTGTACTACATTTATGTAACATATAATACATTTATGTAACATCTCTTATAAATCTATCTAAAAAAACAAAACAAAGCCCAGAACAATAATTGTTAATTGAAATAAATTAATTACAATTGGAACTTCCCATTCGTATGCTTTTCCTTTAATTCCTCTTAAGATTTTAATTGCTACATGTTCTAAGCCATAAATTCCTTCTTTAAGTTTCAAACTTCCATCCTTTTGAAGAACCGAAAAACTTTCTTTCTTCAAACGTCCCCGAGCTTTCAAAATAACTTCTAAAATGTATGGGATGAAAAAGAAAATTGCAATTTTTTCTATGTTTCCAATAATTGCAAGACAAGCAATTAATGCTCCAACCGAATAAGTCAAAATGTCCCCTGGAAAAACTTTTGCAGGATATTTATTAAAAAAGTAAAATCCAACAAGTGCAGCTACCATGCTCATACCAATTAAACTCAACCACCAGTTACCTGTGATAAAATTTACAACCGAAATAGCAGTCAAAATAATAATTCCTTGACTTGCTTCAAGCCCATTGTATCCAGCTAAAAAATTAAAAGTAGTTGTAGTTGCAATGACTCCCAAGGGAATTAAAAATAATGGATAAAATATTCCAAAGTCAATACCTGAAACAACATGCTCCCCCACATTTAATACCATCAAAGGAATTGCAGCAAAAAAGATCATAATTAGCCTATTTCTTTTACTAAGTCCTCTTTTCCATCCCAAGAGATCATCAAAAATTCCAATTATAGAAGCAATTGTAATAACTCCCAAAATCCCTAAAACCTCAATCAAATTTCTAGAATCATTAAAAACAAAAGTTTTAATTCCAATATAGAGTAGAATTGCAAGAACGAATCCAATCAAAACAACAATACCTCCCCCTTCAGCAACCTCTCTTTTATCTTTCTTATGGATATCTCGTCCAACCAATTTTTCTTCTTTGGCTCTCCTAATCCAATGGGGCAAAATAATAACTACTGATAAAAACGCAATCATTACTAAGGGCCCAAAAAGAAATCCCAAAAATGTTAAATTATCCATATGTCTTTAGGATAATTAACTTATTTAAATTTAATTATATTAGAAAAATCCAGGAGTAATATATACTTCAATAAGTCCAGCAATAATCAAAATAACTATGGCAATGAATAGGAGTATTACCACGTTTTCAAAAACTTTGTAGAATTTATTTCCCTTGATGCCATGTTTCATCAATCCCGCTCCCAAAATTCCTCCAGCAAGGGCAGCAATAAAGTATGCCGCTATTTCGGGAAATCCATGAATCATATATCTTGCAATACCGAGGGGAATTTGTGAAATTTGATAATTTGTAAATATTCCAATGGCAGCAGCAATAACTGTTGCATTCCATGCCAAAACAAAGATAGCTCCCGCACCAAAGATTAAAGAAAAGATTAAAGTAAAAACTAGGACATAAACATTATTCTCAACAATTGAAGCAAGCCTAGCGACTTTTGTTACTGCACCTGTCGGACTAATAAGATTTCCCTGGGAATATTGAGATACACATCCGGCCACATTTCCTGGGCTATTAATTGAACAATATGTTTCAATTTGTGCATTAAGTAAACTAGCATCTCCTAAAACCAAATACCAAAAAGAAAATGCAACAATAAAACCAAAAAATAACCACATTAAAGCTAGAACAGCTTCTTTATGAATTTTTATAACAGATCTTAATCCCACTATTTTTTCATCTTCTTTCTCTTCTTTTTTGATTATGTGATACATAAATGGAAGTGAAAACATAACACAAAAAGTAACAACCATCAATCCAGAAAATTTAGATAAAACTGGATCTCCCCCAAAAAAAAGTTTAACCAATAATAATGAAAGTGAGGCATATAAAATTCCAATAAAAAACATTTTCCAAGGTCCCTTCTCGGCTCTTTTTGGATTAATTAAGGACTCTAACATCTCCCAATAAATTAAATAGATTTTTTAAAGGTTCTTGAATTTAGAAAGTCATGGATAAAAAGAGGCAAGAGTTCAACAAAATTTGTAAAGATATTAAAGATATAAAAATACAAGGTGCAAGAAATATAGCAAAAAAAGCACTTCATGCATATTCTTTATTTCCAACGAAAGCTTCATTAAAAAAACTAATTTCTTTAAGACCGACTGAGCCTATGCTTGTAAATGTTTTACACAAAGTAAAATATTCAAATTATAAAGAAATTTCAAAACATTTTGATCAAGCGCAACAAGAAATAAACAAAGAAGTTTTCAATTTAATTAATGATGGAGACATCATTTATACCCATTGTCATTCGACAAATGTCACCAATGCTTTAATCTATACAAAAAACAAAGGAAAAAAATTTGAAGTTTACAATACTGAAACAAGGCCACTTTTTCAAGGAAGAAAAACAGCAACAGAATTAAAAAAAGCTAAAATTCCGTTAACAATGTTTGTTGACTCAGCAATGGATGTGGCACTTTCCAAAAAACAAAAAACAAAGAAGGTAAATAAAATAATGGTTGGAGCAGATGCATTATTAAAAGAAGGAGTGATAAACAAAATTGGGAGTGGAATGTTAGCAAAACTTTCAAAAATAAATAAGATTCCAATGTATGTTGTAGCAGATTCTTGGAAATACTCTTCCCACAAAGTCAAAATTGAAGAAAGGGATTTTCATGAAGTCTGGGAAAAAATTCCTAAAAAGTCACCCATTAAAATTAGGAATCCTGCATTTGAATTAATACCAAAAAAATATTTGAAAGGAATTGTAACTGATTTGGGATTAATGAAATATTCAAAATTTTTAAGAGCTATAAAGAAAAATTAAAAATTATTCTTGAGAATTTGCATTTTGTGCTTCAAGCATACTCTGAGTAATTTCTTTATTTATACTTTCAAGGGAATTTTCAAGTTCATTTTTCATTTCACCCAATTTTTTAATTTGATTTTGAATCAATTCTTTTGTTTTAGGAATATCTTTTTTTACAAAATGATTATTCCCAACGTCAACAGTCAATTCTTCACTTAATAATTTGGCTTTCACAAAAATTCCCCTCCCAATTGGTGCCATAATTTCTTTACCAGTATTTCCTTCAAGTTCGCTAAGTCCAGAATCAATAGCATTCATTTCAAAAATTGCATTGTCTACTGCATGAAGTTGTTCTTGAATTTGTCTAATTTGTTGCTCAAAGGCCATAAATTTTTTATTTAATTCTTCGTTGTTCATAATATGCTAATCCTTGATTATTTTTTAAATCTTTTTATACAACTTTCATATATTTTTTAAGAATACTTGAGAATACTACTGTTCCAATCAAATAAAATATAAACCAGCCCATAAATCCAAAGAATCTAACGGGTTCCCCAGTGACTTCAGAAAGAGATAAAAAATAATCGCTAAACCACCTAAATAATAATACAAAAGGGATTCCTGTATAAATAATTGTTCTCATGGAAAGTTTCATTTGTTTTGGCATCAAAGCCATCTGTTTTTTCTGCAAATGCATCATTTTTTCAGGATGCTCTTTAAATTCTTTCATTTGCTTTTGGAGTTCTTTTTGTTCTTTTTTGATACTTTTTAATTCCTCTTGGTTTGTAGTATATTTTTGAACAATAGTCATAAGAATAGAAATCACAAGAACAGTAATTAGCATACCAATAGTCAAGTTCCAATTTAATAATGCTCCAACAGTTGGATTAAATACAGCATGAATTCCATTTTTCATCCAAGCCCATTTATCCCAATTAAATGCAATGAGCATAGTAATCACCATAAAGATCATTATCATTTTGAAACTACCTTCCTTGTTCTTTGCCATATCCGATTTAGACTAATTTAGTTTTTAAGGTTTGGGTAAATACTTTAAGAAAAAGTATGGGAATGGGGGGAGTCGAACCCCCGACACCATGATCTTCAGTCATGTGCTCTCCCGCTGAGCTACATTCCCTATAGCATATGAAAAAGGTAGCTCGGCCATCCGAAGGATATGTAGCTACATTACCATACATGTTTGGAAGACACATTTCTTTTTTAAACTTTGTTAAAAATGATTTTAAAAATAATTCTTTCTTTAAACATTCCAATTAATCTCCATAAAAATAAAAAAGTGTAAGTTAGAGTAGGCCACGTTTTGTCATTCCCTGTATTCAGGCGGAATGTGCTAACATCCAACTAAGCGGGCGTACATATGTTACCCTTGCTCCAGTTAAGGTGCTCGTTTCATCAAATTTCGCTTTTCAAAGTTTCCCGCAAGGTTCATTACTCAAAGCGAACTGTGTCGTTTCTGTGCCAGAGCTGTGTTTCACAACACCCGAGATTTCCCCGGTAACTTTGTCACAATAATTGTGGGAGCGCGGACCTTCCTCAGAATCCAGAAATCATATTTTATTTCTTGACAATTTAATGTCAGGATCCCGAAAGTTAGCTCTCTAACTTACAAAAATACAGATATTTTGAGCTATTTAAGAGTTTCCATGTGGAATATATAAAATAATAAATACTCTTTTCCCCTAAAAATAACATGTGTGGAATAATTGGATATATTGGAGAAAAGAAATGTGTGCCAATTTTAATTGAAGGTTTAAAAAAATTAGAATATCGAGGATATGATAGTTCTGGGATTTGTATTTTAGAAAATGAAAACCTTGAAATTGTAAAAAAAGAAGGAAGAATTTCTGAATTAGAAAAAGAGGAACGGTTAAAGGAATTAAATGGAACTTTTGGAATTGCACACACTCGGTGGGCAACACATGGAAAACCAAACAAAGTAAATTCCCACCCCCATTTTGATTGTAAAAAAGAAATAGCAATTGTACACAATGGAATTATTGAAAATTATGAAACTCTGAAAAAGATTTTAATTGCTGAAGGCCATGAAATTTCCTCCGAAACAGATTCAGAAATCATAGCACATTTAATAGAAAAATTTTATGAAGGCAATTTAGAAGAATCAGTGATAAAAATGTTAAGACTTATTGAAGGAACTTTTGGACTTTGTGTAATTTCTAAAAAAGAAGACAAAATAGTTGTTGCAAGAAGGGGATCTCCCTTAATTATTGGGGTGGGAGAAGGAGAAATGTTTGTAGCTTCAGATATTCCAGCAATTTTAGAACATACGAATAAAATTAATTATTTGAATGATAATGAAATTGCAATCTTAACGAAAAATAATTATGAGATAAAAAAATTAGGGGGAGAAATTGTTGACAAAAAAGTTCACGAAATTAAATGGACAATTGAAAAATTAGAAAAAGGTAATTTCAAACATTTCATGTTAAAAGAAATTTTTGAACAACCAGAAGTAATTCAAAATACAATTAGGGGAAGAATAAAAGAAGATTTACTCAAATTAACTCTAAATTTAGATTTCAAAAAAATTAATAGAATTATTCTAACGGCTTGTGGGACAAGTTGGCATTCAGCGTTAATTGGAAAATATTTAATTGAAAAATATGCAAAAGTTCCAGTTGAAGTAGATTATGCTTCGGAATTTAGATATAGAAATCCTTTAATTAAAGGAGGAGATTTAGTTATTGCAATTTCTCAATCGGGAGAAACGGCAGATACATTAGCAGCAATTCGTGAGGCAAAAGAAAAAGGAGCAAAGACAATGGGAATTGTAAATGTTGTGGGTTCAACAATCACTCGTGAAGTTGATTCTGGAATTTACCTTCACGCGGGACCAGAAACAGGAGTTGCTTCAACAAAAGCATTTACATCTCAAGTTGTAAGTTTAATTTTGTTGGCTCTTTATATCCGGCAAGAAAAAGGAATAGAAACTGAAAAAAATGTGGTTTCTGAAATAAATTTTTTATCTGAGAAAATAAAGCAAGTTTTGAATGAAGCAGAAAAGATAAAAGCAATCGCAGAAGAATTCAAACAGAGTTCTAATTTTTTATATTTTGGTCGAGGAATAAATTTTCCAGTGGCCTTAGAAGGAGCATTAAAATTAAAAGAAATTTCTTATATTCATGCAGAAGGTTATCCTGCAGCAGAAATGAAACATGGGCCAATTGCTTTAATTGATGAAGAAATGCCCGTTGTTTTCTTAGCAACAAAAAGTGAATTGTCAGCAAAACTTTTGAGTAATATTGAGGAAGTAAAAGCAAGGGGTGGAAGAATAATTGCAATTGTTAGTAATGGAAATGAAAGTGTTAGGAGATTTGCAGATTACATAATAGAAGTTCCAGAAACAATAGAAGAGCTTTCTCCTGTGTTGAATGTTATTGCATTACAACTTTTAGCATATTATATTGCAGATTTAAGAGGTTTGGATGTTGACAAACCAAGAAACTTAGCAAAGTCTGTCACAGTTGAATAATTATTTCCTTTTCCCCAAATCCTCAAACCTTTTTTCAATCATTGGCAATTATTGTTTAATCTCTTGTAATCTTTCTTGATCCGAATATTGTAAACCAATCTAAAAATTATATTTTTTTGAAATCTCTCTTCTTGGGCCCTTTTCACAAGTTTAACTAAAACCTCTTTTTCAATATTTTAGAAATGTTGGGGGTCAAATAAAATTATTCACAATAATTCTCATATTGGATTATTCTTGGGGGGTATTAGTTCTGGATTTTTTCTTATTTCTTGCAAGTAAACCGTCAATTGTTCTATTTGAAATCATTCCACTTTCAAACTCTGCAAGACCCATAAGTAATCTCAACATAAATTTACCTTCTGGAGTAAAAGTGTCAAAGTTTTGTGTTGCAGAAATCAATTTCACTCCTTTTTTATCAAAAGTTTCTATAACTTCATTTAAATATGAAAAATTTCTTCCCAATCTATCAATTTTATAGACTAAAACAGAATTAATCTTTTTCTCTTTCAAATCATTTAATAATTTTATTAAGGCAGGTCTTTTCTTTATTTTTCCAGAAAAACCCTTGTCAGAATACTCTTTTACTCTTTTAATTTTGTTATTTAAACAATAATTTGTACACACTTTTTTTTGCATCCATATGTTGTTCTTAGCTTTTTTCGAAATTCTATAATAAACTGCAGTATATTTTTTTATTATCTTAGAATTTTTCTTCATTTTTTCTCTCTAATTTTTTCTCTCTAATTTTTTCTTTCATGAAGTTTTGAAAGTAATTTATTTTATATTTAATCGGAGAAATTTTTTGTGCAAAATTTTATACAATTTTTTTCTCCGATTTCATTTATATACAAAAATTTTCAAGCTATTATGAAAAAATGTTTGATTTGTAAAAAAGAATTGACAAAAGAAGAAAGAGATTTTTGTGAAACTTGTAAAACATTCTTTGAATGGAAATATCGCAGAAGTAATGATTTACCATTTAAAAGATTGAAAAGATACTTTTCAAAGAATTTGAAACTAATTAAATTTTGGAGGAAAAAATGAAAAACAAAGCTTTCTTTATATTTGGAATTGTTTTTTTATTATCTATTTTTGTATTGAACCTTGTTGTAGCAATAGATTTTAATGAGGACATTTCAGATTCAGACAAAGAAACTTTCGATGAAATACTTGAACCTGTAATGAAAATTTACAATTTAGTTAAGTATTCTGCATCCGTTCTGGCAGTAATAATTTTATTATTTGGCGGAATAACTTACATGACAGCAGGAAGTAATCCAGCAAAACGGGAACAAGCAAAAAATGTTATTATGTATGTTGTAATAGGACTTATTGTTATTTGGGTTGCACCATTGATTGTTAATTTTATTGTTAGTTAAAATGAATAAAAATTATTTATTGCTGGGCCTATCTTTATTATTTTTATTTCAAAGCCCAACAGTTTTTTCTATTGATTGCCAAGGCATTAGTTTTGCAAATCAAGAATTATGTAATAAAATTTTAAATTCAAACATAAGTTTAGAAGAAAAAGAATTAATAATTCCAAATTTAGATTATGATAATCAATTCTTTCCAGATCATGAATTTATTTTTGATAGAAATTTGGATTTAAATATAGGGGAAGTGCCAGACCATATAAAAATAACAGAAAAAGAATTCATAAAATCTGCCTGGGCAAAAATATTTGCAATAATGCCTGCAGTATTTTATAATGGAACACTTTATACCCCAAAAGAAACATTAGTTCTTACTGGATTCAATCATGAAGTTAAAATCCCAGATAATTATTATAGTTCAAAATATCCTCGGACAAGCCAGAGAGATTGCAAAAGAAAATATTATCTAAAAGAGCATGAAGTGAAAAATAAAGTTTATGTTAATAATCAATATATTGGAAAGGGCGATTTGGTCGATATTTCAATTTACAGAAAGTCCCAAATAAAAATAACTTATTCAATTAATGTAAAATTAAAAATAAAACATTACGAATGGGAAAGATATTGCAAAAGACGAGCATCTGGTGGGACTTGTAAAAAATATGATGAAGATTGTAAATACGATTATACTGAATATAAAAATGAAGAAATAATAATTTCAGACACAATAAATGTTGATTCATACAAAAATAATCTTTTTGCTGAAGTCACCCCAATAACTATTTACAATAGTGTTGTAAATCTAAAAACAAATTATAGTGACTCGATAGAAATCAATTTCCAAAATGCAGAATATAATTTTAATAAATATACTTATTCAATAAAACATTCTCTTCCACCTTATTATATTTCTACTTTATTGGCAGAAGATTACAACCAAGAAAAAGTAGATAATTTATTTACAGGAAAAAATACAATTGCAGTAAGAAATACAGATAATTGCAAAATAAAAGCTTTTGATTTTTTTAATATTTTAGAAAAAGAATGTAATGAGAAATATCAAAATATTAATTTTTTCATAAAGACAGATAAATTAAAATATGATTCTGATGAACAAATTAAAGTCAAAATTTTTCCCACAAATATTTCTGCAAAAATAGATTATGGAGAAGTTTCAAAAATTGCAAATGAAAAAACCACATTTCTAGCAAAAGAAGGAGAAAATAGAATAATTGCTGGATACAATGGAATTGTTACCGAAAAAATAATTTATATAACTAATAAATCAAGAATTGTCCTCCTTAGTAATTTATTAATTTTTGGAATATTGAATTTGATCTTTTACATCATACTAAAAAAATATTATAATAAAACAAAATGAAAAAGTTATCAATTGTTTTAGGTTTATTTATACTAGTTCCGTTAGTTAGTGCTGGAGATAGTTGTAGTTTGCTAAATCTTGGAAGTTGTCTTCCTCAAAAATTATTCAATTTTTTTATTGGAATATTAAATGCACCAATAATTCCTCTATTAAATTTAACAAAAACTCTTTTAGTTGATCCAATTAGAATAGATTTATTTTTGCCGTTGTGGGGGATTATTCTTTATATTCTTTCAATGTTTTATGGAATTTTAATGATTTATTCCGGATTTAATTTCATGTTCTCTGGACATAGTGCAATAAAAAGAGCCAAAGCAAAAGAATGGTTTGTCAATATTTTTATTATGATTGTTCTAATTCAAGCTTCATATTTTCTATATGCTTTGACATTAGATGTTCAAAGTTTAATGACGGCAGGTATAATAAATTTAATAGATGATAAATTCTTTTTAATAACCGCAGATAATTTTGTAAATTTAGGATTACAATTTTTATTTGCTTTATTCTATGCTTTTACAATTATAATTACAATTTTCTTATTGGCTTTTAGATATATTATTGTTGCTGCAGGAGTTGTATTTATTCCCATTGGAATTTTTTGTTATTTTATTTCCCCATTAAAAGAATATGGAAGATTGATATTTAATTTTCTTGGAACAAATATCTTTTTGGGATTTTTTATCTCTTTAATTTTCCTTGTATGTTCCCAGCTAACCACCATAAGCACTTTTAAAGAATTTAAGATATTGGTCATGATTTCCGCATTTGGAATTGCCAATTTATTAATGATTTACCTTATGTTTTTTTCAGCAATTAAATCAGCAACAAAAACAATAGATGGTGGTGCAGCAACATTTGCATCTATTGCAAAATATTTTGTATAAAAATGGCTTATCAAATTCCCCAACAACTTAAATATGAAGAAAAAATTATGTTTGGTCTCACCTTTAAACAATTAATTTATGCTTTTTTATTTGGTTTTATTTCAATTATGGTTTTTAAAAAAATAGAAAATGTTACAACAGGGATTATTTTATCTACAATTCCTTTTGTCATGGGATTGGGATTTATCTTTTTTGATTTTGAAAAAAGATTAAAAGATTATTATGTTTATTTGAAATTTAGAAAAATCAAATCAACTGATTCAAAATTTAGAGATTTCTTTGGGATTAAAAAAATAAAAAATGATTTTATTATCAACTCTAAAAATAAAAAAATTGCAATATTGAAAGTTAATACAATTAATTTTAGCATGAAGCCAGATAGAGAAAAAGAATCTATGATAAAGTCTTTTCAAAAGTTTCTCAATTCTCTAGATTTTCCAACACAAATTTTAATGAATACAGAAAATATTAAACTTGAAGATTATCTTAATTTATTAAAATCTAAAGTTGGGAATGGTAGATTTTCAAAATTATTTAATAATTATCGAGTCCATCTTGAAAATATTATAAAAACCAATAAAATAATGAATCGTAGTTTTTATTTGATAATTCCCGAAGAATCAGAAATAGATATTCAAATAGGAATTTGTATGGAAAGATTATCAAGTCTAAGACTCAAAACAAAAAGATTGACCTCCAAAAAATTACATTCTTTTTTACAAAAGTTTTTCAAAGGAAAAAATAATAAAAACTTTTTAGAATCTATTTTTCCTGAATATATTAAGAGCAATCAAGATCATTTAGAAATAAATGGAGAATTTTCTAGAATAATTTATGCCTCTGGTTATCCTAGATATGTTGAATCAGGGTTTTTAGATAAAATTATTAGTTCTCGGGGAGATTTCGACTTAAGTATTCACATAAAACCCTATGCAATTGAAAATATGCTTATTGGATTGAATCGTGAATTACAAAAACAAAGAGCAGATTTATACTCAATGCAAATAAAAGGAATAATCAATCCAACACTTGAAATACAACACAGTGATACAAGAAAAACTCTTGAAGATTTACAAAAAGGTAAGGATAGACTATTCAATGTGAGTCTATATATTAATTGTAAAGCCAATTCTCTTAAAGAATTAAATTTGCTCACGAAAAAAGTTGAATCAGAATTAAATAGTCTTATGATACTTCCCAAAATTCCTAATTTTAGAATGCTTCAAGGATTAAAATCTATAGCTCCACTTGGCGTAGACGAATTAAATTATAATCGGAACATTACAACAGAGGCACTTTCCGCATTTTTCCCTTTTACTAGTCAATTTTTGGAAACAGATAGTGAAGGGATTTGGTTAGGTATGAATAAAAACCAAATACCGATTATAAGAGATATATTCAAACTGCCCAACCCCAATGGATTAATTCTTGCTCAATCAGGTGGGGGAAAATCATATTTTTCTAAACTTTTAATCACAAGATATTTGCTCAATGGAACAAAAGTTATGGTAATTGATCCTCAAGGAGAATATAGGGGCATAGTAAATCACTTTGAGGGAGAAAGAATTGATTTATCTAAAGATTCTGATAATATGATTAATCCTTTGGATTTAATGGGGCATGATTATATCGAAAAAAGATTGAGCCTAATTGATCTAATGAAAATCATGCTTGGAGATTTAACTGACATACAAAGAGCATTTCTGGATAAAGCTTTGACTATGACCTATGAACTCAAAGGCATTACTAAAAATCCTGACACCTGGGCCAATAAACCCCCCATTCTGGGAGATCTGTTATATTCTCTTAAAAAAATGGAAAAACGTGCCACAAGGCTTGAACAGGCAACATTAAATAGCTTAGCCAATAGACTTGACATGTATGTTAATGGAGTTTTTGAATTTTTCAATAAACAGACAAATATAGATTTTGATAACAATTTTGTTTGTTTTGATATTGGAGATATGCCTTCCCAAGTCAAGCCCCCAATTATGTTTTTGGTTTTGGATTATATTTATATGAAAATGAAATCTGACTTGAGCAGAAAAATCCTTTTAATTGATGAGTCATGGTCTTTACTTTCAAGAACTGAAGAAGCAGGATATATTTTTGAAATTGTTAAAACATGTCGTAAATTTAATATGGGATTACTTTTAATTAATCAGGAAGTGGAGGGACTTCTCAATTCAAAAGCCGGAAAATCAGTTCTTGCCAATTCTTCATACACAATGCTTATGAGACAGAAACCAGCAGTAATTGATAATATTTGTAAAACTTTCCATTTGAGCGAAAATGAAAGAACACATATTTTGACTGCAAATATTGGGGAAGGATTATTAATCATGGAAGATGATCATTCAGAAATAAAAGTTATTGCATCTCCAGAGGAACATAGATTAATCACAACTAATGCAGACGAGGTTCTTAAAATTGAAAATAATAAAAAACCGAAAGGAAGAGAGATTGAAATAACAGTTGATGAAAATCAAAGATTTTTTAGGAAAGAGGGCATGAAAAAAGATAATCTTGATTATTTATTATCTAAAGGATATCAAATTTCTAAACACAATAGTTTGGTTACAAATAAAGAAGAAGAATTTATTTTGCAACCTAGACATAATGAAAGTATAAATCATTTATTTTATACTTATGATATTGCGGAATATTTAGAAAAAAAAGGAATAGAAGTTAAAAAATATGTGACAAAAAAACCAGACTTAGTTTTTAATATTAGAAATAAAAAATATGCAATTGAAATTGAGACGGGATCTATGCTTACAAGGAGAAAAGCTCTTGATGAGAGAAAAATATATTTAAATAAAAATTATGATAAATGGTTTTTTGTTGTGACTAATAAGAATAAAGTATCAGATTATAGGAAATATGGGAAAAGCATTGATATACGATTTATCCGAGGACAAATTAACAAAATTTTAAAGAAATAAAAAGAGCCACTCGACTTAATATATATTAATAAGCAGGTGGCGGTTTAATATTTAACTTAATCTTTTTTCCTTTACTTCTCAAAAGATTCTAAACATTATTTTCTATCCAGTTTAATAGGATATGCCTATTTTTATCAACACGCTTCCCTTTAATTTGCAGATTAATAGGGGATTTTAAATTAAAGATTTATTTATCTTCCTATATGCAATACCATAATTAATGAAACCAATATGTTTGTCACATTATATGCTAACAACCATTATATTTCTTGGTTGAGTAAATGTATCATCTTTGCTCGACCCCTCATTAGGGCGTGTCTTTTATGTACTACACAATCAAAAGGTTTAAATAAGAGTAGTACATAACCTATTTATGGTAACTGAGAAGAAAATTAATGTAAATGGAAAAGAATACTGGATTCTTATTCACTCTGTGAGAAAAGGGAAAAAGGTAATTCAAAAGAAAAAATATATTGGGAAATATCTTCCTCCTAAAAAAAGATTAGATCAATTAAAAAAAGAATTTTTAAGAGAACTTTCTGGAGAGAAATATAAATATCTTTCAAAAGAAGATTTAGAGAAAATTGAAGATAAAAAAAGTAAATATGGACAAGAATTAAGAAAGCTAAGTAAAATAGAAAAAGAAAAGAAATTAAATGAATTTGGTATAAGATATACTTATGATAGTAGTAAACTTTCTGGATTGAATGTTACTTTAAGACAAACTTTTTTAATCTTAAAAGAAGGAATAATGCCTAAAGATTTTAAGAATTTAAAAATAGCTAAAGAACTTGAAAATCATGAAAAAGGTTTTATAGCAATAACAAAATACAAAGGAAAATTTGATATTAAATTTATTAAGAAATTACACTCTGTTCTTTTTTCTGGGATTGATGATAGTATTACAGGGAAATTAAGAAATGAATTAAAAAGAAATGTAAAAATAGCAGGAACTTCTTATATTCCTCCAAAATACCAAGAACTGAAAAAAGAATTAGATAATTTCTTTAAATGGTATAAGACAAATAATAGAAAGTTACATCCTTTAGAATTAGCTTCTTTAATTCATTTAAAATTAATTTCAATTCAACCTTTTGTTGATGGAAATAGTAGATTATCTAGGTTATTAATGAATTGGATTTTATGGAAAAAATTATATCCTTTAATAGATATTCCAATAGTGGATTTGGAAAATTATTATGATGTTCTTGACAAATATCAAATTGAGAAAAATGAAAAACCTTTTGTAAATTATATTAAAAAAAGATATTTAATTGAAAATGATAATTAATAGGTTGCCACATCTTAGAACTTGTAGTCACTTAACTTACACGCCCATGGATATTCCAAAAGGGTAGACAGGTCGGTGTGGACTTTATCACAATAACTCTTATAAATAGTACTTTTATTAAAAAAATATGATAAAACTAGAAAAACCAGTAATCAAATTAAATTCTTTAGAAAAAACTGTTGTTCATATTCCTACTGAAGAAAGTGCAACAGAATTAATGAGGGTTTTTGAATGTGGGGGGTGGGTTCGGATTCGTACAAGAACAAGTCCAACACAATGTGGTGTCTTTTATGAAGGAATTTGTTTTGGGGCAGGAATTAATTTTAATGAAGAAAATGGAAGATTTGGACATGCTCCAAAAGAGATTTATATTACAAAGGGTTGGAACGTAATCTCTAAAAAAGATTTTTATGCGCAACAACCAGAAGCAACTCCAGATAAGAGAGTTGAAATTAATGCTTATTTTGATAGTCTTGAAAAATAACCCATAATTCCCCCTAGTCTCCCGGCGTGGTAGTGAGATTTTTTAGGATTATATTCATTTATCTACAAAGTTTTTTTGCCATGATATTTTTCATAGACTATATCTATTATTTCTTTACTTTGACCAATATATTTTAAAGTTATTCTTGATACTTTATTATTTCCAAAATTTTCAGTTACTAAATAAGGAGTAAACATTATTTTTCCAAAAGGAATTATTTCTAAAATAGACATCATATCATCAATATTTTCTATATTCTCACTATGAACTGAATGAAGAGCATTAATATGTTTAAAGCCTGATTTGTAAATTCTTTGTATTTGTTTTTTTAATGACTCTAAAAATTCTGTATTGACTACTATGTGGAGATGAACATTTTTTCTCATTTATTATTTTCCTTCAATTTTAATTTGATCAATTTTAATAATTCCGCTAATTTAAAAATAACTTCTTCTCCTGTATCTTTTGAAATTTCCATTTCCATTTAATTTGTTTATTTCTGAAAATTTTATGAATTATGAAACACAATTGCAACTATTTAATCAGAATAAAATTTAACAATTTGAAAAATACCTACATTTATTTTCAAAGAACAATTGTAGACAAAAATTCAAAAGATTTAAATATGTAGTCACCCACACAATAATATGCATATTGAAAAAAGAAAAGAAGGGAAAAAGGAAAAATATTACTTATCTCATTCATACCGGGAAGGGAAAAAAGTTCATAAAATTAGAAAGTTCTTAGGAAAAGATATTGATGATATTACTTTAAAAGAAAGAGTGAAAAAAGCAAGAAAAATAATTTTAGAAGAGATAGAGCAATATAAATTAATAAAAGATCCGTTAAAAAACCCGCTTACAGAAAAAGAAATAAAATGGATTGAAGAATTAGAAAAAGATATTGAACTAAGAATAACCCATTTATCTGAAAAAGATTGGAATTATTTCTCAGAAATTTTTTCCTACAATACTAATGCTATTGAGGGGAGCCAACTAACAAGGAAAGAAGTTAAAAATATATTAGAAAAAAATAAATGGTCGGAAGATTCTTCAAAAGAGGATATTGCTGAAACTTATGGGGTTGCTGAGGCGATTAAATTTATTAGAAAATCTAAAACGCATATAACTGTGGAATTGATAAAAGAAATTCATAAAGTTGTTTTCAAAAATTCAAAATCGTTTGCAGGAAAACTAAGAAAGAAAGGTGAAGAAGTTGTTGTTATGGATGGTTCTGGAAGAGTTATTCATGAAGGAGCACCCCAATTTAGAATTGTTTATGGATTAAAGGAATTAGTTAATTGGTATAATAAAAATAAGAAGAAATATCCAGCGTTGGTTTTAGGTGCAGTTGTTCACAACCAATTTGAGAATATTCATCCTTTTGCAGATGGGAACGGAAGAGTTGGAAGAATTTTATTAAATAATATTTTGATAAAAAATAGATTGCCTCCAATAAATATTGATTTAACCAATAGACAAGGATATTATAATAGTTTACAAGAATATCAAAAGAAAGGTAATCTTAAACCTACAATTGATTTACTAATAAAAGAATATAAGAAATTGAAAAGAACTTTGGGTGACCACAAAAAGAAAAAAGTGTAGTCACCTATTTTTTAGATATACTTCATCTCGACAATATTTATAAATCAAAACCTCCTTTTATCGCCAGTATAAACGATAATCAGCAAATTAAAAAATCTGTCCCATCGAATATACCACAAAGGTATCTTGTTCAGAATGGGCGTTCTTACATTATGTCTGGTTTATATGGGCTTTTCTTTAGAAAGTTATAAAATTGATTGATTCTTCAAATATTTATGAAAATCTTTGTTTTGGGGCAGTTTTATGCTTACAATTAAATAGTTTTGGGCGGAATTAATAACTAATTTTTTCAATCAAATCAATCTCTACCAATATTCTAAGTCCCGATAATTAACTAAAATTATAAATTTATTATAAAAATAGTTAATTTTATAAAAATAAACTTAATTTAAAATTTTAATAGGTTATATTCTTACAAATAATCAATCTCTTCCTCTAGGTATTTGTTCTTTTTTAATCCATCAACAATATATGTCCTAATTGCGTCTTGTATTGTATATCTTGGAAATTTTTTACGCTTATTATTTACCCTTTTTTCTAGAGCTATTTCTATTTCTTTTGGAAGTCTAACACCGTAAGGTTTTCCATATGTTGGTTTTTTTGGAATTGTCATCTTGGAATTGATAAAATCTCAAATTATATAAAACTTTTGTTAACAAAAGATAACAAGATATTACAAATAAAAACATTTATATAGATTAAGTTCTCTAAATTCGAATAGGAAGAGGTGTATATTCATACACCAAAATGACAAAAGAAATCTTTGAAAAAAAGCTTCTTATTCCAAGAAAAGTTATAAACAGCAAGGGAAAAATTGCCTACAGCGAAAGTTTTCAAGCTTGGAATACAATTAGGTTAAAGAAAGAACTATTTAGTGAATTCCCTGAACTCAAAGAAAAAAGATCCAAATTTTCTTATGAATTAACTTACCATAGATCTCTTGGAGAATTAAAAAAAGCATTTAGGAAAATTGAAAAAACAGGTGCTTTACCTGTATTAATGTTTTTGAGCAAAGAATCACAACAAAATCGATGATATGGTTTTTAATTTTTGTATTTAAAATAACATAACTCTTGCCTTTTTTAACAAAAAATTTAATAGCTGGCGAAAGCATCTAATCAACCCACATCAAAAAATTTATAAACTCAAATCTCCCATTGATTATATCCGATTAACTACATCGCCAAACTCCATTTTCTGGAAACAGGCGCATACTGTAGCAGGATAATAGAAACGATGGAATTAGAACAACAATTAAAACAAGCTTTAGAAGAACTTAGAAAAGAAAAGACAAGAAAGTTCAACCAAACAGTAGACTTAATTGTAAATTTTCAAAAATATTCTCATAAGAAAAATCCAATCAATTTATTTGTTTCAGTGCCCCATAAAACAAAAGATAAAAAAGTTGCAGGTTTCTTTCAATCAAAATCAGAATTTGTAGACACAATTACTTTAGATGAATTCAAAAAATATGCTGATAAAAAGAAATTAAAATCTTTAGTTAAGAAATATGATTTTTTCATTGCTCAAGGAGATTTAATGCCAAAAGTAGCAACAACTTTCGGTAGAGTTTTAGGTCCTGCAGGAAAAATGCCTTCTCCCCAATTAGGAATTCTTTTGAATGCAGATGAAAAATCTGTGGCTGATTTGAAAAGTAAAATTAACACGAGTGTAAAAATAAGAGTAAAAGAATCTTGTGTTAAAGTTGCTGTTGGAAAACAAAATATGAAAGATGAAGAAATAATTGAAAATATTATGTCAATTTACCATGAATTAATTAAAGCTCTTCCAAGAGATAAAGAAAACATAAAGAATGTTGAATTAAAATTCACCATGACTAAACCACAAAAAATAAGGATAAGATAAAATGAACCAAACAGTTACAAATATTCCACAAAAAAAAATTAAAGCAGTTTCAGAACTAAAGGATTTGTTAAAAAGTAAAAAAACAACCCTTTTAGCGGATATTTCAAATATTCCTGGTTCTCAATATCAATCAATTTCTAAAAAGTTAAGAGGAAAAGCAGTTGTAAAATTACCCAAGAAAAATTTATTTACAAGATCAATTGAGGAAATGGGAAAGAAGGGAATGTTAGAATTAAAAAACCAATTTAAAGGTTCCATGGCAGTTTTATTCTCAGATTTAGATTCATATGATTTAGCGGCAGAATTATTAAAAATTAAAAGTCCGGCTAAAGCAAAAACAGGTCAAATTGCTCCAACAGATATTGAAGTTCCAGCAGGCCCAACAGATTTAACTCCTGGTCCAGCAATTTCAGAATTAGGTGCCCTTGGAATACAAATAATGATTAAAGGTGGAAAGATTGAAATTAAAGAAGCAAAAATAGTAGCAAAAGAAGGAAAACCAATTAATCAAGGGGCAGCAGAAATGTTAGGAAAATTAAACATTTTACCATTCACAATTGGATTCAGTCCAATTTCTTCATATGATTCAGCAGAAGATAAGATTTACACAGAAATTAATATTGATGTTGAAGGAACTGTGGCAGCTTTAATGAAGGTTTATGGTAGGGCATTACCTTTTGCAGTTCAAATTGGACATTATAATTCACAAACTATGCCATTCATGATTCAAAAAGCTGGAAGTTATGAAAATAAGTTAGATAGAGTAATTAATGGGGAACCAGAAATTGAAGAAGCTATCGCATCTGAAATTGTACCCTCTAGCGAAGACAAGGCAGTTACTGCCGGGGAAGAAACTAAAGTAGAAAAAAAGAAAGAAGAGCCAAAGGCAGACTTTGCAGCATCGTTCTTTTAATAAAATTCAAAATTAAATAACACGGAGGAAAAAATGGAATACATATACGCAGCACTTTTATTGCACAAGCTCGAAAAAGAAATTACAGAAGATGCAGTTAAAAGCGTTGTTGCAGCAACAGGAGCAACAGTTGATGATTCGAAAGTTAAGTCAATGATCGCTAGCCTTAAGGATGTGGACATTTCTTCTGAATTAGCTAATGCTAGTTTAGTTTCAGCAGCCCCAACGAGCGGTTCAGCTCCGGCAGCAGAAGAAAAGAAGGAAGAAGCAAAACCTAAAGAGGAAAAGAAAGAAGCTGCAGCAGAAGGATTAGCCTCATTATTTGGATGATTTTATCATAAATAATTTAGCTTTTTTTACGCTTTAGAAAGGCAAAGCCTTTACCTTCGTTAAAACTTCAACTTTTTAATTTAATTTTTTTTGAAGTTTAACATTTTTAATCATTATTTAAAATATATTTTATATTGGGAATATTCTTTTAAAGTATTTTTTTGTAAGAAGAGTATGGCAAATAAACCAAAAAAAATAAATTATAAGTGGTTTGGACAAGATTGGATTGCTCTCGCAGATGTGAAAGGAGAATGGGAAGCTGTTGGGAGGGGAGGAACTAAAAAGCAAGCAAGTGATGATGCTATTATTAATGGTTATGTAACTAATTGGACAATAAGAGAACGAACTTTTGAAAAATCTCCTCTAGAAAATTATTTAGTAAATTCAGAGATTGTTATTGAGACGATGAAATACATTCAAAGAATGCAAGAAGGAAATATTCCAAATTACCTTTTTGAAGAAAAAGGACTTTACAAGGTTTTGATTAATTCTGAAAAAGAATTAGGGGATATTTTTTCTGGAAAATTTATGGATGCTATTTCATTTGCAGTTCAACAACCCGAATTTAATGAAAAAAGTTATTTGAAAAAAATGGGAAAACTTTACGAATCTGAAGATAGCTTATTATTAGAAATAATACAAAGGAAGATCAAAAACAACCCCAAAAATTTATAACTTTTATTTTTTATTTTAAATATTCTTTAAGATATAAATTCTTTTAAAGTATTTTTTTGTAAGAAAGGCATGGAAACAGTATTTGCAAACAAGGGTTGTTTCAATTACCTGGTAAATGCAGAAAAGTGCACGTCAGAAAAAATGGAGGTCTATGAAGAAGCATTGTCCAAGCTTTTAAATAATTATGAAATTACTATTGAAGGAACTGAGGGCTATCTCACTTTTCAAAAACAAGAGATAGGTGAAACAAAAGATTTTGATATTCGTCCAGACAAAGATATGCTCAAAATAATTGGAGTGGAAGAAATTAATGGAAAGAAAACCCTAGAAACAAAGATAACTTCCTCTTCAAATTCTTTTATTGGAATTAAAATAGGTGAATTTAGATATCATTTAATTAAAGAAAAAACTGATGAATATTTTTATTTCCCCCTAAAATAACCCCAAAAATTTATAACTTTTATTTTTTATTTTAAATATTTTTTAGGATATAAATTCTTTTAAAGTATTTTTTTTATTTAATACAATGAGGCCACAAAGATCTGCAAAAGAAATGATTCAGGAAGGTTTAGAAGAATATCTTTATGAGCCAGTTGTAAGGCCACAAGAAGAAAAAGAGATGTGGCAAAATTATGAAAAGACAATGAATCAATTATATGAAAAAAAAGAAAAAAGAATTGAAGCATTTGTTAAAAGTCATTTAGAAGAAAATAATTATGGGGTTTGTGGAAAATGTTATCGTTCTTGCGATTTATTAGATTAAACATTCGGGTGTGGTTATGTTGGATTAAAAGTTGCGGGCGATTTTGAAGGAAGGAATTTAGAAATGAAAACAATTCCCAAGGGGAGTTGGGACGAAATCTTTGTGCCAATGTCAGATGAATTTATAAAAAGAATCACGGCAATTTATTAATTAACTCAACAATAATCCCAAATCTTTATATTCTCCCCAATGTTTTTTCTCTCACAATGACATGGAATCTATATCAAAATGAAACATTTTTGAAACCTTTATGTTTTTCAAATGGAAAAACTCAAGAGGTAGTAGTAAAAGAAGTTTTAAAAAAAATTGAAGAAGAAAAAAAGATAATTTTTATTCACGGTGTCTGTGGAACCGGAAAGTGTCTAGAAAAGAATTCATTAGTGTTTTGTAAGCCCTCTAAAGAAAAATCTTTCAGTTATCATAAAATTTCAGATCTGGAAGGGAAAGAAGGCAAAATAGTTTCCTTAGATAAAGGAGGAAATTTAATAGAATCAAACTTCAATAATGTAAGAAAAACTGGAAGAAAGAAACTATTCAAATTAAAAACAAGGACAGGAAGAGAGATCATTTCATCTTCAAAGCACCCATTTCTTTCTATTACTAAAAAAGGGTTAGAATGGTTACCTTTAGAAAAATTAACTAAAAATTCCTATGTTTGTTTGCCCAATAAAATAGATCTTGTCTCTTCCACTAACATCCCAGAAGAAGAAATAAAAAT
>CAZGQV010000012.1:0-20191 GCA_964527365.1 Candidatus Woesearchaeota archaeon
TTGGACCAGAATGTATTCTAGATCATTTGAAATTTGAAAAAGAACTTTTGAATAACGGCTATGATGTTCGTTTTGAAAGATTTGGCGAAGCTATTGAGAAAGATGAATTACAATAATTTTTAAAAACTCTCAATCAATTTAGTTTTATGATTAATCTCAAATCTTGGAAAAAGTGGAATGAATCTTTGTCTAAAGAAGAAGTTGTCAAAGGTTATGATAAATTTGGTTCGACTGCTCAAGTTCCAGAGATTGTACATTTTGGTTTTAATAAGATTAGAAATAGTTCTATTTCTCCTTTTTCTGGAAATTTTAGAAAAATGGCTTTCTATGATTGGTTTGAAGGGCATGCGATTAGTGTAACTGGAAATTCTTACCTAAAGGGAATTTTGGATAAAGAGAAAGGAGTTTTAAGAATGATTGAGTTTTATGAGGTTCTTTATTCTAGGGGAGATTGGTGTGAATATAATATTGATTTAAATAAAGAAGGAAATGAAAAGGGAGAATACCGGCATGTTCGCCAAGGGAAAGATTTTGATTTTGGTAAAGTAGAAATAATTAGTTTAGATAATATGTTTAGTTTAGATAAGGGAGTTGATGACGTTGGATATTATTCCATGGTTTTTGGTGGGCTTAAACCTAAGAAGCTGACAGAATTTTGGAATAACCTTAAAGAAGAGGGTTTTGATGTTCCACCACAATATTATTCAAAAGAAGAAAGAAACGATTTTGAAGAAGATTCAGGAATAATTTTTTAGTTCTTACAAAATTTTTTAACAATTTCCATATCTTTTAGCCATTCTGGTTCTAAATGTCTTCGGTAAATTATTGCTGCTGGGTGAAATAATGGAATTAATTTTATTTTCATCCCCTTGATTTCTATTTCTTGAACTTTACCATGAACTTGAGTTATTCCTATTTGGTTTTTCATCTCATCCACATTTGTTTTTGCTAGAAAGAATTTTGTAGCATAGTTTCCTAAGGAACAAATTATTTTTGGTTTCATTTCTTTTATTTGTTTTAATAACCAGGGAGTATGGGCTTTGATTTCTTCTGGTAGGGGGTCCCGATTTTGTGGAGGCCTACATTTTAGTATGTTTGCTATGTAAATATCTTCTCTTTTCAAATTAATTTTTTCTAAAAGTTTGTCTAAATTTTTTCCTGCAGCTCCCGAAAATGGAATTCCCGATTCATCCTCTTTTCTTCCTGGGGCTTCTCCCACGAAAAGGATATCTGCTTTTAGATTTCCCCCTCCCACAACAATATTTAGGCAGTCTTTGAATAAGGCAGTTTTTTTTACTAGTGCTGCTTCGTAAAAATTGAATTCAGGAGATTTTTTGTTTGATTCCATGTTGGGGAAAGGGAGAAGGCATTTATTAAATTTTTTAGTACCAAAACTTTAAAACTCGACTTTTTCTTAGTTTAATATGGCATTACAAGAATTAAGTAGACCCGAATTAGAAGAGTTTCTAAAAGATATGCAAGTGCATCGTGGACGTGCAACAGAATTAATTACAGTTTATGTTCCATCAGGATATGATATTAATATGGTTAGTCGTCAACTTGAAGGTGAAAAATCAACAGCTAAAAATATTAAATCAACTGCTACAAGAAAAAATGTTACTGAATCTTTGGAAAAAATTATTCGGGCTTTGAAGGAATATAAAGTTACTCCAGAAAAAGGGATTGCTTTTTTTGCAGGAAATATTGCGAAAGTTGAAGGACAAACAGATATGCAAATCTGGGAAATTTCTCCCCCTGAAGATGTGAGAATTAGGTTATATCGTTGTGATAAAGAATTTGTTTTGGAGCCGTTAGAATCGATGGTTGAAATTGGAGAAATTTATGCTTTGGTTGTAATGGATAGGAAAGAGGCTACAGTTGGTCAATTGATTGGAAAGAGAATTGAGATGATTCAGAATATGACTTCGGGAATTCCGGGAAAAGTTAAGGCAGGAGGACAATCTGCTCAAAGATTTCACAGAATTACTGAAGGATTAACTAAAGATTTTTATAAGAGAATTGCTGAAGAAGTGAAAAAAGGATTTTACGAAGAAAAAAGACTTAAAGGAATTTTAATTGGTGGACCCATTCCAACTAAAGATGAATTTGTTGATGGAGAATATTTACCAACAATTTTACAAGATAAAATTATTGGAATTAAAGATCAGGGAGATACTTCTGAGACTGGCTTAAGGGAATTAGTTGAATTAAGTCAAGATGTTTTGGCTAATCAAGAAATTATTCATGAAAAGAAACTTTTGGAAAGATTTTTTGATAGTTTGGGTAAAAGTCCTGAAATGACCCCTTACCATTTTGATAGTGTAAAAAAAGCTTTGGATTATGGTGCAGTTGATCTTTTAATTATTTCAAAAAATTATGACAAAATAAAAGCCAAACAACTCAGAACTATTGCCGAAAATATGGGAACTGGTGTTGAGGTAGTTTCAGTTGAAACAACAGAAGGAGAACAATTTTTTAAGTTGGGTGGAATTGGTGCTATTCAAAGATTTGGTATTTGATTTTGTTTTCTTTTTGGTTAAAATACAAAAATTTACCGCTTCACTTTGTTCCCGGTACGAGAATCTTATAAACCAGGTAATTTTTTACAATCAGCAGATTGCTGCAAAATGAAATTTTAGATTTTATCATTAAAGTTTAAACAAAATCTTAGAAAGAAAACAATAAAAATTAAAATTTAATTTTTAATCCAGCTTTGAATTCTGCAGTTTGAATTTGTTCTGATTTTATATAATTTTGAGTTGGTGTAAAATATTCTGTGAATAGAGATACATTTTTTGATAAGAGGAGATTATATTGTGTTTTTTGATTTTGATTTATATCCTGAAAATTAAAAGTTTTTTGGAGAATTGTTTTTGGAATATAGAATATTTCTTTTGTGGTTTTTAATTTGGAAGTATCTTTCTCTATTTGACTAAATCCAAGAAAGGGTAAAAAAGTAAGCAGGGCAATTAATCCTAATTTTTTCATGGGTTGATTAAGAATTGGAACTTTATATTGATTTATACTTAAAATAAATCATGAAACCAGTTTGGTAATGTTCCTGTGTCTTGGCAATGATACACTTTGTGAATCGCTTGATGATAAGGAGTTCTTAAGGACATATTATATTTTTCAACTAGTTTTTTGTTTTTTGGAGATATTTTTAATGCTGGAGCTTTGAAAATGGTTGGTTTTTTTCCTAAACATTTTTCGTATTCATCTATTGCTTCAATGAAATCGTTTTCATTTACTTCTTCATTGAATTCTTGATACCAACTTTGAATTCCGTGCATTCCAAATGTTTTGTTTGACTTTTTCATTTCTTCACACCAAACTTTATTTTCAGAAATTGGGGAACCACCCCACATTGGCATTATCCAGAGAGTGGTTGATTTGTTGATGTATTCTTGTTCACAAATCCATTTTGGGTGGATGTCATCAATTTCTCTTGGAGAAGTTAACCTGGAGATAAATAACATTATTACTAGGATAGTTATTATTGTTAATAGGGTTTTAATACTTTTTTTCATAAATTATATAGTATGTTTAATTTTTTAAACCCCGCTATCTTTTGTTAGTTATGGATGTAACAAGTAAAACTGCTGATGAGATTGATTGGTCAAAAGAAAAAGAAAGTATGAAATTGATTGAAGCAATCTTTTTTATTTCTGGGCGTTTTTTATCTATGCCAGATATTATGTCTTTATCAGGATTGAATTCTTTAGTTATTAGTGAATGTACAGAAAAATTAAAAGAGAAACATAACAGAGATGATTCTGCTTTAGAAATTGTTGAAAGAGATGGTTTGTGGAAAATGGATGTTCGACAAGAATATCATAATATAATAAATAAACTTGCAGGAGGAGCTAGTGAGTTTACAAAAGCAGAACAGGAAACTTTAGCAATTATTGCATATAAGCAACCAATTAAACAATCAGTTATTATTAAGATAAGGGGAAATAAGGCATATGAACACATTCATAAATTTGTGAAATTGGGTTTGCTTCGTAGTAAAAAAGAGGGTCATACAAATATTTTGAGTTTATCAGATTTATTTTATGAATATTTTAATGTATCTGGGGGGAGCGGAAACCCTTTAAAGGAAAAGCCATTTGATGAAGAAATGGGAGAAAGTACAGACGAAGAATAAAAATGGATTTTTTAACAAATATTTTTTTAGTGTATTCGTTCATAGCTTTTTATTTCATGTTTTTGTTTATTTTGATTTATATTCAAAATAGGAAAAAAATTAATTGGACTCCTAAAGCTAAGAAGAAGTATGGGGTTGGAGTTGTGATTCCTTGTTACAAGGAAGGAAAAACTATTGGAAAAGTGATTGATAGTTTTTTGAATAATGGTTATGATAAAATCGAAAAAATAGTTGTCGTTGATGATTGTTCTCCAGATAATTCATTTGAAATTGCAAAAAAATATGAAAAAAAATATCCTGGATTAGTTTTTGCTTATCAAACTCCAAAAAACACTGGTTGTGCTGCTGGTTCTAAAAATTATGGGGCCCAGTTTATTGATTCGGAAATTATTGTTTATGGTGATGCAGATAGTTTTCCGGAGAAAGGAGCAATAGAAAAAGCTCTGGGATTTTTTGATGAAAAAAATGTTGCCGCAGTTACTTCAAATGTTCTTGTGAAGAATAGGACGAATGTTCTTTTAATGCTTCAAGCAGTTGAATATATAATTATTAAATTTACAAGAAAACTTTTGGAATTTGTGGGTTCTATTTATGTGACTCCCGGCCCACTTGCAATGTATAGAAAGAGTATCTTTGACAAGATTGGGGGATTTGATGATAAAAATATAACAGAAGATATCGAAATTACTTGGAGAATTTTATCGCATGGTTATGATGTTAAAATGAGTGTTCCATCAAAGGTTTATGCTGAGTCTCCTGAAACTTTCAGGGCTTGGTTTCAACAAAGGATCCGGTGGAATTTAGGAGGAATACAATGTATTTTCAAATATGCAAAATCTTTTGGAAGAAAAGGAATGCTTGGGGCTTTTGTTTTACCTTTCTTTGTTTTTTCATGGCTCTTAGGGGTATTTGGTTTATTCATATTATTATATAGGGCAATTAGGACAATTATTGTAAGATTTTTATTAACCAGTTATTCTGTTGAAGCACATACTGCTATTTTAAGACTTAATGATATAAATTTTAATCCAAGTATTTTGGCTTATATTGGAATCGTTCTTTTAACATTAAGTGTGACTTATTCATTGATTGCATTATTCACAGTCAAGGAGAGAAAAGAATATAAAAGACCTACAGTATTTACATTTATCATCTATGAGTTTTTTTATCTCTTGATGTATCCAATTGTTTTGGTTACTTCGGGGTACAAATACCTTCGTGGAGATATCCGGTGGTTCAAATAAAATGAAATATCCAGTATTTTTACAAGCGTTGGCACTCACCATAGTTGTATTAATAATTGGCCTTTACTTGGGGATACTTTTAGAACAAAGTAGGTCGGTTGAAATTAATGAATATTCTATTCAATCAGAAATTTCTTTATTGGATATTGTGGCTTTGAATGATTTAATTGGAGAAGCAAATATCTCTTGTGCTGTTTTAGAAAAATCTAATTTTGATTTGGTAGATAAAGTCTATCAAGAGGCTAAATTGTTGGATGAATATGAAGATAGTGGACGTTTAACTCAAAATTTGAAAGATTTACATCGGAGATATGATGTTTTGAGGGCTTATTTGTGGGTGAATATTATTCAGACTAAAAAATTATGTGATTCGAATTATTCAACAATTGTTTATTTATATAATTATGATCAAAAAGATTTGAGTAAAAAAGCTGAACAAAATGTTTGGTCTAAGGTTTTGTATGATGTTAAAGAACCTAGAGAAAATTTATTGTTGCTCCCGATTGCTGTTGACACGGATTTGATTTCTTTGAATTCTCTTATTTCTGGATATGAAATTGAATCTTTCCCTGCAGTGATCATTAATGAAAAGCATGTTTTGACTGAATTGGTGACAGTTGAAGAAGTTGAAGCTTTTTTTAATTAGTAACTCCAATATAACAATATTAAAAAAGAAAATTTTTCTTGTCCATTTATGGAATGTTATCTTTGTAATGCTTCTGGAAATGAAATTAAGCTCCACAAAGCAATTCATAAAAAGTTTGGAATAGTTTTGGTTTGTGAAAAATGTTTTTTTAAGGAAAAGATGCCCTTGCTTAACAAAAAAGAAATTAATATGGAAGAAATAAATAAGAGGGAAACTGTAAGGGAAAGATTAAGTCGTTTAGCCCATATTGATCCAAATGTTCCAAAAGAAGAAGTTAAAAAATGGGAAAATCCGGAAAATATAAAATTAAATGATATTATTGAAAGGAACTTGAAAATTGAACATGTTCCAAAAGAATTGGTTGGAGATTTAGTTGATAATTTTAATTGGGTAATTATGAGGAAGAGAAGAATGATGAAATTGACTATTAGTGAACTTGGTGAAGCTATACAAGAATCCCCAATAATTCTTGAAGCTTTAGAAAAAGGTAGTCTTCCAAGAAATTATCCAACTCTAATAAAAAAAATAGAAAATCATTTAGGAATAAATTTATTTGTTAGTGAAAAAAAAGTATTGGGTTCAACTGATATTTTGGCTGAGAGAAAAAGTCCTCGGGGAATTTTAATTTCTGATTTGAAAAAAACTTTTTTAGAAAAGGATGTTGAAGAAAAAGCATTGAATGAAATTGTTGATGAAAAATTAGCTCTTGGAAGAATAAAAGAGGAAGAAATTTATGAAGATTCTATCTCTTTAGAAGAACTTAATTTGGATAAAATTAAGAAACTAGTTGGAGAACCTGTAAAGGAAAAAAAGAAAATTGAAGAAGATATTTTTTATAAAAAACAATCAGAAAAATCTGAGATTAAGGAAGATTTATCTCAAAAAGATATAGAAGATTTAATTTTTGGAAATAAATAACTCCAAAAGCTTTATAAATCTAATTTATGATTCTATCTTATGGAAATTAATGTTTTGAATAAAACTAAAAATGAACTTGATGTGGAAATTCCAAGTTTAACTTGGATTGAAATTCTAAGAGTTTATTTGAATAAAGGTTCAGATGTAACTTTTGCGGCTTGGAAAAGGGAACATTTCACTAAAAGCCCTGTTTTAAGGATTAAAACAAAAAGTAAAGACGTAAAAAAAGCATTTGATGAAGCAATTTCTGCTATTACCAAAGATTTGGAAGTTCTTGAAGTAGATTTTAAAAAATTGAAATAATTTTGTTAAAGATTTGAAGTGGAGTTTAACAATTCTTATTAATTGATTATTTGTGTATTTATTATGGACAAAATATCTACTGGAAGTTTTGATTTGAATGATTGGCTTAATGGGGGATATGAAAAAGGAATTGTAACAATGATTGTTGGTCCTCCAGGTTCTGGAAAAAGTAACTTTGGACTTTTAGCTGCTTGTAGTAAAGCTCGGAATGAGAAAGTTATTTTTGTAGATAGCGAGGGAGGTTTTTCTGTCGAAAGGATTAAACAAATAGTTGGAGAGGAGAATTACAATAAAATTTTAGAAAATATTTTGCTTTTGAATCCAACCAATTTTTCTGAACAAAAGAATTCTTTTTCTAAGTTACTCAAAAATGTTAAGGAAGACAGTATTGGTTTAATTATTGTGGATTCTATGGCTATGCTTTATCGTTTGGAACTTGGGGATGCTGCCCAAGAAGGAGATGATGACCGAATCAAAGAAGTTAATCGGGATGTTTCAAGACAAATGAGGATTTTGGTTGAAATTGGCCGAAAGCAGAACATACCCATTCTTATTACTAACCAAGTTTATTCTGGATTTATATCTGAAGAAGATTGGAGAAATGGGGTTGAAAAAGAAATGAATATTGTTGGTGGAGATTTATTTAAATATTGGAGCAAATGTATTATTGAGTTGAAGCAAAAAGGGAAAGGAAGAAAGGCTATTTTATTGAAACATAGAAGTTTGCCTTTCAAGGAACTTAATTTTGAAATTCGGGATGAAGGTTTGTTTAAAAAAAGTGGTTTATTTTGAAATTAACCAAAGATTTTATAAAGGATTTTTGTGAGTTATTCTTATGATAATTAAAGATGGATATAAAGTTAAGGTTGAGTATGAAGGTAAACTCGAAAACGGAGATATTTTTGATTCAATTGAAAAACACGATGGAGAAGCTTTAGAATTTGTTCCTGGAACTGGAATGCTTGTTAGTGGATTTGAAAAAGCAGTTATTGGAATGGAAGAAGGAGAAGAAAAAGAAGTTACTCTAAGTCCTGCTGAAGCATATGGAGATGTTAACCCAGAATATGTTCAAAAAGTTCCCAAGGATAAATTTCCAGAAGATGCTAAAGTTGGAATGCAAATTGGAATTCCAACCCCCATGGGACAAATTCCTGCTGTTATTAAGGAAATTGGAGATTCCGAAGTGACTTTAGATATGAATCATCCAATGGCAGGGAAAACTTTAATTTTTAAGATAAAAGTTATTTCTTTTGAAGAAGGAGATTTTAGGAAAGAAATGGAACAAGGTCATGTTTGTGGTTGTGGAGATGAAGGTTGTGGATCTGAAGCAGAAGATTGTTGTAAAGACGAGAAATCTGAAGATGATTCGGCTTGTGGTTGTGCTTGTTGTTAATTCTTTTTGAAATTTAATTTATTATAATTTTCCATAAATTCATATAAAGTTTGAACTGTTTATTATTTTATGAAAGATATTAAATTTGAAGTTGTTGAAAAAGTCAGTATGCTTCGAATGAAGGCAAGAGATTTAAAACGAATTTCTAAGTTTGAATCGATTAGTCCACCATCAGTATTTATTGGCTCTAAATTGAAATATCCTTTAGTTAATGTTGGGATTTTGTCTCCATTAGAAAAAGTTGATGATGCTTCTATTTTTGATGATGCGAAGACTTGGGCAAATAAGAACTATTCTATTCCCCAAGTGATTGGTCTTCGGGAAAATTTACTTAATTCAAGGTTTCAATCCCAGGTTACTGATATTCGATTAAATAAAAAATTTGTAGAAATTGCAAAAGATATTGCTATTGCTTCTAAGCCAGTTGATGTTGAAATTGAGTTAAAGAATCAGGTTCATATTGGAAAAAGAGTTGATAAAGTTTTAACCCCGCATGGAATGAAAGCAAATTTGAAAAATGCTAAAGTTACGTCAAATGTTAAAGTAGATAAAAAAGTTGATAGAGTTATGAATGATGATGTTAAATCAATTGAAGGGATGAATTATTTGTACAGCTCAGGAATTAATGAATATAGTTTAGCAAAAATTTTATCTATTGGTGTTTTGGGTATGAAGAAAGATAAACGAATGGTTCCAACTAGGTGGAGCATTACAGCAACGGATGATACTATAACAAAAGAGTTATTGAAAAAAATTAGAAATAATAAATGGCTTGAAAATTATGAATTCTTTTTTGGAGAATTTATGGGAAATCAATATTTGATTTTACTTCTTCCTGGAATTTGGAGTTATGAATTATTTGAATTGTATTATCCTGGTTCAAGTTGGAATCCTGGAACAGAAATGAAAGCTTCAACTGATTCAGAAGGTTTTGGAGGGAGAACAAGTTATGCAAATAATTGTGTTGGAGGATATTATGCTGCACGTCTTCCCATAACGGAATATTTGAATTCAATTGGAAGACAGGCATCAGTCCTTGTAGTAAGGTTTGAGACTCCTTCTTATTGGGCTGCTCTTGGGGTTTGGGTTGTTCGTGAATCTGTCAGAAAAGCTATTGATAATGGAGTTATGAAATTTTCAGATAAAAAAGAGTTCTTAGATTCAGTTAAAAAAATTGGAAAAATAAAATATGATTTTGATTGTGATTTGATTTTTGATAAAAGCAAATTATTAAAAATTTATGGTGTTCAGAAAAATTTACAAGATTGGTTTTGAAAGACAAATGATTATGAAACTTGAGTAGAGAAAACCTTTTAAGACAAAAAACTGTTGTAATTTTAGAAGGGAGATTCAAAATATATGACAACAGCATTTACAAGAGGATTGAAAAGACTTTTTGGAATAAAATCCAAAAGAAGAAGAGTTCTTGCTCCATATGGATCTATTGTGAGACCAGAAATTGTTGGAGAACCTATTCAAGAAATTGAAATTCAACCACTCATTCAAAAAAAAGTAACTAGCTCAAAGAAAAAATCTTTGGTATCACCCACTTCAAGAAATGGGCGAAAGAAAAAAGTTACTAAGAAAAAAACTACGAAAAGCTCAAAGAAAAAAGTGGTGAAGAAAAAAATTACTAAAAAGAAGAAGTAATTTTTGTTAGTTTTATAAATTATTTTAGAAACCTTATTAAAGGATTTTTTATTTTAATAATTAAAGATTTTTTGAAAAGAAAATTTTAAGGAGGTAAAAAATGGATTGTAAATGTCATAAAGGTGGTGGATTTCTTTTTGGTGCATTTCTAATTGTATTTACTTTTATTGATTGGTCTATTGCAAAATGGATTACTTTTGGTATTGGTATTTTGATGGTTCTTCATGCTATTGCTCAAAAAAGCTACTATAGAGATTCTTGTAAAGTGGAAGCTCCAGTGATTAAAAAAGTGGTGAAAAAGAAAACTGCGAAGGAAAAGAAATAACTTAGCAATTTTTTTTATTTTTTATCTTATTTTTTAGATATGATTTATTAATTATTTTTCTTTTTTTTAATTTGGAGGTATAAATTATGTGTCATAAATGTGGTAATGTTTTTTTAGCAGTAGTTATTTTGGTTTTTGCATTTTGGCAATTGAGTTTTTCTAAATGGATTATTATTTTTTCGGCAGGATTAATCTTTTTGTGGGAAATTTATTTGTTATCTCAGCTTGGTTGTGATGGAATGTGTCTGGGGAATTGTAAAACTGGTTCTGAATTGATGATGGAAAAGTCAAAAGAAAAAATTGAACCTAGTAAGAAAGAAATTAAGGAAACTTTGAAAAAATAAATTAATATTTTAGATTTTATTTTTCTAAAGAAGTGTATCGGAAGAAATTTTGAAGAGTGAGGAGTAGTTTGGAATTAATTATTCTTTTCAGCGAGTTTTGCTTTGTAAGCTTCAACTCTTTCTTTGTTACTTTCACAATCTGTATTAAAACAAAATATCCAGGGTTTTTTTCCAGCTGTTAGTGCCATTAGTAAAGGAAATCCACAATGTTCACAATTTTTTCCTACTTTTTTGATTGTTCCCTTGGGGGGAAGAGAGTAAGTTGTTTTACATTTTGGATAGGCATTACATGCAACAAAAAATCTTCTTGTTTTAGGGGAATATGTTATTGCTAGTTCACCCAAATTACATTTTGGGCATTTTATTAATTTATTTTCTTCTTTTTGTTTTGCCCTAAGTTTTTCTTCTGCTTCCATCAATGAACTCCCAATTTCTTTTTGATATTTCTCAAAATCTTTTGCAATTTCAATAATTGTTGATTCAGCTTTTTCTATTATTTTTTGTTTAGCTTCAATTGGTTTTCCTTTTGATTCTGCCATTAAATCCATTTCATCTTGTAAACTTTTTGTTAATGCTTCATCAATGATGATTGGTGAGTAATGTTCTAATGTTTCGATTAAAGAAATTCCTAATGAAGTTGCTTCTATTGATTTTTCTCTGATGTATCCTCGGTCATAAAGTGTTTCTAAAATTGATGCTCTTGTTGCTTTTGTTCCCAAGTTTCTTTTTTCTAATTCTGAAAGAATTGAAGCTTGAGAATATCTTTTTGGTGGTTGTGTTTCTTTTTCTTCTTCTTTTTTGTTTGTGATTGTAACTTCTCCTTCTACATCTGGAATTTCAACATCTTTTGTTTTTGTTGGATAAAATTCCATCCAAGCTTTTTTATTTACTTGGCTTCCGTTTGTTGAAAAAGTTAATCTCTCAATTTTTATTGAAACTCTTTTTTTATCAACTATTGCATCATCACAAAATAATGCCAAAAATCTTTTAACAATTAAATCATAGATTTTTTCTTCATGCCCTGAGAGAACTGGTGGTTTATTTCCTGTGGGGTAAATTGAAGGATGAGCAGGATCTTCTTTTTTACCTTCGATTGGTTTTGTTTTTGTAATTAGTTTTGCAACTTTGTATCTTATTTTTAGGATGTCTAAGATTGATTTGTAATCAATTGCTTCCGGTAATTTTTGCGAGGATGTTCTTGGGTATGAAATTAGACTTGCAAGGTAAAGTGATTGCGCGGCTTTTAGAGTATTTGATGGGCTGATTCCGTAGAGTTTGTATGCTTCTGTTTGTAGGCCTGTTAAATTGAAGGGGATATTTGGGGAAATTACCTGTTCTGTTTTTTTAGTTTCTGCGGTTGTTGTTTTTCCAACTAGGTCTTGGAATTTTCCAAGTTCTTCTTTTTCGAAAATGTCCTTAGTATGTTTTAATTCGATTTCTGGTTTTTCTACTGTGATGAAAATTTGCCAGTATGGAACTGGGATAAATCTTTGGATTTCTTTTTCTTTTGCGACAATCATTGCCAGAGTTGGACCTTGGACTCTCCCGATTGACATGATTTTGAATTTTCCTGTTGTTTTGATTGCGTTCATTAATGCTCTTGAAAGATTGATTCCGTAATACCAATCCAAGTAGTGTCTTGCTTCTCCTGCAATTTCTGCCCCCCAGTTTATTGTTGGAAGTTTTTCATCATATGCAATATTTAATTCCTTTTCAGTCAAAGTTGAGAATTTCATTCTGTTTGCATCTTTTTGATTACATATTAATTTTACTACATTTGCACCGATCACTTCTCCTTCGATATCAAAATCGGTTGCGACAGTTAATTCTCCTGCATTTTTTGCAAGTTTTAGTAAGGTATCATAATATTTTTTTGAGAAATCTCCTTTTCTTGCCATGTAATTTGGTACCCAATCTATATTAAAAATTGGAACAGTTGAACCTGGTTCCATTTGCTTTAATGTAAATAAATGACCCACTGCACATGCCACAATTAATTTTTTACCATTTCTATCTACTTCATAATATGGAACTCCCCTAACCAATTCTCTTTTTGTTGAAACTCCCAGAGCAGAAGAAATTTTTAATGCTGCTTGAGGTTTTTCAGTGATAATCAATTCATATCCTTTTTTCTTTAGTAAAATTTTTGGAATAGAGTATTTTACTTCTTTTGTTGTTGTTGTTTTGGCCTTTCTAATTGCTTTTTTCTTTGTTGTTTTTTTTCTAAAAGATTTCTTTCTAGAGGTTTTTCTCTTTATGTTTCCTTCTTTTTCTATTGTAATCATTTCAGAAGGCATTAATCTTGAAGATATTTTTTCTACAGTTTTCAGTTTATTTGGAGAAATATTTGACTCTTTTATCTCTTTTTCAGTTGTTCTTTTCATTTGTTCATCCATTGGCCTTTCTGTTTTAACTTGTTTTTCAGTTGTAACTTTTGCATCGGGATTACTTTGAAAAAAGGTTTCACTTGCTTTTTCTTCTCTTGTTTTCTTTTTTTGATCCATTTTATTCATATTTACGTATAGTAATTATTTTAAATGGTTTTTGTTTCTTGATTTGATGAAAATAAAGATTGGTAAAAGGAAATTTGAATTGAGAATAGTTATTTTAATTACAATTATGGTTGTATTGATAGGTTTTATTTTGGGAAATCTATTTTTGGTTGTGGATTATGATTCTACTCCAAATTTTGTTCAAAAAATGGTAATTTCTGAAACTGATTTTGCAAATAAGGTTGTTGATAAGTTGTATTATGAAGGAGAAGTTTATCGTGAAGGTTCAATTTGTAGTGGTTGAATAGTTATGGAATTATTTAGCCAAGTTTCTATTTTTGTATTGGTCAATTTCTGTTATTTCTTTCATATGTGAAGTAAATCTTTCTGCCTGAATCATTGATTCAAATTCAATTTCAGCTGTAATTAAGCTGTATTTTGGAAAGTAATTAAATTCTATTTTATTTTTATCTAAATATTTATTCAACTTACATTTTTCTATGGTTTTTGTTTTTAGTTCACTATAATTTTCAAAATCTTCTTTTGATATTCTTTTTTCCAGCTCATGTCTTTTAATTGATCCAGCTGACTTTACTGTTATGTAACATTTTTTATTTATTTTTCTTAATCTTATTTCGCTTATTTTGAAAGTTATTTTAAAATCAAAATGTTTTAAAATTTCTTCTGCCAATTCTATTGGCAAATAATGTTGAATTATTTTCTTGCCTTTTTGTTTTATGTCTTTTTTTAATTCATCAATTGGAAAAGGCGAATAATAATTTTTACCTTTTTCATTTATTAAAAATTTTCTTTCTATTTCCATTTTATTTTATTAATTTATTTAGTTCTTGTATCCTCTTTTCAGAACCAACTGAAGTATTAAATAATTTTGTAAATATTTTTCCTAGCCATTCTGACCATTCTCGATCTTTGATTGTGTAGAAAATAAATTTCTTTTTATCTAGTTCCTTTATTTTGCCTGTTGGCTCTTTTATTTCCTTTAGTCTTATTGTTTTGTTGTCTATAACGAAGGATCTTATCGGATGTTCTCTGTGTCTGATTTCAATTAATTCTTTTCCGTATTTGTAGTTTAATGCGAGCATTTTTTTTATATTTTCAATTCCATCTAAATCTACCCTACATAACACTTTCATTTTTACTCCTCTCTTTATTAGATTTTCTACGATTTTGAATAAATCAACTTCTCTCTTTTTTAAATTGATCCAAGAAAGATTTCCTGAAAAAAGTTTTAGTTCTTTTTTTGTTCCATTTTATATTTGGGTTAATTCTTGTAGGTTTGTTGAAGCTTCTGAAATTTCATTTTCAACTATTACTTGTTTTTTATTTTCTGGAACATGTTGGAATATTTCAAAAGCAGAGAATTCTTCTTTCCTTCTGAATCTTAAAATTTGTTTTTCTAAGTCTTCTTGGAATTTTGTGTGACTTATTTTTTCTGGATTTGAGAGATATGCAATTTTTAGTGCTCCCCTTGTTCCCCCCCTGAAAGTTTTTGTGTTAATTGTCCCGTATTCTTCTTCAATTTGTTTTAGGTATCTATCAACAGTTCTCCAATTTTTATTGAGATTTTTTGCAATTTCATTAATGCTTCTGGGTTCTGAAGAAATTAGTTTTTCAATTTTTTGAATTGTAGTTTTATCTAGCATCTTCAAATTAAAAAATGGATTTCTTTTATAAGGATTTATGTAATATACAACTAAGGTGACATATTTTGTACAGAAATATGTATGAAACATACAACTCTAAGGGATTGTATGAAAAAAAATAAAAAAAGTCTTTATGGGAGTAAGAATTTATCTAAATTAAATAATGGATATGTTTTGGAATTTAATAGTAATGGCCCTCATGATCTTTTTGCAAAGGAAAAAATTATTTTTTCTGTTTTTTTTAATAAGTTTAAAGAATATTATGTTGTACAAGAATTGAGGGAGAATTTTTCAATTAGGAGAGATAAAGATAGGTGCAGTACAAAAAATCCTTATATTATAGAAATTTTTAATAAATCTGATCCTAAAGAAAAACTTTTTGAGATGTGTTTTAGGAATCTTGAGGAATTGGTTGAGAGAGATATGGTTTCTGAAAAATCTTTTGATAGAAAAGAGAATGTTATCAATAAATTTGTTCAAGATTATTTTCATGAGGAATTATATGTCCACCTTTCTCAACCCACTTTGAATGATTATATAAATCGGGGAAAGCGAAATGAAAAATAAAAAAATGATTAAAGAAAAACCTAATAGAGACTGCCACTTTTATAATTTTGGAGATAATCCAAATTTTGAATATCATTGTCCTACTACGTATGGTGCTAGATGCGAATTTTATGATAAATTTTTTAGTGCTTATACACAAGACCCTGAAACTAAAATGTATGTAAACATGGAACCTAGTTGCAAGAAGTGTGGCGGAAAAGATGATTTGGAGGGAAGGATAGAATGAATGAACTAGAAAATAATGTTTATTACAAAGTGGATCCTTGTTCTTGGAAGTTTGATTTATCTGATAAGAAAGATAATCCTGTAGCTTATTTTTTGAGAGAATCAGAAGCAGAGAAGTATGGGGGCTTATGGCCTGGAACTGTTGAAATAAATTCTGTTGAAAATCCCAAGCATTTAGAATTTGTTGTTTTTGAAAAAGATGATTCTAAGATTTCTGTTTCTTTCAAATTAAAATCACATTTTGAAAAATATTTGGAGGATAAATGGAAATGAGTGAAGAGAATACCCATTATTGGATGAGTGTGGGACCTTATGTTCAAATTGAGAGGATTCAAAAAATATGTGTGCATTTGGATTCAAAAGGTTATGGGGTTTCTGATTTGTATTTCCTTGATTCAAAGGGGTTTGAAGTTAATGGGGTGAAATATGATTACGAGGAGATGGACAAAATTCCTGTTAAAGAAAATGGTTTAGAGAAAGGAGTTCAAACAAAATGAATGCTGAAGAATATGCAAGATTTAATGAGAGTAAGCTTTATTATTTGAAAACTGAAAAAGAGTTTTGGGAAAAGGAATTTAAGGAGGAAAGATTATTTGGAAAGTTTTTGAAAGAAATTGATTTTCAAATTGAAGAAATTATTCCTTGGGAATTTAATAAGAGTCGGGGAGCTACTATCTATACTCCAGATTATTCTATTATGAATCGGTTTGGAATTGAAAATTCTTGGGAGACATATAACAATTCTTATGGTGATCCTGAAAACACATTTCAATGGTTCCATAGTGGGGGAAAAAGAAAACTTAATTTTTATTCGGGAGTAAAAGTGGGGGAAAAAGAATTAGATAATTTTAGAATTAAATTGAGAGATCAAGAAATAGGCCTATTAGGATATGATACTGTTTTGTTTGGAAGGATGTATTCCCATGATTGTAAAGAAAATAAAGAAAATTTGAAATTTGTTTCTAAACAAGTTGATTTTTTTAAGAAGAAGGGAATGAATGAGAAATTACTCGGAGGAGTTCGAAGTCGTTTGAAAGAATTAACTAGGGGATATGATTCAAGTGATGTGGATGAAAGATAAAATGTTCGGATTAAAAGGAACAGTTTTTCCTGAAGAATTTAGAAAAGCTAGAGATAGTATCAGAATTGTTAAGCCAAAATATTATATTCCTATTTGTGAGTTTAATAATAATAATCGCCCAGATATGAAAAAATATTTATCTAATAGAATAAATAATTTTTCTGCAAGATTTCCAGATGAGGGTTTGGAGAGTAAAGAGGAAAAATATAAAGTTAAATTTGAAGTTTTTTATGGAGTTAATGAGGGGATGCCTGGTTGTCCCATTACTGAAAGCGAAATATTTGAAATGGAGCTATGTGGAGATGATGGTCCTTATTTGAAAGTTGCACAATATTTAACTGATAGTGGATTGTTTCCCACTGATTCAGGATATTTGTCTGCTAGAATTTTATCGTTGAGTGATTCTAAAAAAGCAATGAAAGATAATAAAATTGTAAAAATTAGTGCTTTGGAATTAATGGTTGCAAGAAATATTCTTGGAAAAAAGAAGGAGAAGTTAGAATGAGTAATCGTGAAAAGACTAGCTTAGAAACAGAGTTTGTAGGTAAGAAATTAATTAATCCATTTGTTCTTGCGTCTGCTCCTTCAACTAAAGATTATGAAACTATTAGTGGGGCTTTTGAATTGGGTTGGGCGGGGGCAATTACAAAAAGTGTTGTATTGGATCCTGTTAAGGATAAATCTCCTAGAATGAAATATCATTGAGAAAATGGGAGGATTTATGCTCTTCAAAATTATGAAATGGGTTCAGAGTTGTCTCTTGATTATTGGGTTAAGACTTCTGAAAAATTAAAGAAAGAACATTCAGAGAATTTGTTATTGGTTAGTTTGTTTGGAACTCCAAATTTAAAGGAATGGGAAACTTTAACGAAGGCATTTTATGATACAGATATTGATGGCTTTGAATTGAATTTTTCTTGTCCGCATAGCGATTCTCAAGGTAGGGGATATATTGTTGGACAGAATGTAGATTTATGTAGAGATATAACGGGGGTTGTAAAAGAGAATTCTAAAGAAGGAATGATTATAATGCCAAAGTTGCCATATCTTTCTTATCCTAATGAAGTTTTAATTGCAGAGGAATGTGGGAATGTTGGAGCAAATGCAATTGCAGGAATTAATACAATTGCGGGATTGTCTCCTGTTGATTACAAAACGCTTAATCCTAAATTAAATACTGGGGGGAAGACCGCGGCTGGAGGTTTTTCTTATAATATTTTGAAACCTTTTGCTTATTTGTTTACAGCGAATTTGAATAATTCTGGGCTTCCTGTTTCAGCTACGGGAGGAGTTACTCCAGATAGAGAAACTTTGGCTTCTTTTTTTGCTTATGGTGCAAATAATTTGCAAGTTTGTACTGAAGTGATGTTGAATAAACCGAAGGTGATTAGTAAGTTTAAGGAAACTCTTTTAGATTATTTGGATGAAATGGAGATGAGTTTAGATGAGCTTAGGGGTTCTGCATTAGAGAAAGTTACAACTTGGGATAAGTTATGAGTAAATAGGAGATTAAATTTCAAAAATAATGGGAGTGAATGCAGCGTTGATAACTTTAGCTCCACCAATTTCTTCTATCAATCCCCTTCCCTCGTGAATGTGCCCACAAATTACAACATCTGGTTTAAATTTTTTGATTGCATCTCTAACTCCGTATGATCCTGGGAAACCCAATAATTCTATTGCACTTCCAACAGGAGGACAATGGGAAACCATTATTTTTTTCTTTAGGTGTTTTATTCTTTTGTGACCTTCTGCTAATTCTTTGAAAACTATCTCTGAATCTTCTTTGAAACCCCAATCTGTTGTTCCGCTTCCAAAAAAACCAATACCTTCTCTTTCTATTCCTTTTTTGTGTAAGTCAATTGAAGTTGGATAAACTTGTGTCAAATTTCTTATTGTTCCTAGAGAATCATGGTTACCATGAATCATTAACACTTCTCTTCCATTTTTTGTTAGTGGTTTGAGTATTCCTTTGTCTTCTCTATCAAACCAGGTTAGATCTCCTGCATGAAGAATTAAATCAACTTTTTCCTTATCTGCTAACTCCCCCACTTTTTTTACAAGAGAAGAATCTCCATGAGTGTCTGCAATTGCTAAAATTTTCATATTATTTGTTGGATTCTTTTGGTTAATAAATTTTTGGAATTGTTGATTGATTTTGGAATTCCTGCTATGAGTTCGAGCTAAAGCTCAAAAACCCACCCAGACGGTATTGAATGTCCCATAGTTAACTCAAAATAATCAAATTTTAAGTAGGGAAAATTTGTGAACAAGGGCAAATTTTTTGTTAACAGTATTGTCACTCTTTGTCTGACAACACTATCACAAAATATTTATAAGTAAATAAATATCCGAATATATACAATTAAAACTGTACAAATCCAAAATGGAAGATAATTTAGATATCTTCTTTCGTAGGAAACCAGCGTTGATGCTTGTTTCTTTGAAGAAGAATACGCGGATGAGGTATGGGAGTATATTGGCTAAGGAAGTAGACTGTACTTATAGCCATGCGGTAAAAATACTACAAACTTTGGAAATTCTGAAGTTAGTAGAATTTGATAAGAAAGGAAGAATAAAGCTTATCAAATTAACACCTAAGGGAAGAGAAATCGCAGATGCGATTGAAGGAATACAATCTTTGCTTAAGAAAACCGGTTAGAGGTGATTGCTACCCGGCTCTGAATGAACTTAAAAGAGATTAATGTGTAACATGTTAATCCAATAATTTAATAGATGTTTTTATGTGATTTATCCTATAATTTTTTTATTGGTCATATTTTTTTGATAAGTTTTATTTTGGATTTTTTGTTCTATTTTTTATAATTGTTGAAAAATAATGGTTTTACAATATAAGGAAAAAAAAGTTGGAGTAAAGTGGAGAGATTATCCTGGGAAAGGAAAAATAACTGGAAATCCTAGCTTATATGAATTTAGATTATTAAGTCATGATAAAAAAGATGTTTTGGTTGAAAAAGGAACTTATGAAAAAGTTTTGAAAAGAATGAGGCAGATTGAATTTTTTAAGCATAAAAAAGGTCAGAGAAGGTTGGGAATTATTGATGGTTTTTTTGAAATGTAAAGTTTTTATACGAATTGAAAAAATATGGCCCCGAAGGGATTTGAACCCTCGACACCTAGATTAAGAGTCTAGTGCTCTGACCAGGCTGAGCTACGAAGCCACATATA
>CAZGQV010000013.1:0-19086 GCA_964527365.1 Candidatus Woesearchaeota archaeon
ATAATTCTAAAATATCTTGAAAAATCATGAAAGAATATATTTTAAAAGATTTGGAAGAATATTATAAATTAGATTTTGAAAAAGCAATTGAGTCAATTAAAAAAGAAAAAGCTAAGTTAGTTTTACTTCAATTTCCCGAGGGATTAAAACAATATGCAACTTCTATTGTTGATTATTTAGAAGAAAAAACTAATGCAAACTTTTTAATTTATTTTGGGAGTTGTTTTGGAGCTTGTGATATTCCTCTTGGAATGGGAGATTTGGGAATTGATTTGTTAATTCAATTTGGTCATAATGCTTTAATGCCCAATTATTTACAATAAAATTATAAATTCTATTTTCCCATTAGTTTTGTATGGGGAAATTATTAAAAGATTTGTCTAAAATCATATTGGAACATTTTAAGAAAACTGAAAAAATTTTAAAATCTCTTGGTTTAAAAAAGAATACTATCAAGATATGTTGCCATTGTGGAAGATGTAAATGTGAACATTGTCACCCTCACGAAGCTGATAATGAACCAATGGCATCCAAGGATGTACCCCCAAGAAGGGGCAAATACTTCCTCGAGGCCTTCAGAATTTTCCGAAACTAAAGAAGTTGTTAATTACTCTTGAACATACATATCTTTAAAAAATAATTTTTTATTATTTTATTATGGGAAAAACTTTAGTGGGTGAAAAATTTGGAAAGATTTATTTTGATAAATATGCTTCTGGAAGTTTTTTTTATGGGGTGGTAGAGGCTTATTCTAAAAATAAATCAAAATTTATACGGGATATAGATAGTGAATTGTGGGAAAATATTTGGACTGAAAAAGCTCAAGAGAAAGGTATTGAATATATCCATCAAGGCTTTTTTAGAAAAGAAATTAGGTTTTCTGAGGAAATTAAAGATATTCAAAATGTTATGGGGGATTTATTAGAGTTACATAACCATTCTTCTATTAAATATAATGAATTAATTTCAAATCCAGTTATTCAAAACAGAAAAAGGGCTTTGAATAATATTATAACCAATTATTAAATAAAGCAAATCCAACTATTGTTAATAATATTTCTGCAATTAAATGTGGTTTTTTAATATTTCTTTCTTTCCATCCTTGAATATTGTCTACTTTTTTGAAACCTAAAAAACCAGGAAAACAAGCACTAGCATTGGTAAAACAAATATAAAATGTATTTTTACAAAAATCCTTTAAAGATTGCAATTCCAACTATTATTAACAGGACTCCAGCAACCAAATGTAACTTTTTGATATTTCTTTCTTTCCATCCCTGTATATCGCTCACTTCTTTAAATCCAGAATAAACTAATAATGTTATAACAAGCATTGGTATTACAAAAAGAATATTATAGTATATTAACCAGGGAATTGCCCTAATGAAAGGTAATGTTGCAAGTGTCCCTGATGCTGTAATGTAGGGTCCCATTGTACATGGGAGTAAAAATAGTGTTACAATAAATCCTATTGTGAAAGCTCCCTTCGGTGAAACAATATTTTTTATTATTCTTTTAACTTTTGGTCTTAAAAAAAGAGGCATTTCTGTACCAGCTGATCCGACCTTATAATTAAGGTAATCCTTTATATTTAAAATTCCAATTCCTATTGCTAAAATTGCAAGTCCTTTATTTACATAAATTGAAGAAACTCTTAAGAAAATATCCATGGATTTAAATAATTGAATAATTACAGTTCCATAAAATAAATAACTGATAAAAACTGCCGAAACAAAAGCTAAGCCTGCAAGTAAAATATTTTTTTTACCTTTGGGATTATTTACTAATATTGATACAAGAACCATGGTTAAAACTGCTATCGCACATGGATTTACTGAATCAGCAAGGGCAAGACCCGTTATTCTTAAAAATTCTGACATTTTAACAACCTGTTAACTCCCTTAATTCTTCTATTGTTTGAACACCAATAACTATCTTTGATCCAATTCTCCATGATGGAGTGCCCCTTATTCCCCCGCATTTGTCATTTTCATAAAAACAATCAACAGAATTTATAAATTCATAATTTTCTCCAAATAATGCTTCTTGAGTTTTACAATGCGAACATCCCAATTGGATGTATAATGTTGCTCTTTCTCCTATACATTTTATAATTTCTACCCCATTTGTTTGGGGTTTTTTTGTGGGTATAAAAAGTAAAATTAATACTATTAAAATAATTCCAACTATAATTATTTGTGATTTTATCTTTTTTTTCATTTTAATTCAAAATTTTCATTTAATTTTATTTTATTTTGATTCTTAATTTTTTTAATTTTTAAAATTTCTTTTTCTTGTAATTTTTTAATTGCTCTATGTTTTCTTAATTTTGAAAGTCCTTGAATGCTAGATTGTAAAATTTCTTCTTTTTTTATTTGATTCAAAACCATTTTTTCATCTTTATCTAAAAATTTCATAATTGTTTTCACATTAAATCTTACTTTTTTTTCCTTTTTTTCCAACTTTAATGAAAGTAAATAATATATTAGGCCCCCAATAAAAATAATTGAAAGAAAAATAAAAAGAAAAATAAAATTTTGACTAATCATTTTGGGACATCCACAGCTTTCAACTTGAAAATGTTCACCTAAAAGTAAACTCAAAAAGATAATTAATAAGATAAAGGATATGCTAGAAATAATGAGTGAAGCTATCTGACTCTTTTTCATAATTGAATATAATTAATTCTTCTTTTTAAACTTTTCTGAATGTTTCATATTTTTGAAACTTATCAAAAAAGAGTTTCATTTTAATGAAACTGTTAATTTTTATTGAAGGTAATTTAATCTTTTTTAATTTTTACTGATTTTCATTTACTATTGCATCTGAAATCTTTTTAGATATTTTTTTATTTTGCGATTTAATTAAACAATTATCACAAACACCAGTTACTTCTAATTGAAAACTTTTTATTGATCCGGGAATTTTATTTTTCAAAAAATCAAGAGATTCTATATTGAAATGGGTAACTTTTCCCGTTTTTTCACATCTAAAATGACAATGACTTTTATCTTCTTTTGAATAAACTTTTTTTTTGTTACAAGTATATTCAAATAGTGATTTATTTTTTTCTTTTTTTAAAAAACGATATATTGTTGCAATTCCAATTTTTTCTTTTTTCAATTTTTTATGTAAATCCTCTGCTGTAAAAAATGTTTCTACTTTATCTAATTCTTTTTGAATTGCATTTCCTTGCCAAGTTTTTCTTTTCATCTTATTGATAATTAAAATCAATAAGGTATATAAAGTAAACTATTGTTTTTTTTATGTATTGGAATTAGTCTTAATCAATACAAAAAATAATATGATGAACGCATTTTCATGGATTGCAATCTTTGCATTTTCTGCTTTATTAGTTAATACTATTGGTATTTTTACTGTTTTTAAACATAAAAAATTAGCAGAAAAAACAAAATCTTATTTAATTTGCTTTGCTGCTGGAGTATTAATTTCAACTCCATTAATTTTTTCTTTACCCCAAGCTATTAATAAGAATGCATACGCTGGATTTGCTGCTTTAGTTGGATTTTTATTTATGCTTTTTAGTAATCAAGTAATAAAGCATAAAACGAAAAAAAATTCTTTAGCTTTCGGTATAACTGCCATTGAAGGGATTGGGATACATTCTTTTGTTGATGGAGCAATATATGCCATAACATTTAGCGTTAGTATCTTAACTGGATTTTTGACTGGTATCGGACTTGTTTTGCATGAGTTTGCAGAGGGAGTAATTACATTTTCTGTATTAACTAAGGGTGGTGTTAAAAGAAAAAAAGCTATGTTCTATGCATTTTTAGTCGCAGCTGTTACTACCCCCGTTGGAGCATTTTTGGCATATCCACTCATGGGAAAATTGAATCCAAGTTTACTTGGACTTCTTTTAGGATTTGTATCTGGGGTTTTAATTTATGTTTCTTCATCCCACTTGCTACCTGAAGGTAGAAAAAATGGGGAGAAGCATTCATTATGGGCATTCTTACTTGGAGTTTCTCTTGCATTAGTGATGGTTTTTATTAAAATATTTAATTAAATTAATTCAGAAATTTTTTTATTATGTTCTTCTACAAATCCCATACCTTTTTCTTTTAATGCAGATTTCATTTTATCTCCGACTTTTCCAGAAATTACTTTTTTTACTTCTTTTTCTGCCAACATATAAGCAATTGACCAACCTGCTCCTCCGCCAGATAAAAATGGATTTTTTATAGTTTCAATTAATTTTTTATTTTCAAAAAGTAAATAATATTTGGCTCTTCCACCTTTCTCACTTACTTCTGAATCAAGATTTTTTCCTTCTGAAGCTATTGCTATTTTCATTTTATTTTTTCTCTCTCATTAATTTATTTAACATTATTCCTTGAATAATTGAGAAAATAATCATTACTATTATTAGGACAATTATATATTTTAAACTGAAATAAGTTATTGCTATTGGGAGGAGGGGAATTTTTATTGCTCGATTATATAAAAAGCAAGCTATTAATCCATCACTCAATCCTTTTTTCTTTAAATCTCCCAATAAGGGATACCACATGTAAATTGGCCCGGAAGATAACATTCCCCCAACAATGGTGAAAAACCATTTTTTGATTCCCCTTTCTTTTAGATGTTTTATTATGAATTTGGGAGTTATAAAATAATTACTTAGAGCCATTAAAACGAAAATAATAACAAAGATTAATGCAACATCCAAAAAGATTTTTTTAGAAAATTCTATACTTTCCAAGAATAAATTTGAATTAAATATTAGAATAAAAATATACACTAAAATAACTAGAATCAGGAATTTCCATACTCCAGGAAGGTTTTTTATTTTTTCTTTTATTTTCATTTTATATTACATTCAAAATTAATACTGTTAATATGGCGACGATTATTGCAAAAATAAATGCGGTTAAATTTCTTATGAGGGTGAATCTTTTTCCCAAAATTGCAGATTCTGCAGGAATTTGAACTATTCCAACAGTTACCCAAGATACAATAAAAGCTGTCACAGCAATTAAACTAATTCCTTGTTTCAATAATTCACCTGCAAAAATATAACTTACCACTGGATTCCCTGCAAAAATGCTCCCAAAGATACTTCCCACCAAGGGATCAAGAAAAAGATTATTTTTGAAAACTGAGAGTATTAAATTTGTTGGAATTGCCATAGAAATTAAACTGACAAGTAGAATTGTTCCAACTATTAAAGGTAAAGAATTTAAAATTGATTTTGCAGCTTTGGTTATTGAATGTTTCATTAATGTTTACATCCATTTTTCAAATTTTGAAGATTGTTAATATTTTTAATAACTTCTTTTAAATTGGAATAATCTCCTGTTTTGATTTCCACTTTTTTTTCATTAAATAAGTTAATTGCTTTTTGTCCTATTCCCTTAGAAAAAACAATATCGGGATTAAATTTCATTATTTGTTCTACTGGATTTAAATTTTGATTTGAATGATCTATTTCATTTTTTATAATTTCTAAGTTTTTTGTTTCTATTTCATAAATTGCAAAAAAAGGACAATGTCCAAAATGTTCGCTTAAGGTTGAATACACCCCTTTATTTTCGTTTAAAGCAATTAATAATTTCATTTTATTTTAATTGCTTTTCCATTTACGATTGCATCAGAAATTTTTTTAATTGTTGATTTTAAAATTCTAGAAAAAGTTGGTTGGGAAATTTGCATTTTTTTTGAAGCTTCTTCTTGGGGCAGATTATCTATGTAAATTAATCTTAATGATTCAAATTCGTCCATATCCAATTCTACTTGGCTTAATGAAGAAAATGGAACTCCCGCTGGTTTGAAATAATTTGAATTGGGTATTCCCCTTACTCTTCTATTTTTACATGGTCTTGGCATTTTAATATTAGTTTGTTTGAATTTATTAATGTTTTTAGTAAGGGAATTAAATAAAAAATAAATTTATTCCCTTACAGTTATTTATTGATAATTTTACTCATTGTCTTGGGATTTTCTTCCTTGTCCAGTTTGGTTTTTTCCCATTCCTCTTCCTCGGGGCCTTCTTCCAAAACCTCTTTCAGTTGAAGAATCTTCTTGAGGATTTGCTCCACCACAGTTTCCATTTTGTCTTCCTGTTTTTGGGCCTTTTCCTTCTGGACCTGTTCCATCTTTATTTGCCATCTTGTTTTTTTCTCCTAGTTTATTTTATTTTATTTGTTAAAGTAACTTTAACTTATGAATATCTATTCATAACACTTTATAAATGTTTTGGATGTGTATTCATAACTAAATTAGTGATTATTAATTTGGATAAAAATAATTTAGAAATTGGAAAAAATTAGTATAAAGATTTAAATAATCTTTTTAGTTTTATATTTAAGGTAATTTATGATGAAAAAAATATTATTTGTGTTCTTTATATTTGTTTTAATTGGATCTTTTGCTTTAGTGCAGGCACAACAAGGGATTCATGAACCTGGAACTGGAATTGAAAATCCTGAATTGATGGTTGCTGGACAAGGAACGGGTCAAGGATTGGAAGGGGGACAATTTCCTGGACAGAGAATGATGGCAGAAGGGAGATATGTTAATCAAATGGGAAATCAGATAATGATTCAAAGACAAGAGAATAATAGATATAATTTAGAAGTTGAAGGAGTTTCAGCGAGATCTAATTTTAGTTTTACACAGGAAAGGGTTCAAGATGGGACAAAAATTTATGCAGAATTATCCAATGGGAGGAATGCAGAAATTAAAATTATGCCAAATGTTGCTTCTGAAACTGCTTTGCAAAGATTGAGATTAAAAACTTGTAATGAATCTTTAAATTGTACCCTTGAACTTAAGGAAGTTGGACTTGGAAATCAAACAAGAATGGCATATGAAATAAAGACACAGAGAGAATCAAGAATTTTGGGATTGTTTAGATCAAGAATGAATGTTCAAGCTCAAGTTGATTCTGAAACTGGTGAACTTTTAGATGTAAGAAAACCTTGGTGGTCATTTTTAGCTTCTGAACCAATGGAAGAATAATTTTTTTAAAAAGAAGGAAGAAAATATTTAGAAATTCTTTATTGTTAATTTGATTTAAATTTATTTTTAGTTAATACTTTTTTGAATTGAGTATATATTTGAAGTTTGAGAAGTTAACAAAGCGAATTTGAATAGAACTGGGGTAAAACCTTTTTATAAAAAAATAAAAAATAAGAATAAAAAGTTGTTAATAACTTTGCTTAGTAATCTGGAAGTTCTTCTTTAGCAGCTTCAACGGGAGCTTTTTCTGCTGCTGGAGCTTCTTTTGGTGTTTCTGCAGGTGCTTCATCTAAAGTTGCTTGTTCTGCTGGAACTTCCTCTGGAGTTTCCCCCACCATGTCACTATCTTCAATAGAGTTTATCATTTCTTTGAATTTTGGCCAGTCTTTAGCTAAAATTCTAACTCCTGATTTTGTGAAACCAGTATATCTTTCTGAAGTCACAAATTCACGGATAGTGAATCCTCTCTTATCAGCAAAGTCATCGATTCGTAGAATAATATCTGTTGTATCATTCTTTGTTAGTTTTCCGATGTCTTTTTCCATGTTGGGATTAGAATGTTTTGTTATATAAAGTTTGTGGAGATTTTTGGAGAAATTTTACTTATTCTAAATTATTGTTCTAGAATCATTGCTTTAATTATCTTGACTTCTTCAAGGGGTTTATCATTTGCGTTTTTTGGAACTTTGGCAATTTTATCTACCACGTCCATCCCTTCAATTACTTTGCCAAAAGTTGGATGTTTTCCATCTAAAAAGCCATTGTCAACCAAATTTATGAAAAATTGACTAGAGCCCGTATTTGGTCCTGCATTTGCCATTGAAAGTGTTCCACGAATATTTTTATTTCCACCTGCATGTGTAAATTCATCTTGAATGTTGGGTATGTGTGGATCTCCAAAACCAGTCCCAGTAGGATCCCCTGCTTGAATCATAAATCCGTCAATTACTCTATGAGAAATCGTCTTGTCATAAATACCTTCTTTGATTAATTTTATAAAATTCCCAGTAGTAATTGGCATGTCTTTGTAAAGATTAATTATCATGTCACCATAGTTTGTTTCTAATTTTACTCTTGTCATGTTTTCTTTAAGAAATCTTAATTTAAAAAGTTTAGGATTTTTTTTATGAAAATTTTAATCCTAACTCTAATTGAGAAGGATTTTTTTTGAATAATTTGAATTGATATGTTGGATCAATTAAATTTTTTTTTAATTCCTGAATTTTTTTTTGAGAATATTTCAAATTATCTAAAAAATTTGATTGGTATGGTTCTTCTTTAAAGAGAATCTCTGTTTGTGAAGAATAAAATTGTCCCATACAACAATCATAAGTTTCCTATTTAAAAATATATGTTACCCTAAAAAAGAAATAAAATAAATAACCATATAAACTGGATTCATATTTCAGTTTTATGAAAATAAAACAAATTTGTGAAGATTTTATTGTAAATGAACTTTATGATTTGGAAAAATTAAAGAAAAAACCTTCAGAATCTGACAATTTAAATTTTTATTATTTCAAATTAACTAAAAAAGATTATACAACTCAAAAAGCAATTGAAGAAATTTGTAGAATTTTTAAAATTCAAATTAGAAATATTCATTTTGCAGGAACTAAGGACAGAGCAGCAGTTACTACCCAACTCATTTCTATGAAAAGGTTAAGAAAAAACTGGGAAGAAGATTTGCAATATTTTAATAAAAAATTTGAAGAAATGAATTTGGAATTTTTGGGTAATTTTCCTTCTAGATTGAATTTAGGAGATAATTTAGGAAATAAGTTTGTTGTTACAGTTAGAGATTTGGGAGAAAAAGAAATTTTGAAAGTTCAGGAGAGATTAGGCGGAATACAAGAAAAAGGGGTTTTGAATTATTTTGATTCTCAAAGATTTGGTTATGCCAATAATAATCACTTGGTTGGAAAATATTTAATAAAAGGTGAATTTAAACTTGCATTTTTTGAAATTATTTTGAGTTCTCCACCCAACCCAAAACTAGAAATGGTAGAATTTGTTAATTATGTTAAGGAACATATGAATGAATCGGATTTAGAAAATATAATTTCTCTTTGTCCTGATTGGTTGAGAAATGAAAAAAGAATGCTTGAATATATTTTCAAATATAAGAACGATTATTTGGGGGCCATATCCCTTTTACCAAAAAAATTAAGAATGATGTTTGTTAATGCTTACCAATCTTATATGTTTAATGAAATGATTTCTTGCTTGTATTCTCAAGAAGAACTTGACAAATATACCGAATTACCTTTGATTAGTTTTGATTCTGAATTAAGGGAAAATTGGGGAAAAATTGTTTTAAAAATTTTGAAAAAAGATGAAATTTCTTTAGACGATTTTAGAATGAGTTCTTCACCAACGCTTAAACCTCAAGAAGTTATGAGAAAAGTTAAAACTTCAATTAAAAATTTAAAAATTTTGGATGAAAAGGAAGATGAATTGAATGAAGGTAAAAAGAAACTCGTTTTATCTTTTGAATTAGGAAAAGGAAGTTATGCAACTAATGTTGTGAAGGTTTTATTTGAAAACAATTAATGTTTTAAGTCATCTTTGTTATTTATTATTATGAAGTTAAGAGAAATTTCTGATGATTTATTTTATGTTGGATTTCTAAAAAGAAAAAGAATGGGGGCTGTTTTTATGAGGTTTTATGCTCATTATGAGAATCCACGATTTCAAGGAAAAGTTTTTACTCAGAAACAATTTGAAAGATGGTTCAAAAATAATACTGAAGAAGGAAGAAATTTAGATGCAAAATTTTCAAAACTTGTTGGGGGATTTGATATTCCAAGTTATGTTTTTTCTCCTTTTTTTGAAGGGAAATTTGATCCCTTGAGTAGAGAAGAAAAAGAATTATTGAATGAAGTTGATAAAATAGGTAAGCAAGATTTTTTTGTTATTTCTTCTTTGTTTAAAGAAAAACAAAATAAACAACATGAAATTGTTCATGGATTATATTATTTAAATGAAGATTATAAAATAGAAATAAATGAATTTCTTAAAAATATTAATAAAAAAGATTATGTTGAATTTGAACAAAAAATGAGAGATCAAGAAATTTATGCTGAATTTAAAATTGTAGATGAAGTTCAAGCAAATTTAATTTCATATTACGAATTTTTTTTAAATAAAAATTATAGTAATTGGGATTGTTTACCAAAATATAATAAAAAAATAACTTCTATTTTTGATAAATATTGGAAAAATAAATATTAAATTAAACTAACTTTAATCATTATAATATCTTCTATTGGCCGGTCATTTGCACCTTTTTGTACTTTTGCAATTTGATCAATTACATCCATTCCTTCTATTACTTTTCCAAAAGTTGGATGTTTTCCATCGAGAAAATTATTGTCAACTAAATTTATGAAGAATTGACTTGAACCAGTGTTTGGTCCAGCGTTTGCCATTGAAATTGTTCCTCTAGCATTATTATTCCCCCCCGCATGAGTAAATTCATCTGGTATTTGAGCTATGTTTGGATCTCCAAAACCAGTCCCAGTAGGATCCCCTGCTTGAATCATAAATCCGTCAATTACTCTATGGAATATTACTCCATCATATGTTCCTTGTTCTATCAAGTTTTTGAAATTTCCAACAGTTAGGGGCATATCCCCATACAATTCTATAACAATGTCTCCATAGTTTGTTTCAATTTTTACTTTATTTGAATCATTAGAATTATCTGAGCCCTTTAGAAAAAATATTGTAAGAACAATGATTAAAATTGCAATAACTACAGTTGCGATAATTATTGGAATATTATTTTTTCTCTTTTTCATTTTATTATTATTGGAATGGAGTTTTTAAAATTTGTGAAAATTATTTTCTTTTATTCTTCAATTTCTTTTCTTGTTCAGCTATTTTCAAAGTTGTCTTAATAATTGTATCTGGATTTAGAGAAATAGAATCTATCCCTTCTCTTACTAAAAATTGTGCAAAATCTGGGAAGTCTGACGGTGCTTGCCCACATATTCCAATTTTCTTTTTGTTTTTCTTAGCTTTTTTAATAACTTCAGAAATAAATTTCTTTACTGCTTGATTTTTTTCATTACCAATGTGTGCAATAATTTCTGAATCTCTGTCAAGCCCTAAAGTTAATTGAGTTAAGTCGTTTGACCCTATACTGAATCCATCGAAAATTTCACTAAATTCGTCAGCAAGAATTATATTTGCTGGAATTTCACACATAACATAAATTTCTAATCCATCTTTTCCCCTCTTCAAACCATATTTTGCCATTATTGTCTGAACTTTTTTTCCTTCTTCTATGGTTCTACAAAAGGGAATCATTATTTTTACATTTTTTAACCCAAACTCATTTCTTACTTTTTTGAATGCTAAACATTCTAACTCAAATGCTTTTTGATATTTTTTATCATAATATCTTGAAGCTCCCCTCCAACCGATCATGGGGTTATCTTCTTTTGGTTCATAATTTTTTCCACCAATTAAATTTCTATATTCATTTGTTTTAAAATCAGATGTTCTAACAATTACATCCTTTGGATAAAATGCAGCTGCAATCATTCCTATCCCTTCTGCCAATTTGTCGACGAAGAATTGTTTTTTATCGTTATATCCTTTTGTTATTTCTTCAATTTTTTGTTTTACTTTCTTGTCCTTTAATTTATTAAAATCTATTAAAGCGTTTGGATGAATTTTTATATGTGAATTAATTATAAATTCTTCTCTTGCTAAACCCACGCCCTCGTTTGGTATAAAACTTTGTTCAAATGCTCTTTCTGGGGTTCCCAAATTCATCATTATTTTTGTTTTTGTTTTTGGTATTTTTCCAAGATTATGTTTTTTGATTTCATATTTTAATTTTCCTTTGTAAATAAAACCTTTTTCTCCTTCTGCGCAAGAAACAGTTACCAGCTCTTTATTTTTTAATTTCTCTGTTGCATTATTTGTTCCAACAATTGCTGGAATTCCAAGTTCTCTTGAAATTATTGCGGCATGACAAGTTCTTCCACCCTTATCTGTAACAATCGCCGACGCTATTTTCATAATTGGCTCCCAATCTGGATCAGTCATTTCTGTTACAAGAACTTCTCCTTTTTTGAAATCATGAATTCCAGATACATCTTTTATTATTCGGACTTTCCCAGATCCAATTTTTGCACCAACACTATTTCCTACTGCTAAAATTTCTCCTTTATCTTTAAGAATATATTCTTCTAATATGTTCACATCTTTTTGACTTTGAACTGTTTCTGGTCTTGCCTGAACTATAAATAATTGCCCGGTTTTACCGTCTTTAGCCCATTCCATATCCATTGGTTTATTATAATGTTCTTCAATTATTACTGTCCATCTTGCCAATGTTAAAATTTCTTCATCAGTTATACAAAAACTATGTCTAAGTGTTTCGGAAACTGGAATATTTTTAACTGGTTTTGGTCCTTTAGAATTATAAATCATTTTAATTCTTTTATCTCCAACTTTTTTTGAAATAATAGATTTATATCCTTTTTTCAAAGTTGGTTTATGCACATAAAATTCATCTGGATTTACTGCTCCTTGAACAATATTTTCACCAAGACCATAAATTCCAGTAATGTAAACTGCATCTTTAAATCCTGATTCAGTATCAATTGAGAACATCACTCCAGATGAAGATAAATCGCTTCTAACCATATTTTGGATACCAATTGATAAAGCTATGTCAAAATGATTAAATCCCTTATCTTCCCTGTAAGAAATAGCTCTATTGGTAAATAAAGAAGCGAAACATTTTTTACAGGCTTCTAAAATTGCCTTTTCTCCACGTATATTCAAAAAAGTTTCTTGTTGTCCTGCAAATGATGCATCGGGCAAATCTTCTGCTGTTGCGGATGACCTTACTGCAACATCAGTGTATTTTTCACCATATTGTTTGGATAATCTTTTATAATTTGAAATTATTTCTTTTTGAATTTCTTCTGGAATTTCTGCCTTTAGAATTGTATTTCTAATTTTCTTCCCATGGGCCATTAGATTTCTTGTGTCTTTTGTCTTAAGTGTGGAAAGAATTTTTTCTATTTCTGTTTTAATATTTGCTTTTTCCAAAAAATAATTATATGAATATGCTGTTACCGCAAATCCATTTGGAATTTTTATTCCTTTTTTTCCAAGTTCACGATACATTTCTCCAAGTGAAGCATTTTTACCTCCAGCAAATGGTATATCTTTAATTGTTAATTCTTTAAATGGAATTACAAAAGCAGTTTTTTTGTCTTTCATTATACACCTCTTTAAATAAAAGAAGTTTGGGATTTATAATGGTTTTGTGGAAAGATTTTAATTATTAACTCATCCAAACATTAGTATTTTCGATATATTCAACAGAACTATCTTTATTAATTTTATATTTTCTTGTTGCTCCAAATCCAGAAAGAAAAGATATGTTTTGACTTGAGAATATTGCTTCGCCAGCAGATATTTTTTCTAAAGTTTCTTCTTGTGGGCCCGTTTTGAAATTTAAAATAGTAAAAATACCATTTCTATCCCCCAAAGAATATTTTTTATATATCTCATCTAAACTATTTTCTTTATTCTTAATGCCAAATTCATCAAGGATGTTTCTAAAAATAATTTCATTTTCTTTTGCATTTTTTAGATAATCTTCTACCATAAACATAATTATGGGAGTAACTCCAAGCTTATAAACTTTTATATTTGTAACTTCATAATGGTTAATTGAATAAGTTATATAAATATCTCTTGAATTAAAATTTTATGGAATTGGCTGAAAAATTAAGAGAATTGTATAATGAAAATCCAGAATGTATTGGAAATTTAAATCACTCGAATTGTGGAAAGTCTTTGCAGGAAAGATTGAAGAAAATTAAATTAGAACCTCCAAAAGATTTTAAATTGAAAACACTAGATCATTACTCTTTGAATGATTCACTGACTTCTATGATTGGTCATCTTCCTTCGAAGAAAGTTGAAAGTTTTTTTGGAAAAAAAGTTTTATTTTGGGCTGCCAAAAGATCACACAATGACCTCGTTCATAATTATTCATTCAAAGATTTAAAAGAGGTTTTTGGAGAAAGAGTTGATGATATTGAAAAAATAAGACATTATTATTGGAGATTCTTTTTTAATTCTAATTCAGAGGATGCTTTTAACTTATGGGAGGTTTATAATAAGGTTGATGAAAATTTCACTAAAAATTATGATTTTATTGGAAATTTGATAAATGCATTTCAGGGAGTGAATAAAAGAGTTTTGGGAAAAGAAAAGGCACGGGAAAGGAAAGTGATTGCAACTTTACCTCAGACGGGTTTGAGTCCTTTTCATTGGAAGAAATCCTTGTTTGAAGTAGTTTCTAAGTTTGGTGAGGGGAATGGATTTAATCGAATTGGGGTTGAAAGTGCAAATAATAATCAATAGACTAAACCTTGGGGAAAAGATCAAAGAATTCATTTACCTTTGAAAAAAGCCCTACAAATCTATGATAAGTTTGCGGAATCAATTGGACTAAAACAATCTAAAAATAAAAATTGGTACATGAAGATTTAAAATATGAATCCTTTTTCATATGAAAATGGGGGATTAGATTTGATAAAAAAAAATATTATTTTTTAAAAATATTAAATAAAATTTAATCTTTCATTTCAATTTTAATATTTACAGACTTGGGCACTTGCATCCTCATTATGTGGTGAAGTACTTTTTCATTAGCAGGTAAATCGATTAATCTTTTATGAATTCTCATTTCAAACCTATCAAAAGTTGCTGTCCCGTCCCCACATGGAGATTTTCTAGTTGTTACTTTTAATTTTTTAGTTGGTAATGGAACTGGACCAGAAATTGTTATCCCTGATTTTTTAGCTAAATCTTTGATTGAATCACAGATTTTGTTTAACATTTCTATATTTTCCGAGTTTAATTTTATTCTTACTTTTGGCATTTTTTGGTTAATTCAAGTTTATTATAATGGATTATAATGATATTGGTTTAAAAACCTTTTTATACTAATTTTATTTAATAATCCTAAGAGGTTTTAGATGGAAAATATATTTATAGAGTTAGCAATAATTTTGTTTGTTGCTTTCATTATGTCCTACATTGTTAGGAAGTTAAATCAGCCAATTATCATTGGTTACATTATAGCCGGGATTATAATTAGTCCTTTTTTATTAAAGATGGGTGATTCGACAGGATTGATTGAAATTTTCTCTGAATTTGGAATTGCTTTTTTGCTTTTTATTGTTGGCTTACATTTGAATCCCAAGGTAATCAAAGAGATTGGTATTTCTTCATTATTGATTGGATTGGGACAAATAATTGCAACTTTTGGAGCTACATTCATTATCGCTAAATTTATTTTGGGTTTTAGTTCGATTGTTTCTGCATATTTTGGTATTGGTCTTGCATTTTCTAGCACCATTATTATTATGAAATTGTTGTCAGATAAGAAACAATTAGATTCTTTATTTGGTAAAATTTCTATTGGAATTTTAATTATTCAAGATTTGGTGGCTATTGGGGTATTGATGTTTATTTCTTCCATTGGGGGAAGTGGAGCTAATAATTTATTAGGATTAGAGGGAATTATTCGGGGTGTTGTTTTGATTGGAATATTATTTGTTATTGGCTATTATGTTCTTCCCCGAGCCATGAAAAGTATTGCAAAATCACAAGAATTATTATTTTTATTTTCAATTTGTTGGTGTTTTGTTTTAGCAGCATTATTTGATTATATTGGTTTCTCAATGGAAATTGGTGCATTAATTGCGGGAGTTATTTTGTCTTCTAGCCAATATGCTACAGAAATATCTTCAAAAATTAGACCTCTGCGGGATTTCTTTTTGATAATCTTCTTTATTATTTTGGGTTTGAAGATTCAAATTTCAGATTTGGGAACAATAATTGTTAGTGCTGTTGTTTTATCTTTAATTGCTTTGATTTTTAAACCATTAATTTTAATGCTTTTAATGAAATGGTTTGGATTTACAAAAAGAAACAATTTCCTTGTTGGGACTACCCTTGGACAAATTTCTGAATTTTCTTTAATTGTTTTGGGTGTTGGGCTTTCAGTTGGGCATATTTTACCTCGTGAATTAAATATTATGATTTTGACAATGATTATCACAATTCTTTTATCAAGTTATATGATTATTTATTCTAGTTTATTTTATAGAAAAATGTCTCGTTTTTTAACTTTTTTTGAAAAAAAGCAAACAAAAAGAAAACAAAAATTCAAAACTAATTATGATACCATTTTATTTGGATATAATAGGATTGGATTTAGTATCCTTAATACTTTAAAAAAAATAAATAAGAAATATCTTGTTGTTGATTTTAATCCAGATACAATTAATAAATTAAAAAGATTTGGAGTTCCTGCAATATATGGGGATGTTTATGACTTAGAATTTTTAGATGATTTGCCATTAAAGAAATTAGATTTGGCAATTTCAACAATACCCGATATTGAAACAAACAAATTACTAATTGAAGCCCTTAGAAAAGTCAATAAAGACGCAGTTATTATTCTTCGTGCCCATAGTATTGAGGATGCACTTGAACTATACAAGGTTGGAGCTAATTATATTTTAACACCCCATTTCTTGGGGGGAGAATATGTTGCAAAAATGATTAAACACTCAAACACTGGAGATGAAGATTATTCTTTTGAAAGAAGAAAACATATTAAAATGCTAAAAGATATTCTGAAAAAAGGTCATGAACATCCAAATGTTGAAAAAAACTGATATTCATTCCCCGTGCCCCCCATTATACTGTGGACTTAAAAGAATTTATTTATTTTTAATCTTCCTTCACTTCTTCATCTGTCGGAATACCACTTGTAATAAAGAAAAAATCAAATAATCTCAAGATGAATTCTATACACATTACAAATAATAAATAGATTATTATGTGATTAAAAAATTGGGGCAATCCTGCAATTTGCCCTAGTATTTTTGAGAAAGAAAACATTGTATTTTGAGTTAATGAAACTCCCAAAAGTGTAAATGGTAATAATTTTGCGAGGTCTTTTGCTAGATCCTCTTTATAGTAGGCTGCTAATCTTATTGCAACAATAATTGTTGCCGAAATAATTAACAAAGTGTTCAAATCTAAATTTTCTGTTAGTAAAACTAAGAAAAGAGTAAACACCCCGAACCATAAGAAAACTAAAATTGGAAGCAAAATTAAATATTCTAGAAAATAATAGATTCCCCCCATTGTTTTTTCTACTGCGGGATAAGTTGATTTATTATATTTTTTTAAATTTAATTCTAAAATATTTTTTTTTGAAATAAATCTATAAAATTTCCAAATAAATACTGCATAAATAAAAATTACTATTGCAATTAAAAATAAATTTACAAAGTTTTTTGCCCAAAAAGGTAACATTGAAATAAACAAATGATAAACTTCTAATATGCTTGATCCAAAACTAATCACCTCTGCCATGTGTTTAATTGGATGTTTATGCTTTTAAATTTTCTCATATTACCAAAATTTATAAGTATGTAAAAATTAAGTATTTTATGATAGATATTAATTTGATTAGAGATAATCCTGAACTTGTTAAAGAGAATTATTCTCGTAGAGGGGATAAAGAATTATTAAAACAATTGGATGAAGCTATAAAAAAAGATGAGTCTTGGAGAAAAATGAAATACCAGGCCGATAATCTTCGTGCTGAAAGGAATAAAATTTCTAAAAAAATAAATGAAGCAATAAAAAATAAAGACGATGTTGCAGAGATATTTAAGAAAGAAGCCAAAAAAATTTCTGATAAAATGACTAAAATAAAAGAAGATGAAATTCAAATTGAAGAAGAATTAAAAAAAATTATGCTTGGACTTCCAAATTTATTAGATGATAGGGTTATAATTGGAAAAGATGAATCAGATAATAAGGAAATTAAAAATTGGGGAGAAAAACCCAAAATTGTAAAACCTCTTTCCCATGTTGAAATTGGTAAAAAAATTGGTGGCCTTGATCTTGAAACAGCAACCAAAATAACTGGTTCTGGATTTTTTATTTTTAGGGGAGAACTTGCAAGATTACAACGTGCTGCCATTCAATTTATGTTGGATTATCATTATAAAACTGGAAGAATTGAAATAATTTCCCCTCTTTTAGCTAATGAAAAAACTGCTGAAGGAACTGGACATTTACCAAAATTTGACAAAGATATGTATAAAACTCGGGAAGGATTTTATTTGATCCCAACAGCCGAAATGACTCTAACAAATCTCCACAGGGAATCTTCTATGGCTTTAAAAGAATTACCTAAACAGTATTATTCACACACTGTTTGCTTCAGAACAGAAGCTGGAAGACACGGCAGTGAAACTCCAGGAATATTTAGATTACATCAATTTGACAAGGTGGAGATGGTAACCTTATGTAAACCTGAAGAGAATCAAAAAGAATTAGATTTCATGATGAAAAGTGCAGAAGAACTTTTAAAAAAATTAGAAATTCCTTACAGAGTTTTGTTGATATGTTCGGGGGATCAAGGAACTAAAGAATCCATTACTTATGATATTGAAACTTGGTCTCCTTACTTGAAAAAATATATGGAAACTTCATCTGTTTCGAGCTGCACCGATTATCAATCTCGAAGAATGAAAACATATTATGTGGATGAAAAGAATGAAAGAAAATTAGTTTACACTTTGAATGGGTCTGGACTTGCATTACCTAGATTGATGATTGCAATAATGGAAAACAATCAAAATAAAGATGGTTCAATTAATATCCCGAAAGTTTTACAGCCCTACATGGATGGAATGAAATTAATTGAAGTGAAAAAAGAATGATTTTTTTAGAACCAGAATTTTATGACATATTTGGAATTTTTGTTTTTGTTTTTTTAATTTGGTTTGGACTTCGTAGACTCAAACATAAAAAAATGAATCCTTGGGCAATTAAACTAATTATTGCAATTGGTGTTTTGGGACTTTGTGTTGATTTATTTTTTGTTTTTAAAAGATTCTTTTCTTAATTGAATAAAACAACTGCAATTTTTTAATAGTTCTTGGCAGTAATTGGAATTATTTTTAAACTAAACTTTTCTTTATTCATTATGGATTATAAAAAAGAATCATTAAAATTACATGAAGA
>CAZGQV010000014.1:0-5079 GCA_964527365.1 Candidatus Woesearchaeota archaeon
AGAATAACAGGTTTCGGCCCTGTTGACCGGGGTTCGAGTCCCCGCAGGCCCTTTTATTTTTTTAAAGAAATAAAAAATCTTAAATAAAGATTTTTCTTAATAAGTTTGGTATTAATATGAAAAACGGGGTGAAAAAATATTTAACAGCATCTTCTATTTTGATTGGAAGTTGTATTGGAGCAGGAGTTTTAGGTATTCCTTATGTTGCAGCCCAATCTGGATTTTTTATAGCTTTAATTTATCTCATTTTAATTGGCGCTATTATTTTTCTTGTTAATCTTTATTTGGGAGAAATTGTATTGAGGACAAAAGGAGACCATCAATTAATCGGATATGTGGAAAAATATCTTGGAAAACGTGCCAGGCATGTGATGGAATTTGCAGTTATTTTTGGAGTTTATGCTGCATTAATAGCTTATATGTTGGGGGTGGGAAAAAGTTTGAGCTTTATTATTTTTGGAAATGGGGATTATTATATTTATTTTGGAGCCTTATTTGGTTTTTTTATGAGTTTTTTATTGAAGGGTGGGATGAAATCTTTAAAGAAATTTGAAAAAATTGGAGTTACAATTATTTTGGTTTTACTTCTTGTGATTGTCGGATTATTTTTACCTGGCGTGGAATTTGTAAATCTGCTTGGATTTAATTCTGCCAATATTTTACTTCCTTTTGGGGTGGTTTTATTTGCCTTAATGAGTTTTCAAGCTATTCCAGAAATCAAAATTGTTTTGAAAAGGAATGAGAAACATTTCAAAAAAGTTATGATGACTGGAACTTTAATTTCTCTTATTTTTTATATTCTTTTTACTTTTGTTGTTGTTGGAATAAAAGGTCTTAATACTCCGGATGTTGCAACTTTAGCCTTGGGACCTGTTTTTGTCGTTTTGGGTATTTTTACAATGTTTACTTCTTATCTGTCTGGGGGGAATGCACTCAGGGAAAGTTTTCAGTTTGATGAGCGATTTTCAAAGAAAAAAAGTTGGATATTGGCTTCATTTGTCCCAATTGGATTGTTTTTCTTGACACAATTAACGAATTTCTTTTCTTTCACGAGAATTTTGTCTTTGGGAGGGGTTGTATCTGGGGGGATTATGGCAGTTTTAATTTTATTAATGGTAAAGAAAGCTAAAATTCAAGGTAATCGTAAACCTGAATATATTGTATCGGCAAAATGGTGGATTCTTGGTTTGTTGATTTTGATTTTTCTTTTTGGGATTATCAGTGAAGTTTTTATTTAGGGGGCCATTAATAATTTACCAATATCTTTTTAATTTAAGATTTATTTAGTTTATTATGAAATTTGAAGAAAATTTTGGGAATTTAGTTGAATTGCATAAAGGCAAAGAAATTTATGAGGGAATTCTTTTACCGAGTCCAGAAAAAGGATTTGTTTTGTTAAAGCTAGGAAATGGGTATAATATTGGATTTAATAAAAAAGATTTGGTTGATATAAAAATTTTAGAAATAAAAAAAGAAATAAAAAAAGATATTAAAATTCCAAATACAAAAAATAAACCAAATGTTGGAGTGGTTATTTTGGGGGGAACAATTGCTGCCAGACTTAATCCCGGGAAAGGAGGAGTTGATTTTGTAACTGACCCTAAAGATTTATTTAATTATTTTCCAGAAATTTTTGAAAAAGCTAACGTTACTCGGGTTGAAGTTCCATTTATGAAAGGTTCAGAAAATATGGATTATAAAGATTGGCAAAAAATTGCAAAAGTTGTTGAGAATTTAGTTAATGATAAAAGTATTTCTGGAGTTATTGTAACTCAAGGAACAGATACACTCCATTATACTTCTTCAGCGCTTTCTTTTTTCTTGAGAAATCTTGGAAAGCCAGTTGTGTTAACTTTTTCACAGAGAAGTATTGATCGAGGTAGTAGTGATGCTAGACTTAATTTACTTTGTTCTGTGCAAGTGGCAATTTCTGATTTTTCTGGAGTTGTTGTTGTTGGACATGCAAATAGTAGTGACGACTTTTGTTATGCTCTAGCTGGAACGAAAGTTAGAAAAATGCATTCTTCAAAAAGAGATGCTTTTAAACCGATTAATTTTGAACCTTTTTATAAAATTTATGAAAATAAGATTGAAAGAATAAATGATTTTTCAAGAAGAAATGAAAAGTTAATTTGCGAATTAGATAATAAGTTTGATGATAAAATTGCAATTTTGAAATTTTATCCCGGGCAAGATCCCTTCCTTTTGGATTATTATGTTGAAAAAGGTTACAAAGGAATTATTCTTGAAATGGTCGGGTTGGGCCATGTTGCAACGACTGGGGCTAGGATTAGTTGGATTAAAAAATTAAAAGATGTTCAGAAAAAAGGATTACTTATTTTTGGAACTCTTCAGACTATTTTTGGGAGGGCTGATCCTTTAGTTTATGTGACAGGAAGAGAATTAATTGAAACTGGAATAATTTATTTGAAAGATATGTTAACCGAAACTGCTTTTGTGAAATTAGGTTGGGTTTTAGGACATAAAGATTGGTCTAATTCTAAGGAGAAAGTTAAAGAGAAAATGTTAGAAAATATTTCTTTTGAATTTAATGACAGGTTGGTTGATTAAGCCGTGAAATAACATTCGGCTGCTGAATGTTCAGAATTTGCTTCTTTGAATTTGTAATCTCTATGAACTTCTGCCATGGCGTCATTCATTTTAGTCATGTTTTCACAATATTTTTTAGGACCTATTGCTATTTTTTCTAAACCTTTCAATATTTTTTCTGTGTCTGCAATTATTATTATTGTCATTATTTTATCTTTCTTTCTAATCTAGAAACAATTTTTTTAATTTCTTGAATTTCTTTTTCTGCTCTTCTGTTCACGGCATAATCATATTCAAATCTTTGTCTATCTTTTTGTGCTGATCTGTTTTGACTCATCAAAATTATTGGGGCTTGAAGTGCGGCAATACAAGATAAAACCAAATTAAGTAAGATGAAAGGATATAAATCCCAGGTATTAATCCAAGCGTAAACATTTGCACCCATCCACAAGAGTATGAAAATAATAAAACCAATTATAAATCCCCAGCTACCCGCATATTTTGCCAAATTATCTGAGGCTTTTTCTCCCAATTTTGAAGGGAGAAAAATTGGGTGATTAATACTCACTTGACCTTTTTTATTTTTCACTTCTTTTTTCTTTATCATATTTATTTTAAGAAATATTTGATTATAAATCTTTTTAATATATTTAATGTAATCACTAATTTAATAAATCCGTTTTGTTTTTTCTTTATATGGAAATTGATTACGAAAAATTGAAATTTAAATCTGGATTAGAAATTCATCAGCAGTTGGATACACATAAATTGTTTTGTGGTTGTCCATCTGTTCTAAGAAGTGATTCTCCTCAAAAAGTTGTTAAAAGAAAACTCCATGCAGTTAAAGGGGAAAGTGGGGAAATTGATGTTGCAGCTAAATTTCAGGCAGATGAAGATAAAGATTATTATTATGAAACTTATGATACTACTTGTTTAGTTGAATTAGATGAAGAACCGCCCCATGAAATTAATGGGGAAGCTTTGAAAATTGCTTTAGATATTTCTCTTTTACTGAATTGTAAAGTTATTCCTGTAACGCAGATTATGAGAAAAACTGTCATTAATGGGTCGAATACTTCTGGTTTTCAGAGGACGGTTATGGTTGCAAGAGATGGATTTATTAAAACTAGTAAAGGAAAAGTTGGAATAGATTTTGTTTTATTAGAAGAGGATGCTGGAAGAATTATTTCTAGAAAGAAAAATGAAGAAATTTATAGGTTGGATAGATTGGGAATTCCTTTAGTAGAGGTTGTTACAGCTCCAGAGGTAAGTGATGCAATTCATGCTAAAGAAGTTGCTTTAAAGATTGGGGAGATTCTTAGAAGTTGTAAAGTTAGAAGGGGAATTGGAACAATTAGACAAGATGTTAATATTTCTATTCGAGGAGAAAAAAGAGTTGAAATAAAAGGAATGCAGAACATGAACATTTTTGTGAAGGCAATTGAAATGGAAATTTTAAGGCAAAAAGAATTGAGTGATTTGGGAAAACCAACTGAAATGGAAGTACGTAATGTTTTGGAAGATGGAACAACAGAATTTTTACGACCAATGCCTGGTTCTGCTCGAATGTATCCTGAAACAGATTTACCCTTGCTCCATATTTCTCGAGATTTTGTAAATGAAGTTAAGAAAAATTTGCCCAAACTTCGAGGGGAAATTGAAAATGAATTGAAAAAGCAAGGTTTGAGTGAAGAGATGGTTGGGATTTTATTCAAAAGAAATAAACTCGAAATATATAAAGAACTTTATGAAATAAATGGAAACCCGCGTTTGATTGGAAAGGTTTTATTTTTGTATCCTAAAGAATTGGCTAAAAAATTAGGAAAACCAGTTGAAGAAATTGAAGAAATTTTAAATAAAGATGTTTTGAGTTTTATTTTAGAAGCCACGTATAAAGAAAAAGTTCAAGAAGGAGATTTGAAAATTGTTCTTGAAAGAATTATTTCTGGAATTGAATTAAAAGAAGCAATAAAGTTAGAGAAAAAAGATTTGGTTGGGGTTGAAGAAGAGATTATGAATTTAATAAAAATAAAACCGGGACTTAATCCAAATGCTTACATGGGACTTGTCATGAAAGAAATGTGTGGTGCAATTAGTGGTGGAGAAGCCATGCAAATAATAAATAAATTGTTGAAGAACAAAAATTTATAAATACTTGTGAGTCTTGTTTTTGTTATGAAAAAAGAATTAGGTGCAATTGTGATTTTTTTAGGAATGATTTTGGGAACTAGTTGTAACAAAGAAGAAATGTTTGAAAAAGTTGATTTGAATGGCAATGGAACTAAAGAAATAATTTGGAATGGATATATTTCAAAAAAAGGTCATGCATTATATTATTTTGATGGAAGTCCTTATGATACCAATTATATTATAAAAGGATTGAAGAGTAAGCCCATTAACCCCAATATTTATGATTTTGAAAAAGATGGATATCCTGAAATTCTTTATGGGGTGGATGTGAAGGGTGGAACTACTAATTATCGGATTGAGAATGAGGGTGGTTCTTTTGGTGAAGCCAAAGAATTTTAG
>CAZGQV010000014.1:5179-15145 GCA_964527365.1 Candidatus Woesearchaeota archaeon
TAATTATCGGATTGAGAATGAGGGTGGTTCTTTTGGTGAAGCCAAAGAATTTTAGGTTTTGTTAGATTTAATTTTTTTGGAAGGGCACAATATTTTTAAAGGCAATAAAAGTTATTAGTTTATGAAAGGAAATGTTGAGAAAATAGTTGAAAAATATAAAGGTGAGATGATTGAGAAAGGAATTTGGAATAATTTTGATGGGGGAGGTAGTTCAGGGATAAACCCAAAATACGAGTTTGAAGAAGTTTCAATTTTGCCTGAACTTGGAATAATTGGGGGGAGTATTGGGATGCTTGGTTCTGTACTTTACATCGCTAATGAGTATATTAGTTCATATTCATTTTTTTAGATTAGTTTTTTAGGTAATTTAATAAATCCTTTTTCTTTTTGATTCTAATGGAAAGAACATATGTTAAAGATTTGAAAGCAGGGAAAGAAGTTTTGGTTAAAGGTTGGGCTCACGAAATTCGTGATTTGAATAAATTAGCTTTTGTAACTTTAAGGGATGTTACTGGTATGGTTCAATGCGTCATTAAAGGAGATTTAATGGATTCTGTTAAAAGTTTGAGTTTAGAAACAGTTATTGAAATTAAAGGAAAGACTAAGGAAGCTAAAGTTAAGGCCGAAGGAGTTAGGGGAGATATTGAATTAGAAGTTATGGGAATTGAAATTTTGAATAAGGCCGAAACATTACCAATTCATGTAAATGAAAAGACCACAAATACTGATTTATCTAAAAGGTTAGATAATAGATCTTTAGATGTTCGTAAACCGGAAGTTGCTGCAAGGTTTAGAATACAATCCACAATAATTAATGGTTTTAGGGAATTTTTTTATAATGAAAAATTTATGGAAATTCAGCCGCCTGCAATTATTGCCACTTCAACCGAGGGTGGAACTGATTTATTTAAGATAAAATATTTTGAAGAAGATGCTTATTTGGCTCAATCTCCACAACTCTATAAGCAGTTAATGGCAATTTCTTTGGAAAAAGTTTTTTCTACGGGGGCTATTTGGAGAGCAGAAAAACATGACACTTCAAGACATATTAATGAAATTAGACAATTGGATATTGAAGTTGGATTTGCTGATGATATGGAAGTTATGAAATATTTGGAGAAAAGTGTTCAATTTATAGTTGAAAAAGTTTTGAAAGATTGTAAAGAAGAGTTGGCTTTGTTGAAATTAGAATTGAAAGTTCCCGAGGCTAAATATTTGAAATATGTTGATGCTATTGAATTATTGAATAAGAATGGTTTTGAAATGAAAGAGGGAGATGATTTTGAACCTGAAGCGGAAAGGAAACTTTGTGAGTTGTTTCCAAATACAATTGTTTTTACATATGAATGGCCGGTTTCAATTAAGCCTTTTTATATTTGGCCTAAAGATGAAAAGGTTTCTGGAGGATTTGATGCTTTGTATGGGGGACTTGAAATTAGTTCAGGAGGACAAAGAGTTCATGTTCCTGAAATTTTAATTAAACAATTGAAATCGAAAGGATTAAATCCAAAAGATTTTGAGTGGTATATTGATGCTTTTAGATATGGTGCACCAATGCATTCTGGTTGGAGTATTGGGTTAGAGAGACTCTCACAAGCCATAATGAAAGTTGATAATATTCGAGAAGTCACTTTATTTCCTAGAGATAGGAAGAGGTTGAAGCCATGAAATTTATATCAATAAAAGATGCAATGAAGAAAGGAACTGGCAAAGTAGCTGTGCGTGGATGGGTTTACCGTGAACGTGGTTCAAACAAGATGAAGTTTATTGTTCTACGGGATTCTACAAATATTATTCAATGTGTTTTGAAAAGAGAAGGTTTTGAGAAACAGTGGGAAGAAATTGATTCATTGAAGATTGAGAGTTCTGTTGAAATTGAAGGAGAGATTAAGAAGGATGAAAGGGCTCCGACTGGTTTTGAAATTTCTGTTAGTAAATTTAATTTGGTTCATTTGGCTGAAGATTATCCCATAAACAAGGATGTGAATGAAGAATTACTTGGAGATAGAAGACATCTTTGGTTGCGTAGTCGAAAGATGATTGCAAGTATGAAAATTCGTTCAACTGTTTTATTTGCTTTACATGAATGCTCACATAAATTAGGTTTTACTGAAATGCATGCTCCTTCAATGAGTGGTGCTTCAAGTGAAGGGGGTTCGGAAATTTTTGAAGTTAAATATTTTGATAAGAAAGCATACATGACTCAATCTTGGCAGTTTTATGCTGAAAATTTCATTAATGCTGTTGAAAAAGTTTATGCAATTGCTCCATCTTTTAGGGCTGAAAAATCTAAAACTCCTTGGCATGTAACAGAATTTTGGCATTTTGAATTAGAAGGTGCTTGGATGAATTTGAAAGATGATATGGATGTAGCTGAAGAATGTGTGGTGTATGTGATTGAAAAGGTTTTGAAAGAGTGTCAAGATGAATTAGAAATTGTTGGTGCAGATATTGCAAAATTAAAGAAAGTTAAAAAGCCATTCAAAAGAGTTACCTATGCAGAAGCAATTGAAAAATTGAAAGAAAATGGACATAAAATAAATCAAGGTGATGATTTTAAATCTGCAGAAGAAAGAAGTTTAGCAAAATATTATGGTGGTGGTTTTGTATTTGTAACAAACTATCCTTTAAAATTATTGAAATTTTATCATGGGGAAGATTTGGAAAATCCTGGAACTGGGACAAATTTTAATTTATTAGCTCCAGGAATTGGAGAAATGGTGGATGGATCTCAAAGAGAGCCTGATTTGAATAAGATTATTGAAAGACTTAAGAAAGCTGGAATGGATTTGGGAATTTCTGATTGGTATTTAGATTCAAGAAGATATGGGAGTGTTCCACATGCAGGTTTTGGTTTAGGTATTGAAAGATTTGCTGCTTGGATTTGTGGATTTGATACAATAAAAGATTCCATTCCTTTTCCTAGGACTCCAACAAGAATTAATCCCTAATTTTAATGTGGCAGAACAAATCCTTTGTAAATAAGAAGATGAAGATTTGAAAGAATTAGAAGAAAAGTTGGATGAATAGTTTTTTAATAAATAATTTCTTTTTATTGTTATGGTAAAGATTTTAGTTATTGGTGATTTGCATGGTCGAATGCCTCGAATTCATTTTAAAGAATTTGACTATATTCTTTGTGTTGGAGATGTTTGTAGTGATAAAGATTTTAGACCTTACATAAATAAATGGTTTAAATTTTTAAAAACAAGTGAAGAAAAACTTTCATTTAAACAATATTTGGAATTAGAAATAAGGGATAAAAGTTATGATTTTTTAATTGATGAAAGTATTTTGGCAGGTAGAAAAGTTTTGGAGTATTTGAATTCTTTCAATGTTCCAGTTTTATTTGTTCCAGGAAATTGGGATGAAAGTTATGGGCCTACGAGAATTAAAGACATGGATAAAAATGATTATACCTATTCTCGGGGATTTCTTGATTTTTGGTTGGGGAGAAATTCAAATAAAAAATTGATTTCTAGGTTAGAAAATGTTTATGATTTGCAATATCGGTTAATTGAATTTGAAGGGTTGAATTTTTTGGGATATGGTCTTATTTCTGCTCCGGAGAATTTTGATAAAAGATTCAAAAATTATGATTTAACTAGTAATCAGCGAGAGAGTTTACTCAAGTTATCAAAAAAAATTCCAAAAAGATTAAATGATTTGTGGAAGAAAAGGAATAAAAAGGTGCCAAGTATTTTTGTCAGTCATAATGTTCCCCATGGGGTAATGGATATTATCTATGATAAAAAAAGTCATGCACACCTTAAGCATGCGGGATCAACTGTTGCTAGGGATTTTTGTTTGAAGAAGAAACCTGAAATTTGTGTTGGGGGCCATATTCATGAATATTATGGTCGTCGGAAGTTGGGTGAAACAATTGTTGTTAATGCTGGTTTTGGACGAGATGCACAAGTTTTATTGGAAGTTAAGGGGAAGAAGGTCAAGGTTGAGTTTGTGAAAAGTTTGATTGAGAAATATCGGAAGAAGAAAAAGAATTAATCTTTTTTGAGCAAATAATCTTATAAATATCTCTTACTATTTTTTATTATGGAAATAGATTATATTATTGGTTCAAAAAAAGAATTCTTAGAATTTGTAGATTTAATTACTATGAGAGATAAAGTTGCCATTTTATCCGATTCAGATTTGGATGGTCTTGCTTCTGCTGTTTTTTTGGAAGAAATTTTGAAAGCTAAAAATATAGAACTGAATTATTTAGAATTTATGGAACGTGGGAGAAATATGATTAAAGAAGTTTTATTGAAATTAAAAGAAAAAGAAATTACCAAAGTTTTTATTTCAGATATTGCAATTGATTCAATTGATCCTGAAGGATTTGAAGAAATGAAAAAAGAAATGGATGTTTTTTTAATTGATCACCATCCTTTTGATGAAAGTTTATTTGATAAAAGAAATATTATTAAAACAAAGTCAGATGATTGTTCTGCTATGGTTTGTTATTTTTTGGGAGAGGGCCTTATTGATTCAAGGGCGTGGGAATGGCTTGTTTGTTCAGCAATTTTTTCTGATTATTCTTACAAAGATGAAAAGAATTTTAATTTTTTGAAATCTGTTTATCCCGAAGTCACAAAAGAAAGTATTTCTTCTTCGACTCCTGGAATGAATGGTAGAAAAATTAATTCAGCTTTAATTTATTATGAAAGAGATAAAAAACATGTCTATGATTTAGTTAAAGAAAGGAAGCTTGATGAGATTCAGGAAATTCATGGAATTATTGAGGGGGAAATTGACAAATTAATTGAAGATTTTTCTTTTAAGGCACAACATTTCAATGATAAAAAATTACATTTTTATGAATTAGATTCTAGATTTAATATTGTTTCAACTGTCACTAGTTTGATTTCTAAAATGAGGCCAGAAGATGCATTTGTTTGTATGCAAAGAAAAGAAGGCGGAATAATTAAGTTTAGTGCAAGAAATCAAGGTGGAACTATTGATGTTAGTTCACTTATGAAAAGATGTGTTGAGGGACTCGAAGATGCGGCGGGTGGGGGTCACAAGGCTGCTTCTGCTGCAAAGATTCAAGAAAAGGATCTTGAAGAATTTATGAAAAGATTGCTCGAATAATTTATTTATTAGTAACACTAAAACCTTAAAAATAGATTTTTCTATTGTTGTTATATGAAAGTTGGTGAAGTTGATATTAGCTGGTTAGGTCATGCGGGATTTTTAATAAGAAATTCCAAAATTATTTATGTGGATCCCTACAATATTAAGGAAGGTTTACCTAAAGCAGATATTATTTTAATTACACATAGCCATTATGACCATTGTAGTGTTGCTGATTTAAATAAAATTGTTCAAGATGGAACAATTATTGTTTGTACTCCAGATTCACAAAGTAAAATTGCCAGATTTGAAGTTCCAATTAGGATGGAAATTATGGAAGCAAATAATGAGATAGATTTTGGAAGTGTAAAGGTTTCAACTTTACCTGCATACAATATTGATAAAACTTTTCATAAAAAAGGAGAGGGGCTTGTGGGTTATTTGATTAAATTAAATGATGTAATTATTTATCATGCCGGCGACACAGATAATATTCCTGAAATGGAAAGATTAACGGGATATAATAAAAATTTTGTTGCACTTTTGCCTGTTGGGGGAAGATACACCATGACTGCAGAAGAAGCTGTTCTTGCAGCTAAAAAAATTAAACCCACTATTTCTATTCCAATGCATTGGGGTTCGATTGTTGGAACAAAAGAAGATGCTCTTGAATTTAAGGAACTTTGTGAAGAAGAAGGGCTCAGAGTTGAGATTTTGGAGAAGGAATGATGGCGGAAATAAATTATAAAAATTATTTAACGGGCAAAAAAGAGATTTTTATTTTAAAAGAAGAAGAGGAATTGACTGATTTTTATTGTCCAATTGATGGAACTCTTATTGTGCATACAACTGTGAATAAAATTTGGGAGGGCTATCGATGTCCAAATTGTGATACCGTATTTACAGATTTTTCTGAAGAAGGATTGATCAATTCAAGAAAAGATTTTTTAGATAGAAAAAAAGAAAGGCTGGAAAGATTAATAAAAGAGGAACTTAATTTATTCAATTTAATTAAAAGATTAGAAAAATAATTTAATTTTTTTCTTCAGTATTTATTTTTTAGGATAAAATATATCTTCCATAATTGTTAAAAGGGGCAAAAGTTTTTAGATTTTATGGGATTTAAAGAAATGTTGTTGGAGAAGTTGGGAGGGAAAATTGATGAAGTTGATGCTAAGATGATTCCTAAAGGATTTCAGAAAACTGGTGAGATAATTATTATGAATCTCCCTCTTGAGCTTGAGAGTAAGTTTAATATTATTGGTGAAGCTGTTTTGGAAATTGTTTCTAATGTAAAAACTGTTTGTGCAAAAGTTGGAGAGATTACTGGAGAATTTCGTAGACCACAAATTAAGGTTATTGCTGGAGAGAATAATTTGGAAGTAGAAAATTTTGAGAATGGAGTTTGGTTTTGTTATGATGCTGGAAAAATAATGTTTGCTAAGGGAAATGTCAGTGAGCGAGGCAGATTACCTAAAATTGTAAAAGAAGGAGAATTAATTGTTGATATGTTCGTTGGAATTGGTTATTTTTCTTTACCCATTGCAAAAAAAGTAAAAGGAGTTAAAATTTATGGAATTGATAAAAATCCTGATTCTATTTTTTGGTTGAAAAAAGCAATTAAAAAAAATAAATTAGATAATCTTGAAGTTATTGAAGGAGATTCTAAAGCTGAAGTTGGGAGGTTAATCGTGGAGGGAATTAAAGCTGATAGGGTTTTGATGGGTTATTTGCCTCCTCCAGAAGAATTTGTTTCTCATGCTTTGAAGATTTTGAAAAAAGGTGGCATGATTCATTATGACGCTCTTATTAGAACTGATTTCGTGGAAGGGGATTTGGCTAAGATCAAAGAGTTATTTGAGCAGACTGGTCGTAAAGTGGAGATTGTGAATCCACAGAGAGTGAAGAGCTATAGGCCCAAAGTGGACCATTATGTTGTTGATTTAAAGATAAATTAAATATTAAAGAATGATTAATTTTATTAATTTTTATTTTATAACTTTAACTTTCTCATAAATAATTTCCCAACCCAAATTTTCACAATATGCTCCAACGTTTTCAACTTCAAACAAATCTTCCTCTTTTAAGATTCCAAAATATTTTCCCACTATGTCATTGTTGAAAAGAAGTGGTCCTGCGAGAGTATAAGTTTTTGGTTTTTCTTTTATTTTTGTTTTGGAGATTTTATTGAATTTGAAATTAGCCAAAGTTATTTTTGGAAGGATGTTTATTCCAGCATCAAGAATTGCATAACTAATATTGTCTTTTTCTTTTATTGTGATTACTTTTGTTGTTAAAGTATAAGCATCAGCCACGATATTTCTTCCGGGTTCAAAAATATATGTTCCTTTGAATTCTTTGAAAGTATTTTTAATTTCTTCTAGATAATCGTTTAAGGTTAATGAGAGGTTTTTTAATTGAAAATTATCTGGAAAACCACCCCCAAAATTCAAATATTTAATTTCTTTTAAGAAAGGTTTTATTATTTTGTGTTGTTCTTTTAAATTTTTTTTGAATTCAGAAAATTTATTTAATGTTCCTTGGTGAAGTTGAATCGCAATTGGATTTATTTTTTTAAATGCTTCTTTTAATTGCGAATGGGAGAAACCAAATTTTGTTGAAGGATTTCCTAGTCGGATGCCTAATTTTGGTTTTTCTTTTAATTCATTTATTTTTTTTATTTCTGAAAATGAATCTATGAATATTAGAACATTATTTTTTATTGCATATCTTAATTCTTCTTTTGTTTTTGCAGGACCATTCATAACTTTGAATGATTCTTTTGGAGTTAATTTTAATTCTCTTAAAGATACAACTTCGAATCCAGATTTTAATTTCTTTAGGCTTTGAATGGTCAAGGGATTTGTATTAGTTTTTGTGGAGAAACATATTTGAAAATTATTGTTGAAGTTTTTTTCACAAATTGATTGAAAGTTTTTATAATTAGAAATTAACTTCTCTGGATGAAATTTTAAGTAAGGTGTTTTCATAGAAATAATTGTTTAACTTAAATTAAAAGGTTTTTGCAAGGTGTACTAAACAATCTGAACAAATAATTTCATCTTTTTTTGTTTGGGGATTTTTCATGAATTTGAAATATCCTTGTTTTAAAGGTTTTTTACATTTTGCACATTTCCCACCTTGTTCTTTTTTCAAAATATCTCCCCTTGGAGTTGCAACTTTAATATCTGCGGAACCTTTTTTCTTTAATGTATCAATATATCCCATGATTTAATAAATAAAATGAAGATTATAAATTTAAGTGTGTTTCAGGATGTTTATTAAATTAAAGTAATCTATTATTTTTATGGATTCATTTGAGCAACGTAAGAAAGATATTTTGAAAAAAGAAGATAAATCAAGCAAAGGGAGTTGGGATTTGAAGGTAAAAGATTTATGTGAAAAAATTAATTCTAATTTGAATTATTATACAACTTCTTCTTGTTCTGGAAAATGTGTTCTTTTAGAAGAACGAACGGGTAAAAATGGTAGTTATTATTTGTGGACAAGTCATGAATCAATCATTTTTGAAGAATTATTCCTTGCAATTGATAATATTGGTTCTAAAAATGTTGTGAAATTTAAATCTGAATCTCCAATTATTTTTGTTGTTTGTCGTGATATTGATTTTGCTAAGAAGTTATTGAAGGAAGCTGTTAGTTCTGGTTTCAAAGAATCTGGTATCAAAATTACTGAAAAATTAATTGGTGTTGAAATTAGAAGTGGAGAAAAATTAGAATTTCCTTTGATGAAAGAGGGAAATTTGTTGGTTTCTAATGATTTTTTGAATGAAATAATAAACCAGTCTAATTCAAGGAGAAAAATAGGTTGGGAAAAGATTGAAAAGTTGATTTTGAATTTGAGTTAAGTTTTTATATCTGGTTTTTATTATTATTTTAATGGTGAATAAAGATATTGTGAATTATCTTAAAGATAATTTGCGGAGAGGATTATCTATTGAAGAAGTTAGGCAACAATTGCTCACACATAATTATTCTGATTATGACATTGATTCTGCAATAAATACTATTGACTTATCAGATATCCCAAAAAAAGAAGAGATTGAAAAAGAAAAAGAAATTGTAAAAGATGATTCTCTTGATGGTTGGGATGAAATGTTAGAGTAAAATATTGGTTTTTTTAACTAAATGTATTTAAATAAAAGTCGACTATTTTTTTCATAGGGAAAGATTTCATTTAATGAAATTATTTTGATGTGGTCTTTGTCTTAAAAAGAGAAGATATAAAGGAGGACAAGAAAAAAGAAAAAAATGGTACTTGATTTTGCAAAAGAAGCAATTCAACAGGCTGACTCACACAGTATTAATTTTGATGAATTAAGAGCTGGTAAAGCTTCAATTAAAGTTATTGGATGTGGAGGATGCGGATGTAACATGGTTACATGGCTTTTTAATAAAGGAATTAATGGTGCTACAGTTTATGCTGCAAACACAGATGCTCTACACTTGAGTGTTACTAAGGCTGATGAGAAAATCTTAATCGGTAAAGAATTAACTCGAGGGTTAGGTGCAGGTGGACAACCCAATAAGGGTCGTGAAGCAGCTAAAGAATCTTTAGTTGATTTGAAAAAAACTGTTAATGGTGCTGATATGATTTTTGTTCTTGCTGGAATGGGTGGTGGAACTGGAACTGGCGCTGCTCCTGTAGTAGCTCAATTAGCCAAGGAAACTGGCGCTGTTGTTATCGGTGTTGTTACTATGCCCTTTGAAGCAGAAAAAGCAAGAATTGATAAAGCTGAATTTGGATTGCAAGAATTAAGAGAATCTACTGATACTTGTATTGTATTAGACAACAATAGATTGGTAGATATCGCGGGACAATTACCTCTAGAACAAGCTTTTGCTGTTGCTAACGAACTTGTTAGTACAA
>CAZGQV010000015.1:0-15034 GCA_964527365.1 Candidatus Woesearchaeota archaeon
AAGAGAGAGAAAGAGGAGTTACAATTGATTTATCATATAAAAAATTAGTAACTGATAAATTCGAAGTTACAATTATCGATGCACCAGGCCACAGAGACTTTGTAAAAAATATGATTACAGGGGCCTCACAGGCTGACGCTGCTTTCTTAGTTATTTCAGCTACTGGTGGTGTGCAACCACAAACTACTGAACACTTATGGTTATTACGAACAATGGGAGTTGCTAACTTGGCTATTGCAATCAATAAAATGGATGCAGTAGATTACAAGGAAGATAGATTCAATGAAGTTAAAGCTGATGTTTCTAAATTATTATCTCAAGTAGGTATTAATGCTGAGACAACGCCTTTCATCGCATGTTCTGGTCTAATGGGAGATAATGTTGTTAAAAAGTCCACTAATATGCCCTGGTACAAAGGACCCACTATTAGAGAACAAATTGACGTTTTCCCTGCTCCAGAATTACCAACTAACTTACCAATGAGAATGCCAGTTCAAGACGTATATGAAATTACCGGTATCGGTACTGTTCCTGTAGGTAAAATTGAAACTGGAATTATGAAAGTTGGACAAAAAGTTAAAATCCTACCCGGAAGAACTGGTGAAGGAATTGATGGTGAAGTTAAAACTATTGAAGCTCACCACGAAACACACGCTGAAGCTCCTGCGGGAATGAATGTTGGTGTGAATGTTCGAGGTGTTGGTAAAAAAGATATTGCAAGAGGAGACGTTATCTGTGAAGCAGCTAACCCTGTGCCGATCGTTGAAGAATTCATCGGTCAAATTGCAGTTATCAATCATCCAACTGTTTTAGCTAAAGGTTATACACCTGTATTCCATATTCATACTGCTCAAGTTCCATGTCAATTTGTCGAGTTAATCGCTCAAATTGATCCACGAACTGGTGAATCTATTAAAGACAACCCGGACTTTTTGAAGAACGGTGATGTTGCTAAAGTAAGAATTAGACCGCAAGGTCGATTAGCTATAGAAACTTCTAAAGATAATCCTTTCATGGCAAGATTCGCAGTAAGAGACGCTGGTGCTACTGTAGCAGCTGGTATGTGTTTGGAAATTACTAAGAAGAAATAAATTTGTATTTATTTCATGCGATACATTTCTCAGGAATGCATCGGAAGAAGTAAAGTAATTTATTTTTAATTTTATTTTTTTTATTTCCCTTTTTTCAAAGGGTATTTTTTATTTGTTTGGGCGAGAGTCTGTTTATAGAAAGAATTATATACTCCTCTAAAGTAACAACCTCACATGGAAATTATAAAAATTTTGCCCCACCACATAAGAAATTATTTTGACGTTTATTATTTTGAAAAAAAACCTGGGGAAGGATATAGTTGGTATGGTGATAAAAAGATGGAAGAAATTGGGAAAAACCTTATTGAGAGAGTGACTTCTGATGAAAATCAAATCATCCAAATAGTTGATACTAATGATTCTATATGTGAAATATGTCCAAGAAATAAAAATGGAAAAAATTATGTTCAACCAGAAGACACTTGTGAATCATATAACAACGGTCCAGAAATTAATGAATTGGGGTCAGCAAAAATGCTAAACATTGAAAATTTTATTGGTGGATCTCCCCTCCCGGCAAAAAAATTGTTTGAAAAATTAGATGTTATTTATAAAAAAATATTTACAGAAAAACCAAATCCACTATCTAAACAAGTTTCATTGAAAGAATATTTTAAAGTCCCAAAATTATTTCGTCCATTTGATACTAATTTAAATAAATCCCACACAATAATCCTTAAAAACTTAGTCTAATTTTCTAATGTATGTTAAACAAATATATGCGAAAAAAAGAAGTTGAAGAAGTTCTTGAAGGAAAAGGAGATTTTGTTAAAATTGATTATTTGATGAAGTATTTGAAGGAAACTCCCCCTTTAGAAATGCGAAAGTTTGCATATTTGAAGCTTGCTGAAATTTATTTGTATAAAGAGATGTTTATTGATGCTGCTAGGATGTACAGGAATATTGCGATTAATTCTCTAACTTTTCGGGAGAAGAAGGAAAATTATTTGAAAGAATCTAAAGCATATGTTCTTGCTGGAAAATTTGAAGAAAGTGATAAAGCACTTAGAAGAACAATGGATGAAGGAAATGTAAAAGAGAAAAAAGAAGCTTACAAAGTTTTAATTGATTTTTATATTAAAGAAGGTGAAAATTTAAAAAAAAATAAGAAACCAGGTCAATTAACTAAATTATATGAAAAATTGATTAGAATGAAATTGGAAGATTCTGAGAAAGAAGAAGTGAAAGGAAAATTATTAGAATTATATGAAAAATTAGGTAAAAGAGAAGAATATAATTCTTTGAAAGGTATTTGAGATTAATTTTTTACTTTAGAATAAATCCGATCATGAACATTTGGATCAGTAAAATAATCTAATGTTTTTTTTTGAAGTAATAATGAAGCTACTGGATGCACAATGTCAGAATTTATGCTCCACTCATCGGGCTGATATTCTATTGAATTTTCTTGAGAACAATTTATTGTTTGTAAATTATTTTTATTTGGATTGATTTTAAATTTTGAAATTAAAGAATTTTGTTCTGGAAGTACATCCCATATTCCACTCCCTTTTTGATAAATTTTAACATATCTTCCAGTGAATTTTGGCATTAACTGCATAAAAGCACAAGTTGTTCTATTGAAATTATCTTTTTGAGAATGATGAAAATAAGGGGAATCTTTTAAAATACTGTTAATAACTGATTTATCTATTTTATTTGGAAAGTTTAAATTAACTTCTGCAAAAGAAGAATTTTCAACCATACAAATTAAATATCCTTTAAGATTGTTATTCGGTAAATTGTCCCCATAACTAGACCAATTCCCAACCTTATGAAAAAGACTTCCCCTAAATCCTGAATCAAGAAAAACCATCTTTGGACCTTCTTCAAACCGAGATTTTGTAATTCCTGTTTCTTTTAGATATCTTGAAATATTTTTATCATCATCCATTCCCATACTTGTTTTCAAATAATGTATCCTTTCTTGAAGTTTATCTTCTCCTGCTTCTCCAACTCCCCAAAAAGCATCATACAATAATTCTCCATCTCTTGCGAAGCAATAATAATCTGGATTATTTATTTCATTCTCAGATAATAAAGAAACTAACCCATTTTCTATAACAGGCATAAATGCTTCATGAACTTTGTAAATTTTTTCCATAGTTTCAGGGTAAAGTTTATAACCTATTTGTTTTGCTTTTTTTATTATGTTTTCTTCTGAAATTTCTAAAGCTTGTTTAGAAGTTGGCCTATTAATTGAATCTGTAAGGATTTCTTTAATATTATGTTTTGGTATTGAGAGTATCTCCATAAAAAATAATAATTTTATAATTTTATAAATATTTCTAATTATTGTCATTTTATAATTAATACAAGTTCCAAGAAATTTTACTAAACTATTCCCCAAAAGCTTTAAAAATGAGGTAAGTGTTTATTTCTTATTAGAAGAATATCATTTTAGATTATTATTCACATTCACATCATGTTCCAAAAGTTCAGGATAGACTAGGTTTGTAAGACCTATTGGGTATTTTTCTAAGAAATCTTTTAAAGATTTCAACAATTAAATAAGGAGTTAAATAAACAAAAATGGCTAAAGTAAGTCCGGTATCGATAAAATATATGATACATGCGAGCTTGAATGCGGAAGGTGCGCTAGAAAAACCTGATGTAATCGGAGCTTTATTTGGACAAACAGAAGGATTGCTTGGAGCAGAACTTGAAATGCGGGAACTTCAAAAAGAAGGTAAAATTGGTAGAATCGAAGTTCAATTAGATAGGCAAGATAAAAGAACGGTTGGAACTATCCAAATCCCTACAGCATTAGATCAATCTGAGACAACATTAATTGCGGCTTCACTTGAAACTATTGAAAGAGTTGGACCTTGCGACGCTCAAATCGAGATTGAAAGAATCGAAGATGTGAGGGGAAGCAAAAGAGATTATATTCTTGAAAGAGCTAAAAAGCTTATGATGAATATTTCTGGATCAACTGATTCAAGAGAAATTTCAAATGAAATCAAAGATTCTACAAAAATTGCTGGTGTTAAAGAATTCGGAAAGAATAAATTAGCAATTGGTAGTGACTTGGATAACAAGGAACTAATTGTAGTAGAAGGTCGTGCAGATGTTGTTAACATGGTTAGAGCTGGAATCAACAATGTTATTGGAATGAATGGTACGAAACTCCCTGAAGAAATCAAAGAATTAAGTAAAACTAAAGAAATTACTTTATTTGTTGATGGAGACAGGGGTGGAAAATTAATCGCTCAAAACGTTGTAGATAATGCTGATGTTAAGTATATTGCAATAGCGCCAGATGGGAAGGAAGTTGAAGAACTTACCAGTAAAGAAATTCTTATGAATTTAAGGAAGAAAGTAAGTCCCAAAGAATTTTTTTATAAAGATAGAAAAACCTCTTCTAGATCCTCTCCCATTGTAGAGGTTTTAAAACTTGACTTAAATGAAGGCAACAAGTCTAAACTTAAGGAAATTTCAAGAAACCTTGACAATACAGGCAAAGCGATTCTTTTGGACTCAAATTTGACAGAACTAAAAGAAGTTTCTGCTAAAGCAATTAGTGGAACTTTGAAAAGAACTAAAGGTGTTGCGGCAATCGTAATTGATGGTGCTGCTACGGGTTCAGTTATTAAATCTGCAGAAGATTTGAGTGTTCAAGTTATTGTAGCAAAGAATTTTCAAACGACAGATACAAAAATTAAGTTACTCAGTTTGTAAATAATGTTTGAAAACAAATTTTTATTTTTATAATAATGCTCTCCTTCGGGAGGGCTTTTTTTTTATTTTTTATTATTTTGGGATGAGTTCAGTTATCCATTGTTTTCTCGAAGAACATGAATTATGGTTCAGCATAGTTATAAAAATTAGAAATAAAGATTGTTTAGAAATGTCCCCTATGTTTTATTAAAAAATTCATAATGACCCGATTTATCCAAATTCTTTTTGACCAAGTTTTTTCTTCATATGGTTTTGAAATTTTCAAATCTGTAAAAAATGATTTTTTTAATTGTTTAATCAAAGATTTATTTTTACTAATTATATTTAATTCATAATTGTGATTAAAAGTTTGATAATCTAAGTTTGCTGAACCGAAAGTACAAACATTATTATCTATAATTACAAATTTTGAATGCATCATTTTGGGATATAAAAAAACATTTATTCCTGCTTCGTGTGACAAATAACTTCCAAAGTGATTCATTAAATTTACCATATATCCATCTGCATTTTTTGGAATTAGAATATTTATTTTTATTCCTCGCTTTACTGCTTTTTTCAAAGCTCTTCTAAAAGGTAAATCTGGAACTAAATAAGGTGTAGCAATTAATATTTCATCTTTTGCCGAATTAAATATTTTTATTAATTCTTTTTTTAATAATCTATGTTTAGAATAAGGAACTTGTCTTACAAGAATATCTTCTTTTACAAAATTTTTTGATAGTTTCTTTAATATTGTTCTCTTTTGGAAATGTTTTTTCATTGCAATTTTTTGCATTTCCCTTGCAGAAAATTCAAGTTCTTTTACTATTGGTCCAGTTATTTCTACAAATAAATCCCTCCAAGTTAGTTCTCTGGAAGAATAATTTGTTCCCCCAACAAAAGCTATTTTGTCATCAATTAGAGTTAATTTTCTATGATTCCTAAAATGTATATTCCAAAATTTTTTTGCCTTTGAAAAGGAAAAATTTTCAAAGAGTGGATTAAAAATGAATAATTTTATTCTTGATTCATCCAATTCTTTTCTTTTTTGTTTTGAAAATTTTCCCCAACCTAAACTATCGACAAGGACAGTTACTTCTAAACCTTTTTCTGATTTTTTTATTAATAGATCCAAAAGATCTCTTCCAATTTTATCACTTGCAAACCTATATGTTTCAATATAAATTGATTTTTTTGCTGATTTTATTAATTGAAAAATTCTTTTAAAACTTTTTTTTGGTTCATCAAAAACAATGTACTTGTTTGTCATTAATTGTTTAAACACTTGATATATAAAAATGTTCTTTACACTAAACATGTTCCTAGATATTTCTACAAAATATCTGCTAGGGGTAAAAATTAATTTTAAATACTCTTAAATCCAATTTTTTATATGATTGAATATTATAATAAATCAAAAGTGAAAGACAATATTGAAAAATTGGATAAATTTGTTAGAGGTTGTTGGATTGATGTTACTAATCCGAGTCAAGAAGAAATTGAATTTTTAGTTAAAGAATTTAGAGTTGAAGAAGCTAATTTGCATGATGGATTAGATATTCATGAGAATCCTCGTTTTGAGATTGAAGATAGTAAATCATATATTTATTTGACCTCCCCAACAAATAAAATAAAACATGAATATGATTCTTCCTTTTTGATTATTTATGCTAAAGATTTTTTTATGACAGTTTCAAAAAGTTCTCTTGAAATTTTTGATAAAATTTTGAATACAAAAACAAAATTTAATCGTTTTAATAATTCAAGAAATCTTGTTAAAATCTTATTTCTTTTATCTAGATTATTTGAAAAATCAGTTCATAAAATATTGAAAGAAACAAAAGCTAACCGTGCCGATCTGAGTAAATTAAAAAATAAAGATATTGAAAAATTAATTAATTATGAAGATACTTTGAATACATATATTGCTTCATTTGGAAGAACAATTAATACTTATTCAAGAATTTTAAGAGATAAATCTGTTAAGTTTGCAAAAGATGATGAAGGTATTATTGAAGATTTAATTATTGACTTGAATGAAACTCTGGATTTATGTAAACAAACTTTGAATAAAATTTCTAACACTAGAAATTATTATTCTACAAAACTTTCAAACGATTTGAATAAAACTGTAACTTTGTTAACTTTGGTTACAATTTTTTTAGCCATTCCTACTTTGTTCTCCAGTATTTATGGAATGAATATCCCCTTACCCTTTCAAAATTCAAGCAATATATTACTTACTTTGGGATTGATTGTTTTTGTAATATTGGGAATTCTTTTATTTGTTTTGAAAAGAACCAAACTTTTAAGATAAAATTTCAGAAGATGTTTTAACAAGAAATTCCCTTATTTTTTCTTTTTGATAAATAATATTTAATGTTTGTTAAAATCTCATTCTTAAATATTGTAATTTTTCACTGGTTGTTTGAACAAGGCGTAAATATGTTTGTCACTTGATAATTACTACCATCATAAAACTTATAAAGGACTTATGTGATATATTTATTGTAGATAAGCAATGCTTTCTATGAATTAAATAAATGAAAAGAGCACAAAGATGAAAACAAAAAACCTCATGGTTTCTATCTGTACGTTAGTTCTAGCTGTATTCTTAGTAGCAACTGTTGCTGCTGCGGATTTAGTTAATAACAACTACGATATAACTGTAGATGGTATTGATGCCCTTAACAATGATGTTAGTGTTGTTGCTGGTGAAATGGTTACTATTAAAGTATATTTCACTGCTAATGTAAGTGATACTGATGTTACTGTTGAAGCAGAAATTGAAGGCGAAAAAGTAAAGACTAGTGCAATTACTCATGTTTTTGACGTGGAAGCGGGAAAAACATATAAGAAAGTTTTGACTCTAAGAGTTCCATTTGAACTTAAAGATGATCTTTCTAATGATATTACTTTAGAAATTGAAGTAGATGGTAAAAAGTACAAGTCAGTTCTTACTCCAATTTTATTGAGAGTACAAAGACCTTCATATAATCCAGTTGTTAAGTCAATTACAACTCCAAGTTCAATTGATGCAGGGGAAACTTTTCCTGTAGAAATTGTTTTGAAGAATATGGGTTACAACGAACTAGAAGACGTTTACGTCTCAACTAGAATTGTTGGACTTAATTCATTCCAAGGACCTAAATGGTTCGGAGACTTGGTTTCGATTGAAAATTGTTCAGACGATTGCGATTTAGAAGATACTGTTGTTGGAAAACTATATTTAGAAGTTCCATACACAGCTGCTGAAGGTATCTATACTCTTGAAGTTACTGTAGTTAACGACGATGTTGAAACAACAGAATTAAGACAAATTGTTATTAATAACGATTTTGCTGAAAATGTTGTCTCAGTAGATACAGAAAAGACTGTTGCTAAAGGTGAAGAAGCTGTATACGATGTTTTAATTGTGAACCCAACAAATAATGTTAAAGTTTACAAGATCGTATCAGAATCCACTGACGGTATTTCATCAGCTCCAGTTGAAACTATTGTTGCTGTTCCAGCAGGATCAAGCAAAGTAGTTAAAGTAATTGCAAGTTCAGACGAAGAAGGTACTTACACATTTGATGTAAATATTATTTCTAGTGATGAATTAGTAAAAACAGTTACTTTCGGATTGGAAGTTGAAGGAAAACAAACAAACTCAATTGTTGTATTAACAATTGTTTTGGCAATTATCTTTTTAGTATTATTAGTTGTACTAATTGTACTTTTAGGTAGAAAACCTGAAAAATCAGAAGAATTCGGCGAAAGTTATTACTAACTTTTTTTGAGTGATTCAAAAAACTTTTTTATTTTTTTTATTATTTTATTCCTTCTTTTGAAGGGGGAATTATTTTTTTATTGTCTTGGCCGAAGGGCCGCAATTTGTCCCGAAATATTTTAAGAGCAGTTCAAATCGACTGGAAAACGATTTGAATTAAAACTTTTGAAGGGGGAATTATTTTTTTATTTGATTGGACGCTAGTCTGCAATTTGAATGGTCGATATCAAGAACCAATGTTTGAAATTAGAGTGTTATGTGGAAAGAGGAAAACAGGGGACAAATTTAGTTGTCCATTTCCGCTAGGAGACATTGATTGTGCCACATTAATTTTAACTGGAAGAAAAGATTAGTTAGATTATTAAGCACAAAAGTTGTAAACAAAATATGAAAAAACAAAATTCAAGAAGAAAAAATTTTAATATATTTACTTTTTCAAATTCTTTGATGGCTTTAGCTGTTGGATTATTTGGCCCATTTTATTACCTATTCATAAATGATATGGGTGGCTCAATTGAGAATTTTGGAATTGCTGCGGGACTACTTGTTTTATCTGGAGCTTTATTTTCTTTATTTGCTGGGAAGTTTTCAGATAAGATTGGAAGAAAACCTTTTTTGATTTTTGGAGGATTTGCAACAGCAATTGTAGTTTTTCTTTATACTATTATTGATTCAACTTGGCAACTGTATTTATTGCAAATATTTAGTGGGATTATTGCAGCAGGATTTGAGACTGCAGAGGGAGCTTATTTGGGGGATTTGACTGATCACAGTAAACGTGGAGAAGAAGTTGGAAAGTATGATGCAATTATTGGTGTGTCTGAAGCTTTGGCTATTGTTGCTGGAGGATTTTTGGCTGGAAGATTTGGATTTGAAACAGTTTTCTATATTGTTGCTGTTGTTTCTTTAATTTCAACTTTGGTTATGTTGGGATTACGAGAGAAATAATTTTAAACTTTCAAACTAATAACCTTACTAATTCCTTCATGCATCGAAATCCCGAACAAATTAGTCGCGCCAGTTATTATTTCATCATTGTGTGTGATGATCAAATATTGACCGCGTTGCATATTTTTATTCAGAAGAACACCAAGTCTACTAGAATTTCTTTTGTCTAGTGCTGCGTCTATTTCATCCAACATGTAAAAAGAATAGGGTTTTAATTCTTGAATTGCAAAAATTAACGAAAGTGCAACCATTGTTTTTTCTCCACCAGAAAGGGATTTGATATCCAAATATTTTCCATGCCCCATTTTTACTATTGCATTTACTCCTCCTGCAAATGGATCTTTTCTATTTTCTTGTTCTAAGGAAACTTCCCCTTTTGTAGAAATTTGTGAAAAGTTTCTTGAAAAAAGTATATTTAATTCATTCAATGTTTCTAGGAAAACTTTTTTCTTTCTTATGTCAATTTTGTGTATAATTTTTAGAACTGATTCTTTTTCGTTTGTTATTACTTCTACTTTTTCTCTTATTGAATCATATTCATCTTTTACAGAATCATAAACTTCAAGTGCCCTCATATTCACAGAACCTATTTTTGAAATAATCTCTTCTGTTTTTCTTAATCTTTGTTGTAATATTTCTTTTTTAGAACTTATTACTGTGACTGTTGGAAATTCTAAAATTTCTATTTCTTTATTTTCTATTTCTGCATCAACCCTTGCTCTCTCCACACGATAGTTGTTAATAGATTGCTCTAAATTATATAAAAAATTATTTTTTATTGATAATTCTTGTTCATTTGTTCGTATATTTTGTTGTAATAAATCTCTTTTTTCAATAAAAGTTTTTGCTTTTTCAACTAAAATCTCTTCTTCTTTTCTTTTTTTAGAAAGTATTTTTTCTTTTTCATTAAGATTTCTTCTTACAATAATTAATTCTTCTTCTAAATCTATTTTATCTCGATTTATTTGTTTTATAGAAATCATTGCTCTTTCCATTTCTCTTTGTTTGAATGAAATTTCTGAATCCAAATTTTCTTTATTTCTAAGAGAAATATCTTCAACATCCATTTTCAAAGTTTCATATTTTTCTTCAATATTTGAATTCTCATCAAAACTAGTTTCTAACTTTTCTTTTAAAGATTTTAATTCTGCAAACTCTTTTTTTGAATTTAAAATACGTTCTTGTAATGAATTTACTTGATCATTCTTATCTTGGATTGTTCTTAACTTCATTAAATCGGATTGTCTTTTTTGTATTTCATTAGTTGTTGATTCTATGTCTTGTTTTAAAATATCTCGATTATTATAAATTTCTGATAACTCCTTATCTCCCCCATCAATACATTTTTTGAATGCATTAATTTTTGGCATTGCTTCTTCGTTAATTGAATGTATATGTTCCTCAGTTATTTTATTTTTACACAAAGGACAAGTATCTAATTCAGCAATTTTTTTTGCAACTTTTTCTTGTTCTTCAATTTTTGATACACTTATATTAACCACTTTTTCAACTTCTTTTTCTCTTTTATTTAAATTTTCCAATGAATCTTTTTTCTGTGCTAGAAGGAGTCTTAATTCCTCAACTTTTTTTATATCTGTTTTTTTATCAAAAAGTTCAAGAGAAAGACTATTTATTTGTTTCAACAAAAAGTTAGATTCATTCTGATAATTTTGTAATAAATTATTTTTATCTTCATTTCTATCTTTAATTGTTCTTAATTCTGATTTAGCCATATAATGTTTTTTTCTTATTTCTTCTAAATTTTCTAATTCTTTCTTTTTTGAGATTAATTCTTTTTTAATTTTTTCAATAGTTGGAGATTCTTCTTGTAATTCTTTAATTGATGATTCATTTTCTTTTATTGTTTCTTTTAAATTAATTTTTTGACGAGAAATATCTTTTAATTTTTTTTCATGATTTTCAAGTTTTACAGTTAATCCTGCTATGTCTGCCCTAAAATTTGCAATCTCTTGATTTAATTTTTCCTGTTCTAAACCGGTTTGTTTTTGTATACTTAAGTTGATATCAGAAATTTGTTCTTCTAAATTTTCAATCCTTATTTTATATTCTAAAATTATTTTTTTTATTTTATTAACTTCTTTATTTTTTTCTTCTATTTGTTTTTCAATTATTTCTTTTACTTTTTTCTTTTTTGTTAAATCGGAATAAATTATACTTTTTTTGAAAACTCGTACATCTTTTTCTAATTTTTTGTGTTTGAGTGCTGCTTCTCTTTCTTTTTCTAAATTATTCAAAAAAGTTGTTCTTTCTCTTAAAATTGCTTCAACTTCTTTTAGTTTGTTCTCTGTTTTTTCTAATTCTTTTAATGATTTTTCTTTCCTTGCTTCATAAATTGAAATTCCTGCAACTTCCTCAATTACCTTTCTTCTTTCTTCTCCTTGCATTCCAACAAAGTTTTGAATTTCTCCCTGAAGAATAATATTAAATCCATTAGGATCTATGCCTGCTTGGGCTAAGAGGGCTAACACCTCTTGTCTTGTGTTTGTTTTACCATTTATCTTGTAAATACTTTGTCCATTTTTTCTTAGAATTCTTTTTATTGAAACTTCCTTGCCTCCTATTGAAAAAGAATTATCTGAATTATCAAAAACCATTTCAACTATTGCTTCTTTTGCTGGAGCAGCAGACTTTGTTCCCATAAATACAAGATTACTTGCTTTTGCCGCCCTCATCGATTTGATACTCAATCTACCTAAAACAAAACATAAAGCATCTGAAACATTTGATTTTCCGGAACCATTTGGACCTAAAATTACATTGATTCCTGGGGTGAAGGGTAATTCAGTTTTTTTTGCAAAACTTTTGAAACCTTGCATCACTAATCTTTTTATATGGGACATAATTTGTATAAGCAATAAGTATTTTTAAAGATTTATTTGGCTAGATTTCTTTTTGTTTTTTGAATGTCATTAAGCTCCCTTTGTGCCTGATCTAGTTTTATTTGTTTTTCTTTTTCTATAATAGTTAAATATTCTGCAAGTTCTCTTGAATAAAGTACTTTATCAATAATTGAAATCCTACTATCTTTATCTGATTGAATTAAATTGGATGTTTGTGAATCTATTATGCGATCTCCATTAGCCCCTATTCTGGAAATTCCCTCTTCTTCTTTTGAAAACAATATTAAATTCTTTCCAAATTTTTGTTCATCTGGAGAGGAATATGCAAATCTGGAATCATTCTTGAATGTTGTATCTTCTCCCAGTCTTAAGAGTATTCCATATTTATTTTTTGGATTTTGATCTTGAATTAATTCTAGTTTTGAAATGATTAAAGGTTCTTCTTTTGAGAATAATATTTTCTCATTATTTATCTGTTTTACTAGGTATTCTAAAACATATTTATTTTTTGAATAAATGGGTGTAACTGATCTAAGAATTAAATCGGTTGTGTCATAAAATGCATCCCCAAAATAAGAATCTTCAAAGTAATCTTGCATAGTTTGAATATCATTGAGAGTAATGACTCTTTTTTCTTTAGGTAAAAAATTATTTAGATAATTATTGAAGAAAAATTGTGAACCTGTAATTTTTTCAAAATCTATTCCTTGAATGATACTTTGATAAGCTTTACTTTTTTCTCCAAATTCTTCTTTTGCTTTAACTCTTGCTTCATGAAATATTTCTTGTTCTTCTTTGTTTAATACCCCAACAATTGGTAGGGGAATATTTTGGGGTATAAAATTACGTACATTCTCCATAATTATATTGATAAAAAAGAACTTATAATTATTTATATCTAGAATCTTAGTTTTTCTTGCTTCAAGAATTCGACTGCCTTTTTCCAAGTTATCCAAGTTTTTCTAAATATTCCATCATTTTTGTATTTATCAGCATATTTTGCCAAAAACTTTTGGGTTGCGGGGTCAGAAGTATATCCCGAACCAATTTCACTTCCATATTTTTCTTTTAATTTTGTCATTTCTCTTTCTCTCATACATTTGGCCAAAATTGAAGCCGCCGCAACAGAAACATGATTCCTATCTGCTTTATGTTCACAAGAAATTTCTAAATTTGAAAGATTTTTTACATGTGTTTTCAAATAATCTCCCCATTTTTGAATTCCTGGTGAAGGACAATCTAGAATTATTTTTATTTTATCTTCTCCTTTGTTTAATTCATTAATTATTTTGGCACATTCAATTGCTTCTACCTCATTTAATTTTATTCCCGCTTTGTTTTGGCTTTCTATTTCATCTGGAAGGGTAATTAAAACTTGAAAAGATTTGGCCTTTTCTTTTATTATTTGTTCCAAAAATTCTCTTCTTTTTTGAGTTACTGTTTTGGAATCTTTTACTCCAATACTTTTCAAATATTTTTCTTCCTTTGGGTCAATTAAGACTCCTGCTAGAATCATCGGTCCAATTACTGGTCCCCTGCCCGCATCATCTATTCCCAAATTCCAAGTTGTCATCTTCAAAGAAAATTAAGGGAGTTAATAAGTATTTATAAAAAAAATACGCCTCGAGCAGGAGTCGAACCTGCGCACCCCGAAAGGTCCAGATTAGCAATATGGTATAAGAAATTTATATAATATTAAAATTTATAAGAATAAATGGAAGGAATCAAACCGAAATCTTCATCCTTCCTTACCTAACCGAAGTCAGATAACCTTAACCGAAGTTAAGTAATATTAATAGAATATTAGGGTTTAAATATTTTTTTAATTGATGAAAAAGGAGAAAAATACGCCTCGGGCAGGAATCGAACCTGCGCACCCCGAAGGGTCCAGATCATTGCGTTTTAGAGAATAAAACTTAGCAATCTGGTGCAATAACCACTATGCGACCGAGGCATAATAGAAGTAACTATGTGTTATTTTTAAAGTTAATCATGTTAATAATTTTAACAAATTTAATGGTTTTAAAAAGAATAAAAATCTCTTTTTCATATGATAAGAAAATGTCTAGATTGTAGGAGCGAAGATTTATTTCATGATTCTTATTTGGGAGAAATAATTTGCAATAATTGTGGTCTTGTTTTAGATGAAAAAATGGTTGATTTTAATCCAAATGAAATGAAAAGTAAAATCATAAAGAAAAATTCAAAAGAGAGAATAACCCAAAAAAGTTTCTATGAAAAATCTATAGAAAAAAAGATTTTTGAGAATACAAAAAAATCTAAAGAGATGGGTGAATTTTTGGATGGAAAAAAATTATTAAAAAGATTTGCCCTTATCCGCACCACTTTTCAAGATTTAAATTTAATTAATAAAGAAGAAATTAAAAAAAATTGTAAAGAATATTACCGTACAATTGTAGAAAAAAAACTAGCAAAGGGAAAATCTCATCAAATTATAATATATTCTTTGATAATGTGTCTTTTGTCAGATTTTGCAAGAAAATCTATCCAAGAAAATAATGAAAGATTAAATGAACTTATAGAAGATTGGGGAGATTATTTTGAGATAAACTATCCAGAAGAATTTTCTTCTGCAGATAGAATGTTTAGAAAAGTTGCAAAAGATTGTTGTGAAGAGAAAGGAAACTATTCTCTAAAATCTCCAGCAATTCATCTATTTGATAATGTCCAAATAAAAT
>CAZGQV010000016.1:0-14776 GCA_964527365.1 Candidatus Woesearchaeota archaeon
AAACAAATCTTTATAAAATAATTATTCCTAACTATTTTAAGAAAATGAGGTTGAAATTTTTATTAATGTTTTTATTAGTTTTTTCTTTAGCTTTTGCTACAGCAACTTTTCAATTGGGGGAACCAAATAACACAATCTCAACAGAATATGCTTTGGGGGCAAGCTTAGCAGGAACAATAAATATAAGTTTTGATTCTGAACCAATAAATTCCATAATAACAAATAATTTAGGAGATTCAATCTCTCTAGGAGGAATATTAAATAATTCATTAAACTCTGGATTTTCTTATACCTGTAATACTCCTGGTTGTTCTTCAACTTACGCACAAACAAACCCAGAAACACAAAAACAATTAATTTTAGATGCTAACCAATCAAAAACATTCGGTTTCAGGTTTTCAGGAATAATTAATTCAATAAATTCTCTAGAATTCAATGTGGCAAGTAATGCCCCTTCTTCATGTACAAATCAAGTGAAAATTGATTTACTATCTGATGGAGTTTTTGAAACAGGAAACACGGGCCAATCAATTCAAACCTGTGGGGAAAAAAATTATAGTTGTTTTGATTTGGAAGAAAATCCTTTAGAAATAACCTTAAGCCAGGTTCCATTTTGTCAAAAATTCACATTAGAAGAAGCACCAGGGTTTGAAATTGGAGCATGGATTAAAGAAACACAAGCTGGAGATAAAAGTTTATCTATGGGATTGTTTGACCTTTCTGGAAATGAATTAGAGTCTTGTGAATTATCTAAAAATATTGTAGGGTTAGGAGACGGAATTGAAGTATCTTGTAATATTGAACATTTGGTACCTGAAGTAGCAGAGTATTATATTTGCGTTGTAGAGGGAGCTGGGACAGGAACATACAAAACTAAAGGTTACACTCCTGTAGGAGAAAAATGTGGATTTAACGGCTTACCTCCACAAACACCCGGCGTAGCTTATCAAATGTTTGCTCAAAATTCAAAGTTTTCTTCAGTGAGAACAATTCAAATTGAAAACATGCTCTCGTCAGGGGAATTACTCTCAGTTAAAATGGAAAACTACATCATAGAAACTTATGGGAGTTTAGATTGCTCACAAGTTTGTTTAGTCCCATTAACAATAAATTCAAACATAAATCAAGAAATTACTTTAAACAATTTACAATTAGAATATGATCTTGTAAACTTACCCAATATTATAGAGAACAAATTTTACGACTTTAATACAGCTCCAGCAAAAATAAATTCTTCTTTTCAAAATTTATTTTTTGATCAAACAGAATTTTCAATACCCCCAACAATTGGGTATAATGAATACATTTTAGACTTAAACAATGAAGAAATATATGAAGGAAATTTTTCAGTAAGAAATATTTCAATCTCAATCTCTCCAACAAATATTCCAGTACTTTTTCCAACAAAAATAACTGCACAAGTTGAATCAGAAAATGAAATTGTAAAATACAATTGGAATTTTGGAGACAATTCAACCCAGACAACATTTACTTCAGAAGTAGAACACACTTATTCACAAGTTGGAAACTTTAATTTGATTTTAGAAGTAACAGATGAACAAGACAATGTTTTCTCAAAATTAACTTTAATAAATGTTAATACTTCAAACGAAATAATCAATTCAAAAATAACACAATTAAATTCAAAGATTTTAAATCTTGAATCACAAATGGCCCTGTTAGATGATTTTACAAGTCAAATGTTAGACAACTATATCGGATTAAATGAAACAAAAGCAGAATTAAAACAAATAGAATTAAATTATTCTTTAAATGAAAACGATACATCTTTTATACCCTCTTTAATAAATTTAAATCTTCCAAAGAGATTTATTAAAACAACAACTTCCAAAATTTCTTATTATCCATTAGAATCTTCAATAAATTTAGATATTTTAGAAGCTATTCAAGGAGAAAATTATGATAGAAACAGGCAAAGTGATTATTCAACTTCAATTCTTATTTGGTTTCAAAAAAATATTGATGCGAAAATAATGCTAACAGAAATTTTCATAGAAGAAGATGAAGGATTAGATCCTGGATTCAGAATTTTTTCTTTAGATATAACCAAAAAACAAGCTCTTTCTGAAGATCCTGATGTGGTGGTAGGAGATCTTGAAGGATTAACTTTCAAAAGCATTTATGGAAAAAATTTAACAAATGGATATGTTCATTTCAAATTAAGTAATTCAAATCATCTGGAAATATATACAACTGAAAAAATAAATTTTCAAGAATTACCTTTGTTTATTTCCCCCAGATTGAGTCAAGTTTTTGTTCCAGTTGATTTAAATATAGAACCTGCACCAAAAAATTACAAACTTTTGATAATGATAATATTAATCATACTTGTTATCGGCCTAGGAATTTTTGCATATTTCATGATTGGAAAATGGTATAAAACAAAATATGAAAACAAATTATTTCCAAATAAAAATAATTTACTAAACATGATAACTTATGTTAATAATTCAAAGAAAAAAGGAATGGCAAATAATAAAATCCGGAAAAATCTAAGTAAAGTAGGTTGGAATTCAGAACAAATAGGATATGTGATGAAAAAATATGTGGGGCGGAATACTGGGGTTCCGGGAATTAAATAAAAAATACAATTACCCTAATTCAAACATAAAAACTTTAATAAATGAAAAAATCTTAAATAAAATATGGCAATAAAATCATTCGCAGAATTATTCAAAAAATTTATATCAAATGTATTTAAGAATAAAAAAGACATAAAATTGGGTTTCTACGGTCCACCAAATGCGGGCAAAACTTCTCTAGCCAACAGAATTTGTAAAGATTTTACAGGTGAAGAAATTGGTTCAGTATCAAAAATCCCCCATGAAACAAGAAATGTTCAATTCAAAGAAAAGGTAGAGATTTCTTACAAAGGAAAATCAATGACTTTCAAAATGATTGATACACCCGGAATCACAACAAAAGTAGATTACGAAGAATTCTTAAAATATAAAGTAAAAAAGAAAGAAGCAAAGTCTCGGGCAAAAGAAGCCACACAAGGAATTATTGAGTCAATCAAATGGTTAGATGACATGGATTTAGTAGTGATTGTTTTAGATTCAACAGAAAATCCGTATAATCAAGTAAACATAACAATCATTGGAAATTTAGTTGCAAGAAAAATTCCAGTATTAATTGTTGCAAATAAGGCTGATTTAAGAAAAGCAAAAATAAAGAAAATTGAGGAAGCCTTTCCAGAATATGAAGTTATTGGAATAAGTGCAAAATATGGCAAGAATTTGGATAATTTTTATGAAGCCGTATTTAAATTATCTAAAAAAATAAAATAAAATGGCAAAAAAAATAGTGAAAAAAAAGAGTAAAACAAAAAAAATTAATGGATTTGCAATCCAATTTATGCCTTATTCAGAAATAAAAAATGCAGGATCAACAGAAAGAATAAGAAAAATTTTAGATATAGCATTCACAAATTCTATTTTAATTTTACAAGGCAGATTAAAGCCCGAAGAAGAAACTCGTTTAATTGAAGATACCATGGCAATGATTGGCCATGTAAAAAGTTTTAAGGGAATTGAACTTGCTGTAATTTCCCCCCATGAAAATCAATCACCCATAGAAAAATTTAAGTACAAAATTGCGACAAAATTAAGTGGGGCAGATCTTGGAGCAATAACAATTATTGGACCAGCAACAATTGTTCGGGAAATTAAGCAAGATCCCAGAAAGATTGAATTATTGTTAACTAAGTGATTATTTTTTAAATATGGGAGATTTCTAAATTGAATGGATTCCATTAAAGAAACTAATAAAAGACTAGACATTTCTAAAAAAATTTCTTCTTCTCTAGAAGGAATTATTAAAGGCATTCTTTTAGGGGGTTCTATGGGATTTGGACAAAATATATCTGTTAATAAAAAATCTGATATCGATATGGTGATAGTTTGCGATAAAAATAAGATTAATGAATTAAATTCTGCGATTTATTTTCAAGGAGAGATAGAAGAAGAAACCTTAAAAATGTTTAAAGAAGGAACCATAAATTTCTTTTGGGTCACAAAAATGGTAAATGATGTTGAAGTCAATTCTTTTATTTATGAAACTAAAAATTATACAAAATTTTGTCTCATGGAGGGGGGACTTAAAGGATATAAATTGGGGAGACCCCAGGAAATCCAAGAAAATTATGGGTTTGATGGAAGTTTGATTAAATTTAAAAGAAATGTTACCCCCCATAACGAGGGATTCATTTATGAAAAACCTCCGTTGGCAGGGGGGAAATTTTTTGGTGCTCCCCCAAGGGATGATTTCACAAGGGGGACATATATACTCTACCAAGAAAATAATTTTTTTGATGAGTTGAAAGAGCAAGTATGGGATGCTATAATTGAAAGATTAATTCTAGAACATGGAGCTAAACTTGATTTAAAAAAAACGAATATTTTGGAATCGGAATTTGTGTATAAAGCAAGACCTGGAAAATTGCCGGAAAAGAGAATAAGAGAAATAATAAGAGAAACTGAAGAAAGAGTATTTGCTAAATTGAAGAAATAAATTTAAATAATCAATATTCTTATTTATTCTATGCCACACCAATGTGTTAAATGTTCAAGAATAATTCCTGCAGGAAGCAGAGAACTCTTAGAAGGATGTGCTACTTGTCATTCCAAATTTTTCTTTTATGTAAGAGAAGAGCAATTAGCAAAATTACAAGACCAAATAATTGAAATTCCTGAACCAGAAAAAAAACAAATAGAAAAGGATGTAAGGGAAATTGCAGGTATCACAGATTTAGATGCCCCAGTTATCCTGGATTTCGAATCTGTTAAAGTTACAGGAGAAGGAAAGTTTGAACTTGACTTAACAAATTTATTCAACAAAAAAAGGCCCCTTGTCTATAAACTTGAAGAAGGAAAATATATGATTGATTTGGCTAGAACTCTAAAAGATAGTCTTGATGAAAAAGAAGATTAATATAATTTTTTATTTTCTTTTAATTCCCAGTTTTTGAATGGAACAAGACAATTTTTTCGATTAGTTTTAATAATTTTAAATTTTTTATCTTTCTTTTCTCCCTTAATTAAATCATAAATAAATTCATCATCAAAACCAATCTTTGCAGCATCCTTTCTTGTGCAACCAAAAGATAATTTTTGAATCTTTGCCCAACGAATAGCAGCAAAACACATGGGACAAGGTTCACAAGTAGAATAAATTTCACAATCAGATAAACCAAATCTTTTTAATTTTTTACAAGCTTTTCGAATAGCAACAATTTCCGCATGACAAGTGGGGTCATTCATTTTCAAAACTTCATTATGTCCCTGTGAAATTATTTTTCCCTTTCGAGAAATAACTGCTCCAAAAGGTCCACCATCATTAAGAGTAATTCCTTTTTGTGCCTCTTTAATTGCAATCCCCATAAATTTGGTCATATATTAAACAAATAAAAAACATTTATAATTTTAACCAATTAAGACCAAAAAAGGTTTCAACTTAGCAACCTTTAAACTTATTCCTAAATCCCCCACAACACCCACAACATCTTCAATATCTTTGTAAACGTCAGGAGATTCTTCAACTAAAGACCTCATACTGCTGGACTTAACTAAAATATTTTTTTTCTTCAATTTTTCCTTAACTTCTTCGCCAGTAAACTCTTTATATGCCCGACTTCTGCTCATTACTCTTCCAGCCCCATGAACTGTTGAACCAAAAGTCATTTCTTCTGCTTTTTTTGTTCCAACTAAAACATAGGAAGAAGTTCCCATCGAACCTGGAATTAAAACCGGTTGTCCAACTTTTCTGTAAACTTGGGGAATTTCAATTCTTCCAGGACCAAAACTACGTGTGGCTCCTTTCCTATGTACACAAATTTCCCTTTTCTTGCCCCCTACAACATGCTTTTCCACTTTAGCAATATTATGACAAACATCGTATAAAACGTTGATTTTAATGTCTTTAAAGAGGTTTACCATGGATTCCCTTACCCAATGCGTGATTAATTGTCGATTAGCAAAAGCAAAATTACTAGCACATTTCATAGCAGACAAATAATCTTGACCTAACTCGCTTTTAATTGGAGCATTAATGAGTTCTCTATCGCTGAGTTCCTCAAAGCCATATTTTTCTTCCATTTTTTTAATATAGTCTGAAGCCACCTGGTGACCAAGTCCCCTAGAACCACAATGAATCATAATTACTACCTGATCTTTTTTCAAACCAAAAGCCTTTGCAACAACTTTATCAAATAATTCTTCAACAATTAAAACATCTAAGAAATGATTTCCAGCACCAAGAGTTCCAAGTTGTCCAATACCTCTTTTAATCGCTCTTTCTGAAACCTTCAAAGGATCTCCACTTTCTAAACAACCTTCTTCTTCAACATTCAAATAATCTTCTTTTTTTCCATAACCTGCTTCAACTAAATATTTAGCTCCACCACTCAAAACACCATTCATAATTTTTTTACTCATTTGAAACGGACTTCCCCGACCAACACCAGTTGGAATTTTTCTTGATAATTCTTTTAATATTTCTTCACCCCTTCCCAAAATATCTTTTCTTTTCAAATTTGTAGTTAAAAGTCTAACTCCACAATTAATATCATACCCAACCCCCCCAGGAGAAATGATTCCTTTTTCTAAATCAAATGCAGCAACTCCCCCGATACAAAAACCATATCCTTGATGACAATCAGTAAGAGCAATAGAAGCTTCAATGATTCCTGGTAAATGAGCAACATTTTTTACTTGTTCTAAAGATTTATCATTCTTAATATTCTCAAAGATTTTTTCTGAAGCATAGATTCGTCCCGGAACATTCATCCCTTTTTCTTTAGGAATCCCATATATATTTTTACTAATTTTTACAGTTTTCATATTAATTATCCTTGAATATATTTTATAATCTTTTCTTTAATCAAACATCAAGTGTGACTTGGCAAATCCACACACCATTCTCTTTTCTAACAAACATTTCATTATATGTGATGGCTTTAATGTGAGAAAAAATTTCATAGCTCCCTTCACTGTCTCCAATTAAAACACAACTCAAAGTTTTCTCTTCTTCATCAATCTTCATCTTCTTCACATTTGAAACCAAAAATCCTTCAGAATCAAATAAAATTATTAACTCTTCTAAGAAGTTATACAATAAACTTTCTAAATCTCTGCCCTCAACTTCAATTTTTATCCCCCTATCTTCTTTAATTTCTTTTTCACAAATTGATTTAGTAGTAGCTATTGCGGCATTTGTAAAAACTTCCATAAGAGTTTTTCCATATGCTCTAAATTCTACATCTGCAGTGTGTTCTATAAATTCATATTTCATAATATATAACAAAATATTTTTAATGTCCTTGGAGAATATAATGTTTTATTTGCAGTTATTAAGTTTTGTGTTACATAAATATCTTCTTCAATATCTGTATAACCTAAACAAGTTTCTTCTTCTAAACAAATAGAAAGAATACATTCTATTTTTCCAGAACTCGTTTCATTAATGAAATCTTCTAAAACAGAAGAAAACCCAAGTTGTTCAGAATTAATTGGGAGACCTGTTTGTCCTAAAACTTCTAAACGGAGTGTTTGGTTAACTGCTATTTCCTGAAGGATTTCCTTTTCTATATCCTGCATAATAGTTTCATCATTTTTTTTAACATTGTCAGTTCCAACCGCGATTAGTAAAACACCCATAAGTAAAAGAACAGCAATAAATGCTTCAACAATTTTAATCCAACCCTTTTTATTTTTTTCAAATAAGTTTTTTGTTACCATGCCTTTATAATTAATCCCCCTATTTTTTCGTTTCCATGAATATCTAAATAATTGATATTAAAAGTTCTTGCATAAATATCTGTTTTAACTTGTTCATATCCATGAATAATTGTTCTTTCTTCACCAACAACGTAAGAATCATTATATGCAAAATGAATACTAAATTCCTCATTACGAATATCAAATTCTTCTTTCATTTCTTCATAACTATTATTAACCAGATTAATCAAATTAAGTATTCCAGTTTCAGTAAATCTTTTTTCTTCAATTATATTTTTTGGAAGAATTGAAGCGCAAGAACTTCCAGACCAAGAGGTTTGTTTTTTAAAAGAACTATTTGTCAAATAAATTTTCATAAAACCTTCTCCCCCCAGAACAGAGATAGTAGAAGAAATAGTTGAACCAATTTCAATATCATTAGAATTTTTTGCAAGAACTTGAGGATTTGAAAAATAACTTGGATCAGTTAACCCCACGCAACCATTGGTATTATCAACATCATAAGCTCGAATAACAATAACATCTTCAAGTAATTTTTCAAAAACTTGTTTTTTAATCAATTCAATTGTTTGACCTTCATTTTTCAAAGTTATGGGTGGGCCAATAATAAAATATGTAAATATAAGAAAAGTTATAAACAGCGTAAAAGATAAAACCATTCCAACATGAGATCCCCTTTTATTTGTATTTTTAATCATTTTATGAACCAAATAAAACATTCGCAAGAGTTGAAATGATAAATGATAAAAACATCAATCCAAACGAGTGTTTAACCCCTGCTTTAATATTTCCTTCAGCAAGTTGCCCAATAACAAGACCTGTAAAAAAACCTTGAACTAAAATTAAGTAAAGGAATGAATCTGAAATTTGTTTTTGTTCAACTTCAACACTTCCTGTTCCTCCAAGGCCACCCCCTCCAAAACCAAGGCTACTTCCAACATCCCCCATTCCAGAAACCATTGGAATAATTTGAAATTGTAAAACCAAAACAATAATAATGAATACCAAGAAAATAATATATCCTTGAGAAACCAATGCAGAAATAGTGGCCATTCTTTCTTTTTTCAATTTATTAGCCATGTTAACAGCCCCCGCAACAGATTCTAAAATCTCCCCAATATCTCCCCCTGCTCTTTCTGCTTGACCGATTAAAGTTAAAGATCTTGAAATAGATTTATTATTAACATCATGTGCAAAAATTTGTAGGGCTTTATTCAGAGGAATTCCCAAAGAGATTTGATTACCCAATTTTCTAACATGTGGAGTAAGTGATCTAAATTCTTTTTTTTTCATATTAATTATACTTTTACTAATTGGTGTACCTGTCTTTACACTTTCAACCAAATTTCTTGCAAATTCCAAAAACATTTCTTCTTTTTCATTTTTAATTTTATTTTCTAAAACAATTCTAATAACAAAAGGGATAACCCCAACTAGAATTCCAATCCCTGCAAATAAAGGAAAATTAGCTTCAGCTGCAAAAAAGTATGCCAATCCAACTATTGCTAATCCCACACCTGCCCCAATAAAATCTTTATCTTTTATTTCCATATTATTATGATTTTTTTAAATGTAAAAAAGTAAGGAAAATTACATTTACAATGACTACTCCAAAGATGATTAAAAGAGCAATTAATGAAACACTGAGGCTAATTCCGAGGCCACTAATCTTCATAATCATCATTAAAAGCATTAATATCATTGGTGCTGCAATCAATAAACTAATATATATATCCATAAAAGTTTCTGCAGCTTTTGAATCTTTTTGTTGTTGAATCCTGTAATCAAATAATAATGTTTGTGAACGTTTATCAAAGAATTTGGGCAAATCCCCCCCAGAATTAATTGTTACCGCAAGACCATTTAATAATTCATTCAATCTTTTACTAGGACTATTTTTAGCAGTATTTTTTAATGCACTCACCAGGTCATAACCATACAAATTAATTTCATTAATCATTTTTGTAAATTCTTTTTCAAGAGAAGGATATTCTTTTGTTTTTGAAATAATTTCAAAAATCTTGATGGGGTTTATCATTGAACCGGAAATTGCCGCCATGTGAATTGTTGCAAAAGGAAGTTCAATATCAATTTTATTTCCTGCAGATTTTTTTTCAAGACCAGGATAAACATACATCATTAAGAAAGTTAATGTTGGAACCAAAAATAAAATCCATACGACTTTGAAAAATCTAATTCCAATTGTTTCAGTAGCTCTAGTTATAATTGGCATGGTGGCTCCAAAATTAAAAAATAAGAAAAATAAAAATAAAAATCCTGCAACAAAACATGATAAAAAAGTGGTCAATAGAATTATTGAAACATAACCAACAGGAGTAAAATTAAGATTAGATTTAATTAATGAATCTTGCATTTTTTTGAAAGATTTTTGTCCAAGAAGTTTTCTTGAGTTTTTTGAAAAAAGGTTACTAGCCATTTTTGAATAAGGAGAAGCCAAACTCGTTGTCTTTTTTTCTTTCTTTTTTTCTTCTCCTTTACTTTTTAATTGTTTTAAAGTTTCATTTTCAAGGCCAATTGGAGAAATTTGTTTTAGACTAAATTTTTTCCCCCCTAGAGTTCTAAATTTTTGCCTTTCAAATTGTTCATTATCTCTTTTAGGAATTTTTGGTTGAAGAGATTGTTTTTTTATTTTTTTTTCAATTACAAGAGGTTTTGAAAAAATTAATTTTCCGAGGGTTTTTTCAAATTCCAAATTTAATTTTTTCAAATTTTGAGTTAAAATATTAAGATGATTATTAATCATATTTTTTTCATCTTGATCAGTTAATGATTCAATTTGTATCAATAATCTTTCCATTTCTTCTAAAACTAATCTTTCATTCAAAGCAAATTTTTTTGCTTTTTCATATTGATTATCACCGGGAATCATTTGATTAATTTATTCAATTGCAATTGGATTTCAAAACAATCTTTTTTAATTTTATTAAATTCATTTACATCATTATCCTTTTTTGCTTTTTCAACTAATAATAATTTTTTTTCTAAAGATTGAATAAATTGTTTTGCCAAAATAATATCTGTTTTTTTAATTTTTCATTTACCTCTTCTTTTATTAAAATAAAGAACAAATTCACATTATTAAAGATTATGATTGAATTAAATAAATTTTTTGATTAATTAATTTGAAATTTGGCTAAAGTTTCTTTTGGTTTTTTATAATATTCGTTAATAATTTCTTGCACTTCATGAAATCTAAATATTTTTTTTTGATACAATTTATATAATAGTTCTGCTCTTCTCCTAAATTCAACATGTAAGGTATCTTTATTTATTCCATATCTTTCAGCAATTTTTTGAAATAATTTACTTTCTCTCTTAAAATAAAATCTGTCTTCACTAGAGTTCCACATAAAAGGAGTATTTGTAATGGCAATTCCTTCTTGGTCTACATTCACAATTTCAACAATTTCTCGCAATTTTCTTGTTTCTTGATTGTTTACAATAGCATGAGTCATAATACAAATACTATCTAACACATTCAATAAAGTTGGAGACAACTCAATTGGAGGTGTTTCTAATCTTTTAATTACTGTCTCAACGCTATCTGCGTGAAGAGTGGCAATAGATGAATGTCCTGACGCCATACCCTGGAAAAGCACAGAGGCCTCTTTACCACGAACCTCCCCCACAATAACATAATCTGGGTTTTGTCTAAAAGAAGCTTTCAATAGAGAATATAAATCAATTTCTCCGAGTCCACTAATTCCCGTAGCTGAACGTGAAACACTAGGTAACCAATTTTCTCTGGGGAGGTTCAATTCTCGAGTATCTTCAATACTTACTACTCGGGCTTCTGGAGGAATAAAAAAAGCCAAGGCATTAAGTAATGTGGTCTTACCTGAAGCAGTTCCCCCAACCAATAATAAATTCATTTTATATTCTACAAGTAACCATAAATAAGCAAGCATTTCTGGACTCATTGTATTAAATCCAATAAGTTGTGGTGGTGTCCAAGGTGTTTTTGTAAATTTACGAATTGTAAAAGTGGGCCCTTTACTTGTAATATCTTTAGTATAAGTTGCGTTAACTCTTGATCCATCTGGAAGAGAACCATCTAAAATAGGTTTTGCATAGGAAATATATTTTCCACATCTTTGAGCTAATTTTTCAACAAAACTTTCTAGCTTATCATTGTCCCTAAAAATTAAATTTGTTTTAATATTCCTAAAAACCCTATGAACTAAATAAATTGGTGAATTAGCACCATTACATTCAATATCTTCTACAAAATAATCTCGGAGTAAAGGTTCAGTCTCATTAAAACCAATAAAATCTCGACATAAGTAATAATATATTTTTTTATAAGTTTCATAAGATAATTCTAATCCCAATTCAATTGAAAGTAATTTTAATCTTTTATCAATATATTCAAAGAGAGTATCACGATCACCTCCAATGATTTCTTCAAAATTAATCATACTACGTAATGCAGAAACAAGCTGATCTTTATACAACAATTCATTTTTATCTAAAATTGGTTCTTCTATTTCATACATCACCTCATATTCTTTTTCATTCCAATAAATATGAACATATGCAAAAGGTGCAATTAAACAATATCTCACATTAATTTTTGTTTTATCTTTTACTTTTTTTATTGGAGGAATTTTAGGTGTAAAGTCAAGAGCAACCTGTGGATAATCCAAAATACCCAATTTTCTTTTTGACATTATGATAATTCAAAATCAATATTATCATTGATTGTTCCCCCATTGTTTGTTATAAATAAAAAATATGGTGTTGAAGCTTTAAAAATTTCTTTAGTTTCTTCTTTTAAAGAATAAGTCAAATTATATTTGGGGCTAAATTGTTGTTTAATGGTTATTTCATAAATTTTTCCCTTCTCTTCGGTTGTTATGTTTAAATTTCCTTCTTGATATTCTTGCCCTGGCTGACTATACATATATGAACTTTCCAAATAAAATATCAAGGTATCATTTTCAGAATCAATTTTAAATTCACCTTTTTTCAAATTAATCTCTAGCTTTCTTTTATTTCCAATTCCTTTTTCACCAACTTCTTTGATAACAGAATCAATCTCTTTAATCATTTTTATTGATTGTTGAATAACTGCTTGGTCTTGCATTTCTTCGATTTTTGGTTTTGCAAAAGCCAAAACTAAACCAATCATAACAAGAGCAACTAATGTATAAGTTACTGTTTCAATCCAAACTTGTCCTCTTTTTTTCATTTTATTATAAAAATAAATCTTTTATCCCTCAAACATAATGAAATAAATACAATTTAAATAGTTAATGATAAATTGTTTTTGAAAAACCTTCTCTGAAAAAGATTATTCCAAAAACAATTTCCAAAAGGAAATAGAATTAAGGTGGATGCTAAAATCCTATAAAAAAATTTTGACTAAAATTTTCAACAAGGGTAAACACTTTCGACAAAATCACTTACACCACATTGCTTTTTACCTGATTGTACAGAAATAATTATTTGTTCTGGAATTTGATTTATTCCAGATAAAACATACGTTTTCCCACCTTCTTTTGAAGGAAGTGAAATATTGAGATATTCTGCAAGATATTCTCGAACATTTTCAACTAGGCTAGATTCATTCAAAATTCTAAAAACAGTTGAACTAGTTCCTAAGGAAACACTAACGAGAACGCTTGTCATCTCAGCATCACCACGATTTATAGAAATCAAGGTTTTATTAGAAGATGTATTATAACATGTCCAGTCATTATTTAATTCAATTTGATCAAGAACATCTAAACAAGAACTAGCACCTTCAAGTTTATTTTCAACAAAAGAATTAACAATGCCCCAAACAATAGCAATGGCAGCGACGGAAAGCAAAATTAATAAAACTGTAGTAACAACCTGAGAAAGCCCTTTAGTATTTTCCATTTTAATTTCCTATGTATAACTCGACCCCATGTCTTTCATCACAAGTATATGTTCTTTCTCCACTTTCTGTTCTTCCAAGTAAAACTGGGATAAGAAGTATTGTATCTGCTTGAGCAAGTTCCCCAGAATATGTTCCCCCTTGATTTAATCCTAATTCTGACCAATTCCCATCTAAACCCACCATTTCAGTTGAATGGCTTCCAGCTGAAGATCTTTGAGCTTTAATTTGAAAAATTGGAACGTTACCAGTATTTGAAATAAAAACATAACCTCCCGTGTAACTAGCATCAAAACTAACATCCTCACAAACTAACTTGACATTTGTTCCATCAAATTTTGTTATAGCCTCCTCGCTAATTCCCCTAAACCATAAAAATACTATTAAACCAATCACAATTACAATTGCAATTAATAAGACTGTTGCAACAACCGGTGAGAGCCCCTTTTTTTGTTTCATGTTATAATTATGTTTTTAGTATTTTTAAATATAGTCAAAATCATCCACAAGTTATTTCTTGTTTTATTTTAGCATTACCGCAACTGACAAATCTTTTTTTATTATTATATTCTTGTTCTCTAACTGGAGTTATTTCAATAAATTTAACAGCTGTATCATTCAAATCAAACTGATGTTCAGTTTCAACTTGGGGAGCCATAAATCCTTCGGGATCAACTCTAGAAAATAAAATATGACTATTTTCTAGAGCTACCGCATTACCTGTAGAATCATTAATAAAATTATTTGCAAAATTAATGGTGGCGACATCAATAGAAGTATTTTCTGAAGCATGAATATAATATCCCATATAATTAAATTTCCCATTATTTTTCAAGGTAACATTAAAACTGTTTTCAGCACAATCATAATTAGTGATTAAAATAGAAACTCCTTCAGGACATTGTAATGCATCTTTAGGAACATATGTTTTCAAATAATTATAAACAACAACACTCATAACAATTCCAATAGAAATTAATATAACATACCCGACAACAACACTAACTCCTTTTTTATTTCTAACCATTGATTATGTAAACCTCTTCATTATAATTATATTTTATCAAGTAATAAATGTTTTGTCCATCTAACAATTCAAAAGAATATTGGTTTCCATCAATTTCTAACACAATTG
>CAZGQV010000017.1:0-9607 GCA_964527365.1 Candidatus Woesearchaeota archaeon
TTTTTCGAAAAGTTCTTTCTCGATACTTATTGAAAATATTATTTTTCCCATACTTCATAGGGAAAACAATAAAGGTTTTGCCTATTTTGGCACTTTTTATGATTTCTGAAGAAAGAAGGGAATTCCTTTATAAAATTTAATATTTCCTTCATAGATATTTTTTATAAAATGTTCTGTTTCATCAACTGTGTAAGAATGGAAATAGGATAAAATTCTTTTAAAAGACCTTATGTGTATTTTTAGAAAAGAAGCCCATTGTTCTTGGGAATGTTCAACGAGAGATTTGCTCTTAGAATCTTCTGGACACCCTTTACCAATCGTTAAAATAAAATATACACATACTCCAATTAATCCTGTTAGTTTTGTAATCTTTTTCTTTTGAGAATTTAAATAAATCACTGATATTTTATTTGCTCTATTTAAAAGATTTCTCATTACTTGTTTTTCTTCATCATTTAATTTTTCAAAAGATTTATTATATAAAAATAAAAAAAAGTTTTTTTTATTTTTTAATTTTATTTGACTTTTATCTATCAGATGGATTGCTGGAATTTTTAAAGAATATCCTTTTTTATTTTTGCAAAATTCATTAGCAATCTTCCTAAACATTCTATCTGCAGTGGCAAATTCCTTTGGATGCTCTAATTCAAAATTATCCATCCAATTTTCAAGAAGATCATTTAGCTCTTTATTACTTTCTTTAATTGATAGTCTAGAAAAATCTGATATAATACACATCATTAAACAATATATCAATGTCTTGTGAGATTTACCTTTTGCTAATTTTCTCTCTATAATTGTTTGATAATATCTCTTGCAATTTTCTTTTATTTCTTCTTCATTAATTAAATTTAGATCATCCATTGTTTCATAAATAATTGTAAATCTTTTCAGTAGTTTTTTTCCATCTAAAAATTCTCCAAATTTTTTAGCCTTTTTAATATTTCCAAAAATTCTTCTTTCTATATCTTTTTCATAGTTTGTCTTTTGAGTTATTCTTTCTTTTGAATTTTTCTTTACCAATTTACTTTTTATCAATTTAGGATTAAAATCAACCATTGCTTCTTCCACAACAAATCCGCAATCATTACAAATTAGTTCTCCTTTATAATCATCATAAGATAAATTGATGCTGCCACATTCACTACATTTTTTTGCCATATAAATTAAAGATTCTTAATCTTTTTAAAACCATCAAACTTGTTAAAAAGATTAATATAATTAACTTTAAAAATAAACTAAGATTAACTTGGTTATCACATGCCTCGATAGCATATAGGTTATTGCATTGAATTGCTAATCTCGACCCTTCAGGTTATGTAATTTTTATAAATTTCCCAACGCCCACCTTTTATTACTAAAAGTTTTACGCACGGCGTGGGCGCTTTTTTATTCTTATTTTACCGACGCTGTTGAAGTTTTAAAATTGTATTTTTAGTGTGGGCGTTGAACCTTTAGTAAAATATCTTTTTGTACTTTGAATAATTTGATGTTTAATGAATTTAAAATATAAATTTTGGAACCTTTAATCAAGAAATTAATTAAATTTAAACCAAACCGTTTTTTAATAAAAGTAAAAATAAGTAAGGGGTTAGTTATTTATTATTTCCTTTCTATAAAAAGAATTAGAAATATTATTTTTGAAGATCTTTTTTTTATCTAAATCTACAAATAAAAAAAGAAAAACTTCTTATATTGTAGAAGCAATATTCTTTGATTTTTTTAAAACTAAATTTAAAAAATAGATTGGGATTAATCAAACAAAGATTAATGATTATATGGGATTTTATTTGACAAATAAATAATTTCTTAATATCTAATTTTAATTTTTTACCTGAAAAAATTTTTATATTTCCAAAAAATATTATTTTTCTAATTTTAAAGTTTCATAAACATTTGTTGCAGCGATTGCACCTTCTGCAGAAGCAGTTATTACTTGTTTTAAATAATTATTAGTTCCATCACCCGCAGCATAGATTCCTTTAATATTTGTTCCTTGTTTTTTATCTGTAATAATATAATCCTTTTCTGTTTTTAATCCTAATTCGTTTGATAATTGTTCATTTGGTTTAAAACCAATTTCAATAAAAACTCCTTTTACATCTAATTTTTTGTTGTTATTTAATATAATACCTATGACCGAGTTTTCTCCGGAAATTTCTTTAATAATTGAATTAAAAACTGGTTCAATTTTTTTCTCTTTTTCAAGTTGTTTAACCCATGTAGGTTCTGCCCTAAAAAAACTTTTTTTTCTGTAAACAACATAAACTTTTTTTGAATGTTCTGCCAATAATAATGCCGCAGTTATTGCAGCATTACCTCCTCCGATTACAGCAACATCTTTATTTTTATAAAAAGCAGCGTCGCAAGTTGCACAATAACTTACTCCCTTTCCTAATAATTTTTTTTCCCCTTTAACATCTAAGGTCTGTTTTTTTCTTCCAATGGCTAAAATTATTTTTTTAGAATTATACTTTTTTTTATTTGTTTTAATAATAAAATTTTCATCTTTTCCAGCAATCTTAATAACTTTTTCTTGTTTGATTTCTCCTCCTAGTTCTTTAACATGATTAACTATATTTTGAGTTAAATCAAATCCAGTTATGTTATTTTGAGAAGGATAATTACAAACTTTATGTGCTTCGGAAATTGTACCCCCACTAAGTTCTCCGATTATTAAAAAATTTAAGTTATATCTCGCAGCATAAATTCCTGCAGTCAATCCTGCAGGTCCACTTCCAATAATTATTAAATCATATTTTTCCATTTTATTTTTTATTTATATTTAAAACTAGTAGCTTTTTTAAAAATTTTTAAAACTTGTTTTTCAGAAATTTCTTTTTTATGCTTATCTAAATTTGCTTCTTGTATTTTTAAATAAGCTGGAACTGCTTGATAAATTACCATTCCAAGCCCATCAACTAAATTTTTTAAACCTTCATTTTCTGCTATTGCTAAAGTTTTTGAAGGAGGATTTTTTGGAAGAACAATGTCTGCAATAATAATTTCAGGATTAATCTTTTTCAATTCCCTCATAATTGTTCTAGAAGCAGAAAAATTATTTCCTTTATCTATTTCTAAATCTGTTGCGTTAGGATTAGCCATATGGAAGGCAGAATAATCGACGAGAGTTCCATCAGAACCTTTATCTGTTAAATTTATTATTACATCTGGAATATTATAAGAATTTAAAATTTTTCCTCTAATCATTGATTCGTCGTCTCCTGTTGCAATTTGTTCATATTTTTTATTTAATTCTTGTGCTAAATCTACTGCTTTTTCATAACTTCTGTTTAAAATACTGATTCTTTTTGCTCCTCTTTCTGCAATTAATTTTGCTAATTCTTTTGAAACTCCTCCTGCTCCTAATAAAATAACTTTACTTCCCTTTATTTTTTTTCTTATTTCATAAAACTTTTCTTCTAAACTTTTAATAAATCCTTCAGCATCAGTATTATACCCAATTAAATTTTTCCCTTTTTTAACTACAATATTAATAGAAGATAATTCTTCAGGTTCTAATTTATCTATAAGATTTAATCTTTCTTTCCAACCAACGCCAAAACCTCCTCCTAAATATTTAGGATCTAATTTTAAAGTATTAATAATAATTTTCCCGTTTTTTATTGGATCTGCAACAAGCATTATATTTTTTATATTTAGCCCTAACTTTTTATACAAACTATTCCACATTATAGGTGTCTTTGCACCATAATCATGAGCTATTAAAGGAACAGTATAAGCATCCAAAGATTTAATTTTTTCTAAAGAAATATTATTTTCTTCTGGGAGTTTTGCTATAATTACATAACCTCCTTCAATTAATTCTATTAGATTTTTTGGATTCTTCATTTTTTCATTAAATTTTATTTAAATTTGAAATGGTTTATTATAAAAATTCATAAAAAAGGAGTAAGATCCGCTTTTAAAGATTCTTTAGGACGCAAACCAATAAATTCTTTTATTATCTTTCCGTCTTTGAAAAGTTTCATATTTGGAATACTTTGAATTTTATAATTTATTGCAAGCGTCTGGTTTGTAGGAATTTCTGTGTTTAATTTTCCAATCTTTAACTTTCCTGTTAATTCTTTAGCTAACTCGTCTAAAGCTGGAGCCATCATTAAACAAGGTTGACACCATGGTGCCCAAAAATCAATAAGAATAGGAATCTTTGATTTAAGCACCTCTTCTTCAAAATTCTCTGCTGTTATTTTAATTGTTTTTATCATTTTAATTTGAATATTAATATATTTTATGAAAACTATTTAAATGTTCTTTAGTACAGATAAAAACATCATTAAAATAACAATACTCTACTTTTTTTAAAATTCATAAATTAAATGTAATTAATTCTATTTATAAAGAAAAATTGAAATATTTTCGAGGTATTTTTTCTAAAATTTCTTTAAAATTTTTTTTATATTTTGGTTTGTATTCAATAATTGGTTTTAAATTTACTTGAGCTTCTACAAATTCTTTATTGAAGGGTAATTTTCCTAAAATTGGAATATTATATTTTGTTGCAAATTCTTCAATTTTTTTATTAAATTTTAGGTTAATATCATATTTATTTATAATAATTCCATAAGGAATTTTAAATTGTTCTACTGTTTTTAATGCTCTTTTTAAGTCATTTAATCCAGAAGGGGTTGGTTCAGTTACAGCTATTATATAATTACTTCCTTGAATAGAAGCTATCACTGGGCAACCTACTCCTGCTGCAGAATCTAAAAGCATAATATCTATATTTTCTTTTTTACCTTCTTCGAATGCTTTTTGTTTTATTAAAGAAACAACTTTTCCGCTTCCGGTCGCTCCAATTTTAAGTTGTCCTGAAACAACCTTGAAACCATATTTAGAATTGATGACAGCAATTTTTCCATTTTTAATTTTAACTAAATCAATTGCTTTAGAAGGACAAACTAATTGGCAAGCCCCACAGCCCTCACATAACATTGGATTAAAAATTGGTTTATTTTTTTTGTTATCCCATTTAATTGCACCAAATTGACATATTTTAAAACATTTTTTACAACTAGTGCATTTTTTAGAATTTAATTCTGCTTTTTCATTTGTCTCAACTTCTTTCCATGAAGAGAAATCTTTTTCATATATTCCAAGAGCTAATGCAAAATTAGGGGCATCTGCATCACAATCTGCAGTTATTATTTTATTTTTTTGAGATAATAGCAATGCTAAACTTGATGAGATTGTAGTTTTCCCGGTTCCGCCTTTTCCTGATAAAATTGTTAATATTTTCATTTTTTATTTGTAATTTTTTATTTTAAAATAATCTATAAAAAGATTTTTTTTGAAAATTTTCATTAAAAATATTTTATTCATCTTTTTTTTTTCCAAATATTTTTTTAAAAAAAGATTCTTTAATTCCTAATAATATTTCAATCTTCTTTCTTAATCCCTCTTCACTTAGTGCTCCTATAATTCGAGTTATTTCTGTTCCGTCTTCATTTATAAAAATTAATGTCGGAACACTTCGAACTTGATATCTTTCAGACAACTCTTTACCCCTCGAAGTTTTAACCCTAACTTTTTCATGACTTAATCCATATTCTGAATATTCTGGACAAACAATTCTTGCAACTTGCTCAGCTTCTGGACAATGAGAACAGGTTGATGATACAAAAACTAATAATTTCATATTATTTTTTATCACCTGATTTATTAAAACCTTTCTTTCCGATTAAAATACAAATATTATACAAAACTTTTATTCCATTTTTTTTACAATAATCAATAGCTTCCCGATTCTCAGAACCAGGTTGCATCCAAACTTTATTGATTCCTAATTCTTTGCATTCTTTTACAATTTCTTTAGTAATTTTTGGAGGAACTACAATATTAATAATATCTGGTGTTGTTGGTAATTCATTTAATTTTGAATAACATTTGTTTCCTAAAATTTCACTAACATTGGGATTTATTGGATAAACTTTATATCCTTCTTTTTTTAATTTTTGGTATATTTGATGTCCATATTTTTCTGGATTTTTTGAGACGCCTATGACTGCAAAAATATTTTTTTTATCTAAAAATTCTTTTATGAAATTATTATTATTCATTTTCTTTTAATAGGTTCTTTTCTTTTTCTAAAAATTCAACCATTTTATTTATATTTTGAGCAGTAATTGGTTTTCCTTCTGAATAATCTAATACAATTTGTTTGTTAAATGGAATTTCTGCAATAATTTCTGTTCTATATTTTTTAGCAAGATCTTCAATTATTTTTTTGTTTCCTAAATCAGATTTATTTAAAACAATTTTTGTGGGAATTTTTAATAATTTTAATAATTTTAAATTTAATTCTAAATCATGAGCTCCGAATGGTGTTGGTTCTGTAACTGAAAAAGCTAAATCGCAATCTTCTAATGCAGAGATAACATTACAATGAGTTCCTGGAGAAGTATCAAATAATATATAATCATAATTTTTTTCTTCTTTTTTAACAAATTTTTTTAATCCATTTACAATCGGAGATTCTTCCTCTGTTCCGATTTCTGTTTCTGCTGAAAAAAATCCTATATTTTGATGGATTCCAGAATAAATTGTTCCTATTTTCTTTTTTGTTTTTCCAATTGCTCCAGTAGGACAAGTAATCATGCAAGCTCCGCATCCAATACATTGGTCTGTAAAAAAAATTGGATTTTTATTTTTAACAAAAACTATTGCATTTTCTCTGCATACTTCTGCACATCTACCACATTTAATACATTTTTCGGGATAAAATTTTGGAATTTGCTGAAAAATTTTTTTTTCTTGTTTTCTTTTTATATTAAGAATTAAATGGTCATTTGGACAATCAACATCTGCATCTAAAAGCAAAGTTTTGTATCTTTTTGAAAGAGCAATGGCAAATGCTGTTGCAATAGTTGATTTGCCCGTTCCGCCTTTACCTCCAGTAATTGCTATTTTTTTTATCATATTAATATAATTAAAAGAAATTATTTTCCCATATAAGAAGGACCTGTAGCTTGATTTATCTTATTCAAATTTCCTTTAAGAAATTCTTGAACAACATCTTCAACTTTTCCCTGTCCTTGATAAATCTCAATTCCTAATTGATTTAAAACTTGAAATGCCTTTGGGCCAATATTTGGACTAATTACTGCTTTTGCACCCTTGTTAACGACAAATTGAGTAGAGGTAGTTCCTGCACCCCCAAATTGTTCTGCAGATTCGTTTTTAATGGTTTTATGTTCTATTATTTCTTTTTTATCCTTATCGACCTCAACAAAAACAAAAAAAGGACATCTACCAAATCTAGAATCAATTTGTTCTTCTAAACCCTTATCTCCTTGTGCGCTTAAAACGATTTTCATAGTTATTTTAATTTTTTAATTTTTATAAATGTTTTGTAATATTCTGATTTGGGCGCTTTTTTTCCTTTTTTTATCAATTAAAAACCTATTTAAACCCCAATATCCTAATTGTCTTGTCTAACTTCGGTTAGATCTTCTGATTTCGGTCAGATGTTGGAAGATGAAAAACTTCGGTTCGTAGTCTTCCTTTTTTTTATAAAATTCAATAAACTCCCACCTTTTTTAACAAAAAGTTCAATGACCGGCCGGAACGCTTTTTTAATTTCAGTTAATTATAAAAATAGCTAAATCTTAAGAGAAATATGAAAAATAAGTTTGCATGGTTTTCATTGATTTCTTTAATGGTATCTTTTATTTTATTCTTTATTTCTGCAATATTCCTTAAAATCCCCGAAGGTAGCCATAATGTGACATTCATGGTTTTAATTACAATTATGTTGACTATAATTATGTTAATTTTTGTTTTATTAGGGATAATTTTAATAATAATCTCTTTAGTCAAAAAAGAAAATTTATGGGTTTCAATACCGATTATAATTTTAAGTGGACTTGTAACGTATTTTTTTGCATTTATTTCGTGGAGATAATCTAGACTCCCACCTTTTTTAACAAAAAGTTCAATGACAATTCCGAGCGTATTTTTAATAATTTTAAATAACCTCCTTTCCTAATCAATTCATGGAAAAGAAATGGTTTGTATATATTCTTGAATGTCAAGATGGTTCATATTATACTGGAGTTACAAATGACGTGGACAAAAGAATGCAAACTCACGAGAAAGGAAAAGGGAGTAAATACGTCAATCAAAAAGGATTCAAAAAACTACTTTATGCTAAACCTGCAAAAGACAAATCAGATGCATGTAAAGCAGAATACAAAATAAAACAACTACCAAGAAATAAAAAATTAAAATACTTTACTAACTAAATTTTTCTTTTACTAAATTAATCATGATATTAAAAATTTCTTCTTTACTTTTCAAAATACCTTTCATTCTTAATTTTAATTGTAGTTCTTTAATTTTTTCTTCATGGTTTCCAGTAATCATGAATTAAGTAAAATCAAATTTATTTTTAAATTTTATTGTTCAATAATATAACAATATAATAGAAACAAAATTTATTTAATAGCTTTACTTACTTCCAAAACAACTCGCTTATCAAAGGGATCGGGGATAATATAATCTTCTCTTCTTTCATTCCCAACAATTTCAGCAATAGTTTCTGCAGCTGCAATTTTCATTTCTTCAGTAATCTTTTTAGCTCGAGAATCTAAAGCTCTCCTAAAAATTCCCGGAAAAGCCAAAACATTATTAACCTGATTAGGAAAATCACTTCGACCAGTTGCAATAATTCTAGCTCCAGCTTCCTTAGCTTCAGGAGGCATAATTTCTGGTTCAGGGTTAGCCAAAGCAAAAATAATTGAATCTTTATTCATTGTCTTAACCATTTCTGAACCCAACAAACCAGCAAGACTAACTCCCACAAAAACATCAGCCCCAACAATTGCCTCTACCAATGAACCTTTCTCATTATCCAAATTAACCAAAGCAACTTCTTCTTTATATTTATTAGAATTATCTCGACCAGAATAAACAGAACCTTTGCTATCAACTAAAATCAAATTTCGAATTCCATATTTAATTAACAACTTCGAAATTGCAATACCTGCAGCCCCAGCACCATTAACAACAACTTTAATTTCTTCTACTTTTTTATCAACAATTTTTAAAGCATTTATGAGTCCAGCCAAAACAACAATTGCAGTACCATGTTGACCGTCATGAAATACTGGAATATCAAGTTCTGCCTTTAATCTTTCTTCAATTTCAAAACAACGTGGCGCAGAAATATCTTCCAAATTTATTCCTCCAAAAGCAGGTGAAATTCTTTTTACAGTCTCAATAATCTCTTCTGTATCTTGCGTATTCAAAACAATTGGAACAGCATCAATATTTGCAAATTCTTTGAACAGGATGGCTTTCCCTTCCATTACGGGCAAAGAGGCTTCAGGTCCTAGGTTTCCCAGACCCAAAACGGCAGACCCATCAGAGACAACAGCAACCATATTGCCTTTTGATGTGTATCTGTAAACATTTTCTTTATCTTCTTTAATTCTCAAACAAGGCTCAGCAACTCCAGGACTATAAGCTAAAGACAACTCTTCTTTATTTTTCACACTAACTTTTGATTTAACAGAAAATTTTCCTTTATTTTCTTCATGTAATTTTAATGATTCTTTTTTATAATCCATAATGAATAAAGAAAAGT
>CAZGQV010000018.1:0-8885 GCA_964527365.1 Candidatus Woesearchaeota archaeon
AATACATAGAATTTTTCGAATCAAAAGGACACAAAGAAATTCCAAACTCTTCTCTTATACCTGAAAACGATCCAACAGTTCTATTTACAACGGCAGGAATGCATCCTTTAGTTCCTTTTCTTTTAGGACAAAAACATCCACAAGGAAAAAGATTAGTGAATGTTCAAAGATGCATACGAACAGGGGATATTGAGGAAGTCGGAGATGAAACACACCATACTTTCTTTGAACAACTAGGAAACTGGAGCTTAGGAGATTATTGGAAATCAGATGCCACAAAGTATACATTTGAATTCTTAACAAAAATTCTAAAAATCCCACTGAATAGACTAGCCGCAAGCATATTTGAAGGAAATTCCAAATCTCCAAAAGATATGGGTGCTTTAAACACATTATTATCAACAGGACTACCCCAAGAAAGAATTGCTATCCTAAACAAAAAAGAAAACTGGTGGGGACCAGCTGGAGAGACAGGTCCCTGTGGACCAGATTCAGAAATATTTTACTGGAAATCACACGACCTCATCCCTGAGAAATTTAACTCTGAAGATGATAGATGGATGGAATTAGGAAACAATGTCTTCATGGAGTATAATCAGAACCAAAATAAAGAATACACTCCACTAAAACAAAAAAACATAGACTATGGGGGGGGAGTAGAAAGATTATTGATAGTTCTAGAAGAAACGGACGAAGCTTACATGACTAGCTCCTTCAAACCACTAATCCAAAAAATAGAAGAACTCTCAAACAAAAAGTACGAAGAAAATAAAAAAGAAATGAGAATTATTGCAGACCATGTAAAAGCGGCATGTTTCATAATCCACGACGGAATTATCCCCGGAAATTCTGAACAAGGTTATGTTCTAAGAAGATTAATCAGAAGAGCAATTAGAAACTTAAAAAAATTAGAAGTAAAAATCTTAGAAATTAATGCAACAGACGAAATAGCAAAAGAGATATTCAAAATTTATGATGATTACAATCTAAAAGAAGAATTAATTTTAACAGAATTGAAAAAAGAAGAAAATAAATTTCGAAAAACATTGGACAAAGGACTCCGAGAATTTGAAAAAATGTCTAAAGACAAAAAAATTGATGGAAAAGAATCATTTTTACTTTACCAATCATATGGTTTTCCCCTAGAAATGATTGAAGAGTTGTCAAAAGAAAAACAAGTTTCATTTGATCCTAAAGAATTTAAAAAAGAAATGGAAACACACCAAGAACTTTCCCAAACAGCATCGGCAGGAAGATTCAAATCAGGATTAGCAGATAATTCTGAAGAAACAACAAAACTCCATACAGCAGCACACCTATTATTAGCTGCATTAAAAAAAACTTTTGGAGAAGGGATAATCCAAAAAGGTTCAAACATCAATTCCGAAAGATTAAGATTCGATTTTAGTTTTGAAAGAAAATTGACAGATGAAGAAAAAAAACAAATTGAAGAAATTGTAAATAAAGAAATACAAAAGAACCAAAAAATTATAAGAAAAGAAATATCTCTGAAAGAGGCAAAAAAACAATGTACATCAGGAATATTTGATTCAAAATATGGTGAAATAGTTTCAGTTTATACAATAGGTAAATTTTCAAAAGAAATTTGTACGGGACCACATGTAAATAACACAAAAAATATGGGAACCTTCAAAATAAAAAAAGAACAATCTTCTTCAGCTGGAGTTCGAAGAATTAAAGCTGTTTTAGAATAATCAATATAACAAACTATATTTTTCTCTCAATTTATCAAACTTGTTTTTTTGAAAATAATTTATCTTGCCTTTTCGATCAATCTGATTGATAATTTTAGTCAAAGCAGCTGCATCTTTATATTCCCCTAAATTTTCTCCAAGAGAAATTCCCTCATTAATTAAAATTATTTCTGGATTACTAGCAAGCTTATTGCTTCCAAGAGGTCCCAAATATCTTCCTTCACTATAAGATATTGGACTTGGCATAGTTGTTTCAATAAAACAATATTTCGTATCTTTAAAACTATTTTCAACGGGACATGCAATTCCCACAGCCTCATGATTCTCAACAGGATAATAAAATAATGAAACACCATAACCAATTTCTTTTAATAAAAAAGTTAAGAGTTCTGATTTTCCTTCACAAGACCCGGCAGAATCATAAATAGTTTGATATGGATATCTTGAAACTCTCAGATTAAATTTGCCTCCAAAAACAGACACAGATTCTGGTTCTAAATAAGGAATATTTTGAACCAAACTAACTGCAATTCTTGCTTGGTCGTCTTTTGAATAAGGGGCCAAATTTTGAATGCTCACAACTAAGGGCATCAATAAATCTTTCTGCAATTCATTTTCAATCTTCATCAATTTAAAATCAGCTCTTTTAGGAAGTTCTCCTTCCCCATAATATATTGAACGGGACAAAGAAGTCAAATAATCAACAACTCCTCCATAATAAGTAAAAACAAGGAAATTATCTTCTCCATTAAATGTATAATTCAAAATTATTTCCCTTGGATCAATAAAATATTCAGAATCACAAGAACTTTCCATTTTATCTAAATTACTTGGACAACCACATTTAACTGAATCACTAATTAAAAATCCATCCTCACAAAAGTAGGGTTTAGATAATGAACAAGTTTCATAAAAGGTTGAATCCCCACAAGTTTCGATTAGTTTTGTTGGATTATTTAATAAAATTAAAACAATTATTCCCAAAATAACAATAAATGAAATAAAAAAATAAATTAACAAGTTTACTAAAGGAAATTTTTTATTGCTTAAATCTACTTCTTTATTTGAAAATTTATCACCCATTCAAAATAAAACAAAATATCTTATAAAAATCTATTCTTTAACCCATCCAAAATTAACTTTATCTAAAATCTTAACAAGCCCTGGAAAAAAAACTGCCTTCCAATAAATTAAAGATTCATCAATAAATTTGGCTTCCCTAACTTTATCTCCGATCAAACCAATAATAGAATGTTCTGAAGACATTGCCATTATTTTTTTAGTCAATTTCCAAATAAGCTCTTTATCTTCTTTTGCACCAAATAAATTTGCTTCAGTTTGATTAGCTAGATATCCTGGGCTAGGCATTAAAAGTCCATTCAAATAACCATTCCAATTCATAAAATTATCCAAAATCCTAGAGCATAATTGCCTTGAAAAATTCTGACTTACAAACCCTGCAGAAAAAACAGCATCTTGTATCTTAAATGATTCATCTAATTCTTCAAAAGTAGAATTAAAATTCAATTCCTTTTTTACTTTTTCAAATTCCTCTTTCATTTCTTTAATCAAATGTTTTTTATCTATCATGAGGAACTAAGAAAAATTGCTTATTTAAAGATTACTCAAAATAAACTCCAGGTTGCCCAGGTCTCGCCTTCTTACTTTTATTTTCAGGATCATACTTATCCCCATTTTTTACAGAAAAAATTTCTACCTTCTTCCCAAAACCTTTCTCCAAAACTTTAATATTTAATTTGGATAGTTCAAATGGAATCACATACAAATAAACTTTCTTCATTTTCGTTCCTTTTTTTTCCAATCTTTTAATTATCCCGCCAACTTCTTCAAGAACTTTCTCATTCAAATCAATTTCTTTTATTTTAAGTTTTAATTTCTTAGAATCAAACTTAGGCCATTCTGAAATAGAAATAAAACATTTATTTCCTAATTTATTCCAAATCTCTTCAGTAATGTGGGGACAAATTGGATTTAAAAGTTTCAAAAACTTTTCCAAAGTATTTTTACTGCAACCTGATTCCATCAAATTAAATAATTCCCTTATTTCAATTGTGGCTTTTCTATAAATAAAATTTTCATAATAATCTGTGACATTTTTAATTACCTTGTTTAATTTAATTTGTAATTCTTCAGAATCTACTTCGGATTTAAATTTATTGGCAAAATCAAAAACCTTGTTAATAAACCTTAAACTACCCACAATTCCTTTTTCACTCCAATCAATATCTTTATCTGGTGAAGCCAAACCTGATAAAAAGAATCGGGCAGTATCAATTCCATAAACATCTGAAACGGTTTCAGGAAGAACCGCATTATTCTTAGATTTACTCATCTTTTCTCCACCTTCAGCATGAAGCATTCCCTGATGAAACAATCTTTTTACAGGCTCATCAAATTCAACCAATCCCAAATCTCGGAGAAATTTAACATAAAACCTAGAATAAATTAAATGCATACAAGCATGTTCTGCTCCCCCGACATATGAATCAACGGGACACCAATTCTTCACTTTTTTAGTATCAAAAATTTTCTTAGAATTATTTGAATCACAATATCTCATAAAATACCAAGAAGAATTTACAAAAGTGTCCATTGTATCGGTTTCTCTTCGAGCTCCACCACCACATTTAGGACATTTTGTTTTAATCCATTCTTCATTTGTCTCCAAAGGATTTCCTTTTCCAAATTTAACATCTTTAGGCAACACAAGGGGCAAATCTTTTTCAGAAACAGGAACACTTCCACATTTATCACAATGAATAATTGGAATTGGAGTTCCCCAATATCTTTGACGACTAATTCCCCAATCTCTTAACCTAAAATTGATCATCTTCCTTCCAACTCCTTTTTTCTCCAACAAAATAGTAATTTTTTCTTTAGCTTCTTGATTATCCAAATCATCAAATACTCCCGAATTCACAAGTGTGCCTTTTTCCGTGTAAGCTTCAATAATTTTCTTTTCGTTGATCTCATAATCGTTGGGATTGATAACTAATCGAATATCAATTCCGTACTTTTTAGCAAATTCAAAATCTCTTTTATCATGTGCAGGAACAGCCATAACCATTCCAGAACCATAATCAGTGACAACAAAGTTCCCTGCATAAATTGGAACTTTTTCACCATTAACTGGATTAATAGCATATGATCCTGTAAAAACTCCTTCCTTTTCCATATCCGCTAATCCCTTTTCAGATACAGATTTTAATTTCTTCAAAAATTTTTCAACTTCTTTTTTTTGTTTATCTATAACTAAACTCATTAATTTTTTATGTTGTGCCGAAACAACAACAAAAGTCACCCCAAAAATTGTATCTGGACGAGTTGTAAAAACAGGCCATTTTTCTTTTCCAATTTCAAAATCAATCTCAGCCCCATAACTTTTTCCAATCCAATATTTTTGCATACTTTTAGTTTTTTCTGGCCATTCTTTCAAATTATCTAAATTTTCATAAAGTTCATCTGCATAATTTGTAATTTTCAAAAACCACTGATTCAAATGTTTAGTTTCAACTTTAGTTTCACATCGATCACATTTGCCATCTTGTGCTTGTTCATTTGCCAAAACAGTAGCACAACTAGGACACCAATTAACTGCAGATTCTTTTTTATAGGCCAGACCTTTCTCAAACATTTTTAAAAAAATCCACTGATCCCATTTATAATATTCTGGTCTAGAAGTCACAACAATCCTCGACCAATCGTAACTCAAACCCAAAGATTTTTGTTGTTTAACATAATTTTTTATGGCTTTTTCAGTATATTCTCCAGGGGGAACCCCTTCCTTAATTGCGGCATTTTCAGCAGGAAGCCCAAGTGAATCATACCCCATCGGATGCAGCACATTAAATCCATTCATTAACTTAAATCTTGCAAGGATATCTCCAATAGTATAATTCCAAGCATGCCCCATATGAAGGCCACTTCCACTAGGATAAGGAAACATCTCAAGGACATAATATTTAGGTTTTTTACTCTTATCCTCAACTACAAAAATTTTCTCTTTTTCCCATTTATTTTGCCATTTCTTTTCAATAGATTTAAAATCAATTTCCATCATACAAAAATCAATACCAAAGAAGTTTTAAATATTCTTCTTCTCTGAATAATGCATGGAAAAGAAAATAATAGAAGCCCAATTACTTGGTAATAACATAACCAGTAATTCAAAAAAAGCATACTCTGAATTCAACCAATTTTCTTTTGGAGAAAAAATAGAAGATAAAATTAAATATTCTTTACCAGAAACAATGTTTTTAATTCAAAATGGAAAAATGAAATTATACTCAAATAAAAAAATAATCTCACAAGAGGAAGTTACAAAAAAATTTTTAAGAATAGACAAAAAATTCTTAACAAAATATGTTGTTTTCAAAGACTTACGAATGAAAGGGTATATTGTTAAAACAGCATTGAAATTTGGAGCAGAATTTAGGGCTTATGAAAAAGGGAAAAAAATAGGAAAATCACATGCTAAATGGATAATATTTACAGATGTTGAAGAAAATAAAACAACATGGCATGACTTTGCAGCGAAAAATAGGGTAGCACATTCAACCAATAAAAAATTACTTTTAGCAATTGTAGATGAAGAAGGACAACCCCTTTATTACGAAATTAATTGGATTAAAATTTAACTCCAAGAAGAACATTTATAATTCTCTAAACACTTTTCTTTAATATGGTAACTCAAGACACAACACACATAAAAGAAAAAATAATTAGTTTTTTGAGAGAAGGGGGTCCAAATCTCCCAATTAGAATTTCAAGAGAAATCGGAATGGATTCAATGTTTGCTTCAGCATTTTTATCAGAATTATTAAGAGAACAAAAAATTAAAATTTCAAAGATGCGAGTAGGAACAAGCCCAATATATTATGTTGAAGGAACAGAAAAACAATTAGAAAAATATTCTGAACACTTAAACTTTAAAGAAAAAGAAGCATGCAACTTGCTAAAACAAAATAAATTTTTGTTGGATGAACCCCAACATCCCGCAATAAAAGTAGCATTAAAATCAATTCCTGATTTTGCAAAAAATTTCGTAATCAATAATAAATTAATTTGGAGATATTTTACCGTTTCTCAAGAAGATTATTTTCCTAAAGAAAAAATCTCTAAAGAAATAGAACAAAAACCTATTCAAAAAGAAAAAGAAGAAACAACTCAAATTCCAAAAATAACTGTAGAAGAAAAACAAATTCTTACTCAAGAAACAATAAAAGATCCAAAAATAGGAAAAAAGATACCCCAGCATTCCGCAATTAATGGTACGCCAAAAGGCGAGATTAAAAAAAAGAAAAAATCTGTTCAAAAAAAGAGTGAAAAATTTTTTAATATTGTAAAAGAATATTTGACATCAAAACAAATAGAAATCTTAGACATAGAAGGGTTTAGTAAAGATGATTTAATGTTAAAAATAAAAATAAATAATGAAGAAAAAATATTGATTGCTTATAATAAAAAAAGAATTTCTGAAGATGAAATTATAAAAGCTCACAAAAAAGTAAAAGAAACTAATTTGAAGTACATAATTCTTAGTTTTGGTGAACCCTTGAAAAAAACAAATGCATTCATTGAAGCAATAAAACAACTAGAAAACATTTCTAAAATAGAATAATGGCTCTGGGGAGATTCTAACTCCCGACTTCTGCCTCATGAGAGCAGCACTCTAAACACTGAGCTACAGAGCCATATAAGGATATTAGAAAATGTTAGTTTAAAAGATTTTTGAGGTTTAAAAATATCTTTATTAACAAAATTGACGCAGAATAAAAAAATTTAAGCTTTTAGGGACTCTTTTTCTTTGGTCTCTTGTTTTTTGAATCTTGAAGCATATCCCGCCATTTTATTCCTCATTTTTTTTGAAGGCATTTCTTGTCCAAGAATTTTTTTATTCATTTCAAAGTCTTCAGATAACTCTATGTCTTCACTCAATAAAGCATGTACAGATCTTTTAACTTGCTTAGATTTTATTTTTCCCATATTTAAATGTATAATGTTTCTTTTTTAAAGGTTTTGATTAAAAATACTTTGTGGATTAACTAGCGTCTGTGTATAAAGTTAAAATGAAATTAAATCAAAAAGAGTCAGAAATTTTTTTAGCTAAAGCCTTCATAACCCCTTCAGAAGGTTTATCTGTAAGGGGTTTTAAAATAAGTCCCTTTAGTGTTAAAGGAAATAATTTTAAATGAAGATGTTCAATTTCCAAACCTTCCACTACCAAACCCACCTTAATGGGTTTCAATGCATTTTGAATTGCTCTAGCTACCCTTTTTGTAATTAAAAGAACTTCACCATAATCCTTTTTGTTCAAATCAAATAAATTAGTCATAGAATGTTTTTTTGGAATAACCAAAACTTGTCCCAAAATAGAGGGAAAAGCATCCAAAATAACTAAAAAATTATCATCCTCAAAAATTTTATGGGCAAACAGTTCATTCTTAATAATTTTACAAAAAACACAAGCAGTCATATAATTTAGAAAAAAACGGAATTTATAAAATTAATCAATATAAAAAAATTAAATATCCAAATAATAAAATTTGCTAAAAAAAAAGCGAAGGGTGGGACTCGAACCCACGAAAAGCCGGGTTGCAGCCGACCGCAGTAGCCGCTGTGCCACCTCCGCATCTAATTATTGGTAAATATAGATATTTAAAATTAACTGAACTTCAAATTGATAAATATGATTAGAAAAAATACAAAATAATTAAAAAAGAACAAAAACAATTAGTATAATGAAAAAAAGAAATATTCCTGCAACAATTATCATTTTAACAGCAATCATCATTATAGCAGGAATAATATTTTTACCACAAACAAAAATCATTGGACAGGTAATAGGAGATGAAGGAATAGAATATTCAAAAACACTAAATCTTCAATTTTCACAATCAACAGAATACAAAGTAGAAGTTCCAGAAAAAGGTCAATTAATTTCTTTAAAAATAACTGGTTCATTTAAAAATAATGGAACTGGAAAAATTTCTTTTCAAAACAAAACAATCATTGAAATTAAAGAGGATGCCACAAATGGCCAAAGTTTTCTTACAGGATTAGTAATAAACAATGAAACAGAAGTTGTGATTAATGAAACAAACGAAACAGAAGTTGTGATTAATGAAACAAACGAAACAGAAGTTGTGA
>CAZGQV010000019.1:0-8250 GCA_964527365.1 Candidatus Woesearchaeota archaeon
ATTTTCCATAATAAATAAAGGTTTATTTCTTTTTTAGTAGTCATAATCTTTTATATAATAAATTTAATTTTTCCCTTTAGAGAAAAGTAAAATTAAATAATTTCCATAGGAAATTAACGTGTGAGATTTTATAATAAAAAAAGTTATAATAAATAAAATAAATATTTAAATAAACAATGAGGTTAAAAAAATAATGAACGATGAATTAGACGAAATTTTTGATTCTTTTGATGAGAATAATATTTTTAAAGATAAAACTTTCTTACAAACTAATTATAAACCAGAGACAATACCTCATAGAAGTGAACAGATCAAACAAATTGCGTCTATTTTAGCACCTGTTTTGAGGGGAGAAAAAACAAGCAATTTATTTTTATATGGAAATACCGGCACAGGAAAGACTCTTTCTATTTTGAAAGTTAAAGATGCTTTACAAAAAAGAATGAAAAAATCTGAAGATTCAGATTTTGAATTAAAAATTCATTATTTAAATTGTAAACTTAAACAAGTAGCAGATACGGAATATAGAATTTTAGCTGAGTTAATTAGGCAAATGGGGGGAAGTGTTCCTGCAACTGGACTTCCCACTCAAGAAGTTTATAGCAGATTTATTAATTTAGTTGATTCAAAAAAACAATTAGTAGTATTAATTTTAGATGAAATTGATCAAATAGTTAAAAAAATATCAAATAATTTTTTATATAATTTAACAAGACTCAATTCTGAATTATCTAAATCTCAAATTTCTGTTGTTGGAATATCAAATGATTTAACTTTTTTAGATAATGTGGATCCGAGGGTTAAAAGTTCATTATCTGAAGAAGAAATAGTTTTTCCACCATATAATGCTTTACAAATTCAAGATATTTTAACAAAAAGAGTGGAAGGAGCATTCAAAGAAGGGGTTTTAGAAGATGGTGTTGTTCCTAAATGTTCTGCTTATGCTGCAAGAGAGTCTGGTGATGCAAGACGTGCACTTGATTTGATTAGAGTATCTGGGGAATTAGCTGAAAGAGAATCTTCTCTTAAAATTACAATTAATCATATAGGGGAAGCAAAAAATAAAATTGAAAGAGATAAAATATTAGATGTGATTTCTAGTCATCCTAAACAATTTCAAATGGTTTTATATTCAATAATAAAATTATCAGAAGAAATGAAAAATAATCCTTTTTTTACAGGGGATGTATATAATGATTATCAAAAATTATGTTCAATTTATAAAATTGAACCTTTAACTCAGAGAAGAGTGGGAGATATTATTCAAGAATTTGATATGTTGGGAATTATTAATGTAAGAGTTATTTCAAAAGGTCGTGGAGGTAGAATGAGGGAAATAAGGTTATCTATTTCAAATAATGTTTTAACAAAAGCAAAAAAAATAGTAGAATCAAATTTAGATTATTGTTAAAAATATTAAATAAAAAAATATGAAAAAAATAAAAAATGTTAAAAAAAGAATTATTAGATTTTTGTTTGGAAAAGAATATATTATTGGATAATTTTTTAATAGACAAATTAAAAGATTATGATATTGAACAAATTAAAATTTTTTTAAATAAATTAAAAAATTATTCTGGAAAAAAATTTTTAAATAAATCTTTAATTGAGAATAATCAAGAAATTATAAATAAATTTATTGATGAAATTTCAATAAATAAAGATAAAAATTTTTTAAAATTAAAAGAAAAAATTGGAATTATGAATTTTCAATCTTTTAAAAAAATTGAAAAGAATAATGAAACAAATGATTTTGAAGCAAAAGTTAAAGTTTCTCTTTCAAGCCCCTCTATTCCAAAAAGTTTAGAAGTGAAAGATTTTGTCGTTCATTTTAAAAATCGATATGAAGATTTAAAAAATATTATGCAAGATAGACCTGAATTTGAAAATCTTGTTTCTATAGGAAAAATTTCTAATGATAAACAAAAAATTTCTGTGATTGGAATGGTAGCAGAGAAAAAAATGACAAAAAATGGAAATTTAATGTTAGAAATAGAAGATTTAACAGGTAGAATAAAAGTTTTAGTTTCCTCAAATAAAAAAGAATTATTAAAAGAAGCAGATGATATAACTTTAGATGCTGTTTTAGGCTTCAAAGGTTTAGGAAATAATGAAATTATTTTTGTAAATGATATTATTTTTCCCGAAACAATGTTAGCTGAAAGAAAAAAAGGTCCTTTGGAAGAATATGCTTTATTTATTGGAGATATTCATTTTGGAAGTCATAATTTTTTAGAAAAAGATTTTCAAAAATTTATAGATTTTTTGAATGATGAAAAAAAAGAGGAATCATATATTTCAAAAATAAAATATTTGTTTATTGTAGGTGATTTAATAACTGGAGTTGGAAATTATCCTAATCAAGAAAAAGATTTATTAGTGGTAGATTTAGAAGAACAATTTCAAAAAATAGCTAATTTGTTGAGAAAAATAAGAAAAGATATTAAAATAATAATTAGTCCTGGAAATCATGATTGTGTTAGATTAATGGAACCCCAACCTCTTTTAAGTGAAAAATATGCTTGGCCTATTTATGAATTAGAAAATGTTATTGTAACTGAAAATCCTGCTGTTGTTAATATTGGTGAAAGAGAAGGATTTCCTGGTTTTGATGTTTTAACTTATCATGGATTTTCTTTTCCTTATTATGCAAATAATATACCTAAATTAATGTTAGAAAAAACAATGAATAATCCTGTAAAAATAATAGAATATTTATTAAAAAATAGACATCTTGCACCAACACATACTTCTACACAATATTTTCCCAATAAAAAAGATTCTTTATTAATAAGAAAAGTTCCAGATATTATTCTTTCAGGACACACACATAAAAGTGGAGTTGTTCATAATAATAATGTTTTAATTATTTCAGTTTCAAGTTGGGAAGGGTTAACACCTTACCAAGAGAAATTTGGAAACACTCCTGATCATTCAAAAGTTCCTATGTTTAATTTAAAAACAAGACAAATAAAAATTTTGGATTTTGAAAATTTAAATGATAAAGATGGAATTAAAAGATATAAAGAAAAAAATGAAAAATAATCAAAAATTAAAAATTGGAATTGATTTAGATGATACTATTTGGAAATTTCATAAAAGCTTTTTTGAGTATTATAATGATAAATTTGGTACAAATCATAATTTTGAAAAATATTTTATTTATTCTTTAGAAAAGTTTTTGAATATTGATGCAAAAAAAGTTTTTGAATTATTGGATGAATTTACTTTTTCTAAATTTGGAAAAGAATTAGAATTGATGGAAGGAGTTAAAGAAATAATTTTAAAATTAAATGATGAACACGAAATTTATTTTATGACTGCAAGACATGAAGGAATAGCAGATTTAACAAAAAATCAATTAAAAAATATTTTTGGAGTTGATATTCCTATTCTTTTTGTTTTTGATAAAGAGAAAAATATCATAAAAGAAAAAGTTGATTATTGTATGGAAAAAAATATTGATATTCTTATTGATGATCGAGTAAAAACATTAAAATCTTGTTTAATTAAAGGAATTAAAACTATTTTGATTACTCAACCTTGGAATATTAAAGAGGAATTAATGGAAAGTATGATTAGAGTTAATAATTGGAATGAAGTTTTGGAGGAAATAGAAAAATGAGTATGGAAAATTATGAAATCGAAACAAAAGATTATATGCTTTCACTTCAAAAAGAAGTTGAAGATGTTTATTCTATGGCTAACAAAGCTCGTGCTAAAGGATTTGATCCTGTTAAAGAAGTTGAAATTCCAATTGCTTTGTCTATGGCTGAAAAAGTTGTAGGATTAATTTCTACTGTTTATCCCCAAATTTTAAATTCTGGGATTGCTGAAAGAATTTTAGAATTAGAGGAAAAATATGGTAAACTTGACCCGACAGTTATATTTAAAATTGCAGATGAAATTAGTGATAATAAATTTTGTAAATTTGATAATATTATGCAATCAATAGATGCAGGAATTCGTATTGGGATGTGTTATACTACTTTAGGTGTTGTGTCTTCTCCAATTGAAGGTTATACTGGAATTGAAAAAGGTAAAACAAGAGAAGGTAAAGATTATATTATTGCAAATTTTAGTGGACCTATTCGTTCAGCTGGAACAACAGCTTCTTGTATGGTTTTATTTTTAATTGATTTTTTAAGAGAGAAATTTGGATTTGCAAAGTATGATCCTACTGAAGAAGAAATAAAAAGAGTTTGGACAGAATTAAATGATTTTCATGAGCGGATTACAAATTTACAATATATGCCTACTGAAGAAGAAGCTTTATTTCTTGCAAGAAATATGCCTTTTCAAGTTGGAGGAGATCCTTCTGAAAAATTAGAAGTTTCAAATTATAAAAATTTAAATAGGGTTTCTACAAATTTTTTGCGAAGTGGTTTTTGTTTGGTGATGGCAGAAGGTCTTGCACAAAAAGCATCCAAAGGTTTTAGATTATATAATATGGCCAGAAAGAATGGAATTCAAGGGAGTGGATTTGATTGGATTGAAGAATATTTGGAATTACATGAAAAAAGAACAAGTGGTAAATCTAAAACAGGAGATTCTCCAACATATATTAAAGATTTGGTGGCTGGTCGTCCTGTGTATGGGCATCCTGGAAGAAGTGGTTCTTTTAGATTTAGATATGGGCGGGGAAGAAATTCTGGATTTAGTGCTGTATGTGTTCATCCTGCAACAATGGGAATTAGTGATGATTTTTTGGCAACAGGAACTCAACTTAAAATTGAAAAACCTACAAAAGGTTGTGCCATTGCTCCATGTGATACTATTGAAGGTCCAATTGTGAAATTAAAAAATGGTTCCGTTAAGCAATTAAAAAATAAAGAAGAAGCAAGAAAAATTTATCAAGATGTGGAAGAAATTATTTATCTGGGAGACATGTTATTTCCTTTTTCTGATGTTGCCAATAGAAATGCTATGCTTTTGAAACCAGGATATGTGGAAGAATGGTGGAATTTAGAATTAAAAGAAAAAGATAAAGAATTTTCAAAATCAATTGATTACACAAATGTTTCTTTTAAAGAGGCAATAAAAACTAGTGAGAAATATGGTATTCCTTTATATCCAAAATATATTTATTATTGGAAAGAAATTAATAAAGAACAATTTATTGGTTTATTAGATTGGCTTAAACAAGGCGTTTTTGAAGATAAATTAATCTTGCCTTGGACAAAAAAATGTAAAGAAACATTTGTTCTTGGAAAAAGAGCTTTAGAATTATTAGGAATTCCCCATGAATTAACTTTAGAAAATGTTGTTTTAAATAAAATTGATTCACAAGTGTTATTATTTAATTTAGGAATTGAATTAATTAATTTGAAAGAAAAATATTTTTTAAAGGAAGATATAAAAAAAATAAATGTTGATAAAGAAGAAGTTTTAGAAATAATAAATAAAAATTGTAAATTTAAAATTAAAGATAAATCGGGTGTTTTCATTGGGGCCAGAATGGGAAGACCTGAAAAAGCAAAATTAAGAAAGATTCCTGGAAGTCCAAATTCTTTATTTGTGGTAGGTAAAGAAGGGGGACGTATGAAAACATTCCAAGCTTCTTGTGCTGTAGGAAAAGTGTCTTCTTCTTTTCCCATATATTATTGTTCGAAATGTAAAAAAGAAACTATTTTTGGAAAATGTGAAACTTGTTTAGAGGAAACAGAGCAAAGATATTATTTTAGAGATATTAAAGAAAAAGCGAAAAAGAAAAAAGTAGAATATTCAGAATCTGAGGGTGTTCCTTTTCAATATAAACAAATTGATATTAATTATTATTTTGATTTAGCAAGAAAAAATTTGGGAATGTTGAAAACTGAATTGCCACCTGTAATAAAAGGAATCGTTTCTACTTCTGCTGGAGAAAAAATCAATGAGCGAATAGAAAAAGGAATTCTTCGAGCTAAATATGGTTTGCAAGTCTTTAGAGATGGAACCATTAGAATGGATGCAACCGAATTACCTGTTGTTTCTTTTAAACCTAAAGAAATTGGAACTAGTATTCAAAAATTAATTGAATTGGGTTATAATAAAGATATAGAAGGAAACCCTTTAGAAAATGAAAATCAAATTTTAGAAATTAAACCTCACGATATATTAATTCCTTCTTCAAAAGAAACTCCTGATGAATTGGGAGAAGATGTTTTTGTTAATATTTGTAATTTTATTGATGAACTTTTGGTTAAATTTTATTCTTTGAAACCTTTTTATAATGTTAAAAAACGTGAGGATTTAATTGGGCTTTTAGGTGTTTGTATGGCTCCACATAATTGTGCAGGCGTTGCTTGTCGTTTTATTGGATTTTCAAATACTTTAGGATTAATGGCCTCACCTTATATGCATGCAGCCATTAGAAGAGATTGTGATGGGGATGAGGCTGCAATAATGCTATTAGGAGATGTATTGCTTAACTTTTCTCGTAAATATCTTCCAAATAGGAGGGGAGCAACACAAGATGCCCCTTTAGTTATGAATGTTAGAATTGATGCGGGAGAAGTAGATGATCAGATTTTAGATTTTGAATATTTAAATGAATATCCTTTGGAATTATATAAGGCATCTGAAAGAGGAGAACATTCTTCCAAAGTAAAAGTAAATATGGTGCGGGATGTGTTAAAAGAAGGGAAAGATCCTTTTGTAAATATGGGTTTTACTCATGATACAAATGATTTTAATGAAGGGGTTGTTTGTTCATCATATAAATTACTTGAAGATATGAAAACTAAAGTTGCACATCAAATGATTTTAGTTGATAAGATTCGGGCAGTTGATACTAAAGATACAGCTAGATTAGTTATTGAAAGACATTTTATTCGAGATATGAGGGGTAATTTAAGAAAATTTTCTATGCAAGGATTTAGATGTGTTGATTGTAATGAAATTCATCGTCGTCCTCCTTTGAGCGGGAAATGTCATAAATGTGGTCGGGGAAAATTAATCTTTACAATACATGAGGGGGGAATTAAAAAATATTTAGAGCCTGCAATTGAACTTGCTAAAGAATTTGATTTAAGTCCTTATTTGCAACAAACTTTGAGTTTGACTAAAGATTATATTGATTCAATTTTCGGTAAAGAGAAGGAAAAACAACACACAGTTGACGAATGGTTTTAGTTGTTTAAAACAATTAGTTGTTTAAATCAACCAAATAATTGTCGGTAAAATTAATGCTGCCATCATATTGGTTCTCCTTACTTTTAATTTAATACAATAAATTCCTGTAAAAGTAGAAATTATTAATATAATTACTCCTAAAAATTTTGAAACAAGTAGGACAATAATTAAGAGAATGATTAAAGTGATTATTGAGAGTATTTTATAATTTATTTTTTTAAAATTTATTGCAGTTATTTTAGCCAAACAATCTGTCAAATAATATGCAATAATCCCGGAAATAAAAATAATTATTAAAATTAAAATTAAATGTTTGACATCTAAATAAGGTATTATTTCATTTATACTCACTGCAGCACCTGTTCTTGTTTTTCCAATTGAATAAAGGGTTATGAATGAAAAGGCCATAACTAATGTATTAATTATTCCAATTAAAATTAAAAATTGTTTTCTTGAATTTTTTATGAATGTGTTTCCAATTATTGCGGCTTGACCTGAACCCATCCCAGGTAATAATGAACAAATTGGTGCTGAAAAAAGTGCTGCTTTTATTGGATTTTTTATTGAGACAAAACTTTTTTCAATTATTTGATCGGGAATTTTTGTTTTGTTTTGTATAGAAATAATAATATTGCTTGCACCAAAGAGCCCAGTTAGCAAGGGTAAAAGTGGTTGATTTATTTCTAAAGAATTTATTGAAAATCCCAAAAAACCTGTTAAAAGAATAACAAATATGGAATTCATTTTATTTTTTTCTGTTAAAATTAATAGTATCAAAATTATAATTAATAGATATGGAATTATTTTTTGAAGATAAGAATAGATATTTTTTATTATAAAAATAGAAGGAATTGAAATAATTAAAAGCAAAAAAATTGCTGTGAGGCTTCCTTTATTTGATAAATAAATTGCTTCATATCCTCTCTTGTTTTTTAATAATTCATGACCTGGAAGAACTGAAAGTTCGGTGTCAGTATCTGGACAACCTAAAAAAATAGAAGGAATGAAATCAACAAAAGTATGTGTTATGGCCATAGACACAATAAAAACAAGAGCATAAATTGGATCTAAATAAATTGAAGTTGCTAATGAAATTAATAAGGCCCCAATTAAATTAATGTGTATTCCTGGAATTAG
>CAZGQV010000020.1:0-6179 GCA_964527365.1 Candidatus Woesearchaeota archaeon
ATAAAGTTTTCCGAATTTTTCGAATATTCTTTTACTTTTTTTGAGTTCTAATTTCTCTTTTAATGCTAAATATAACTCTTTTCTAATTTCTTGTATTTTCTCATCTGAATCAACTGAGCCCATATAAGATGTTGCTTCATAACATCTGGTTAACATTTTTTTTGCTCTTTTTTCTTCTGAAATAAAATAATTTTCTTGTTCTAAATAAAAAAGATCATACGCATTATTTACTAAATCTGAAACTTGTGCATAAGCATTATTCAAAAACTCTTTTTCATTGTTTATGAAATCTTTTCCAAAAAGGGGAAGATGTCTCCTAAATAAAGAAATTGCAGTTCGATCAATTATCTGTTCCAACCGATTACTTTGAATGCTATTATCTGTTTTTTTAAATCCTTGAACATAATTATCAATCCCTTTTATAGAAATTCCTGTTTGAATCTTTTGTTCATTTAAATTTAAGATAGGTTCATCAAGAAGGAAAGTGTTTCCAGTAGTGATCGCTAAAAAATCATAATCTCCGGGATTTTTTAAAACAGAAGAAGAACCAAACAAAGATAAATTTAAAGTTTCTAAATCAGGATAATTAATTTTCATATATTCTGAAACTTTTTTTCCTAGATTAAAAAAAATTTCTTGTTTATTTTCCAAGAGAGTGTTTTTTTTATCCCCGAATAGCTTATAATAAATATTCCTTTTGAAAAGTTCGGTTCTTTCATTTTCATTTTCAAAATTAATTTCTTTTGTTGGATGAAAAATCTCTAAAGGATAATTAATATTGAATGGAATTTTAGTGAGCATTTGAATCCTCCCTAATTTTTTCAATATTTTCTATTGTATTTTGAATACTATTTTTTATTTTATTGTCTCTCCTAATCTCTCGAATTACATGATATTTTAAAATTGAAGCCTGAAGTAATAAGGGCAAAATGGAAGTTTCTTCTTGGGATAAAGGAAATTTAGAATATTGATTATATTGATTAATTAAAATGGGTAGACTACCTCCCAAATATTTTGGGGGAGTCATGTTTCCACCTAATAGCAATGGAGAAATAAATTCTTTCAATCTCACATCTTGCTCCAAAGTTTCTGAATCAATAATTATTAATTTTTCTCCCGAATCAATAACATTCGAACTATTAAGATCTCCATGAATTATTCTTTTTGGTATTTTCCTCATTCTTGAGCTCAAATCCCAACTAATTATTTCTTCAACAAAAGGAATTAAATGGGTTGTTTCGGGAGTTTTATTAAAAAGATCCAAATAAAGAGAAAACATATTACTCTCACTAAAATTTTCACTCCCGGGAATAAAATTTAATTTAGAATTTGATTTTAAAAAAAAATCTAGATTGTTATGTAAAGCTGCCATTGTTTTTCCAATTTTTTTCATATGCTTTAAATTTCTTTTTTTTACAGGTTCTCCCTTTACAAAATCTTCTAACCCATAACAACCATCTTGCAAAACTACCCCATAAGAAAAATCGTCAATCCTTTGATGAAATTTTGGGAAAAAAGAACTTGATTTAGAAATAATTTTAGAATTTAATTCAACTTCTTTTTTATCATTCCCCCTATATTTGAAAACATATCTTTTTTCATCAACATCTTTAACAAAATATTTTCCTTCTTTTATTCTTCCTGAAAGAATTGGGAAGATGATTTTAGAATTAATTCCATAGAAATTTTTCAATATTGATCCTACACTATCTGAATCATAACTAAAGAGTTCTTCTCTTTGCCTAACTTTCAAGGGAACATTATAATTTATCCTCCCCAATAAATTTTCTAAAATAAATTTCTTAATTTTCTTAAAATCAGAAATTGAAAAAATTTCTATCCCTTGGTTATTTGAAATAATAAAGGAATTATTTATATTTTTTAATGAATTTTTTCCTCTAGAAGAAATAATTAAATTATTTTCACAATTTCCAGAATATTCAATTTTTCCCCCAGATAAATATGCATGATTACTATTTTCCCTATAAAAATTCCAAGAAGAACTTTTATCTTTTTTATATTTTATTTTCGAAGCCAAAGGCCCATCTAAGAAACCATTATGAGATTCTATTCTCAATACCTTATCACCCCCCTTTAAAGGATTGATTGGCATATAAAAAATAAGGTAAAATTCTTTAAAAAGATTACTTTTTATATTTATTTTTCGAATATTCTTTTAATTTTTCAAATTCTTCTTTTGTGATTCCAAAATCACCTATTTCTTTTCCATCTTTTTTTTCTTCATGAAAATCGGTGCCCCCTGAAATAACTAAATTATATTTTTTTGTAAAATCTTTTAGCATTTGTTTTGTGTTTTCAGGAATTAATTCTTTTGGAGCATAATCTAATTCAATCCCATCTCCCCCAACAAAGACAAATTTTTCTAGAATTTTTAACATATTTTTTCCCAAATACCACGGATGAGCAACAAGGGCAATTCCTCCCGCATCATGGATAATTTTTATAGCTTCTTCTAGCTCCGTTCCTTTTGGACTAACAAAAGCTTTTCCTTGTTTTCCCAATAATTCATCAAAAACTTGACTTCTTTCTTGAAACTTTTCTGGATATTTCCCCATAAGAATTTTTGCAATAAATGGCCTCCCTAAATGTTTTCCATTGGTTTCTTTAATCAACTCTTCAAAAGTTATTCCATAACCAAGTTCATTTAATTTTTCAATAATTTTTTTTGAAGTATTTATTGTATGTTCTTTGTGTCTCTCATGAATTTGTTTAATTTTTTGATTTTCAGAATTAATGAACAATCCCACAATATGTAATTCCCTAACTCCCTTGGGGGGGGTCACTGTAATCTCAATACCCTGAATATATTCAATACTTTTTTCTTTTGCATATTTTTCTCCCTCTTTATTTGCGGTAGCTTTATCGTGATCTGTTATTGACATTGCAGAAATTCCTTTTTTGAAAACTATTTCCACCAATTCTTTTGGAGTTAATTCTCCATCGGAATGATTTGAATGCATATGTAAATCTATTTTTACCATCAGCTATTAAGTGATAAATTCTTTTTAATTTTATCTTAAAACTTTATTTTTTTGTAAACCTCAAGAATTTCTTTTATATCTACCGTATCTTTACTTCCAAGAAATTTCATCATTAATTTATGGGATTCTTTTTTTAAAAGACCACCATTTATTTTTGGCCACCTATCCCTATAAAATTTGGTAAACATTTTTTTATTTAAATTTGTGACACCCCCGTATGGATCAGGACAAGCAAAAATAATCCTTGAAATGCCATGTAAAACCGAACTTCCAAAACACATAAGACAAGGCTCTAGTGTGGTAAATAATTCGGTTATGGATCCTTTTCCTGACTCTTTTAATATTAATTTGGAATACTTTTGAAGGAGATTATTCTCTGCATGAGAAAACCAATCTTTTCTAGAATATAATCTATTTTTTTCAGAACCAATTAATTTTCCATTAATAACTAAAACTGCTCCAATGGGAAAGTTTCCTTTTTTGAATGTTGATTTTGCTTCCTTAATCGCAATTTTCATAAATTCTTTATCTTTCTTTGAAAAGCTCATCTTGGATAAAACAAAAGCACATATATAATTTTTATTATTTTGTCATCAAATCAATAACAATATAAATCTTCTTTCTAATATTAATTTATGGCAAAAAAGCATGATTTAGTTTTGGATAAAGTTCTTACAAACATTATTCCAAAAGAAGAAATGGATAAAATGCAAGCACATTTGGAAAATTTCAAAAATAGATTAAACTCTAGAATTAAAAAATTAAAAATTGATGTTGAAGTTTTTGTTGGTGGAAGTTTTGCAAAAAATACTGTTGTTAAAAAAGACGTTTATGACGTGGATTTGTTTTTGAGATTTAATTCTAAATACAAAGAAAGTGAATTTAGTCACCTTACAAAAAAAATACTTAAAGGTGCAAAAAAGGTTTCGGTGATTCACGGTTCAAGAGATTATTTTAAGATAAAAGTTAATTCAAATTTCTTTTTTGAAATCATTCCTGTAAGAAAAGTTAAAAATCCAAAAGAAGCCGAGAACATTACGGATTTATCTTATTCGCATGTAATATACATAAAGAAAAAAGTAAAATCTAAAAAAATAATTGATGGAATTAAACTCGCTAAAGCATTTTGTTACGCAATAAAAACTTATGGTGCTGAAAGTTATGTTCATGGATTTAGTGGTTACGCTCTGGAACTTTTAGTTTACAATTATGGGGGATTTTTAGAAATGTTAAAAGCACTTACAAAAAAGAATCAGGGAAAAATAATTGTTGATATTGAAAAAAGCTACAAGAAAAAAAATGATGTTTTACTTGATTTAAATTCTTCGAAATTAGAATCTCCCATTGTTTTGATTGATCCAACATTCAGGGGAAGAAATGCCCTTGCTGCTTTAAGTGACGAAACTTTTTTGAAATTTCAAAAAAAGGCAAAAGAATTTTTGCTTCATCCTTCGATTGAATTATTTAAAATTAAAGAAGTTAATCTGAAAAAAATTAAACATAATGCCCTTAAAGAAAAAAAGGAATTTTTGATTGTTGAAACAAAAACAAAAAGACAAGAAGGTGATATTGCTGGAACTAAACTTTTGAAATTTCATAAAACTTTAATTCATGAAATAGAAAAATATTTTGAAGTTATTGAAACTGGTTTTGATTATTTGGGAAAAAAGAAAGGTAGGAGCTATTTTGTTTTGAAAAAGAAAAAATTTGTTTTATTTTCTGGACCGCCAATTGAATCTGAGAAAAATGTTTTGAAATTCAAAGCTGAACACAAAAAAACTTTTATTGAAGACGGACATGTTTGTTCTAAACAAAAAATTCTTTTTAATTCTAAAGGTTTTTTTAAATTCTGGACTAAAAAGAATAAACGTAAAATTAAAGAAATGTATGTTTCTAAATTGAGAGTTTTTGATTAGGATATTTTGTTTCTTTTTGGTTATAACTTCGTTCAATAATTTTTTACATAGTTGACTATGCTGCAAAATCATTTGCCTTGTTACACCGAAAAAATAATTCAAAATACTGGAGCAGGAGGGGGGAGAAAAATTTGAAATAAGTTAGTTGAAATTCCTGCAATGTTTTTATTCTAAATCTTCATCGGGATATCTTTTAATAAAATCTCCTTGCAATAATTTATCATATTTAGTATCAAATTCTTCAGGCACATTTATTCCGAGAGCTTTTCGATATAAATTTTTTCTGCCATTATATTTATTCTGACACATTACTATTTTACTGGCTGCAGGATCAAAATTGTCTAAGTTACGAGTAGGTTTTATACTCACTGCTTTTTCAAGATCATTTAATGCCTCTTGAATAAATTCATTAAAACCTTCCACAATAATTTTTTTATCTATCTCGTACATTTTACTCCTTCATAGCTAAGTCAAAAAGACCTGCGAAAGCTTCTGAAAAAAATTCAGAATTCAACCAAATTGCTTGGTCTTCTTTTCCTTTGTCTTTTGAAACATAAAATAATACTTCTTTTCTATCAACAATAAAGAACTTCGCTTCAACAGTTACTTTTCTTATTGGAATATTAAATGCTTTTTCAAGAAGATTAATTACTTCAGTATCACCGTAAAGAACCAATTTTATTTTAACATTATTTTTCTTTAACAAAATAAATGTTTCCTCAAAAAGTTTTTCTTTAAGTTTCATTTCTTCTGCATTTGTGCAGATAACAACTTCTTTATCTGCAGCTTCTATGATTTCCCTTAAATGATTAGAAATTGTTGATTTCCCTTTTAATGAGGCCGATAAATCTTCCCTTTTTACTGGATGAATTCCCACATTATATAATTCTTCTAATTGGGTGAATTCATTTGTTTTCTTTATATTAATTAGGGATTGAACTTTTTCTTCAGCATCATGCCTAACATTATTTTTTAATTTTTCAAGAATAATTTTTGGTTTAACACCCAAATACTTTACTGGTTTACCTAATTTAATCAAAGCAAAACCTTTCTTTTCTAATGATTCTAATACGTCGTATGTTCTACTTCTTGGAACACCAGACAAAGTTGCAATTTCTCCTGCCGATGCTGAACCCTTACTTAAAAGAGCTAACCATACTTTTGTTTCATAAATATTTAAATCAAAATAATCTTTGATTTTTCCTATTAATTCTTGTTTAACTAACATGTTGTTACTACATAATAACACTTTATAAATGTT
>CAZGQV010000021.1:0-5975 GCA_964527365.1 Candidatus Woesearchaeota archaeon
TGGTTCGGGAACTGCAAATTACATTCCGAAGTTTACAGGTGCTGCGACATTGGGTAATTCGGTTATCAGTGAAGAGTCTAATACAGTAAAAGTGGAGGGAGCGATGAATGTTACAACTTCTGGAACTCAGATGAGAGTTGATTCAGATGGAGATATTCATTTTTATTTAGGATGATGAAAAATTTAAATTATTTAGCTTTTGAGAAAATGAAAAGCCACGAAAATTGGGGAAATTTCCCAAAAAACCAAAAATTTGGGGCTTTTTTTGAAGGAAAGTCGTGGCTTGGAAAATTAAAAAAATGGAGGAAAAATTAAAGTGGTGTTTGAGAATGCACTCAAGAGTGTATCCCGAAGCATTTTTGAAAAAATGTTTACTGGGGGCAAAAAGAGAATGAAAAATAAAATGAAAGGGAAAGAATTAAATAATTTAATTGGGAGGATTAATTATGGTAATTAAAATGTCCAATGTTGGACAAATATGTCCAGATATTTTAAGGCCTTATTTGAAAGATTATTCTTTGAAACTTAGCGCTAGTGAAATTGCAAGGGAAACAAAAATTGAGAGAAGAACAATTTCTAGAATCTTAAATAAATTGATTAAGATGAATTTGCTTGATTATATTCTTCAGGGCAAAAATAAATTATTTTATTTTGATTTAAGTAAAAATAGTAGTTTTTCTTTGATTAATTTGGTTGAAGTAAATAATTCAATGGATTTTGAGTTTCGAAATAAAGAAATTTCTTTAATTATTTCTAAGGTTTTAGATTTTTGTGAAGGAGTAGTTCTTTTTGGTTCTTATGCTTCTGGAAAGAATAAAAGGGATTCTGATTTGGATTTAATTTTGTTAGGTAAGGTTAATGTGGCTGAAATTAAAAAGGTTAAATCTTTTAGTCCAATTGAAATTAATGAACAGATTGTTAGTTATTCGGAATTTGAAAAGATTTTAAGGAATAAGAATCCTTTGAGTCTTGAAATTTCTAAGAACCATGTTCTTTTTGGAAATTTTTCTAAAATTATTAAAATCTTTTTGGGGGATAAAAAAAATGGTTAGTTTGAATTGGTGTAAAAAGCAGAAAAGAGGAATTAGTTTAATAGATTCAAATAATAATTTAAGTAAATCTTATTTGAAAGAGGCACATGAAAGTTTTTATGCATATTTGAAGAATGTTGGGAAATGGAAAGTTATTACTGGTTATTATTCCTGTTATAGTGCTCTTTATTCAATTTTGATGAAGTGTGGAATAAAGTCAGAGATTCATGATTGTACAATTAGGTTAATGAGTTTGTTTGATTTTGATCAAAAGGAGATTAATTTTTTAGAAGATTTGAAATCAAAAAGAGTTGATGTTCAATATTATTTGAAGGAAATTAAGTTTAAAGATGATTTAAAGATAAAGAATTTTATTCTTAAATGTGAATTGATTTTGAAAGAATTAAATTTTGAAAAGATTGATCAAATAAGGAGTGTGTTAAAATGAAATGTAAAATTAGAATTCAGAATTCGTGGCTTGGAAAATTAAAAAAATGGAGGAAAAATTAAATGGGATATAAAAATTATGATAAATTTGAGCTAAGAGATAATAAATTTGGAGAAAATAAATATAATCGAAATAACTTTAGAGTTAGAAGTCCGATTAAAACTTTTAGAGATTTGGAAGTTTATCAGACCACAATAAAATTATCCATTCTTCTTACTTCATTAGATTTCTTAAATGAAGAAAAAGAAGAAATAAAAAAGATAAGTGAAAGAATACCTAAACTAATTGCGGAATCTTATGGGGATAAATTTGATTCAATAGAAATTGCAGAAAAAAAACTTGATGAAGCGATAACTTTAATTACAAATATTATAACTATCTTGGATATTTTAAGAGAAAAGTTCCTTGAAACAAAAGAAAAAAAGGATATTTTGGATAAATTAATTATAAAATATGGATATCAAAAATTAAAGGTTTTGAATCTTAAGAGAGCTTGGAAAAGAGTTTTTGGGAAGGAAAAAGAATGAAACAAGAGCAACTAGTAAAAAATATTTCAGAAATTGAAGAAAATAAGAATTATAAAAATTTAAAGAATTGTCCTTATTGTTCTGGAAGAATTATTAAAAGAGGAATAAGAAAAAAGAAATTTGAAGAAGTTCAGATTTATTATTGTAAAAAATGTGATAAAAGATTTACTTCTCAAATAACAAAAAATAAAACTTATCCTTTGAGATTAATCTTGGATTCTTTGACCCTATATAATAAATTGAATTCTTTTGAGGAAATTCCAGAAATTATTAATGAAAAATATGGAATTAAAATAACTTCTCAAATTATTTCAAATTGGCTCTTAGAATATAAAAAATATTTGCCCTTCTTGAGAATGCGAGAATTTATAGTTAACAAATATTCAAAAAAGGATTTGGTTGAGGAAACAAAATTAATCCATCAACAAATTTATACATTTAAATTTCATCGGGCAAAATTGGATCTTATTTTGAATGAAGAATTTAAACATTTTAAGTTTAAACCTTTAAGAGATTTTTTGGAATTGGTTTCTTCTGAATGTCCGCATCAAATATTTAGGGAGAAAATGAAAAGAGCTTCGGAAAATAAAGAAAAATTTAATTTGAATCAGGTTAAAATAATTCCCAAAAAAAGTTCAGCTTCGGGATTTGCAAATTTTGTTGTTCAGGCTATTCATAATAATAAGATGAGGCATGAGATTTTAGAAGATTTTATGCTCTTTAATGATAGTGTTACTGTTGCAGTTGAGATTCCGGTTTTATTGGATTCAGAAGATATAAATCATTACAAATTCCAACTCGGATTTGATATTCCTTTTTCAATTGAGGAGGGTAATTATTTGACCGGGCATATAGATTTAATTCAAATTCGTAATGGTTCTATTTATATTATGGATTTTAAACCTTCTGCAAAAAGAGAAAAACCGATTGAACAACTTGTGATTTATGCTTTGGCTTTGAGTAGATTAACTGGAATAAGACTTTATCATTTTAAATGTGCTTGGTTTGATTCAAACGATTATTTTGAATTTTTTCCTTTGTCTGTTGTCCATAAATTACAAAAAAGAAAAAGGTTTAATAAAAATCAAACTAAACTTAAAGTAGGGGTAAAAAATGAAAATTAAAGAAGTTCAAGCAGGAGTGAAAATCTCTCAAAATTATGATTCCTATCAAATTAGTTTGACTGCGGATTTGGAAATGGGGGAAAGTCCGGATAAAGTTGGAGAGGAGTTAATGGAAAAAGCATTGGAGATTGTGGGCAAGAAAGTAAAAGAAGTTGGATGTCAAAAGTCGAAGGTCAAAAGTCGAAAACCAGATGCAGGAAATCAGATGTTAGAAGTTGGTGCTGCATGGCCCCATAAAAAATCTAATGTTTTGTTAAGTGTTAAAATGAATGAAGGAGGAGATTGGGAGCATATTAAAATTTTGGATTTGGAAAAAGTGGGGGAGGGTTATAAGCAAGAAACTAATGAGGGAGTTTTTATTTTTAGAAAAATCCCCGAAGGAAAAAGAAAGAATAATAAAATGCCTGTGTTTAGAATATATAAATTGGAGGAAGAAAATAAATAAAAGGATAACATTCATAAATAATGAATAATTATTCACTTTAATTGAAAATGATAACAAAAAATACTAAAAAAATATTGAATTGTCTTTTAAGAGATTTGGGATTAAAAAATATTAATCAGATTTCTAAGGAATTGAAAATAAGTGTTGGAAGCGCATTTAATATTTTGAAGGAATTAGAGAAAAAAGAATTTATTTTGATGGAAAATTTAGGAAATGCAAAATATTATAGGGTTAATTTTGAAAATATGGAGGCAATTAAAATTTTAGAATTGATTTTAATTGAAGAAGCAAGAGAATTGAGGGGATACTCTAAAATTTATGCTAAAGAATTTGAAAACTTTGATTGTCCTTTAATTGTTCTTTTTGGTTCTATTTTGAAGGGAAGTAAGTTTAATGATGTGGATGTTTTGTTTGTTGGTTGTAATGTTAAGAGTGTTTCTAAATTTTGTTTGGAAATATCTAAAATTAAATCCAAGCCAGTTGTTCCTTTAATTTTGACTAAAAAGGATTTGGTTGAAGAGTTGAGAAAAAAGAAAGATTCTCTTTTAGATCTTGTTAAGACCGGAGTTGTTTTGAAGGGAGAAGATATTTTTATTGAGGTGATTAAAAATGCAAAATAATAGACACTCAAGAGTGTACCCCGAAAAATCTTCGAAGAAAATTTTTACTAAGGGCAAATTAAATTGGTGTTTGGGGAGGAAAAAATGAACGGTAAAAAATTAGATTTTATTTTGCAAGAGGGTGAAGGGCAATATATTGAGTTTAAGGAATCTTTTGATAATAAGAATTTTGCAAAAGAAATTGTTGCTTTTGCTAATGCTTCTGGAGGGAAAATATTTTTAGGAGTGGATGATAAATGTAAAATTAAAAGAATTAAAATTACAAATAAATTAAGATCTCAAATTCAGGATTTGGCTAAGAATTGTGATCCCTCTATTTTTGTTTCTTTTGAAGAATCTTCTGGGGTTTTAATTATTGAAATTAAAGAAGGAAATAATAAACCTTACTCTTGTTCTTCTGGATTTTTTATGAGAATTGGCCCGAATTCTCAGAAACTGAAAAGAGATGAAATTATAGAATTATCTATTGGAGAAGGAAAGATTAAATTTGATTCTCAATTAAATGAGGCTTTTAATTTTGAAAATGATTTTGATGAATTGAAGTTGGATGAATATCTCAATTTAATTAATGTTGGGAAGAAGTTAAGTAAAGAAGATATTTTATTAAATTTAGGTGTTGCGAAAAGAAGAAATGAAGAATTGATTTTTAATAATGCGGGGGTGTTGTTTTTTTCTAAGGATTCAAGTAAATTTTTAAAAACCTCTAAAGTTATTTGTGTGAATTATCAAACTAATGAAAAGTTAAAGATTTTGGATAAAAAGGTTTTTGATGGGGGAATTATAAATAATATTCAGGATTCAATAAATTATGTTCAAAAACATATTGATGTGGAATATGTTATTAATAAATTGAAAAGAGATGAAGTGGTACAATATCCTTTAGAAGCAATTAGGGAAGTAATTGTTAATTCAATTATGCATAGAGATTATTTTGATGATTCAGAAGATATTTTGGTTGAAATTTTTAAAAATAAATTGGTTGTTTCTAATCCGGGGGGACTTGTTTTGGGATTAGATGAAAAAGATTTTGGTAAAAAAAGTAGGACGAGAAATTCGTTGATTGCTAATTTATTGCTTAGGACAGATTATGTTGAAAAATTAGGGACGGGGATTAACAGAATTAAAAGTGTTTTTAGTAGAGCTGGCCTTTTGGAACCTTTGTTTAGATATGATTCTTCTTTTTTAGTTGAATTATATGATAAAACTGAAAAGGTGGGTGAAAAGGTGGGTGAAAAGGTGGGTGAAAAGGTGGGTGAAAATTTAACAGAAAATCAAAAGTTAATTTTGAATTTTATTGAGAAGAATAAATTTGTTTCAATAATCAAATTGTCTGAAAAAGTTGGAATTGCTACTAAAAATATTGAGAGTAATCTTTTAAAATTAAAAGAAAAGAAATTGCTTGAAAGAGTTGGTGCTGCAAGGGGAGGTCATTGGAAAATAAACTTCCGTTTGGAGTCTATTAAGCTAAGGAGTAAGAATGAATAAAAAAATAATATTAAAAATGAGAAATGAAAAAAGCCACAAAAATTTGGGAAATTTCCCCAAAAACAAAAAATCCGTGGCTTTTTTTGAAGGGAAGTCGTGGCTTGGAATATTAATGAAAAGGGGGGAAAATTTTAATGGAATATAAAATGGGAAAGAAAATCTTTATATTTGTTATTCTAGCATTTATGTTGGTTGGAAGTTTAGGAATTGTTAGTTCTATTAGTGATTATTTTGTTGATTCATCTGCTGGAAATTTGTTTTTTGTGAATGGAACGACCGGATTGGTAGGCATCGG
>CAZGQV010000022.1:0-3973 GCA_964527365.1 Candidatus Woesearchaeota archaeon
AGTTCTTGAAGAAAAAGCAATTAAAAAATTGGTAGAAAAAACTTCAAAATTAATAGAAGACAAGAACTTAAGACAAAAGATGTCAAAAGAATGTATGAAAGTAATTAAAGAAGGAAAATTTTCAATTAAAGAAAGGAATAAAAAATTAAAAAGAATTTATGGAGAAGCATTAAAATGAAAAAACAAAAAGTATCAATAATAATTCCTAAATATAAACCAAAGAAAGAGATCTTTGGCATGTTAAAAAAATATTTAAAAGAAAATGCAAAAGAAATTGAAATTATTGAAATTGAAGGGATAAATGGCTTGGCCAATGCATATAATCGGGGAATCAAAAAATCAAAAGGGGAACTTGTTATAACAATGCATCAAGATTGCATTCCTTTAGAAAAAGAGGCGATTCAAAAATTGATCAAACCTTTTGAAAATAAGGAAGTTGTTTTGACATATTCTTGGATGATGGAAGAAGACATAAAGAAAAAGTATTATCCTTTTGCTCCAGACGGAAAATTCACGGCATTTAGAAAAAGTTCACTAGAAAAAGTTGGCTTGTTTGATGAAAAGACTTTTTTTACAGGGGGCGAAGATGTGGATATTTGGCTTAAATTAAAAAAAGAAGGTAAAGTAGAGAAAGTAAAAACTGGGTTGTTACATATTCATCCAAATTATCGTGGAAACAAAACAGTTGAAAAGAGAAAACAGAATGGAAGTATCAATGGAATTCTTTTAAGAAGGTGGGGAATAAAGAATCCAAGGTGGTTAAAATCTATTATTATGTGTTTAATCTCTCCCGTTTCATATGGTAAGTATTTTGTTAAGGCTTTTTTTAGTGGAAAACAAAAATATAGGAGAAAAGAATGAAACAATTATTTAAAAATATTAGGAGAAAATTCATAGATAATTCAAAACCTTTGCCTAAATATTACAAAATTGCTTCGATGTTAAAGGAAAATAAAAAAGTTTTAGATTTTGGATGTTGGAATGGCGATTTATCCAAAATCCTCATTCAAGAAAAAAATGCTCAAGTTACTGGATGCGATTTAATTGAAGAATCAAAATTTAAAAATAAAAATTTTAAATATATAAAAGTAACAAAGGAAAAAAATTTTCCTTTCAAAGAAAAGTTTGATTATATTATTTTTGCAGGTGTTTTAGAACATTTAGAAAATCCAAATAGGATTTTAGAAGAAGCGTTTAAACATACAAATAGAATAATCCTTTCAATACCCAATTTAAATTTTTTTTTATATAAATTATTTCCAAAATTAGAAAACCCCCCAATAGAATTAACACCCCATTTACATCATTGGAAACCAAAAGAATTCATAAATTCACTTCCTAAAAACTACAAAATTACAAAAAAAAAATTTTGTACAGATTTCCCTGAATTTAGGTGGACAAATAAATTATTTCCGGGGATAAGTTTCTTTCATCAAACATTGGTTTTGGAGGTTGTTAGAAAATGAAAATATATGATTGCTTTACATTTTTTAATGAATTAGATTTGTTAGAGTTAAGACTTTCTGAATTAGATAAATCTGTAGATTATTTTGTAATTGTTGAAGCAACAAAAACTTTTTCTGGAGAAAAAAAAGAACTTGTTTTTGAAAAAAACAAGGAGAGATTTTCCAAATGGAAAGATAAAATTATTTATATTTCCACAGATTTACCAAATTTAAATTTTTTAGATAGGGAGATAATAAAATTAATGGATTCAAAAAAACTACCCAAATTTGGAACAAATAGTTTGGGTTTAAATTTTTTAGCAGTAAATTTAAGGATTGGTCGTTGGAAATTTGTTTATGCACAAAGAGATAGGATTTTGAAGGGACTTAAAGATGCAAAAGAAGAGGATATCATTATTTTTTCAGATTTGGATGAAATTCCAAATAAAGATAAATTTGATTTAATAGTAAAAAAATTAAAAATTTATGATTATGTTTATTTTAAACAAAAACTTTGTTTTTATTATTTGAATGGGGTTGCAAAAAATCAGGAGTGGGTTGGCACAATTTCTTGCAAATATAGGACTTTGCGAGATAATTTATTTGGAAAATTAAGTTACATAAGAAATCCTTCTATTTTTGAATCAATTTGTTCTTTGTTTGGAAAAAAAAGAAAAATTAGTTTTATTGAAGGGGGGGGTTGGCATTTTACATATCTTGGAGGGATTAAAAAAGCCTTATTAAAATCTAAATCAGTTGCAGAAGCAAAGGATATTGACTTTACAGAAAATTTATTGAAAAAAAATATAGAAAAAGGATTATTTCAATTGGGAAAAAGGGATTTTATAAAAATAGATTATGTGCCCCTAGATAATTCTTTTCCAGAAACAATTCGAAAAAACAAAAAAAAGTATGAACATTTGGTAAAAAAAATTTAATTCTTCAACCACAATAAACAATATAAATACAATTTTTATTACAATTCTATGGATCATCAAATTTCAGATAAAGAAAAAATTTTTACTTCTACAGGAGAAAAGTTATTACATCACCCAGAAGCTATGAAAAAATTTCAGGAAACTGGAATAGCAACTCCAATAGTTTTGCATATTATGCCCTCAAGTATTTGTAATTTAAAATGTAATTTTTGTTCTGTTAAAGATCGGGAATCTCATGAAACTTTAGATTTGGAAGAAGATATTAAACCCATTGTAGAAGAATTAGTTCCGAGGGGATTAAAGGCGATAATTCTTAGTGGAGGGGGAGAACCAATGATGTATAAACATTTTGAACCAATGACCAAATATCTTAAATCTAAAAATTTGGAGATTGGAATGATAACTAATGGAACACTTCTCCAAAGATTTCCAGATGAATTTTATGAGAATTTTTCTTGGATAAGGATTTCAATCAATTCTCTTGAAAACGGGGGGAAAGTCCAAGTACCTAAAGTTAAAAATCCAGTGATGGGCTTTAGTTATGTAACTAATCCCTTAACAACAAAGAAGACACTTGAGGATATTCGAGATTTGGCTGTGGAAAATAATATTAAATATGTGAGAGTTCTACCAGATTGCGCTCAACCATTTGAAAAATTAGAGGAAGATCATAAAAATGTGGGAAATTTAGTAAAAGAATTGGGGGGGCCTCTTTTTCACCAGTACAAAATACCTACTTCTCCAAAAAATTGTTATTTGGGATTTTTTCACCCTGTTCTTTATTGTGAGGGGAATGTATATCCTTGTGACTCTTTAGTTCTAAATGATCACGAGGACCAACAATTTAAGAAAGATTTCATAATTTCTAATGCAAAAAATGTGGGAAAATTGTATGATTCTCCAGTTTATTCCCTTGTTGATCCCAAAAAAAGTTGCCCAAATTGTGTTTTTGAAAGGCAGAACACATTATTGGAAAAAGTATTAATTAAAGAAATTAAAACCTTTGATGAGGGAGAAATGACTCATAAAAATTTTATATAAAATGACAAATAAAAAACAAACGAATTCAAGTGAGTATGATGAGGAATATTTTGAAAGGGGAATTTCTTCTGGAAAATCAGGATATCAAGATTATCGGTGGATGCCTGAGAGAACAATAAAATTTGCTCACAAAATAATAAAAGAATTAGATTTAAGGGAAGGAGATAAAATCTTAGACTTTGGTTGTGCAAAAGGATTTGTAACAAAAGCTTTCAGAATATTAGATATTGACGCATATGGTTGTGATATTTCCGAATATGCAATAAAAACAGTTGATAAAGATGTTGAAGATTATTGTGCTTTAATGAGGGGGGGAAAAATTCCTTATGATTTTAATTTCAAATGGATTGTCGCAAAAGATGTTTTTGAACATTTAAACGAAAATCAATTAGAAAAAGTTTTGAAAGATTCTAAAGATAGATCAGAAAATTTATTTGTTGTTGTTCCCCTAGGGGATGGAGAAAAATATGTTATTCCTCAATACGAGGGAGATATTACTCATATTTTAAGAGAACCAAGGGAATGGTGGGAAAATAAATTTTATAAAGA
>CAZGQV010000023.1:0-3857 GCA_964527365.1 Candidatus Woesearchaeota archaeon
CTCAACTTCATCAATCTTAGAATATCTAATCATCTTTCCTTGTTTCTTTGCTAATTCCCTTATCTTAGCAAAATCTTTTTCATCTGTTTCAGGAATTACTATTTTTTCAATTATGAATGTGTGGTTGATTTCTGCTAGTTTGAAATCTTTTGTTTCGAAAATGAAACTTTCTCCAATTGCTTTATTTGTTGTTATTAATTTGCAAGCATCAGTTTTTGGAGGTTCTCCTTTTTTACCTGGAACGCCCATTTTTGGTGCTTTTGGTTTTATTTTTAGTTTATCTTCACCAACATTAAAAGACAAGGCACAAATTGCTTTTGGAAATTCATCTAGTAATTTAATTGTATCCTCTCCAGACATTTCAACATCAATTAAATATCTCTTTACTCCTTGAAATTGCTTTTTTTCTTTGAAATTTAATTTTCCCGTTAAATCTGATGTTGCAATAACTGCTCCTGTCATTTTTGTTTTCTCTGCTCCTAATTTTTCAGCCATTGCCCTCACAAGCTCATTGATGAATTCACCAGTTGTATTAATTGTATATTTATCTTTTGATTTTTTTACTTTCAAAACTGCCCTATTTTTGAAAATCCCTTTAGAAAATTTTTGAAATTGAAGATGAGATAATTCATCTACTTTATTATCAACAATTTTTTTTATAAAATTCATAATTTGTAAAATCAATTTTAGGTTATAAATGTTTTTGTAAAATTTTTGTTCCTCGCAACATTTATTAAGTTATTTTTGTCAATATAAACATGGGTGATAAACAGGAAAAATCTTTTTGGAAAAATACTACTTCAACGGTTATTTTAGCAGTTTTATTAGTTTTATCTTTTTTCTTGATTAAACCTATTTTATTATCAATAATTTCCGGAATCATTTTAGCATTTGTTTTTGTTCCACTCTATAATAAATTGCTCAAGAGGATTCCTGGGCGGGGACTTTCAGCAGTCATAATTTGTTTATTTTTTATTTTAATAATTATTCTCCCACTTTGGTTTGCAACCCCTGTTTTAGTTGATCAGTCAATTTCAATTTATTTAGCATCTCAAAAAATGGATTTTGTAACTCCTTTGCAAACCATATTTCCAACATTATTTCAAGTAGAAGGGTTCTCTTCTGAAATTGGATCAATCATATATTCCTTTGTAACAAATATTACTAATTCGGTTATGAATATGGTTTCTAATTTAATTTTACATTTTCCCACATTATTTTTACAATCACTTGTTATGTTTTTTACTTTTTTCTTTGTCTTAAGAGATAATGAAAAGTTTGTCCAATATATCCAAAGCTTATTGCCTTTCCAAAAAGATGTAGAGAATAAACTTTTCAAGTCTTCAAAAGATATTACTTTTTCGGTGATATACGGCCAAGTTATTTTGGGAATACTTCAAGGGTTGATTGCTGGAGCTAGTTTCTATATTTTTGGAGTAGAAAATGCTTTGTTCTTGTTAATTCTTGCCTGTATTGCTGGAATCTTCCCAATTATTGGGACTTCTGTTGTTTGGATACCAGTCGCATTATACCTTTTAATGTCAAACCAAATTGTGGCCATGATTGGTATTACTGCATTTGGAATTGTTGGATTCATAATTGAAAATGCCGTTAAACCTGTTTTTGTATCAAAGAGAACAAATGTGCATTCTGCAATTATCCTTTTGGGAATGATTGGGGGACTATTTTTTATAGGAATTTTGGGAGTTATTATTGGTCCATTAATTCTAGCTTATTTATTTATCGTTCTGGAAATATACCGGGATAAAAGGACCCCTGGTGTTTTTATTCAAGATCCCAAAAAAAGTAGATAGATATAAAAATAAATTTTTTCTAATAGTTTAAGGTGATAAAATGCAATTAAAAGTTAAAACTTCTCATTGGTCTGCAGGACTTCCAGTGGTTATGCTTAATAGGAAAACTGCACAAAAACTAGGGGTTCATCCTGGAGACAGAGTTACAATAAAAACTATTTCTACCAACCCTAAACAAATGTCAACAATTTTAGATACTGTTGAAAATTTGGTTGGAAATGGGGATATTGCTATTTCTATTGAAATAAAAAAAAGACTCCTCCTTAGGGAAGGTCAAAAAATTGATGTTTCTATTTCTGCTACTCCCGATAGTGTTACATATATTAAAGAAAAAATAATTGGAAAAAAATTAAACCATGAAAAAATTAAGGTGATAATTCAAGATATTGTAAATAATACTCTTTCGGAACCAGAAGTTGCTGTTTTTATTTCTGGTATGTATAAAAATGGTATGGATTTTGAAGAAACAATTGGATTAATTGATGCCATTTTAAATTCTGGAAAAAGAATGAAATTTAGAAATAAATTTGTTGTTGATAAGCATTGCATAGGGGGCATAGCTGGAAATAGAACTACTCCAATTGTGGTCGCTATTTGTGCTGCGGCTGGACTTATTTTTCCAAAGACATCTTCAAAAGCAATTACTAGTGCTGCTGGTACTGCGGATTGTATTGAAGTTCTAAGCCCAATTGAATTTTCAATGGATCAGCTAACAAAAATTGTGAAAAAAACAGGGGCATGTTTATCTTGGGGGGGCTCTCTTGGGATGGTGCCTGCAGATTCCAAAATTCTTAAAGTTGAAAAAATGTTGAAATTAGATCCCCGGGCACAATTATTAGCCTCAATTATGTCAAAAAAATTAGCTGCGGGAAGTAATCATATTTTAATTGACATCCCATATGGGAAAAAAGCAAAAGTTACTAGAAATGTTGCAGGAAGTTTGAAGAAAAAATTTGAAAGATTGGCTAGACATTTTAAAGTAAAAATCAAAGTTATTTTGACAAAAGCTGAAGAACCAATTGGAAATGGTGTTGGACCCGCATTAGAAATTATTGATGTGTTAAAAGTTCTTGACCCTAAAAAAGAAGGGCCACAAGATTTAGAAAAAAAATCAATTTATCTATCATCAATTATTTTTGAAATGACTGGAAAAACAAAAAAAGGAAAAGGAAAATTATTAGCTGAAGAAATGTTAGAATCTGGTAAGGCATTTCGTAAATTTAAGGAAATAATTAAAGCACAAAAGGGAAAAGTTATTGATCCAGTGCCTTCAAAAATTTTCCATACTGTTTGTTCTTTAAAGAAAGGAAAAATAAAATCCATAGATAACAAAAAAATAAATCTCTTAGCAAGAGCTGCAGGTTGTCCTTTAGATAAATTCTCGGGAGTTTATTTACATAAACATGTGGGAGATAAAATGAAAATTGGTGAACCTTTAATCACAATTTATGCTGAATCTACCCCCAGGCTCAAAGAAGCCTTGAAATTTTATCATAAAAAACTACCAATCAAAATTTAATGCCGCTCAACTTCATTCCCGGTACGAGAACTTACTCGTGTAGGGCAATTTTTTTAAAGCCTTATTACCTCTTTTTTTTATGAGAAGGCCAGATAACAAAACTCAATTAATTGATTATTTTAAAAGAAACTTAAGTAAGAATTATACTTCAGATACTTTGAAATTTGCTTTGGTTAAACAAGGATATTCTAGAACGGCAGTTGATGAAGCATTTGTTCAGGCAACTAAAGAGCTTTCAGTTAAAGCTCCTGTTTTGAAAGAAAAACCAATAATTAGACATGAAGTTTATGATATGAATGATAATAAAATTAATATTGAACCGTTTAGTACTTGGGAAAAGGTCAAATTTTTTTTGAAGGGTCGAAGTTATTGAATAGGAATCTTTAAAACCTATTTTTACAATCAATTATTATTCGTATCATGAGACATGTTAAGCCTCCATCGCTTAGTGGTATAGCACCAGACTTGAGATCTGGGCCCTTTGGGCCCGCAGGTTCGATTCCTGCTGGGGGCGCTAAATGGGG
>CAZGQV010000024.1:0-2153 GCA_964527365.1 Candidatus Woesearchaeota archaeon
TTGATTTCAGTCTATCCTTGTTTTCTGGTAATTTAATACTTTCATTTCTTTTTTTAATAATTTTCTTAATTACTTCAAAAGTAACTGTCGAATACTCATTTCTGTCTTTTTCATCCAAAATCTTTTGTAATTCCTCAATAGTCTTAGAATTAAAACTTTTGTAAACTTCATTTTTCTTTTTTTTTAAAATTTCTTCAATTACTTCAAAAGCAACTGTCGAATACTCATTTCTGTCATTTTGATTCCAAATCTTTTGTAATTCTTCAATAGTTTTAGAATTAAAATTTTTGTAAGCGTCATTTCTTTTTTTTAGAATTTCTTCAATTACTTCAAAAGCAACTGTCGAATACTCATTTCTGTCATTTTCATCCCAAATTTTTTGTAATTCTTTAGTAGTTTTAGAATTAAAACTTTTGTAAACATCATCTTTCATTGCCATTTTCTTTTCCTCCGTTTTTTTATTCACAACTTATAAATTTGTGATTTTATAATTTCGTGTAATGTTTTGCGTGTGCGGCGGGATCGGAACGATCACACCAGGAAACGAACTAACCAAAGTTTGAACCGTAAGGTTCAGACGAAACGAACTGATAACATAACCCGCTGAAACGCTTGTTATGCGAAATCATTTTAGGTCACAATCCTCAATCTTCCAATTAAAAATACCATATTTGTTTTGAACCTGTATTTCTGTGTTATCTAAAATCTTTTTTATATATCCATGTTTTTTTTCTACTCTATTCCATACTTTCTGATATATTAAATTTTCTTGATTAATATCTGCTTTTTCTTTTTCAGTTGAACTTTTAGAAGTATTTAATTTTGGACCTTTGAGTTTGAAATTAGATTTGATTTTAGTTATTTCATTATACTGATTATTAAGTAATTTCTTAATTTCATAAAGTGAAGAAATAATTGTCGAATTTTGTTGTTCAGATTTCAGATCCTTATAAGCTATGACAATTAATAAACCAGCAAATAAGAAAAAAAAACCTGCCCAGAAGAAGGTTTTGCCATTATATCCTTTAGAATCAGCTACCTTTGAGCATATCAATCCTATAATTATACCAAGTATAATATAAAATACAAAATATACAATCCAATATATCAAATCCATAATTAGAACTCCCATCTATTAATAATATTTGCATTCATAAAGTATCTTTTCGATTCGTTGATATTTTCTCAATTAATTCTCTTAATTTTTTTAATTCTTCTTCAACTGTTGGGTGTTGAATTTCACCAATGGAATTAAACATAGCTGTGTTTAAAGAAAATGATTTAAAATATTTTTTCCCGGCTTTATTAAAAAATGCAACTTTAAAATCTAACTTTCTATTTTGATTTTCTTTGTCAAAAAGTTCTAAGAATGAATCCTGATAAATTTGACCAACTCCCATGTATTCAATTCCTTCTTTAATAATTCCAACATCGGCGGTAGTGCCATCTACAGTCCAAAGTTCCAATTCTGGATATTCAATAAATATTAGGTTAAAAACTTCTACAGAAGATATGTTCTCAATTACCAAGGCAAAAAGACTTAGAGCATGTGGTTCTTGCACAAATTTTATACTAATATTGGGAGTTTCTTCTCTCTTTCTCTGTTTGACCATTTCTCTATGCATTAGAGTGTTAATAATTACGTATGTTACTGTCGCAAAAAAAATTAGAATTGCAAATAAGGTTTGTATTGCCAATGAATTGTTTTCTAAATATGTCACTAAATTAAATGTTTCCGTTAAATTAACTGTAGAAGATAAACTATCTACAAATACAGAAGTTAATGAATCTTGCATTTATCCTCCACTTATCATAGCAATTACAAATTTGTAACTTTCCTATTTCGCATAATGTTTAGAGCCTGCCACGTTCTTCTTGCTTTTCTCTCAATCTGAATGTGGAGGCTTATGTTAGAGAACGTTTTCAATCATTTTTATGTAAAAATTAAATTTTGTTAATTCTGTTTTTGGCAGCCTTAAAATATGTTTCATCTCTTTCAATTCCAATCCATTTTCTTTTATATTTTTTAGCAATTAAAGCAGTAGTACCACTACCTAAAAAAGGATCTAAGACTATATCATTTTCATTAGAACTTGCTAAAATTATTCTTTTTAACATTTCTTCTGGTTTTTGTGTTGGATGAAGAGCTTTTC
>CAZGQV010000025.1:0-2088 GCA_964527365.1 Candidatus Woesearchaeota archaeon
TTCCTTTCCCTCGAGCTTGTTGAATTATTCTTTTTCCCATTTTACATTAATCCTAGTTTTGTCGCCACATCTATTGCTAATGTGTCTCCTTTTAATTTAATATAAGCATATTTTTTATTATCCCTAATTAAAGTTCTAATTTTTTCTATCTTTACTTTAAATAAATCTTCAACTTCTTTTTTAATATCTTTCTTTTTCATTTTCATTGAAGTTTGAAATGTTATTACATTGTCTCTTTCAATCATCATTACTGCTTTTTCTGTTACTATTGGTTTAAGATTCATTTGAATTTTGCTCCTAATTCTTTAATTGCTTCTTCAGTGTAAACTGTTAATCTTCCAACTCCACCATTAGCTAAATCATTTATCCCCAATTTATTTACTTTTTGAACATCAAATGCAGTTATTTTTAATTTTTCTTCATTTCCGATAACTAATAACATCCCTGCAGTGCTTTTGTATTTTCTTCCACGTAGTTTTCCAATTCCTTTTCTAATTGATTTTTTTTGAATTGCAATATCATATAATTTTTCACCTAAAATTTTTTTTAATCCAACTAAAACTTCTTTTGATTTTAATTCAGTCAATTTTGATTCTACAATTAATGGCAAAGTTGTTATTTTTTCATCCTTTAATCTTTCATATCTTTTTGTTATCCATTTTGCTGAAACTGTTGCACTTAATGCAGACATTAAAGCTAATTTCAATTCTTTTTTATTTATTCTGGCTAAACTGATCATCGAGATTACCTTGGGCACGTGGACTCTTCTCCCGCCCCGAGTATTTGGAACAGTTGCACCAACCCATTGGAATTGTGAACCTCTTCTACTCATTTGTTTTCTTGGAATTCTACTCATTCCCCGACCATATTGTGATTTCCAAACTTTCCTATGGTGTTTTAATTTACCACTTGCAGAATATTGATTTCCAGCTACAGGACTTGGGGCATAAGGTTGCCAAACTTTTTTAGCTTCAATTATTTTTTGGATTAAATCTTCCCTTACTATCTCATTAAAACAATTAGGTAAAGTTATTTCCTTTCCTTGTGTTCCGTCAATTGTGTATATTTTTGTTTTCATTTTATCTTAATTCGATCAACTCGTGTTGTTTTTTTAATTGTTTTTTGGTTGGCCTTAATGGTTGTGTTAAAATCAATTGTCTTTTTGCTGATCCTTGAAGAGAACCCTCAACAACAATATAATCTGTTTTAACATCCCCATAATTTTTTATGTTTTTGAATTTTTCTTCTGCTTTACCCATGTCTAAAATTTTATTATTATAAACTACTCTTGTGAATGTTCCTAATTGTCCTGCCATTGGAACTCTAAAAATAACTCTAGCTGGATGCCATGGACCTAGTGAACCTGGCCTTCTTTGTCCTTTTTCTGATTTGTGGTTCTTTAATGTAATTCCAAATCTTCTTACTGGCCCCTGTAATCCTTTACCTTTAGTTAATCCCCTCACATCAATTAATTGTCCTTTATCGAAAATATCTAAAATAGAAATTTCTTTTTCTAAATTTTCTTTAACAAAATTTAATTTTTCTCCATATGATCCACTTAATCCAATTTCAATAATATCTGGTGTTTTTTTCAAATTTGTTTTTTTTACAATTGAATATGCAATAACTTTCAAATCTTCATATTCTTCAGATTTTATTGAATCTAATTTTTTAACTGTTTTTGGTAATTTTAATTTTCTCTTTAATTCTTTATCTAAATTTGGTGCTAAAACTTCATTCGCAACAATTCCGTTTTTATGGAACCTTACAGATAATATTTTCATTGAAGGACACTCGAGAATTGTTACTGGAACAATTTTCTTTTTTCCTTTGGTCATTGAATGTTCAGAATCATCTTTAATGAAAGCTGAAGCCATTCCTGCTTTGTAAGCAATGAATCCTTTCAATATTTTATCGGACTTAATTGCGTCCCAGTTAGTACTAGGTAAGAACTTAGCAGCCCTTTTTCTGGGCCAGAATTGTAAACTTCCTTTTCTTGGTGATTTGCTTGTTGGCATTTTTTATTTTGATTTTGTTTATTTTGTCGATTTTCAAATGTAGCTATTGTTTTCATTTTCATACCCTGGA
>CAZGQV010000026.1:0-2053 GCA_964527365.1 Candidatus Woesearchaeota archaeon
GAAGCACCACTCAATTCAGTTGAACTTGTCCCATCTGATTCGTAAACCGTAAAAGTCACTCCATCTAATGTTAATCCAGAACCATCCAAAACCATTGAAACATTAATTGAATTTCCTGCCGTAAAATATATTTGAGAAATTGTAGTTGTTGGTAAAGAATTCATCCAATAAGCACTCCCAGATATCCCTCCAGAACAATCACTTAAACCAATCTCACAAGTATTTGAACAAGTCAAAGTTCCAGTATCATACCCTAAAGCCACACAGGTTAAATTATTAATAAAAAGATTTCCATCGCAAGCTTCAGTATTTTCTAAGATACCATTAATATTGCAGGGCTCGGGATAGTAGGGGCCGCAAGAATTCCAATCATAAAAACATGTATCTGAACAGGATAATGTTCCATCAAAATACTCATATTGGTCTTCACAACTTGCTCCAGCCAAATCAGAACCATCACATTCTTCCCCCAATTCATTAATCACATCATCTCCACAATATGATCCCAAAAGTGTCGTAAAATCATAATAGTAACCTACACTTTCATAAGCGGAATTAGTGGGATAATTAGCATTCCTACATTTTAAATAATAATTATAAGTTGTATTTGGAGTTAAGTCAGTTATTGATTCTTGATGTTCATCCCACCCTGTTTGAGTAAAAAAACTCATTGCATCATACGACATTGGATTCACTGAATACTTACAATCTGCATTTACATTATCGGTATCTATTCCAAGCAATGCATTATATAATCCTATATTATTTGCCCAAGGTAAAAGAATTGGAGTTAATGGTTCTGGATTTGAAGCACAATAACCTTCACTATTGGAATTTGTTAAACATCCATCTGGACAAGTTACACCCGAAGTATGTAATATATTATTTGAATCACAATATCGTTCATATACCACCGTATTTCCCCCATAACAAGAATCCTTAGAATCTACTCCATTGTAAGTTGTAGTTCCAGCATTAAAGATATCATTTCCACCATCTGTTTCTGAACAAATATTTGTACAAGAAGCTGATGTGGCAGTACAACCATCAACAGATTCACAAACTGATTCTGATTGTCCAGTAAATGTATTACAATTTGCATTCGTTGCAGCCGTACCCCAATGACATCCATGTGTATCCCAACTTGTTCCACAATTATCTTGTGTAAATCCTGAACAATCATACCCATCTGGGTAAACTAAACTTCCACCAACTTCTCCCAGACATTGTGCTACAGGTAAAGAATATGTTCCTTCACAAATGGCTACGGAATCTCCTGAATCACAACTACAATCACTATCTAAAGTACATTCTGATTCTGCTAAACATGTATGGCTATATTGTAAAGTACTACAATCTTCCGTTGTTGTGTATGTGTCAGTTGACCAATAACAATCAAGATGATTATTACAAGAAAACTCGACAAAAAATATTGAAGAACAGGGTCCAATGGGCAAATTATTTGAATCTCTAAAAATTCCATAACAACCAGAAAATGGGTATGTTTGTTCATAAGTTCCTGTACAAGAAATATACTCTTCTGTTCCCCCATTACAAGTTGTTGCAGATGCGAAAGATAATATGCTTAACACAGTTACAAATAAAATAGCAAATAGAAATCCTCTTTTTCTTCCTCTCATATTGAGTGTAATATTTTCTCTTTTATAAATATTTCTTTAGTAAAAGATGTTCTTTGATAATAGAAATCTTTTTAATTTGAACTTTATTAAAATAGTTTACTGAGAGTTATTATTAACAAGGTTATTTTCAATAATAACATTTATATATAGTAACTACTTGGTAATAACATAAAATGAAAAGAAGAAAATCATTAAGAAATATTTTGCTTGGAACAACCGCGGGAATATCAGCAGGAATATTTTCAATATTTAATATGAATTCTGTTGAAGCACAAAATGTTTCCGATAAATTGCCTGATTTGGGATCTAAGACCGAAGCTGATTCTTATTTTGTTGAACCTCGAGTTGAGGGAGAAGATACTCTTGAAAATTATTCAGCAAATAAAGATGAGAGTCAATCTTGGGACGGAGAA